>ONAB01000028.1 GCA_900315705.1 uncultured Bacteroidales bacterium | reverse complement strand
ATGACCTGCCCGCAGATGATGCACACGGTGTATCCCAAGGGCCACGGCCACAGCGTGCGCTGCGTACAGAAACGATAATACAGGGAAACAACCCTGACCCTTGCAAGGGTGTCTGCCGGAAGGCGGGCACCCTTTTTTTGTAAAAGTTGTCCGTATTTTGAAAAAAAATGCTTTATTTGTAGTCGCACTAAAGTGGCAGTTTCAAAAATGTTGAACTATTGTGCTAACTTATGGAAATAGTAGAAGTTACAACTAAGAAACAGCGAAAAGCCTTTGTTCGTTTTCCGCGAAAATTGTACAAGGGGTGTCCTCATTTTGTGCCTCCTCTCGACAAGGCTGAGCTCCGTATCATAGAGCAGCACCCCGCTTTGGAGTTCTGCACGCTCAGGATGTGGTTGGCCTATAAAGACGGGGAGATTGTGGGCCGCATTGCCGGCTTGATCAACCATAAGTGCAATGAAATCAAAGGCCAACGACGTATCCGTTTCGGATGGTTCGATGTAGTGGACGACATAGAGGTGACTCGTGCCCTGTTTCAGAAGGTGGAAGAGTGGGGCCGCTCACAGGGGTTGGAGGAGATTTGCGGTCCATCGCGTTTCTCCAATATGGAAAAGCAGTCGATGCTGGTGGAGGGCTTTGACCATACCCCCTCTATCTGTTCCGATTACAACTATCCCTATTACCCTCGGCTGGTGGAGCAGTTGGGTTTTGAGAAGGAGGTGGATTATATACAATATAAGGTAAAGGTGACGGAGGTGTCGGAGCGGATGATTCGTCTGGCCGACACGTTGTCGGAGCGCTATCACGTGCACTTGCGCCATTTTGACCATAAAAGCCAGTTAAAAGATTGCGGTAAGGAGTTTTTCAGTGTGCTTAATAAAAGTTATTCGCATATTTTCAATTTCATTCCCCTTACTGAAGCGGAGATAGATTGGGCGGTGGAGGACAATTTCAAGGTGGCCGATGTGGACCTCTCGATGATGCTGGAGGACGACAATGGCCGGATGGTCGGTTTTGCGTTCTGTCTGCCCTCCTTGAGCGAGGCGTTTCGGAAAGCCAACGGCTCGTTGTTCCCGTTGGGTTGGTATCACGTCTTGCGGGCCCTCAAGAAGAACAAATATGTGGATATGTACCTCACGGGAGTGCTGCCCGAGTATGTGCATACCGGGGTGCACGCCATCTATCACAAGCAGATGCATCAGGCTTTTCTGAAGAAAGGTTTTGAATATGCCTTCACCTCCCAGCAGTTGGAGGATAATGTGGCTGCCCGTATCTGGACCAAATACGATTCGGAGCCCTATTTCCGCCGTCGTTGTTATAGGAAAAATATTGAATAAGATTGATGATGGGAGAAGCTGCATCAGATAGTTTTGCGCTTGTCACAGGAGCGAGCCGCGGGTTGGGCAGGTCCATTGCGATGGAACTCTCGGCGCGGGGTGTCAACACCCTGCTGGTGGGTACAAAAGCCACTGTGGAGCAGGTGTGTGAGGAAATTAAGGCCCGCTATCATACTCAGTCGTATGCTTATATGGCCGACCTCAGTTGTCGGGAGGAGGTGCTGGCTTTGGCGGAAAAGATCAACAGGGAGCACTCGGTGAGCATTCTGGTCAACAATGCCGGGGTAGGGGGTACGCGCTCTTTTGCGGATGCCCCGACGGATTATCTGGAGAACATCATCGATTTGAACGTGCGCTGCACGGCGCTGCTGACGCACGCCCTGCTGCCCAATTTGATGCAACAGAAGAGGAGTTATGTGCTGAACATTGGCAGTATGGCCGCCCACAATCCCACGGGATACAAGACGGTGTATCCCGCCAGCAAGAGCTTTGTGCTCTCCTTCTCGTTAGGTTTGCGCGAGGAGCTTAAGGGCACTCCCGTCTCGGTGAGTGTATGCTCGCCCGGCGCGATGGCCACCAACGCGGAGGTTACCGCCCGTATTGAGAGACAGGGATTCTGGGGCAGGGCCACCCTCAAGAGCACCGACCGTATTGCGCGCCAGTGCGTGCAGCAAATGCTGCGCGGCAAACGGCTCATTGTCATCAACCCGATGGCCTATTTCCTGTCCAAAATAGTGCCCGACTGCCTCAGGATTCCAATCCTGACAAGGATTGTGAAGAGGGAAATCAAATAAAAAGAGTCGCCGAAATTTCCGGCGACTCTTTCTGTATAGGGTTTTGTGGATTGTTTCTACTGGAACGCGTTCTCGCTGAGGCCGTCGCCGCTGATGGCGAGGCGCGACATATAGGAGGGCGCCTCCTTGCCGAGGTACTTGTCAACGTAGATCTTGGCGAGGTACTGGCCGAGCATAAAGCCGTGGCCGCGCATACCGACCAAGAGGCCATGCTCTGGATCCACGATGTAGCGCGGCTCGGTGTAGTAGCCGGCCCACGTGGCCTGGAAGCTGACGTTCTTCAGTTGCGGAATCCAGTCGATGAACATCTCGGCGCACACCTGCAGGAAGTCCTGCGTGTTGTACTTCAGCTCCTTGCCGGCCTGTAACTGCTCGGTCGCGGGCGACGCGCAGCCGATAATCTGGCCGGTCTCCGCGAACTGCTGTCCATAGACGGCGGAGAAGCCTTTGTACTTGCGGCGGTCGATGAGCATATCCAGCGAGTCGCCGTCCTTGCCCAGCATCGGCAGGCGGTGCGTGATGAAGGCCTGGTGCTTGATGGGGTAGAGTCCGAGGTGCATACCCAGCTGCTCGGCAAACTGGTTGGCACTCGGTCCAAGGGCGTTCACGAAGTGCTCGCAATGGTACTCCACATACTGCTTGTCGTGGGTCTTCACCAGGGCCATAAAGCCCTTGGGGGTCTTGCGCACCTCCAGGAGGCGGGTGTCCTCCAGCAGCACGCCGCCGTGTTCGATGGCGATGTTGCGGATGTAATTGATGGTGGGGCCGGGCGTGGCCTGCCAGCACGCATTGGTGATGCAGGCGGCCTGATAGGTGTTCAGGTTCGGGTTGAAGTAGGGGGAGACCTCCTTGAGGAAGTCCTTCTTGTCAACCATATAGCCGTCGCTCCATTCGAGGGATTTCTCCAGGGCCTTGTAGTTGGCCTCGTCGTGGGCGAATCCCACATAGCGGGTGGGCTTGTAGTTGATGTTGGTCACCTTCTGGATCTCCTCGAAGATGGCGCGGTTGTGCTCGGCGATGTCGGCGATTTCCGGCACGGAGAAGCTGGGACGGCCGCCGCCGATGCAGCGCCAGGAGGAGCCGCGTTCGGCATTGCAGAGCACCACCTTCTTGCCGGCCTCGGCGAAGTAACGGAACAGTCCGCTGCCCGTGATGCCGCCACCGGCCACAAACACGTCGCATTCCACCTTTTGGGTGGGATTGCCGTTGACGTTGGTCACAAACTCCTCAGGCTTTTGGCTCGGGCAGAGCTCGCCGATGTTGAGTTGCGAGGAGAGAGGTCCGCGCGGGGTGGCGTCGCCCACGACCTCCACGCCGTGGCCTGCCAGCAGTTGCTTCACACGCGGGATGCAGCGCTTGCCGCGGCACGGGCCCATACCGATGCGCGTGATGTGCTTCAGCTCGTCCACGGAGATGATTTTCTTGCCCTTCACGGCTGCCAGGATGGTCTCGATTTTCACGTCGTCGCAATGGCAGACGTAGGCGGGATCCTCTTCCTTGGCGGATAGTTTCTCCCAGTTCAGGGCTTTCGGGTATCTCTCTTTCAGGATGAAGCCCGTGACCTCCATCAGAGCCTCGCCCTCCACATTGAGGGCTTTCACGCGGGCCACGTTGGTCTTGTTTTCACCCTTGGTGATTTTCTCGATGATGCCTTCGCCCACCTTCTGGCCGTTGTCGTTCACGAGATAGACTTCGGCGTTTTCCTCGGCCTCGTACTCAAACGGCAGGAAGAGCCAGTTCTTGGGCAGGTTGTAGCCAAACAGTGCCAGACCTGGGCAGTGGTTCACGCACTTCATACAGCCGATGCACTTGTCGTAGTCGATTTGTGGCACGCAGTTGGTGGCTGATTTGGTGATGGCGCCCTGCGGGCAGGCAAAGGTGCAGGGGTTGCAGGCGAAGCCGTAGAGGCAGTCGGCCATCACGAAGGGCTTTTGCAGACGGTCGCCGGCGGGACGGTTGGGCTTGTCGAGCACGCGCACAGGGTGCTGTTGCGAGTCGGCGTAGTCCTTGGTGACGGCGAGGTAGTCGTCGTAGTTGAAGCGGACACCGAGATCCTGGGCGATTTCCATAGCCGCCTGTTTGCCGCGGAGCACGGCACAGGTGCCCTCGCCCACGCGGGTGGCGTCGCCCACTCCGTAGGTGTGTAGCCCGAAGGTGACCTTGCCCTTTTCCAGAATCAGGTTGTCGGGCTTCAGTCCGGTGCATATATTAATGAGGTCAATATCCTTGATGACCTGCTCCGTGCCGGGCACGGGCTGGAAGTTCTTGCATTCGGCGATGACGGCGCCAATTACGCCAGTGTGGTCCTCGTTGGGGATGGCCCGCAGGAGGGTGTGCGACGTGAGGATGGGGATGCCGAGACGGCGCACGCGGTTGGCCTGCACGGGGAATCCGCCCTCGTGGTCCATAGCCTCCACGATGGCCACCACCTGCGCGCCGGCCTGCATTGCCTGGTAGGAGGTGAGGTAGCCGATGTTGCCGGCCCCGATGGTGAGGATGCGCTTGCCGAGCAGCGTGTGCTGCAGGTTCATCATCTTTTGGACGACGGCGGCGGTATAGACGCCGGGCAGGTCGTCGTTCTCAAAGGTGGGCATAAACGGGAATGCACCCGTGGCCACCACCAAGTAGTTGGCATCGACAAAGAAGAGGGAGTTGTCCTCCATATTCTTGGCTGCCACGCGCTTGCCCTCGAGGATGTCCCACACGGTGCTGTTGAGCAGGATGCCGGAGTGGTCGTCGCCGGCGAGGGTCTTGGCGATGTCGAAACCACGCATACCGCCGTATTTCTTTTCTTTCTCGAAGAAGAAGAACTGGTGGGTCTGCATCGTGAACTGGCCGCCGATGCGGTCGTTGTTGTCTATGACGATGTTGGGGATGTTCAGTTTGTTGAGTTGTTCGCGGCAGGCGAGGCCGGCAGGACCGGCGCCGATGATGGCGACTTCGGTCTTATAGACTTTGACGCCCTTGTCGCTGGTGGCGTTCGGGGTGCTGGCAGGCAGATGGTTGTGGGCAATCTCCTCCACCTTGCGGACACCGTCCACTTTGGTGATGCAGATGCGCTTCACTTCACCGTCCACGAGCATCTCGCAGGCACCGCACTTGCCGATGCCGCAGTCCATACTGCGTTCGCGTCCGGTGAGACTGTGACTGTGGATGGGGAAACCGGCTTGGTGCAACGCCGCGGCAATGGTGTAGCCCTTTTGCGCCTTTACGATTTGGCCTTTAAATTCAAAGGTCACTTCATCGCCCGTAGGGATGGAGAGGATCGGGTGACTCTGAATCTTATACATAGTGGGAAGTTTTGGTTGATTTAGATTATGTTGTTGTAAAAATATTCCGGTTTTTGCGCTTTTGTCGGTTTTGGAAAAAGCGGGGACAAAAATAATAAAAAATCACGCTTTTCTCAACCAGCGGAAAATCTCTTTCCAGCTGCTTTTCTTACCATACATCAGGATGCCCATACGATAGACTTTGGCGGCGAACCAGATGCAGAACACCAGGAAGAGCAGCGCCACGCCCATAGAGGTGAGCAGTTGCCAGAGGGGCACGCCCGCCGGCAGGCGCACCAACATCGTGATGGGCGAGGTGAGCGGTATCATCGAGAACCAGAACGCCAGCTGCCCCGACGGGTTCGTGGCTATAGTGGGGATGAGGATGATGGCCAAAAGGAGCGGAATGGTCACAGGCATCGTGTATTGCTGCGAGTCGCTCTCGTTGTCCACCACTGAGCCCGTTGCCGCATACAGGGTGGCGTAGATGAGATATCCCACGATGAAGAAAAAGAAGAAACTGAGAATCAACGTGGTGAACGAGAACGTGAAATGGTCGCCGATAGTCTTGAAGATGCTCAGTCCGGCCGCGGCGTCCGCAGCGTCCCCATTGGCTACCATCTCCGTAATTTCGGGCGAAATGGACCCGGTGTTGGCAAACAAACCGACTACAGAGACAATGCCGAAGGTTAGCACTACCCAGATGACAAATTGCGTGATGCCCACCAGGGCGATACCCACAATCTTGCCCACCAGCAATTGCATTGGTTTGACGGACGAGATAAGCACCTCGACAATGCGGTTGCTTTTCTCCTCCAGCACCCCGCGCAGCACTTGGCTGGCGAAAATGATGATGACAAAATAGATGAAGAAGCCACAGAACATTCCGACAATCTCGTTGATCTCGGCGATATTCTCCTTTTCATTGCCCTTGTCATCCACCTGTATAGTGGTGATGTCCGCTTTGGTCAGTTCTTGCAGCTTGGCAAAACGGTCGGGCTGTATGTGCAATGAGTCCACCAGCATCTTGTCAAAGAAGATGTCGTTCATCTGGCTCTCCAGTGTGGACTGGAGATGGCTGGGGATGTGCTTCCGGTAATAGAGGTTCGATTTTAACCCGACGGAATTGTCAAGGATATGGAACACGCAGTCGTATTTCTCGTTGTTGAAGGCGTCCTGCTTGAGCGCTTCCACGTTGCCGGAGGCATAGCTGAACTGGATGTTGTCGTTGGGCTGGAAACCGTTGATGAAGATTTCCGTGTCATCGACCACGAGCACGTGGGTGTGTTGTGATTGTTCGCTCTTGATGACCAGCAGGGCCGGCAGGGCAATCAGCAGCGCCATCAGGATGGGCATCAGGATGGTGATGAGGATGAACGATTTTTTGCGCACGCGGGTGATGTATTCGCGGGCGATGATGAGAAAGGTCTTGTTATTTTTCATCGTGGTGCGCTTTGTTGAAGTTTTCTACTTGTTCAATGAAAATCTCATTCATCGTGGGGAGTATCTCGCTGAAGGAGAGGATGTCGGTATGCTGCATAACGGCGGAAAGCAGGTCGTTGGAACGTTTGCCTTCCGGAATCTGGATCCTGTATTGCACGGAGTGGGGGAGCGGTTCTTTCCCCAAAACGGAGAACTGCTCGCCGAGCATAGCCTCCACAACGGGGTCCTCTTCCTGGATTTCCAAAGAGAAGATGTTCTTCTTGAACCGGTTTTTGACATCGAAGAGGTTGCCTTCCAGGATTTTCCGTGACTGGTTGATGAGGGCGATTTCGTCGCAAATCTCCTCTACGGAAGCCATATTATGGGTGGAGAGGATGATGGTAGTGCCCTCCTTCTTGAGTTGCAGGATTTCCTCCTTGAGAAGGTTGGTGTTGATGGGGTCGAAGCCGCTGAAGGGCTCGTCGAGGATGAGGAAGGCGGGCTGGTGCAGGATGGTGGTGATGAACTGCAGTTTCTGCTGCATTCCCTTAGAGAGCTCCTCCACGGGGCGATTCCACCAGTCGAGGATGCCGTATTGCTGGAATTTCTCGCGCAGGCGCTTGTAGGCCGTGTCGCGGTCAAGGCCCTTGAGACGGGCCAGATAGAGGGCCTGCTCGCCGGCTTTCATCTTTTTGTAAAGCCCGCGCTCTTCCGGAAGGTATCCTATTTGCAGCACGTCATCCGCCTGGAGCGGGTGGCCTTTGAAAAAGACGGCGCCCGAGTCAGGGTAGGTGATTTGGTTCAAAATGCGGATGAGGGTGGTCTTGCCGGCACCGTTGGGGCCTAACAAACCGAAAACAACACCCTCGCGGACGGAGAGGGAGACCTTGTCCAATGCCAAATGGTTGGCATAGCGTTTGGTGACCTCTTGTACTTCTATGATGTTCATTCTGTGGGAGGATTTTTCTTTTTCTTCTTTTTCTTTTTCTTCTTCTTGGGCTTGGCAGGCGTGATGTAGAAGGAGGTGTTGCTGTTGACCAGATGCAACAACTCCTTGGTAGTGGAGAGGGAGAAGTCCTCGGGCACGGTCAATGCGCCCTCGGAGAGTTCGTGCAACTGCCGTTTGATGAGCTCGTCGTTGACGGAGTCACGGTTGTAACTCAAGTACATCATCTTGAGGTCATTGGCCAGCACTTTGGCCATACGTTCCCGCTCTTTTTCAGGGTAGGAGGAGACCTCCTTGATGACGTTCTGCATATTGCGCCCGTAGGTGCGCAGGGTGATGCGGTGCTTGTTGTAGTCAGGTTTCACCACCTTCTTCTCGCTGGTGTCGGGCACCGGCTTGGGGAAGGGACTGTCGATGTCGAGTTTGTAGTCGGAGATGATGTAGAGATGGTCCCAGAGCTTGTGCCAATAGTCGATGGATTCCTGGGTGGAGACGGTGGGCTTGTCGGTCGGGTCGTTGAGCTGGGCCATCACGCGCACGATGGCGCGGGCGGCGGCGGTGCGCTGGTCACGGTCCTCAATGGCGAGGGTGTCCTCCACCATCTTCTGGACGTTACGACCGTATTCTCTGATGATGAGTTTGTTTCGTTTGGTATTATATTCTATCATTGTGAATGATGATGATTATCAAAATAAGAGTGCAAAAATACAAAAATATCTGTTAGGTTTCTCCTCTGCTATTCGGCTGAAAGGCTGGCGGCGGCGATGCTGTCGAGGCGCTGCAACTCGATGGCGGCGATGCTGTCGTTGAGCAGATGCAGGCGATGACGGTAGTCGTTGCGATAGACGGCCACGATGGGTTTTGTCTCGATGGAGATCCGGTGGATGGTCGAGTCGGCGGGCCAAGTGCCGTTGCGGAGCTGTGCGGCCGGCAGGTCGTGGCAAAAGGCAATGTAGTAGTCCCACGTCGTGTCACTCTTGCTATAGGGCTTCTGGACCAGCACGATGTTGGTGTCGCGCTCGAAAAACAGCGGGCAGGCGTCGTTGCCGTTCGTGCCCACAATGAACCGGTCGCCATCGGCGTGCCGCCCCACCTCGTTCCGATGGATGTAGTCGGATACCCATTGGCAGGCCTGCTTGTTGGCGTCGTCGGTGACGTCCAAGGCGTATTTGCTGTACGCATTGTGGATGCCGCCTGATATCTCGTTGAAATAGACCGAGGTGAGCGGCTGGTTGAAGACGATATGCCGTATGGGCATAAACGACAGCAGCGCGACCAGACCCACCACCACGACGTTGGTGTATTTGTCGTTGATACTCTCCAGGGTGCATTCGTATCCGCTGGCCGCAATCAGCATAAACAACGGGTACACGCAATAATAGATAGCCCACATCGTGTCAGGGTTCAGGTAATGCAGCCGCACCTTGAACACACAATACAGGAAAGTGTAAAGGAAAATGAAGGTGGAGTAGGGCTTCAGCGATTTTACGGCTGTCTTTAAGAAGACAAAGAACAGCAGGAACCCGATGAGCACCACGGTGGGTATGGTGATGAAAAGGTACTTGACAAAATAGTGAGTGGGATGGTTGTCAGGGCCGATGAGATGCCCCTCGAACAGCTGGTTCTGCGCGCACGGGTAGTTGATGGTTAGCAGACTGAAGGCCTGGCTGGGGGCTATGACCGACTTGGCCAGGAAGAAGGTGCCCACCGCGTGTATGATGTAGATCACCACAGTATAAGCCACTATCATCAGACACAGGATGCCCAACGGTTTCAGGTACTCTTTGGTGAACATCTTTTTGAGGGGGTTGTACAACAAGAAGTTGAGCAACACGAAGATGGTGAAGAAGTGGACAAGTATGAAGCCGGCGTTGAAGGTGGAAACGGCCAGCAGCGTGCCAAGCACTATCTTTACCAGTCGGAAGATGCGGATGACCGGCAGCTCCCGGCAGAAGTAGTAGATCTGCGTGATGGTGAACACGAACCCGAAGGCGAAGGTGACATCCACGACGTTGCTCACCGAGTAGCCGGTGAAACGGGGCGAGATGAACAGGAAGAAGGCTGTGAAGAACGCCGCCCGCCAGTTGAAAGCCCTCAGGATGAGGATGGAGAGATATACAATCAGCAGCCATCCGAAAATGGCACTGACCAGATGCTTCATCACGAAAACATCTTCCACGTGAAGGATTTTGCCGATGTTGTACAGCACCAGGTCAATGTACTGGGCCTGGGTGGAGGCATACGGGTGCGCGTGGAAAGTCTTGGCATCCACATTGTGGTGGAAATAGTTGTACACCAGCTCCGAATAGGCGTTCTGCTCTATCTCCCGTTCGGAAATGCCGACGTTGCGGCTCAGCAGCACCATAAACACCAGCATCACCAGCAAGGAGATGCCGAGCAGGTATTTGAAAATGTCGTCCCAACTCTTGAGGGAAAAGCTGAAAAGACTCTTCTCGATGGTGTATTTCCGTTGCTCTTGTTTTTTGGAGAAACGCAATTTCCAAACATCCTCGTCAAACAGATTCTGCGAATAGGTGATTCGGTTGAGGAATTGTTTGAAAAGGAGGTATATCTTATCCCCGAAACTGAGTTTTTCTTCTGACATTGCTATAGATTCATTTCGTGTTGGAAGCGGGTGCGGAGGCGTTGCAGGTATGGACCGGCCTCGGGACCGAGGTTGAAAAGCAGGTCGATGACGGAGAGGTTGGGCACAAAGCAGAACTTATGGGCGAACACCTGGTAGTAGGGCTCTGTGAGACGGAGAGGGTAGTCGGCTTTCGATTGCCGGCGCGGATGTATCAGCTCGCGCAAGTCGTTCTCCGCCATTGGCTGGAAATCATCGGTCGTTGTGATGACGGTGGGCAGGCGGAGTGCGCGAAGGATGGTTTTGATAATCTGAAGGTTGTAGTCGAATAACAGCTCGTACCGCTTTTCAAAGAAGGGCTGGATGGCGTCCCGGTAGTAGAGAAAGAAGGGGCTTCCGCCGTAGGCTGACTCGATGGCGCGCCAAAGGGTGCGCTGCCAGGGCGTGCTGTAGTCGATGCGTGTCTGGAGAATGGACTCCTTGTCGGGGCAGTGCACGACGGGCAGCGACAAGGTCTCCCGCCCGTTGGCGGTGAAGATGGCGCAGCGCGTGCGGAAACTCTGCTTCTGGTAGTGCTCGCAACTCTCCACCTGCACCTCCTGCTGCGTCAAGAAGGCAAAGTACTCAACGGGGGGCAGGAAGCTCGTGGACAGTAGCGGAGTCATAGCGGCCTATGAAAAGTGGACCCCTATTGGGCGATGACCACCTTGGAACGGTACACCTGTCCGCCGTCATTGATCTCGACGAAGTAGATGCCGTGGTTGAGGTGGCTGAGGTTGAGGTTAAAGGTCGGGGCGAGGGAGATGTCTTCAGAATGGACAAGCATACCCATAGCGTTGTAAACATTGCAGATTCCGTTGTTTTCGCTGAAGGAGCCCTTGACGGTCACGTTGCCGTTGGAGGGGTTGGGGGAGACGTTGAAATAGCGGATGTGGCTGCTGTTGTCACGCACACCGACAACACCGTGGAAATCCATACCAGGCAAGGAAAGCGTGCCAGTGTTGTCCGGGTCAAGCCACGGCTTGAGTTTACGGGCGTTATTGGAGTTGTTGTTGTTGGTCCAAGAGTAGGAAAGCTTGCCGTAGTAGTCGGAACCCGAGGGGTTATCGCAGGAACTGGAACCGGAGCTGAGGTCGCCGATGATGAGCTTGTTGGCGTTGAAGAGCGGGGAACCGGAAGAACCCTGTTCTGTGCATCCGCGGTTGGGGTTGGTGTACCAGTTGACACCCCAGTATTTGTTGCCGTAGGAGAACACTTGGCGCGGGAAGCTGAAACGCTTGCGGGCACCGGCAGGGTGGTGGATGGCCAGACCCACGGAGGAGGAGCCACCGGCGTCCCAACCAGCGAAATAAAGGCTGTCGGACCAAGGTCTGGTGGACAGGTCCTTGGTGATGAGAAGCAACAGGAAGTCGGAACTTGTGCTGGTGCCTGTGCTCGAATTATAACTGATCATAGCCTTGATTTCACCGCCTTGCACATATTTGGCAGGGGAGAGCCCTGAACCGTCGCAATGCAGGAACTGGTAGAAAAAGTCGAAACGGAAAGTGGAGGAAGCACCGTCGAGGCAGTGGTTGGCGGACAACACATACGGGGTCTTGTCCATACGCACGTTGTTGATGAGGGCGCCGGAGCAGAAATAGGTGCCGGAAGTGCCGGAAATGGTGATTCTCACCACAGAGTTGATCTGGTCGTGCCAGGAAGCGCCTTCCGGACAGGAAGCGTGGTAGTGACAGTCTTCAGCTTCGTCCACGTTACCTTTCGTGTAACCGGGTATGTCTAAAACTGTACGGTAAATATGGCTCACGCGGTCAATCTCAATCACACCGTGGAAAGGGACGTCTGCGGGCTCGTGATACTCAATCGTCACCTCGTCGCCACCGATGAACTCGGAAGGCATTACACCATTGGACTCCACATCCTTCACGGTATAGGTGCCGGTCAGTTGTTTGCGGTCACCGCTGTAGATGTGCATTGTGGCGCCTTCGGGAATGTTGAACGTGGAGAAGAACACGGCCATCGCCACAGCATCCGGGGAATGGAGCGTCAAGCGCCAAAGGGTGGAACCGTCGGGCAGGATGTCCTTGCGGCCGCTGTTGTTGAAATTGTAGCTGACGTGGTGCATCGCACCAATACGCATAGGAGCACCCTCCTTGGCCCTGATGGCGTCCTCGGCCATCAACTCTTCCTTGTCAAATGCAGGCAGGTCAATGCGGTCCACAGCCAATGATATGTCATTGTGATTGAAAGTGTAGGGCGTGCCAACAATGTCTCTCTGAGCATTCGCGATGAATGTGGCGACAAATGCAAAGGTGATGAGAAGAATGATTTTTTTCATAGACTAATATTATTGTTTTTTTTGAGGCCGCAAAAGTATAAAAAAAAATGTACCTTTGCCACCCAAAATTAATAACAGTTTATGGCTACGAGAAAAAAAGTCAAATTTGAAGGAACTCCTTACGAAGGAAATATTGAAGAACTTATTATACAATCACTTATAGAAAAGCAGGGGGTGGATATCCAGTGCATAGACTTGAAAAAAATCAATCACGTATATTTTGATTATTTCATAATTTGTACGGGAAATTCCAAGCCTCACGTGGAAACTTTGTGCGACTATGTGCAGGAGCAAACCCAGCGCGTGGCCAACACCAAACCCCTCCACGTGGAAGGCCTGGAGAACAAAGAATGGATTCTGCTCGACTATTTCAACGTGCTGGTCCACATTTTCCAGCCCGAGGCCCGCGAGTACTACAACATCGAGGCGCTCTGGAATGATGCCGACATCCAAAAGTTCTAACCCCTCTATCTCTATCCTATGGATCCGCAAAACAAGCAAAATAACAATCGCGCTGGCAAGAATCCCTTCAATTTGTCGGGAAAAGACCCCAAAGACAAGAAAAAATTCAACTTCAGCCTCGTCTATTTGTTGCTTTTCCTCGTCCTGCTGGGCTATTGGTTGCTTTCCGGCACTGAGACGCGAACCGTTGAGGTGGACAACACCCAGTTCAAGCAGATGGTGGAAAACCGCGACATCGACCACGTGGAGTATGTACGCAGCGTGGAGAAAGTCAATATTTTCCTTAAGACAGAGGCCCTCGACAAGCCCGCTTACGACAAGGTGAAAGAGAACGTGGACGGGCCCCAGTACTCCCTGCCCGCTGGCGACTTCCAGGTCTTCTACAACGAGTTGAAGGATATCCGGGGAAACGCCGTCCAGAAACGCCTTGCCAAGGACAGCACCCTCACGGAGATGGACGTTGTGGATGAGTATGATTTTCCCGTGAAACAGGACAATACCAAGAACTACGGTTTTGAGTTCGTTTTTTGGATTCTCCCGATGCTGCTGTTTATCTTTCTCATTATCTGGTCCATCCGCTCTATGGCGAGAGGTGGCGCTGGAATGGGCGGTGGCGGCAGCATCTTCAATATCGGGAAATCGCGTGCCCAGGAGTTTGACGAGAAGTCTGGGCAGCTGGTCACGTTCAAGGATGTGGCCGGACTGGAAGGCGCCAAGTTCGAGATTGAGGAGGTGGTGGACTTCCTCAAGAACCCCAAGAAATACACGGTGCTGGGCGGCAAGATCCCCAAGGGCGTGCTGCTGGTAGGCCCTCCGGGCACGGGCAAAACCCTCTTGGCCAAGGCCGTGGCCGGCGAGGCCAAGGTGCCCTTCTTCTCGCTGTCGGGCTCCGACTTTGTGGAGATGTTCGTGGGCGTGGGCGCTTCCCGTGTGCGCGACCTCTTCAAGACTGCCAAAGAGAAGGCCCCCTGCATCATATTCATCGATGAGATAGACGCCATCGGGCGCGCCCGTGGCAAGAGCGCTATCTCGAACGCCAACGACGAGCGCGAGAGCACCCTCAACCAGTTGCTGACCGAGATGGACGGTTTCTCCACTAACGCGGGCGTTATCATTATGGCGGCCACCAACCGCGCCGATGTCCTCGACCGCGCCCTGCTGCGTGCTGGCCGCTTCGACCGTCAGATTGCGGTGGAGCTGCCCAACCTCAACGAGCGCCGCGGCATCTTCGGTGTGCACGTGCGCAAACTCAAACTCGGTCCCGATGTGGACCTCGACTTCTTCGCCAAGCAGACCCCCGGCTTCTCCGGCGCCGACATTGCCAATGTGTGTAACGAGGCCGCGCTCATCGCCGCCCGCAACAACAAGCAACAGATTGAGAAAGAGGATTTCCTCGCCGCTGTGGACAGAATCATCGGAGGCTTGGAACGCCGCGGCAGTGTCTTCACCCCGCAGGAGAAGAAGACCATCGCCTATCACGAGTCGGGCCACGCCACCGTCAGCTGGCTGCTCAAGTACGCCTCGCCGCTGGTGAAGGTGACCATCGTGCCCCGTGGCAAGGCCCTCGGCGCCGCCTGGTACCTGCCCGAGGAACGCCAGCTCACCAACTACGACCAGCTGGTGGACGAGATGACCGCCCTCCTTGGCGGACGCGCCGCCGAAGAGGTGGTCTTCAACACCGTCTCCACCGGCGCCCTCAACGATCTGGAACGTGTCTCCAAACAGGCCTACGCGATGGTCGTCTATTACGGCCTCGACAAGAAAATCGGCAATGTCAGCTATTACGACTCCACGGGCCAGCAGGAGTACAGTCTCCAGAAACCCTATAGCGAGAAGACGGCCGAGGCCATTGACGAGCAGGTGCACGCCCTCATTGAGTCTTGCTACACCAAGGCCAAGCAGATACTTTCTGAGCACAAAGAGCAACTCGACCAGCTCGCCGCTCTGCTCCTGGAACGCGAGGTCATCTTCACCGAAGATGTGGAGCGTATCCTCGGCAAACGTCCCTTTGCCGCTGACGTGGTTGAACCTGCTGAGTCTCAAGTCCCTGAAACACCCGTTCAAAACGAGGATACACCTGCTTGTTAATCAAAGAAACCTTACCCCGTTATGGAAGAGAATACTTCATTGAATCCCAAAATGTTTGTCGGAAAGGAAACCATCCGCAAGAATATTCGCAACGGATTGAATTACAAGAGTCCTTCCTCAATATCTGTGCCGAACGTGTCGGGAGAGTTGTTCCCACCCGTTTCAAACCTTTTTGTACAGTTTGTGGAAACATTCCGTGCGGCAGGCGGCAAATACATACCCTGCACGACGCAGAATATGGTGCAGTATCTGGTCAAAATCGCCCAGGGACAGCAATATAGTATGTTGCTGAACACCAGCCCCAACCTGGGGGCCTATCTCGACAAATACAAGGTGCGCCACGTCAATGCCGTCCAGCTGAACGAACCGGTGGATGCCGCCCTCTTCTTCTCCGATGTGCTGGTGGCTCGCTCCGGTGCCATTGGCTTTTCCCAGCCGGTGTCGCAATACGCCTCTGTGAAGAATCTGGCCAAGGATATCATCGTGGTCTCTCGCGAGCGCTGCATTTTCCCCGACTATGAGAGCGCTCTCGAGTACCAATGCAAGCGCAACGGCCAGACACCCTATCCGATGACGGAGTTTATCGTGCCCACCCATCCCGAGGAGGTGGACGGGAAACCGGTTTACACCCCCCTCAATCCCCGCATTATCCTGATGCTTATCGAGGAACCCCGCCCTGAGAGCCAACCTGCCCCTGCATCTGAGGTACAACCTGAAAACGCTCCCTCCGATGAATCCCAAGACTAAGAACTTGCTGGTACGCACTGCCGCCGGAATCGTCTATGTGGCCCTTATGGTGGCTGGCACCTTCTGCCCGCCACTGATGTGTGTGCTTATGGCTGCCGTCTCCGGCTTGGCCATATATGAGTTCGGGAATCTCACGTCAACCCCCACTGGCATCTTCACCCGAATCCTGATGACGGTCGCGGCCATCGTCACCCAGTTCTGTCTCCTGTTTGAATATTACAACGAAGGCGGTGGATATTTGTACGATGGCAAGGCATCCGTCGTGATTATCTTCTATGTGCTTGTCCTCGCATCCATCTTCCTGCTCGCTGCTGTTTTTTCCCTTCGAGAACTTATATCTCCTCAAACCAATTCCATAGAACGCATCTCCACGGGCTTGGGCGGAACCTTGTGGATTGTCTGTCCGCTGGCCGCCATCACGACACTCTCTTTTATCAGGCCCTCCGACGCACTCGCCCTTTTCATCCTGATCTGGTCTTATGACACGTTCGCTTACCTCGGCGGCACCCTGTTGGGCAAACACAAGATGTGCCCCCACATTTCCCCGGGGAAAACTTGGGAAGGCACAATCATCGGTTGCGTGATGACCTTGGTGTTAGCGTGGTTTTTGCCCCTCATTCCATATTTTGGAGCAATGCGGGGAAATCATTGGGAATGGATTCTTTTCGCCCTTATAATTGTGGTGTTCGGTACTTGCGGCGACCTGGTGGAGTCGCTGTTCAAACGCAACGCAGGCGTGAAGGACAGCGGCAACATTATGCCGGGCCACGGTGGCATCCTCGACCGTTTTGACTCCCTGCTCTTCGCCGCCATCCCCGCCCTTATCTATATTACAATATTATTCATTGATGCTCCTTGCTAATTCGCTGGAGACGTAAGACTTGAGACTGAAGACTGAAGAACTGAGACGCAAAATTCCCCTTCTATTGTAGAAGGGGTGCCCGAAGGGCGGGGTAGTAATATGAGAGACTTGAGAACGAAGACCAGAGAACAAAGACCAAAGAACAAAAACCAATAATCGTCTAATCGCCTAATCGAATAACCTTTTAACCCTTAACCTTTAACCCTTAACCTTCTCCCACTTTCCCGAAAAATGAACTCCAACATCATATCCATACGAGGCGCAAAAGTCAACAATTTGAAGAACATTGATGTTGACATTCCCCGCAACAAGCTGGTGGTTATCACGGGCTTGTCCGGATCGGGCAAGTCATCGCTGGCTTTCGACACCCTGTATGCGGAGGGACAGCGCCGCTATGTGGAGAGCCTCAGCTCGTACGCCCGCCAGTTTATGGGGCGTATGCGCAAGCCGGAGGTGAAGTCCGTGACGGGCATCCCGCCGGCCATTGCCATCGAGCAGCACGTGATGTCGAACAACCCGCGTTCCACGGTGGGCACGGTGACGGAGATCTACGAGTACCTGAAGTTGCTGTTCGCCCGTGTGGGCCACACCTTCTCGCCCGTGAGCGGCAAGGAGGTGCGCAGCGATGATGCCGCCGATGTGGTCCGCTACGTGCGCAAGACCCCTCCCGGGCTGCGCGTCTATGTGCTGGCCCCGATAGTGCTCCCCGAGGGGCGCACCCTCCTGGAGCAGCTTGCCATCCTGCGGCAGCAGGGCTTCAGCCGTGTGGTCTATTGTCGCAACCTTTTCGAAATCGATGAGTTCCTCAACGGCAAGAAATGCACGCGCATCAACGAGATGTATGTGCTCATCGACCGTTTCAAATCCGAGAATATAGAAGACAACCTGTCTCGCCTGCAGGATTCCATCAACGTGGCCTTCTCCGAGGGCAAGGGCGCCTGCACCATACAGACGGAAGGGGAGAGCGTCTCCCAGAAGTCGTTCAACAACCGTTTTGAGGCTGACGGCATCCAATTTGAGGAGCCGTCCGTCAACCTCTTCAGCTTCAACAACCCGTATGGGGCGTGCAAGACCTGCCTCGGCACAGGTATGGTGGAAGGCGTGGACCCCGACCTGGTGATTCCCAACCGGCAGCTTTCGGTGGCTGACGGCGCAGTGGCCTGCTGGCACGGCGAGGTGCTCGGCGAATGGAACCGCTATTTCATCCAGCAGGCCACCAAACTCGACTTCCCCGTTTATCGTGCCATCGAAGACCTGACGCAGAAGGAGTTCGACCTGCTGTGGTTCGGCGACCCCAAACATCACGTGGAGGGTATCACCCAGTTCTTCCAGTTTGTGGCAGCCAACACTTACAAAATACAGTATCGTGTGCTGCAGGCCCGTTATCGCGGGCGTGAGGTTTGTCACGAATGCCACGGCACGCGCCTGCGCAAGGACGCGCAATATGTGAAGGTCGGCGGCAAGTCCATCACCGATTTGCTGGCGATGCCGGTCAGCGACCTGCAGACCTTCTTCAACCAACTCAAGCTCTCGTCTTCCAATGAAGAGGAGATTGCCCGCAATGTGCTCAAGGAGTTGCGCACCCGTATCGGGCTCCTCAACGAGGTGGGCCTCGGCTATCTGACCCTCGACCGCACCACGGGCACCCTCTCGGGCGGCGAGTCGCAGCGTATCAACCTAGCCACCTCTCTGGGCAGCAGCTTGGTGGGGTCGCTCTATATCCTCGACGAGCCTAGCATCGGGCTCCATCCCCGCGACACGCAGAACCTTATCCGCGTGCTCAAGCACTTGCGCGACATCGGCAATACCGTGGTCGTGGTAGAGCACGACGAGTCCATCATCCGCGCTGCCGACTATATTGTCGATATCGGTCCCCGTGCCGGGCAGTTCGGCGGCGAGGTGGTCTTCACGGGCGACTTTGACAGCATCCTTCAGGTGAAGGATAACCTCACGGCCTCCTATATCCGGGGCTTGGTGGGTGGCTTCCCGGAGGAGGAGTGTCGCTATATTCCCACGCCCACGCGCCGTCGTCGCTGGCGCAACTATGTGGAAATCAAAGGTGCCAAGGAGCACAATCTGAAGAATGTGGATGTCAAGATACCCTTGGAGTGCCTGACCGTCATCACGGGTGTGAGCGGTTCGGGCAAGAGCAGCCTGATTTCCAATGTCCTGTATCCGGGCTTGCTGCGCAAACTCGACAAGAACGGTCCCAAACCGGGCCGTTGCGTCGCCATAGAGGCTGATATGACCAAGATATCCGATGTGGTGCTGGTGGACCAGGACCCCATCGGCCGTTCCAGCCGCTCCAATCCGGTGACCTACGTCAAGGCTTATGATTATGTGCGCGACCTGTTCGCCTCGCAGCCGTTGGCCAAGCAGCGCAACTACCGGCCGGGCTTTTTCTCCTTCAATGTGCCTGGCGGCCGCTGTGAGGAGTGCGAGGGCGACGGCAAGATCCGCATCAATATGCAGTTTATGGCCGATGTGGAGATGATTTGTCCCTCGTGCAACGGCTCGCGCTTTCGCGACGAGGCATTGGACGTGAAGGTCAAGGACAAAACCATCACCGACATCCTCAATATGACCGTGGACGAGGCGCTGGAGTTTTTCCGCCAGCTGCCGGTCACGGACCTCACCCAGAACATTGTGCGCCGTCTGCTCCCGTTGCAGGACGTTGGGCTCGGTTATCTCATTCTGGGCCAGCCCTCCTCCACGCTTTCCGGCGGCGAGGCACAGCGCGTGAAACTGGCCTATTATCTCTCCCTCGACGACAACGACCAAAACAAGTTCTTCATCTTCGACGAGCCCACCACCGGCCTCCATTTCCACGACATCAACAAACTGTATGTGGCCTTCAACCGTTTGGTGGAGCGCAACAACACCATTGTGGTCATTGAGCATAACACGGAAATCATCAAGTGCGCCGACTGGATTATTGATATGGGTCCTGAAGGCGGCGAGGGTGGTGGCAAAATTGTGTTTGAAGGCACGCCTGAAAAGCTGATGGAGAAGAAAAAATCATACACGGCCCAGGCCCTGCAGGGGAAACTGGGTATAAAAGACGTAAGATAATCAACTGTATTTTTTAACCCCAAAACTTTTATAATTATGAAAGCTTCTGAAATTTTATCGTTCTTTGCCGGCGCCGCAGCCGCTGCTGGCATCACTCTTTTGTTCACGACAGACAAGGGCAAGGACATCCGTGAAAAGGTCGCCTCCAAGATGACCAAGGAGGAAATCGACAATCTCATTGCCAAACTGAAGAACTATCGCAAGAATGCCCCTTCGGAAGAGGATTTCTCTCCGGAAGACCTGTTTGAGGATGAAGAATCCAAAGAAATGGAAGACTAATTTCCCCCATTATGAATTTTCTGGAAAAACTGTTGGGTAAATCCCCGCGCAACGAGAAGACGGTGAAGGATGTGCAGGACTACCTCTCACAACGCTACGATTTGCTGAAATTGGAGCTGTTGGACAAGTCGTCGCAGATTCTCTCCGTCATCCTCTCGATGGTCATTGTGGTGGTGTGTGCGCTGGCGGTGTTCATCTACCTGTCGAACGCCCTGATCAGCTGGCTCACCATCGCTCTCAATGCCGGTTGGGCCTATACCATAGTCTGCGCGCTCTTCATCGCGGTCATCCTGGTGGTGCTGCATTACAAGGACAAACTCTTTGTCAATGCCTTCATCCGCAAGTTCAGCAGAATACTCTATCCTGAGCAGGAGGACGAGCAACCCGCCGAGGAGATTTCCCCGGAACTGGAGGAGAAAGGAGGTGGCAATGAGCAATAAATCCAATGCCCCTTTCTCTAACCCGAGGGAGATAGCCCTCCGCAAGGCGCAGTTGCGCAAGCGCATCAAACGTCAGGAGAATCTCATTGGCCGCGATCTGGAGGCCTATCGGGAAGACGTGGACACACTCAAGCGTGTATGGTCCCGGATCTCCGGCATCACCCGTATCGGTTCGGGCGAGGGCAGAGGCCTTTTCTCTTCCAAGTTGTCGAAAAACAACAACTCGTCGGGGAAACCGGTCCTGCTGACCGCCCTGTCCGTCGGAGCCAAGGTGGCGCGCTGGCTATGGAAAAGAAGAAAACGGTAGGGAGTGTACAATGACGAAAAAAATTGTACCTTTGCACGTTTTTTTTGAAGATCATATTTATCAAATCTATCAATAACAATTCATTATGTCAGAGAAAATTTTATCAAAAGTGAAACCCGGTGTGGTTTATGGTAAAGATTTGCAGGAAATCTTCCGCATTGCTAAGGAAAACAAGTTCGCCCTTCCCGCTGTGAACGTGGTTGGTACCGACTCTATCAACGCAGTGATGGAGGCCGCCAAGGCGGTGAACTCGCCCGTTATGATCCAGTTCTCCAACGGCGGTGGCGTTTTCTGCGCCGGCAAGTCGCTGAGCAACGACGGCCAGCAGGCCGCCATCCAGGGTAGCATTTCCGGTGCCCTGCACATCCACCGTATGGCCGAGATGTACGGCATTCCCGTGGTGGTGCACACCGACCACGCCGCCAAGAAGCTCCTCCCGTGGATCGACGGTCTCCTCGACGAAGGCGAGAAATACTATGCCGCCCACGGCAAGCCCCTCTTCAGCTCCCATATGCTCGACCTCTCCGAGGAACCCCTGAAGGAGAATATCGAGATCTGCAAGAAATATCTGGCCCGTATGGCCAAGATTGAGATGACCCTCGAAATCGAGCTCGGCATCACCGGCGGCGAGGAGGATGGCGTGGACAACACCGGCATCGACAGCGCCCGCCTCTACACGCAGCCCGAGGATGTGGCATACGCCTACGAGGAACTGAGCAAGATCAGCCCGAACTTCACCATCGCTGCCTCCTTCGGCAACGTGCACGGTGTCTATAAACCCGGCAACGTGAAACTCGAGCCCATCATCCTGCACAACTCCCAGGAGTACATCCAGAAGAAATTCAACACCCAACCCAACCCCGTGAACTTCGTGTTCCACGGCGGCTCCGGCTCCGAACCCGCCAAGATCAAGGAAGCCATCAGCTACGGCGTCATCAAGATGAATATCGACACTGACACGCAATGGGCTTTCTGGGAAGGTGTTATGAATTATTACAAGAAAAACGAGGCTTATCTGCAAGCGCAAATCGGCAACCCCGAAGGCGAAGACAAGCCCAACAAGAAGTACTACGACCCGCGCGTCTTCCTGCGCGAAGGCGAGAAGTCGATGGTGGAACGCCTCAAGGTGGCCTTCAGCGACTTGAACTGCATCGACAGACTCTAATCACTATTCCCAATGATACAAAGGCGGCGGTCCCGGAAGGGGCGGCCGCTTTTTTTGTGCTTATTTTGGGGAAATATGGATGATGGGAATTAAGAAACTAAGAAATTAAGAAGTTAAGGGGTGAATTAGGATTGGATGTTTTGCAGAAGGTCTCCCACCACGAAGCAGCTGCCGCCGATGAACAGGATGTCGTCGGGGGCGCAGTCGTGGTCGGCGGCGGCGAATGCCTCCGCCACGCTTCCGCAAGTGCGGCATTCTAATCCGTGCGCGGTCAGCAGGGCGGCGAGCTCAGCAGCGGGGATGGCGCGGTCGTTGTTGGAACGGCACACGTAGTAGAGCGCTTTCTGCGGCAGGAGGGGGATGACGTGCTCAAGGTCCTTGTCGCTGACCATCCCGAAGACGATGCGCAGCTGGCGGCAGGGCATCGCGTCCAGCTGGCGCATTGTGAGCGAAAGCCCTCCCACGTTGTGACCTACGTCGCAGAGGGTGAGCGGCTGCTGGCGCAGCACCTGCCAGCGACCGCGGAAGCCGGTGTTGCCGATGACGTGTTCCACGGCGGGGCGCACCACGTCCTTGTCGGTGGGCCAGAGCTGCTCCAGCACCTCCACGGCCTGCAGGAAGGTGACCAGATTCTTGCGCTGGTACTCGCCGCCCAGGGGCAGGTTGAGGTGCTCGTACAGCACGTTCCCTGTCACATCCAGCACAGTGCAGTCGTCCAGGCTGCCCTCCACGGTGTAGTTGTCCTCCGCGAGGAACAGGGGTGCGTTGCGCTGGTTGGCGATGTCGGTGAAGACGGGGAAACTCTCGGGATGGAACTCCCCGATGACCACGGGCGTGTCGGGTTTGATGATGCCTGCCTTCTCGAAAGCGATCTTGGCAATCGTGTCGCCCAGCATCTGGGTGTGCTCCAGCGTGATGTTGGTGATGATGGAGAGCAGGGGACGGAGCACGTTGGTGCAGTCGAGTCGCCCGCCCAGGCCCACCTCCACCACGGCCACATCTACCTTCTGCTCGGCAAAATAGTAGAAGGCCAAGGCGGTGGTCATCTCGAAAAAAGAGGGCTCCAGCTGGTCGAACTGGGTTTTGAACCGTCGGAAGAACTCCACGACCGCCTCCTCGGCAATCATCTCGCCGTCAATGCGGATGCGCTCGCGGAAGTCCACGAGATGGGGCGAGGTGAACAGGCCGGTTTTCAAGCCGCGTTCCTGGCAGTAGGAGGCCATCAGGTGGGCCACCGACCCTTTGCCGTTGGTGCCGGCGATGTGCACGGCCTTCAGACGCCGCTCGGGATTGCCCACAATGGCAAGCAGCGCCTCAATGTTCTCCAGTCCCTCTTTGTAGGCCGCCGACCCGATTTTGTGATACATCGGGTACGCCTTGAATATCTCTTCCAAAAGTTCGTTGTACATTTTTAACCAATTTGAAATGGACGGCAAAAGTACGATATTTTCCAGTACGTTGGCTGTTAGCCATTGGCCTTTAGCCTTTAGCTGTTAGCCATTAGCCTTTAGCCATTAGCTTTTAGCCATTAGCCTTTAGCGATTAGCTTTTACCAAATAGCCAATAGCCGATTATTCCGAAAAATTATGTATGTTTGCAGACTTTTGGTGTAAAGGCGAATTTTGTATTATATATTTGAATAATAATAACTTACAATAAATTTTAAAGAATAGATGAAACGGATTTTTTTATCATTCCTGCTCTTGGGCTCAATGATAGCCCTCTATGCCCAGACAAACAACAACGTGCTTGTCCGCATTGGCAAGGAGAGTGTTACGGTTGACGAATTCCTGAATGCTTATCAGAAAAACAATACGCTGAGTGAAGCCACCGAAAAGGATTTGCGTGAGTATCTGGACCTTTACATCAACTACCGGATGAAGGTGCAGGAGGCTATTTCACTGCAGATGGACACATCATCGCAGTTCAAGAATGAGCTGGCCTCCTATCAGACGCAGTCCGCACAGCAGTATCTCGTGGATACGGAGGTGAGTGACCATCTTTTGGAGGAAGCCTTCCAAAACTCCAAGTACCAGGTGCGTGCCTCGCATATTCTGGTCCGCTGCAACCCCAACGCCAACCCCAAGGATACCTTGGCCGCTTATCACAAGATTATGCAGATTCGCGACAAGATCGTGAAGGGGATGAATTTCAACGAGGCGGCTGTCCTCTATTCTGAAGACGAGTCGGCCCAGGATCATTATAACCCCCACTTGCAGAGAAAGCAGTATGGCAACAAGGGCGAACTGGGCTATTTCTCGGTTTTGGAAATGATTTATCCCTTCGAGAAAGCGGCTTTCAGCCTTCCTGTGGGACAGGTTTCTATGCCAGTTCGCACCCAATACGGCTATCACCTGATATATGTTCAGGACAAGATTCCCGCCGTGGGCAAGATTTTCGTGTCGCAGGTTTTCGTGCAGGACACCAACGCCCTGGCCGGCGCCCCGCAAGGGGAGATTGCCGAGCGTCTGAAACTCATACAGAATCAATACAAGAGCGGCAAGATGTCTTTTGAGGAACTGGCCCAGAACTATTCGGAAGACAAGGCCACGAAGAACGAAGGTGGCAAGATGGAGCCCTTCACGCCCAACCGCCGCCCAGGCAATTATGTCGCCGCTGCACTCAAGCTCAAGAAGGGTGAGATTTCCGAGCCCATACCTTCCAACCTCGGATGGCATATCCTCAGATGCGACTCTGTGGTGAAGCTTTTCATCACGGAAGATGCCAAGTATATGCTCAAATCTGCCCTGGCCCGCGACTCCCGTGCCCGCACCAGCCGCGAATCGCTTGTCAACCGCCTCAAAAAGGAGTATAACTTCCAGGAAGGCGGCAAGAATGCGGCTATGAAGTTCTTCAAGAAGAACGTTCCCGAAAACTATTTCCAGTCCACTGCTACTGATATCACTCGCCTGAAGGGCATCGAGAAACTGAAACCGATGTTCACCTTCGCCGATCAGACGGGCACAGCCACCGAGTTTGCCCAGTTTGTGGCCCGCTATCAAGGCACCCCCATTAACGGTCCTGTCATCGATTTCATCCAATCCCTCTATCCCGGTTTTGTAACCGAGAAGATTATCCGCTACGAGAAACTGCATCTTACCGAAAAGTATCCTGAATACAGAGACTTGGTGAAGGAGTTCCACGATGGTATGCTCCTTTACGAAATCAACTCCCAGAAGGTGTGGAACGCCGCCATCCAGGACAGCGTGGGCATCGAGAACTATTACGAAGTGGTGAAGAAGGACTTCCCCGTGAAAGATTCCACCGGTGCTGTGACGTACAAGCCTCTGCAGGAGATCCGCGCCGTGGTCATCGGCCGTTACCAGGATTATCTGGAAGCGCAATGGATTAAAGAGCTTCGCAACAAGTATCCTGTGGTGGTGGACGAGAAGATTTTCCAAACTCTCTTGAAGCGATAAGATGAGAAACGCCCCCCTGCTGATAGTGCTATTGCTCCTGTTGCTTTGCTCCTCCTGCCACCGGCACGAGGACAAGGTGATGGCGCAGGTATATTACCATAAGCTCTATGAGTCGGAGGTGCTGAAGAATATGCCCACGGGCCTGTCGCCCGCCGACAGCATCGCCCTGGTGAACGATTTCATCGACAACTGGGTGCGCGAGCAGCTCATCCTGCACGAGGCCGAGAAGAGACTCTCTCCCCGCGAGAAGAATTTCGACCGCCAGCTGGAGGAGTACCGCAACAACCTGCTTATCAATACCTATTTCAACAAAATCATCTCCGACACCGCCAATATGAACATCACGGATGAGGATTTGGAGGCGTTTATGAGGAGTTTTGACAAACGTTACACTATCGAGAAGGAGATTGTGAAGGTCAACTATGTGAAGTTGCCCAAGAAATCCCCGCTGGTGGAGGTGGTCAAGGGCATCCTTTTCGACAAGGAGAGAAGGGTGGAGGAGAAAGAACCGCTGATGGTGCTGCTGGGCGATTCCATCGAGTATCTGCTGGATGATGACGCGTGGCTCTATCTGGACGATATCCAGAACGAGGTCTCCTTTGATTTCTCGCAGGAAGATGTGGCCCAACACAAGTGCATTGAAAAGGAGATTGGCGACTACCACTACCTGTTGGTCATTCTGGACTACAAGAATCAGCGTTCAGTGAGCGAGACCAACGAGGAGAAGGCCGCTGCCCGTATGATGCTGCTCAACCAGCGCAAGCAACAGATTATCAAGCAACACGTGGACCAGCTTTACGAGAAGGCCCTGAAGAGCGGGTCGGTCACCCAGTAATATCCTATTTGTCTGTTTTAATATGCACATCCAACTGGTTGAAGGGGATTTCGATATGCTCCTTCATCAAGGCGTCGTACACCTGTTGGTTGAGGTCGTACAGCACAGTCCAGTAGTTCTCGGGCAGGCACCAAGCATAAACACTCATATTGACGGAGCTTTCGCCGAGTTCCTCCACGGGGGCGAAGGGCGCCTTGGGCTCCTTCAGCACTAAAGGGTGGGTGTTGGCCACGCGCAACAGCACCTCCCTGGCCTTGTCCACGGACTCGCCGTAAGCGATGCTCACCGCGATCTTCACGCGGCGCATCGGCAGGTTGAAGTGGTTGACCAGCGACTTGGTGGCCAGCTCGGTGTTGGGCACGATGATGTTGCGGTTGTCGTAGGTGCGCAGCGTGGTGTTGAAAATCTGGATGCTCTCCACGAATCCCGCATAGCTGCCCTGCTCAATGTAGTCGCCCACTTTGAAGGGCTTGAGCAGCAGGATGATGACACCACCCGCAAAGTTCTGGAGCGTGCCTTGCAAAGCCATACCCACCGCCAGACCCGCTGCACCCACGATGGCCACAAAAGAGGTCATCTTGATGCCTAAAATGCCCATTACGGTCAATACCAGCAGCACTTTCAGCGAGATGTCAATCAGCGAGTTGAGGAATTGCTGCAACGACGGGTCCACGGTGTGCCGCTCGTAACTCCTTTTCAAGGTCTTGTTCAGCAACTTGATGAGTTTCCAGCCAATCCAGAAGACCAGAATGGCGATGAGCAGTTTCGGGATGCCCTTGAAGAGCACGTCTGTCATAAATGTTTTGGCGGCGGTGATGATTTCTTGCATTCTTTTTTCGGCTTACTATATTATAATATTGTATTAGTCAAAACTGTATTTGATGCCCAAGTACAACTTGTGGTCGGGGTTGGAGACCTGCACCTCATTGTTGGAGCGGAGATAGAAGTCCAAGGTGTGGCGCTTGTTGATGCTGTATTGGACCCCTACGGTGGTGCGCAGGTTGTCGATGATGTTTTTGCCGGGATGGTAGAGCCTCCACCAGAACTCTTCCGAAGCGTAGATTTTCACGGGCTTGTTGGGGATGGAGTAGGTGACGGTCAGCCGGTTGCGCATATACGATTTGGGGTTGAAGCGGTAACTGCCGCGCCGCTCGTCGCGGAAGGTCCACTGGAAAGCGGCCCGGTAGGCGAGTCGCCAGTTGGAGAACTTGTGCGACACGGTCAGGGTGCCGGTCACCCGGTGGCGCCAGTCGAACACCCCCTCGTTGCTCTGGTAGTTCAGGAGACCGTAATAGGCCCCGATCTTGACGTGCTTTTTCAGGAAGGTGTAGTCCGTGCCCACGCTCACTTTCCAGCGGTCGTAGTGCGTGAAGTGCTGGTCGAAGCGCAGTTGCGTCTCGGCACTCCAGTGCCAGCCCTTCAGGATCTTCATCTCATATTCGGCACCCACCAGCCCGCCCGTCTCGAAAGTCTGGGCGTGCACGATGGTTCCCCAAAGGAGAATAAGGCACAGGGTGAGGATTCTTCGGGCTTCCATTGTTAGAAATATTGGTCTGATTTGACCTTGGTCAGGTTGTTGACGCTGTTGTACATCGGCTGCTCCGATTTGTAATGGATCTTGATGTAGGCCGTGTCCTTCAGGAAGTTGATGTGGCCGACTTCCATACTTGTGATGTGCAGTCCGGTGCGCTCCTCAAGGTCTGCTTTGAGCTCGGCCTCGCGTCCCGCCTTGACCAACTCTATCTTCTCGTAAAGGATAATCTTGGTTTCGGTGTGTCTTTTCCATTTCACCCGCTCGAAGATGCAGACGGCAGCCAGCACAATGATGTTGGTGAGCAGCAGCTCCGCATAACTGGCGGTCATTGCCAAACCGTTGATGACGGAAAGGCCGATGGAGATGAACAGATAGGTCATTTCGCGGATGGGTATCGTCTCGGTACGGTACCGTATCATCCCGAAGATGGCAAACAGTCCTAAGGCGAACCCAATCTGCACCTTCACGTTGTCCATCAAAAAGATCATAAAGAAGATGGTGATGCTGAACATCATAAAGGTGAAGTAGTAGTCGCGGCGCTTGCTCTTCCGGTAGTAGAAGAGTCCGATAATAAGCCAGCAGAACACTAGGTTGATGGCAAAACGGAACAGCATTTGCCACAGGGTGGGTCCGTCGAAGAAGGGAATGCCGAAGAGCTGTCCGGCACTGTCAATGGTCTCCATTCCAAATTCGCGGGCTATTTCCGGGTCGTAATCGGGAAAATCTTGTATCATAGGGTGTTGTTTTTGGTATCTATTAAGGTTAAATATGAAAAGGCTCAAGAGGGTAGGGCGGCGATGGCCAGTTCCCGCCCGATGAGGTCGGAAACGAAGCGCATTTTGGGCTTGAAGCGGTTGTACTTGATGCGGTCGTCGGTGAGGAGCATCCCGAGACAGTATTTGCTGAGGCCGTGGCTTTGGATGCGTGCCTCCCGCAGCAGCCGCTTGAAGTCGGAGGGGCAGTTGCCGTCCTGCTTCACCTCGATGATGACCAGTCCGGAGGCGTCTGCATCGCGCCCGGTTAGGAGGTTGTGGAATGAGATGCCGGAGTCGATGGTGATGCGCTCGGTCCGCTGACGGTTCACCAGCGTGATGCGCCGGAAGGCGTTCTGCAGGCGGGGCTGCAGTTCGTCGCGCGTCACCCAGACCTTTTCGCGCAGGAAATCGCGCTTCGCGGCCGTGTCGTACAAACTGCCGAACTCCTCCATCGGGATGGCGATGCGCTTCTTCTTGGTACGCCCCGTGTTCACCTTGTTCTTGACTTCAAGGAAACAGAGGTTGGACTCCACGTAGATGCGTTCGCGTACCTTCTGGCGGTGAAGTTGTTGGTTGTGGTGGATGGTGTAGGTGAGGGCGTCGGGCGTGTCAAAGTACAACGTCTTGTAACCGGCCGTGCGCAGGTAGAGGTTCTCCTGTACATAAAACAGTCCGGGCCATTGTTGGGCAAGCCCCGCCAGCATCTGCTCGTTGAGCAGGTATTTGGTGTCCGTGCGGTTCATCAGCTTCACAGCACTCATCTCCTCCAGGGAAATGGAAGGGAGCGTCTGCAAAATATCGGTGAGATCGGAAGGACTTGCCATAGGTGTGTGCCTTACTTGGAGCTCTGGATGTACTCGAATTCCTTGGTGGACAAGAGTTTTCCGTTGGGAGCGTAGTTGTATTGCTTGTGTTTGGTGCCGTCGGTGTTGTACTCGTACTTGCGGATGCGGTACACTTTGTTGTTTGCGCCATAAATAATCTGGCGGGAGACTTTCCCGTTGGAGCCGTACTCGTACACCACACGGTTGGTCACCGTCCCTTTGGAGTCGTATTCAATCTCTTCCACCTTTTGACCCTTGGAGTTGTATTTGGTAACGTGGTCCAGGAAACGGGCGCTCTTGCCGTCGGCCGGCTTCTTCCACTCCTTGATGGTGAGGTTTTTCTTGGAATCCTTGCCCGTGGTGGTCTGCGCGGCGGCAAACGATACGGCCAATATCAGGATGAGCGTGATAATCCAGTTTTTTTTCATCGTTTTGTAGGTTATTAATAAAAAGGAATAACGGACAATGGCGTTCGTTATTATTTACGGGCGGATGGTCACGGCAAAAGGTTCCTGAATTTCCACAATGGTGCCGGCCTCTTCCACGGTGACCTCCTTTTGGACGATGTAGGGTACCTCGTCTTCGTTGTACACCGAGGTGGTGAAGACGATATATTGCCCCGGGTCGATTTTCTGGAACATAAACACACCGTCGATGCCGGCGCGCACATCATCAAAGGGGTAGGGTTCGCTCTTGCGCTGGATGTACATCCGATGCTCGTAGGCGGGCCCGGTGCCGGTGACGTTTCCGTTCTTGTCAATATAAGTGGCGTTAACGACTCCCTTGACGATGGAGGTGCCGTAGGCCTTGCCGGAGTGGATGTAGATGTCGGGGGCGGTTGTCACCTTGCCGCGCTCCACAGTTATCGTCCGCGACACGGCCACGCGCTCGCCGGAGGGCTTGGTGGAGTAGGCGTATAGGGTGTAGGTGCCCGGCCGCAGGTAGTTGAACTGGTAGAAACCAGTATGGTCGGTCTCCACATCGTCGCCATAAAACCCGCTGGTGCCGTACACGAGAAACACATCCGTTTTGGCGGCGGGTATGGTGTCGGTCTCGAGGTTGTAGTTGTCGTCGGGATGCAAGACGGAGAACACAGTGCCCTCAATGGTGCCTGTGCCGCCCGTGCCCTCCCCGCGATTGCACGAACTGATTCCAGCGAGCAATAGCAGCAGTGTGAAGAGGCTGATGATCTTTTTCATAACAAACAGTTTTTTTATGGGGAGGCAGGATTACTGTACCATCACCTTCCGCACTGCTTTGCCCTTGGAGGTGGACATCTCCAGCATATAGAAACCGGAAGAGAGGGAAGACACATCAATCGTGTAGCTGTTCTCACCGCTTTCGGCAGGGATGGATTCAGTGCGCAGGGTCTTTCCGGCAAGGTCCGTCAAACGGCAGTTCACCGCGGAGGCCTCGTCCAGACTGAAGCGCACGTGAATGGCGTCGGAGGCAGGATTGGGATAGACGGTGAGGTCTTCAAGGCCGCTGTACTCCTCCACGCCGGCGATGGCGTAGTAGCTGAACACAAATCCGTCTCTCTGATCGTAGTTGTCGGCGACGAAGTTCACCCTCATCTTCCTGAAAGGAACATTGTAGATGCCGGTGGGAGGATTGTAGATGTCGAAACGTTGGTGGAGTGTCGGCGGGTTGGTGGTGGCGTCGTAGATGTCCACGAAATCGCCGTAGCCGAGGTCGAACTTGGTGAAGTTGAAGGCGTAGCCGGCGATGTAGTTGAGCGAGATATTCCAAGAACAGTTCGACTCTGCACGGTAGGCGACGCCGTCAGCGCTGCCGTCCGACAACTCGGTGTGCCAATCCGTGATGTTGTAGGCGCCGCAAGTGGGCGTGGCCAGCTCGGAGGTGTAGCTGATGAGGAACCCGTAGTAGTCGGTGTTGGAGGCGACAGAACCCGTGGTGGTGAAGGTGATGAGCACGCTGTCGGCATTGACCGTATAGGTGCCGCCGGGCACGTTGTTGCCCGTCAGCGCGACTTTCACGCCGCTTTGTACTGTGGGACCGTTGTAGATGGTCACATAGTCCACATTAGGGTTGAGGTCCAGCCGGTCGAAACTGAAGGTGTAGGAGCTTGCGTTGGGCACGGCCACCATCCAGGAACAGTCGGGGTTGGGCTGGTAGGGCTTGGTGGTGGGGGAGCCGTCTGCCACATAGCCGAAGGAGGCGGTGTTGCGCTGGTGTCCTTGGCAATAAGTATCAGGGATGGTGCCGGAAGGATATATTTTCACAATGGCGGAACCGCTATAGTCATAATGCGTGTTGCCGGCCGTGAAGCTTTGCAGGGCATAGAAGGCGTTGGAGGCGCCGCCCCAGCCGTAGTTGAGGTGGAAACGGTCGTCGCTGTCATAGCCGTCCAGCACGTAGGCGTGGCAACTGGATTCCGAACAACCGGCGTAATAGACCGGTCGGCGGGCGTCAATCTCCCCCTTCAGCATATTGACATAGAAAACGCGGCTGGCCGAGTCGGCGGTGAACAGGTCCTGCTCGTATTTCTTGATGTTGGCGTCATAATGGAATCTCGTGGCCAGCTCGTGCATAGCGTCGTCGGTCTGGGCACCAGAGCCGTCGGGAGTGTAGCCCATCTTGATGGCCACGCCGAAATGCCAAGCCAATTTCGCAATCTCACAAGCATAGCTTTCAGGTCTGTTGCACATAGCGTTCCAGTAGTAGTGGTGCTGTGTGTAGTTGACCGTCTGGCGAGGATAGCCCTGCGGCACGTAGGTGCTGCCGCCGGTGCCCTGGTCGGGGAAACGGTGGTAGTTCATAATCTGCGCGCAGGCGAGGGCCACGCAGCCGTTGGGGACACGGTAGTCGTAGTAACTGCCGGCAGCGGCATCCCAAGGACAATAGGTGTTATAAAACTTGTTCTGGTTCCAACGGGTGGTCAACAGCGGTCCCTGTGTGGGCGTCTTGGGGGCACTGGGGGTGAAATCATCCGAAAGATAGCGCCTCCAGTCGGCCACACCCTTCAGGTCGGCGGGGGCATTGCCCTCCTCGGTAGCGCGCACCACCTGTCCGTAAAGATGCAGGATGTCCTTCACAGGAGGAATCATCTCGAAATTGTCGTCAAAAGAGTAGGCCAGCACCGGCATCACCGACTGGGAGGCGGAGACAATGACAAATCCCGTCCCGTCCAGACTGAAACGGTAAAGGCAAACATCGCCGTTCTCATTCGTGAGGGCCTCTTCAAATTTGAAAGAGGGGGCCGTCTGGGGATAAAAACGGTCGGCCAGAAAATGGGAACAGGCGAGGGAGGCCTGCTCCTGAGTGGCTTGTTGTGCACTCAGGGTGCCGAAAAACAGACCACAAATCACCAATAATAAGGTAAAATAGAGTTTTTTCATAGGGGTTAAAAATTGAGGGCGCAAATATAGCAAAAAAAGTGAACAGTGATGTGTGAACAGCGAACAGAAAAAGTTAGGTTGCAGAATGATTCTTTAATTCAAAACTTTTGTGTAAGTTTGCAAATTCTAAAAAAGACTGTGGAAGCAACTGGTTTTTGCCTCTGGCAGTGGATGTAATTGTGCGTAAAATGAAGAAGATTCTATATTTCCTGATTCTCGTGCTTTTCGCTTCTTGCGAGAGTTTTGATGTGCAGCAGTTGCGCCAGCACCCCGCCTATCTTGTCGAAATGGAGGATGCCGATTGGGTGGTGCGGTTTGATGAGGTGTCCGATGACCAATTGACGGGCAGGGCCTACAAGGCCGACCGGCTGGTGTCGGAGGCGCATCCCTTCACGGCCCAAATCGGGCGCAAGAGTTGCACGCTCAATATGCCCGGTGTGGCCGAGCGCGTCACCATCCGTATCCGGAAAGAGGGGGAGCGTGTGAAATGCCGCGCCGGCGACCCTCTTCCCAAGCACTTTTCCATAAAACCCCTCGACATACCCGATTACAAAGCATTTACAGCCCAGTACGAGTCGCCACTCTATAAGGTGAAGGTGAAGAAAGACGTTGTCTATGCCAAGGCGGAAGGCTATTGGTCGCAGTATCCTGATGCCGACGAGAGTTTTGCGAAAATATATGCCCGCAAGATTCCCAATCTCTTGATGGGAATGCAGCCGCTCGACTTGAAGATGGACATCTATGAGCCGGACGACGGCGGCTCGTCGCGCCGCCCGATGATGGTGTTTGTCCACGGTGGCGCCTTCTTCAACGGCGACAAGCAGGACGACCCGATCGTCAAGTGGTGCCGCCATTACGCCTCGCTGGGTTATGTGGTGGTCTCCCCGAACTACAGGATGGGTTTTGTGCCCTATCGCGAGTCCATCGACAAGGCTGGCTATCGTGCCGTGCAGGATGTGCACGCCGCCGTGCGCTATATGCTGCATCGTGCCTCCACTTACCGCATCAACCCCGACTGGGTCTTCGTGGGCGGTTCGAGCGCTGGTGCCATCACGGCTCTTAACGTGGCCTTTATGCGCGACAAGGATCGCCCGCAAACCGTCCTCGACGAGGGCAAAATCGCAAAACTGGCGACCGATTGTCCCGAGAAGGTCAAGGTGCGGGCTGTGGCCAACCTCTGGGGCGCGGTGCACGATATGCTGATACTGCAAAATTCCCCCTCCACGGCCATCATCTCCTTCCACGGCGATGCGGATGCCATCGTGCCCTATGGACACGACTATCCCTTCAAGAGCATCCTCAATCCCGCCGGCGGGGTGATTGGACACGATGACGGGGGCAAATCACCCGGAGCCAACAAGGGCAATTCCCTTCACGACCAGATGATCTCCAAGATGTTTGGTTCCTACTGCATCGACCAGTATGCCCATCGTCACGGGATGCGCAGCCGTCTTTTCACCAAGAAGGGTGGGGGACACAGCCTGCACGTGGACGAGCATCGCAATATAGTGCCCTATTTCTACACCATCCGCGACTCCGTGGCCCGTTTCTTCTATGGGGAAATGGTGCCGGTGCCGTTGCGCTTGCGCCATTCCGCCGACCGGCCGCTGGAGTTCCGCTACGATAACGCCAACATCGCCGAAATCTATTGGAAGGTCACGGGTGGTGTCTTGTTGGAGGAAAGTCCCAAGGCAGTCAGGGTGCTCTTCTTCAGCGATGAGTCCAAACGCTCGCTTACATTCTCCGGAAAATACAAGAACGGGGTGGAGTTTAGCAAGACGGTGAAATATTGATGAATGGAGAGTTGAGAATGGAGAATGGAGAATGGAGAATTGAGAATTGAGAATTGAGGGAGGGGGTATCGTATGTGCGCAGGGGAACAGACGGGTCGCGCCCCGTCTCTACGTTGTGGTGACTAGATCATAGACCTCTTTCGTAAATCGCGCCCCGTCTTCACGTTGTGGTGACCTTGTGATGTGGACAAGATGCGTCCCCCGTTTCCGTTTTTGAAGGACTGCAATGAAAAAAAATGTACTTTTGCACTCTTTTTACAATCTTCTTTTTGATTTTAGTTTAATTAGTTTTATGAAAAGAATCCTCCTACTCCTCCTGCTGTCGGTGCTCACCGTTTTCCAGGCACACGCTGTGCTCAAGGAGAAAGACCTTCCCCAGACCATCGGGGTGCTCCGTGCCGAGCTGGAGCAGACCTACAAAGACCAGAAGGCCATTATGGCCCGGATGGAGCAACGCACCTCTGCACAACACGCCAATCTGGTGGCTATGTTGCAGAAGAGCAATCAGATAGGACTGATGCTCTATTCACAGAACTCCGACTTCACCTTTGATATGGCCTACGCCTGCCAGGCGGCCACCGAGCAGTACCGCACGCTCAAAAACCGCCATATGCCATACGAGAAGATGAAAGAACGCCTCCGTTCTGAAATCGAGCGCTATGACGCCCTCATCGAGATCCTGATGAACCTGCCCCCGCGCCTCCTGCCCAACGGCGATATCGCGACCCTGCCCGACTCCATCCGGCAGATGATGCCCAAAAGGCTGCTCGACACCTCCAAAATCGCCCCCTATTTTCTCGACGAACAGGGGCTGAAAGACCGTGAGGCCTGCGTGGACTACGCCACCGCTATCCGCGACAACTATGCTAAAATCCTCGAGAATGTGGAACGCGACCAGGAGTACTACGAGCGGGTCAGCAAACGAGTGGAAAAACTCAATAACTACGCCCTCGCCCGTTACGAGAAGATGCAGAAGAACATCTTTGTCAATGGCTCCGGCAGCTATTTCAAAACCTTGAAACGCTTCAAAATGTCGTACATCCTGGCCAAAAAGGATGTGGACGACAAGTACAAGCCCCTGGGGCGCACCTCCGAATGGCGCGGCCCTGTCATCTACGGCGTCAGTGTCTTTATGCTCTTCTACATCCTCGTTGCCAGCCTGCTCAGCTACGTCATTATGCGCTGGGTGCTGCCCAAGAAGTGGCGCGAGCGCATTGCCGACAACAACAAGCGTCCCTTCCTCACCATCGCCTGCGGGGTGGCTATCTTCGCCATCTCCATCTCCATCGCCCGCTTCTATGTGAAGCAGAATTTCGTGCTGATGGCCATCAACCTGATGACCACGTTCGCCTGGCTGGTGGAGGTGATTCTGGTCTCGCTGCTGATCCGTCTTTCCGATAAACAGATTCGTGCGGGAGTGCGCGCCTATTTCCCGTTTATCTTGATGGCCCTTCTGGTGATTGTGTTCCGTATTGTGCTGATACCGAACAATCTGGTCAATCTGATTTACCCGCCTATCCTGCTGCTGTTCACCATCTGGCAGTTCATTGTGATGAAGAAGAAAATCGTCAAACTGCCCGACAGCGACATCGTATATACGGTCATCTCCTTAGTGGCTATGGTGGTGGCTACCGTGGCCGCCTGGAGCGGATTCGTGCTTCTGGCAGTCCAGGTGATGATATGGTGGACCATTCAGCTGGCCGCCATCCAAACCATCACTTGCATCTACGACCTTTCCAAAATCTACGAGCAGCGGCATCTGATTCGCCGGATTGTGAAGGATAGCGACAGCGAGTTCAAGAAACAGCCGGTGGATTTGGTGAAAGCTTACAAGAAACTGCAGCCCAAGATGCTCAAGGGGGAATATATCACCTACACTTGGTTCTACGACTTTATAATGAAGGCCCTGCTTCCCATCTTGGCGGTGCTCTCTGTGCCCGCCAGCGTCTATTGGGCCGCCGATATCTTCGAGATGAGCTCGTTCTGCCGGAAAATCTTCGAGTATGTATTCCTCAACAAGCCAGGTCTTATTCAACTCTCCTTATATAAGATATGTCTGGTGCTGGAACTCTATTTCCTGTTCCGCTACCTCAACTATGCCATCAAGGCGTTCTACAAGGTGTTGCGCAAACGCAAGAAGAGAGACTCGCTGGTGCGTGGGCAGGGCAACGCCACGCTGGCCAATAACATCATCTCCTTTGTGGTATGGGGCCTTTATGTGATTTCTGCCCTGGTCATCCTGCAAGTGCCCAGCAGCGGCATCTCCATCGTGATGGCAGGTTTGGCCACTGGTCTCGGTTTTGCTATGAAAGACCTCTTGGAGAACTTCATCTACGGCATCTCCTTGATGACCGGGCGCCTGCGCGTGGGCGACTACATCGAGTGTGACGGGGTGCAGGGTAAGGTGGAGAGCATCAACTATCAAAGCACGCAGATTGTCACCCTCGACGGCTGCGTCATCGCCTTCCAGAACGCCGCCCTGTTCAGCAAGAACTTCAAGAACCTCACCCGCAACCACGGCTATGTGCTGGTGAAAGTGCCCGTGGGCGTGGCCTACGGCGTCAACGTGGACAAGGTGCGCGAACTGCTGCTCAAGGACCTCAACCAGTTGCAGGCCAAGACCTCCGCAGGAAAGAGCATCGTGGATACCAACCAGGGGATTTCGGTGATATTCAACGACTTCGGGGAGAGCAGCGTGGACCTCTTCGTGATGTGCTGGGTGCTGGTGGAAGAGAAGGCCGCCTTCGTGGCCAAAGTCAAGGAGGTGATTTACAATACGCTCAACAGGAACCATATCGAGATCCCGTTCCCGCAGCGCGACGTGTATGTGCGCCACGTGGAGATGCCCCAGACACAAGCCAAGCCCGAACGCAAACGCAAGGCCAAGGCCGACAAGACTGATGCAGACACCAAGGTGGAAACCGAGCCTGACGAGGAGCAACCCGCCTCTCGCCGGAGATCAAAGACGCCTGAAAACCCTGTCGAAAAATAAAAAATCCGGGGCGGTTGAATGATAACAAAAAAAGTGTATTTTTGCCGCCCGAAAATTTTAAACGTAACAAATTATAAATCAAAGTAAGAAATGGCAAACCATAAGTCATCCATCAAAAGAATCAGAGCAAACGAGAAAAAGAGATTGGAGAATCGTTATTATTCCAAGACAATGCGCAATGCCTTGAGAGACATCCGCGCCATCGAGGATAAGAACGAGGCGAGCAGCAAATTGTCTGCGATGACCTCTATGATTGACAAACTCGCCAAGAGAGGAATGATCCACAAGAACAAGGCCGCTAACCTCAAATCCGGCCTGATGAAGAAAATCAACGCCCTCTAAAACCAGAGATGCAGACCGACACCTATCAGTTCTCCGTGCCTATCCAGGTGCGGATGAGTGATTTGGACCCGTTTGTGCACGTCAACAATGGTGCACAATGCAACTATTTCGATTACGGTCGGAGCTGCTATTTCGAGCACGTCCTGGGCGTCCCTGTGGATTGGCGCACTATGGACTTGGTTCTCGTCCACGTGGAGCTCGATTTCAAACAAGGCGTGGAATTCCACGACCAGCTTGTCTGTGAAACCAGAATCGTCTCCATCGGTCACAAAAGCGTTAAAATGATGCAACAACTGCGAGATACGCGTACCAATGTGGTCAAGACCACTTGTTACAGCGTTCTCGCTGGTTTTGACCGACAAACCCACACCTCCATTCCCATTCGGGAGGACCAGAAGAAACTCTTCCTCGATTTTGAAGGTCTCCCCAATGATTAGCAAAAACAGAATTTCAGAGATCCGCAAGTTGCACTTGAAAAAGTTCCGCGACCTGCATCGTCTTTTCCTCGTGGAGGGGCGCAAGAGCGTGGAGATGCTGCTGCGTTCCGACTTGCGGGTGCGCGACCTCTTCGTCACGGAGCGGTTCCGTGACGAACACGTTTCCCTGCTGCGCGACGTGCCCGCCACCCTGGTGACGCCTGACGAGATGGGGCGCATCAGCACGCTGAGCACGCCTCCCGAGCTGCTGGCAGTCGTGGAGCAGCCCGCTGAAGTGTTGCCGCCCGCGCACGTGCCTCTGCTCGTGCTCGACCGCATCGCCGACCCGGGCAACCTCGGCACCATCGTGCGCACCGCCAACTGGTTCGGCATCCGCCACGTGCTCTGCTCGCCCGACTGCGTGGAGTTCTACAACCCCAAGTGCATCCAGGCCACTATGGGCGCATTCTGCGACGTGCAGGTCGCCCGTGCCGATATCCCCGCCTATTTGTCGAAACAGCCCGCCGGCCGCCATATCGCAGGCACTTTCCTCAATGGTGAACCCCTCGGCACATTCGCTTTCCAACCCGACGACATCCTCGTCATTGGCAGCGAATCGGACGGCATCTCTGCGCCGGTTGCAGAGTGTGTCACCCACCGCCTGACCATCCCGAGAGGGGAGGGGAGCGGCCTCTCCTCCGAGTCGCTCAATGCCGCCGTGGCCGCCGCCATCGTGATGCAACAGTGGCGGACAAAGCGAGGCGCCAACTCCCCTTCTGATTTTCAGAAGGGGTGCCCGAAGGGCGGGGTAGTTAATATGGATTATAATTCCTTATTTATAGAAAGGTTGCGGACAAGATATCCTTGTTTCAAGAATTGTTGATGATTGTTTTTTTCCCTGCCAAGGTGTTTATATTCTTTATATTACTACCCCGGCCTACGGCCACCCCTTCTACAATAGAAGGGGAGTTTTAGAGTGCCCACACTTCTGTGCGGACAGCTGAAGTTGAGAGTGTTAGAAATAGCAAAAAAAACAGGAACATTCCGCGGAATGCTCCTGTTTTTGATGTCTGGTGGGACGTACTGGACTCGAACCAGTGACCTCTGCCGTGTGAAAGCAGCGCTCTAAACCGACTGGGCTAACGTCCCGTTTTTTGAGGCCGCAAAAATATAAAAAATATTGATACGGCGGCTCAAAAAAAACAGAAAAAAATCATTGCTTGTCCTGAATCGATTTTACGGCGCCTTTTACCTCATCTCCAGCCTCTTCCACGGCGGCGTTGAACTCATCGAGGAGAATGCGCGCCTTGGCTTGGGCAAAATAGCCTTTGCATTCGCCCTTCAGTTCGTTGACGTGTCGCTGTTCGTCGCCTGTCAATTCGTTTTTTTCGACGGTGGCAAGCAACTTTTCGAATTTTACTTGGGCCTTTTCCAAGTCGGAATTGGAATAACCATCATAGTGTTCCGATACTTCCGTGGTGAATTTCTCCAGTTTCTTGATCTGGCTCTGCTTGCAGGAGGAGAACAACACCATCATCGGGATGAGCAGGAATAAAATGCTGAATCTTTTCATAATATGCTTTTTTTAAAGGTTTTCACTTGTGTTTTAAAGAGTGCGCAAAAATAATAAAAATCTCAATGTTTTTTTGCACTTGAAATTAATGTACTTTTGCAGTTCCAGAAAAAAAGAGATGCTGCAACTGTAAGATATGGTGAATCAGCGCGATGTGAAATATGAGAAGATGACCACCCAGCCCGTCGGGCGTTTGGTGTGCGAAATGGCCGTCCCCTCGATGGTCTGTATGCTCGCCACGGGCTTCTACAATGTGGTGGACACCTTCTTCGTGGGCAAGATCGACACTCAGTCCACAGCCGCCCTCGGCATCGTCTTCGTCTATATGACCCTGTTGCAGGCCATATCGTTCTTTCTAGGCCAGGGGTCGGGCATTTTCATTTCCAATGCCCTGGGCGCCCGCAAGTTCAAGGAGGCCGAGGCGATGGCCGCCACGGGCTTTTTCTCCGCCATCATCCTGACCACCTTTATGGCAATTTGCGGTTTCCTGTTTATGGATCCGCTGTTGCGTTTCTTCGGTTCCACGGAGACCATTCTGCCGGTAGCGCGGCCCTACTTCGGATATATCCTGTTGTGCACCCCTTTTATGTCGGGTGTGTTTGTGATGAATAACCAGATGCGTCTGCAGGGCAATGCGACCCTCTCGATGATTGGCATCCTCTCCGGTGTGGTGCTCAACATCGCCCTCGACCCTTTGTTCATCTTCGGTTTCAAGATGGGCGTGGCCGGCGCCGGTCTTGCCACGGCCATTTCCCAATTCATCAGTTTCTGGATTATGTTCGCCATCATTGGCCGAAACGGCGGCATCCATATCCGTTTGCGTCTTTTCAAGCCCACGCTTGAACAGTTCCGCGAGATAGTGGCGGGCGGACTGCCCTCCCTGGTGCGCCAGAGCCTCATCAGCGTGGTGTCGTTGTGTGTCAACAACTTGGCGGCCGGTTATGGTGATGCGGCAGTGGCGGCATTTTCGGTGGTCAACCGGGTGATGGCTCTCGTGATGGCTGCCCTGCTGGGGTTCGGCCAGGGCTTCCAGCCTGTTTGCGGGTTCAACTACGGCGCTGGCCTCTACGCGCGCGTGCGCAAAGCCTTCAACTTCAGCGTGATGGTGGCGACGGCGTATTGCGTGGTGATAAGCCTTTTGGGCATACTCTTTGCCACCGGCATCATCACGCTGTTCCGTGCCGAAGATGCCGATGTTATAGACATAGGCGCGCAGGTGCTGCGTTACCAATGCTACACATTCCCTTTGGTGGGATTTGTCGTTATCGCCAATATGTACCTGCAGAATATCCGGAAAACCGTGAGCGCCACCCTCGTGGCCATCGGAAGGCACGGGCTCTTCTTTATCCCGCTCCTCTATTGGGGAACTTGGCTTTTCGGAATGTTCGGTATGATTATCGCCCAGCCCATTGCCGACGTGTTCTCCATCGCAATGGCGGCCATCCTTTGCGGCCGGGCGCTGCGCGAGATGCCTTAGAGACTTTAGAATTTCATCACTTTTTTCCGCAGTTGATAATACGCCTCCTCGTTGAAACGGTAGCGCTTGGGCAGACGTTTCGACCTTTCCGGCTCATCGACAGGGTCCACCAGGCCGAGTTTTAGGAAGCGTTTCTGGAAATTGCGGCGGTCGAATGTACGGCAGAAGACATCCGTGTAGAGCCGCTGGATGTCCGGGATTGTGAAGATGTCGCCCAACAACAGGAATGCCACGGGAATGAGGTGGAAGCCGATGCGCAGGTGGACGAGGGCTTTGCGGAAAACCTCGGCGTGGTCGAACGCCAGCGGGGGAAGCTCGTTTACGGGGAACCAGCAGGCCTGCGCGGCATCGTCGCCGGCAATGGCCCGCTCTTTGTCGGCGGGTGACACCACGGAGTAGAAGCCCCCGCTGATGACGCGCCCTCTCGGGTCGCGGTCCACACCGCTGAAAGCGCCAATCTCCTCCATATAAAGCGGTTCCAGTCCCGTCTCTTCCTTCAGTTCCCGGCGCGCCGCCTCCTCTAAAGTCTCGTTCTCTTCCAAAAAACCGCCCGGAAAAGCCCAGCAGTCCTTGTACGGCTCCCGCCCGCGCTTGATAAGCAGCACGTTCAGATGGTTGCCGTCGAAACAGAACACTACATTGTCGGCAGTTACCGCCGGCCGCCAGTAGTCATAACAATATTTGCCTTTCTCACCCATATTTGCTTCTTTTGGTATATTGTGTTTTCTGATGATTTTAGCGCGGCAAAAATACAAAAAATATTCAAGTGTATTTTGTACACATTGTATTGTGTTTTTTTATATTTTTGCGCTTTCTGCCTGAAAAGGGTGTTATTGTGATTAATATATTGATAATAAAGTAATTATAAATATGATAAAGAAGATGAATTGTATTGGAAGAGACGGAAATGTTACCAAAAGTAACGGACTGGTGCGGATCTTTTGTGGAATCGCGGTGTTCCTGTTCTTGTGCATATATAATAATGTGTATGGGCAGGACTCCGTTCACGTGAACCTGGACAAGGCGATACAGATTGCGCTTTCGGAGACGCCCACGATGCGCATTGCCGACCGGGATGTGCAGATCAAGCAACTCTATCGGAAAGAGCAGATTGCCGCGCTTTTCCCGGATGTGTCGATTGCCTCGAACTACAACCGCACGCTGCTCAAGCAGACGATGTCGATGGATATGGGCGGCCAGACGATGAACATCAAGGTGGGCCGCGACAACACCTATTCCGTCGGCGCCAACCTGAGCCTGCCGATTATTGCCTTCCCGCTCTGGTCGAACCTCAAGCTCAGCGCGATGGACATCGAACTGGCCCAGGAAGCGGCTCGCTCCTCCAAATTGGATTTGGTGAATCAGGTGAAACAGGCCTACTATATATATTTATTGGCCAAGCAATCGTATGATGTGCTGCAAAAGAGCTATGCCCAGTTGGAGGCCAGCAACCAGCTGGTGACCAACTCGTTCAACCAGGGCCTGGTCTCCGAGTTCGAGAAGTTGCGTTCCGACGTGGCGTTGCAGAACCAGCGTCCGGCTGTCACCTCCGCCGAGAAAAGTGTGCGTCTGGCCATTATGCGTCTCAAGGTCCTCTTGGGAATGAATATGGACGAGCCCGTCATTTTCGACGGCAACCTCTCCGACTACGAACAGGGGGTGCTCAGTGCCAAGATGCCTTCGGAACAGGAAATCCAGCTTGCCCAGAACTCCGCTTTGCGCCAGTTGGATTTGGGCATTCGCGAGATGGAGCAGTCCAAGAAGATTATCCGCGGCTCCTCTTTGCCGATGCTGGCCTTGGCTGGTGCGTTCCAGTATTCCGGTATGGGTGACGATGGCGGTAAGTTCACCAACTATCCCTATTCGTATGTGGCGCTCTCGCTGCAGGTGCCGATTGTCTCGTGGGTGGCCACCTCCTACAAACTGAAGCAGTCGGACTTGAACATCCAGAATATGCAGGACCAGCGGTTGGATGTGGAGCGAAACCTCCGTGTCGGGGTGCAGAGTTATCTGAACGATATGCAGCAGGCTATGGAGAGCATTGCCGCCGACCGCGAGACAATGCTTCAGGCGCAGAAGGCGTACGAGATAGCCCAGAAGCAGTATGAGGTGGGAATGAACACCTGGCTGGATCTGAACAATGCCGAGCTGACGCTCACCAGCACCCGGCTCACCTACTGCCAGTCCATCTTCAACTACCTCACCGCGAAGGCGAATTTGGACGCGACGTTGGGAGTGGAGAATTGAGAATTAAGACGGAAGACTTAAGACTGAAGACCAATAGATAATGGCAAAAGATTTTTTTTTATCTTTACCGCTTGAATTATAATTAAATACAACAAACCATCCCCCCCTTTAAATCTACTATTATGAAAAAACAAATACCCCTTTTCTTCGCAATCCTCGCCACCCTTTTCTTCACCCTCACCGCCTCCGGCCAAGGCGAGTGGAAGTGGGCACATTATTGGAGCGGTCGTGATGGTTTTCTAACAGATTATTACAACACAGTATCCAGAACCGCATTTGACGATGAGGGGAACATCTATGTCTTCGGCGAGATGGGAGGATTGTCCACTTTCGACGGTCAAAGGTTCCAATATGTAAATGATGTTCCGGCTTACAGTCTGAACCGACGGGCGAGTTTGCTGGCCAAATTCGACACTCTTGGCAATATGCTGTGGTATAAGGTGGTGAAGGCAAGTACCGGTGCTGAATGTTTCGCCCACTGGATGGAAGTGAAAGACAACAGAGTTTATGTGTCGGGTAATTATGAAATGGATTATGTGGATTATAACGATGGCTATTACATAAATGTTTGGTCATACTATTTTGACACATTGATTAGGGGAGTCCAGGTCTTCGAGATGCCTGTTGAAGAAAGGACACCGCCTTACAAGGCTGGGCGATATACCTATATTGCCACATTCGATCTGGATGGCAACCTTTTGGACAATCATTTTGTGGAGGCGCGAGCAAGGAGAATCTCCGGAGGGGGGATCCGGGGTTTTGAATTCTTATGCAACGGAACGGGGTTGGGGTTTAGCCCAATGCATATTGACAACGACGGTAATACATACATTTATACCAAACTGGAATACGCTGGTTTTGAAAGTGACCCTTACACCATCATCATTGATGATGACACGAACAGAACCTATGACTTATATCTTCCAGGTACAAATTCGGTCCTTCACACGGGTATGATGTACAAGTTCTCACCCGACTGGGAACTGGTGTATGGAAAACCAATGGTGCATCATACGGAGGGTATTGCCACTTCGTGGGAATGGGCACACGACAGTGTCAACCAACGTTACAATCTGTATATACAAGGAATGTCCTTTGACGAGAATGACAATATGTATGTATCAGGTTATATACGACTTGATCTTTATGAAGGCTGGGGCGGTGAATTGCACCAATATCCCATCCACATATTTTGGGACAGTACGCACTATGCAACCATACTAGATGAGAGTTCTTGTCAGAATATGCCATTCGTTGTCAAATACAGTCCGGATGGCGAGGTTCTATGGTGCAATCAAATATACACGATGGGCAGCGACAATCCCAATAATCCTAATTTAGCGACAGCCTACTGGCTTGGTTGTAAATATTCTGACCATCATTTATATCTCATAGGAAAAGGGACTGCAGCCATAGATGGCATTATTTATTTTGACGACACGACCCATATTTTACAAGTGTTTGCTCCGTTCAATAGTTCCAACTCGTGCAATACTGGTTTCTTCGTTGGATTAGACTCGGAGACAGGACAATACGTCAATCAAGGAATTGTTCCTGCAATGAGGGCTTTCCCAGAGGTGTTTCCCGCCGTAATAAATAATCGGCTGTTTGCCTATACAAAACTAAACGACTTGAACGAAGTCATATCCGAATGGTGCACCAATGGTGAATATATCAAATCGGATACCATTTTTTCATCAAATGTCCTTGAAAAAGCAGCCATAATTGCTAGGGACGATGGTCATTTATTGGTTTCTTTTAGGGCCACATCTCCTGTAACCTTCAGTGGCAACGTTTCTGTCAACTGTCCTACAGGTTGTTCTAGTGCGGTGTTTGCCCTCTACCACAATCCGGAGTTCGCTACGCCATACGTTGGAATAGCCGATCGTGGCGAGACTCTCTCCAACCTGAAACTCTGGCCCAACCCCGCAAACAATATTCTGTATGTGGAAAGTGACAATATACCTATAGACTATATCACCATAATGGACCTGAACGGCAAAACGCTTGTGAAGAAAGCCGTCGGGGACATCAGTTTTACAGTAGATGTCACACGTCTGCCCGCGGGAACATACTTGCTGGAAACAGTGCGCGAAGGAGAAGTCTCTGTAGAGAAATTCGTCAAAACCAATTATTAACCATGAAACTATAACATTATGAAGAAAATATTGTTGCTTTTGATTCTTTCTTTGTGCGGCATAACGGGTGTGTATTCTCAGAACCAGCCGGGTTGCGGGCTGCATATAAGTTCTGGCTTTGATACGGAGTGTCTACTGACGGACTACATCAAGTGCTGTCCCGACCTTTTGGAGATGGATGTTCAGGACTGTATGCTGGCTTGCAAGGGGAATATTGTCTGGTACACGGCGGAGTGCGCCAACGCATCCCAGTACACGTGGACCGTTTCGGGCGCGGCGGATTACAGCATAGCGGACCAGGGGCGGACTGTTTATGTGAGGTGGGGCTT
>ONAB01000012.1 GCA_900315705.1 uncultured Bacteroidales bacterium | reverse complement strand
CTGTGCGACGGTCGCTCTGTGACCTTCCACGCTCACGTTGCTGGTGGTGTCACTGGTGGTGAGGTTTACACTTGGTACAGAAATGGTGAAGTTATTCCTGATGCTGTTGACTCCATCTTCACGGAGACTCCTCACGCTATCAGCGATTATCCTACGATTTATGTGTATGAGGTTTCTGTTAAGCAAACCGCTTCCGGTTGTGAGTCCACTGTTTACTTCGCAGATTCTGTGACGGTGAATCCGAACCCGACGCTTGCTATCGAGGCAGATCCTATCGTTTGTCGTAATGATGCCAACAACGTTATGATGGTTGCTCACGTTTATCCTGAGCCCACCACTCCTTACACCTTCACTTGGTATGAGGACAACGCTGTTATCACTGGTGCTACTGGTGCTCACCTCGACACGATTATTCTTACCAGAGAGTACAGAGATTATCCTTACAACTTCAGCATTTCCTTGGTTAACGAATATGGTTGCCAGGCTACGGCTGAGACTCAGATCTACGTTGACACTGTTCCTGTGATCAACATTGAAGTTACTGAGAACCTCATCTGCATCGGTGGTGAAATTACCCTCACTGCTAACCTGAACAACTGGAACCAACCCAATATGGAATTCCATTGGTATGATAATGGTACGCTCATTCCTGGTGCTACCTCTCTTACCTACACGGTTGCTCCTGAGCTGAACACTCATGTTTATACCTTCACTGCTGAACAATTGAATTCTCATTGTTTTGCTACGAGCAATGCTCTTACTGTGAATGTTATTCCTGATCCTATCATCGCTAACGTCTCTATGTCTGATACCATCGTTTGCCAAGGTGCTCAGATTGCCATCACTGCTAATGCTGGCAACTATGTTCCTTCCACCGACGATATCTACACTTGGTACAGAAATGGCGTTTTGATGCCTGGTGCTACGGCTCAGACCATCTATGATTCTCCTGTTACTGTTGACAATAACACGCAACAATTCATTTACACGGCTGTTGTGACCAGAACTCCTTCTGGTTGTACGTCTCTGCCTGTTGCTTCTGCTGCTCTTACCATCTACCCGAATCCTACTGTTGTGATTACTGGTGACCAGCACATTTGCGAAACCGACTCTATCTTCTTGATTGCTAATGTTGATACTATCGGTGCAAATGTTGGTACTCTTCACTACACTTGGTACGAGAGCGGTATGATCAGAGACAATATGGCTTACAGCCTCGGCGACAACCAATTCTACAATGAGTACTGGTACCCGCGCACTGAACCGTACAGATTCACTGTCCAAGTTGAGAGAGAAGGTGTCCCTGCCGCTTGTACCGCTACTTCTCAAGAGTTCCTTGTTTATGTCTATCCTCGTCCTATCGTTAACATTACTGCTACCGAGACTGAAATCTGCGAAGGCGGTGAGGTTACTTTGACGGCTAACTTGGTTGATCCTAACCAGCAGAATATGATTTATCAATGGTATGAAATCAGAAATCGTGTTGACAGCTTTGCTACCGGTTACGATGCCGCTGGCAACCTGGTTTACACCACTTATCCTGTTGCTTACCGTTATGATATTCCTGGTGCTAACTCTAATACTTACACAGCTATCTATGATCACACCATCACGATGGGTGTCAACGTCATCCAAACGCACTCTATGTGTAATGAGTTTGACGAGATTGTCATCACTGTCAATCCTATCCCTGTTGTGACCGATGTTACTGTGAACAATCTGCATATTGATACTGTTTGCGACGGCGCTCAGGTTGACCTCGCTTGCACTATCACTCCTGCTGATGCTCAGGGTGCTGTCTATACTTGGTACAGAAATGGCATTGAAATTCCTGGTGCTAACCAGAGCACGTTCAGTGAGAATGTTTACACCACTGACAATCACGTGACTGTCAATGTCTATACTGTTAAGGTTGAACTCCCGGCTTCTGGTTGTGTCTCTGAGATTTCCGTTCCTACTGCTACTGTCGTCATCAATCCTGCTCCTACCACTGTCACCATCTCTGGTAACAATGTGATTTGCGAGAATGACAGCACGACTCTGACGGTTTACTCTGACGTTGAAGGTACAATCACCTGGTCTACTGGTGAACATACTCCTTCCATCACGGTTCCTGCTGGTGTTTACACTGTTACTGTTACTACTCCGGAAGGTTGTGAGAAGACCTCTGATCCGTTCACGGTTGAGGCTCTCGGTACCGACCTGCTTGTTTCCGCTACTGAAACCAGTATTTGCGCTGGTGAACACACCACGCTCTATGTCAACCAAGACGGTTGGGCTGGCAATGTGACTTATCAATGGGATGCTAATGCTGACAACAGCACGGCTACCACGGTTGACGTTGCTCCTGAAGTGACCACGACTTACCACGTGACTGCTACGGTGAACTCCACCAATGGTACTTGTACCGCTGCTGGTGAGGTTACTATCGTTGTGACTCCGCTTCCTGTCCAACTCGTTGTCACTGGCGACACCACGATTTGCCAGACGCAACAGGCTACTCTGACCGCTTCCACCACCGACACCAACATCACTGGTTACATCTGGTATCAGAATGGTGTTGAGATTGCTGGTGAGAACCAAGCTGTCATCACGATCAACTTCCCGGATTATGGTACTTACACCTTCGCTGCTAAGGCTATCAACGATCAGGGTTGTGTCTCCGCTCAGGCTTCTCTGCCCGCTACGGTGACTGTTACTCCTGCTCCTACGGTTGTCTCTATTACTGGTAACAATGTGATTTGCGAGAACGACTCTACTACTTTGACTGTTTACAGCGATGTTACTGGTACTATTACTTGGTCTACTGGTGAACATACTCCTTCCATCACGGTTCCTGCTGGTGTTTACACTGTCACCGTTACCACTCCTCAAGGTTGTGAAATGACTTCTGATCCGTTCACGGTTGAGGCTCTCGGTACTGACCTGCTTGTCTCTGCAAGCGAGACGCACATCTGCGCTGGTGAACACACCACTCTGTATGCTAACCAAGATGGTTGGGCTGGCAATGTGACCTATCAATGGGATGCTAATGCTAACAACAGCACTGCTAACACTGTTGATGTTGCTCCTGCTACCACGACCACTTACAATGTGACTGCTACGGTTAATTCCACCAATGGTACTTGCCAGGCTACTGGTGAAGTTACCATCGTTGTGACTCCGCTTCCTGTTAAGCTCACGGTCAACGCTTCTGCTGATTCCGTTTGTGAGGGCGACCAAGTCACCTTCACGGCTACTCCGTACGATTCTACTTATACCTATATTTGGTACCAGAATGGTCTTGAGATCATTGGCGAGCATATGAATGTGATTACGGTGAACTTCCCGACCGAAGGCACCTACACCTTCGCTGCTAAGGCTATCAACGATCAGGGTTGTGTCTCTGCTGAGGCTTCTGATCCTGTTGCCGTTGTTGTCAACGCTGCTCCTGATGCTGTTGTGATCTCCGGTAACCTTGAGATTTGCAACGGTGGTACTACCACTCTCTATGCAAATGTTACTCCTAACGTTGCTGGTGCTACCTATCAATGGTATCTCAACAATTCTCCTATTACTGGTGCTAACGGTTACTTCCTGACTGTTGCTGTTGCTGGTTCTTATAAGGTTGATGTTACGACCAATGGTTGTACCACCACTTCTGACGCCGTCAACGTGAACGTCAACGAAGCTCCTCAGTTGCAGCTCACTGCTACTGAATCCACCATCTGTCAATATGGTACTACGGTTATCTCCGCCGAAGCTACTGGCTGGAATGTTGCCGATGTCAACTACAACTGGAGCAATGGTTATCAAGGTTCTTCCTTCACCTTCACTCCTGCATTTGCTGGTGACTACACCTTCTACGTGACGGCTTCTCAGTCCACTTCCGGTTGTACCGCTGTTGATTCTATCACCATCCACGTCAATGCTGGTCCTGGTGCTCCTGTGATGTCTGTCAACGCTAACCACTCTATCGTTTGCGAAGGCGCTCAGGTCACCCTGACTATGACTGACACCAACACTGTCAACTATGGTAATCCTACCATCACTTGGTTCGACAATGGTGTTATGATGGCTGGTAACCATACTACTGTTACGATCACCCCGACTGTTGGTATCCACTCCTACAATGTGGTTGTTGAATACCCGAACTCTGGTTGTAACACCGCTATTTCCGAGCCGATCGTTGTGACGGTCAACGCTATCCCGACGGTTGTTGTTGAACTTACCAATGGTAACAACAATATCCTCTGCGACGGTGGTACCACCACGCTCACGGCTAATGTGAATCCTGCTATCAATCCTGCTGGCTATCCTTACACTTATCAATGGTTCCTCAACAACGTTGCTATCGCCAACTCCGATACGAACGCTCTGACTGTGACGCTCAACGCCCGCGAATCCGCTTACGAGTATCAAGTTCTCGTTTCCGGTGCTCCTGGTTGTGAGGCTCTCTCCACTGTAACTCCTATCGTTGTGGTTGCTGATCCTGTTGTGGTTGCTTCTGTTGATAACAATGTTATTTGCGAAGGCGGTCAGGCTACTCTGTCTGTGACTGTTGACGGTGGCATTGACAATGTCAACGGTTTGAACGGTTACACCTTCGCTTGGTACAGCAATACCAATAACACCACTCCTGTTGCTACGACTCCGACCTTCACCGTGAACAACGCTACTGCCGGTCTCTATGCTTACACTGTGGTTGTTACCTCTCCTTATGGTTGCCAAACCACTTCCAATGTCGTGAACCTCTCCGTTGTCCAAGATCCTACTGTCACGGTTGCTGTTGCTGCCGGTTATGACGCTACGATTTGTGAGAACGGTAGCACGATGCTCGTTGCCAACGTCACTGGCGGTTACGGTACTCCTTCTTATCAGTGGTACTCCAACGGTCTCCCGATGCTTGGTGAAACTAACCAGACGCTTGTCCTGAACAACGTCACGAACAACAACTTCGTGTACACTGTTAAGGTCACTCAAACTGGTGTGGATTGTGAGGCTGTCTCCACCAACACTGTGAACCCGTTCACGGTTGTTGCTCCGTACTCCATCACTGTTAGCGGTAACCAGAACACTTGCGTTGGCGGTACTGTCACCCTGACCTCTGCTGTCACGGGCGTTCTCGCTGGCGATGTTCTTACCTATCAATGGTACAGAGTTTCCGAGAATGGTGTTGCAGCTCCTATTGCTAATGCTAACAATGCAGTTTACACGACTGAACCTCTGCTCACTGCAGGTCAGTATGAATACTATGTCCAGGTTACCAGCGGTATCTCTGGTTGCTCCAACAACTCCGACAGCTACACTGCTAATGTGATTGCCGATCCTACGGTTGTCATCAACGGCGCTCACGCTGTTTGCGAGCAAGGTCAGTTGCAACTCAATGCTACTGTGACTGGTGGTATTCCTGGTGTCCAGTATACCTACACTTGGACTTGGACTGGTGCTTCCACCGGTTCTGCTACGACTGCTGTTCCTTACTACACGCCGAACCTCCCGGCTAACGACGGTGCTAACCATTACTACTTCAGAGTTACCATCAATCCTGTTGGCACCTCTGGTTGCGATGCTACCTCCGCCGCTCACGAGCTCGATGTGTTCGCAGTTCCTACTGTCGTTGTGACTGCTGACCGCGGTTATATCTGCCAGGGTGGTGACGTTACCTTCACGGCTAATGTTACTCCTGCCGGTAACTACAACTACGCTTGGACAATCAATGGTAATGCTGATTTCTCCAACCAGCCTTCTGTCACCACCACGGTGAACACTGCTGGTCCTGTTACCGCTACGGTTACTGTGGGTGCCAACAACAACCTTGTTTCTTGCTCCACCACAGCTACCATCTCTGTTCCTGTCCAGGTCGTTGCTGATCCTGTCGTGACCATCGCCGCTAACCACACTACTATGTGTGCCGGTGGTACCACCACGCTCAGCATCAACAATATTACCGCTAACAACAACATCCCGACCAACTACAGCTATCAATGGGCTGAAAATGGTCACGAGATTCCTGGTGCTGTCAACAACACCTTCAACCAGACCCTCAACGCTGCCGGTACCTATGTGTACACTCTGAGACTCACTCAAAACGACGCTCTCGGTTGTGTCTCCGAATGGTCTGCTCCTGTTACGGTTCAGGTTGCTGAACAACCTTCTGTCACTCTGTACAACCTCGATGGTCTTAACATCTGCGAAGGTGGTACGATTGATCTGAATGCTGTGGTTGACAACTATGGTAATACTGTTGGTGGTGTTCTCAACAGCTCCATCTATGGTCCGATGACCTACAACTGGACTTCTGCAGGTAACACTGTCCAACTCCATCCGAATGTTAACGCTGGTACCGACCAGTACACTCAGACGCTGAATACGGTTGGTAACTTCGATTACTCCGTCATCGTGACTCCTTCTGGTTACGCTTGTCAACCCACTGCTTCCGGTGTTGTTACTGTGAGCGTTGCTAATGATCCTACTTGGAACGACGTCCACGTCTATTATCCTGATGTGTGCGTTGGTGATCAAGTGAACCTCATTGCCAATATCGTGGGTGGCGTTGCTGACTACACTGGCAATACCAACGGTTACATCCAGTGGACTGTCACCTATAATGGTGTCACCTCTAACGTCTCCGGCGGCCAGGGTGGTACGACCTATGACATTCCTACCGTTGCTGGTAACTACATTTACACTCCGACCTATGTTGGCAATATGGGTAGCGGCTGTCAGCTGACCAACACTGCTGCTGTTCAACAGCCTGTCCTCGTCCACGAGATCCCGACTGCTGCATTTGTCACGGGTGATGGTTCTACCATCTGCGCTAACGATCCTGATGCTTCTGTTGAGCTGACCATCGCCTTCACTGGTGGTGCTCCTTACACCTTCGACATCGAGAATATGATGACTGGTGAAATCCTGCCGTATCACGTCTCCCTGACCGATACGTTCAGATTCTACGTCTCTCCGGATGTTACGACTCGTTACAGAATCATTATGCTGGCTAACGCTTACTGCCAGAATAACCAAATCTCTATGGCTTCCACCAGCGAGGTTACTGTGAACGTTGTCTCCGTTGAATTCGTTGAGACTACCTTTATGCCGGTCAACTGCGGTGACGATGTCGTTATCGGCTTCAACATCATCTCTGGTAACCAGAACGCCAACTATGTCATCTACGAAAATGGTACGGCTATCGCCAGCGGTACTGTGGTTGCTAACCAAGTGATCATTCCTGATGGCCTGTTGAGCGAAGGTACACATCACCTGACACTGGTTATCGATGGTTGCTCCTTCGATATCACGGTTGTGATTCCTGTCAACTCCGAAACCTCCGGCATCTTCGGTAACAACCTTATGGAGATCAGATGGGACGATGTGGTCATTATCAACCTGAACGCTAATCCTCGTTACAACATCGTTGGATTCCAGTGGTACAAGAATAATGTCCTTATCCCTGGCGCTATCTATAAGAATTACCAAGAGATCGGTGGCCTGAACGGTTACTACTCTGTTGAGCTTACTGTCATTGACACTCAGACTGGTGAGACCCTTACCTTCATCACCTGTCCTCGTCTCTTCAACACCGTGTCTGGTATGAAGGTCTATCCTGTTCCTGCAAATGTTGAGCAGGTTGTCACCGTCGAACTTGATATGACTGCTGAAGAACTCAATGGCGCTGTCCTCGACATCTTCGATGCTACGGGTAAGCTGATCAACCACATCACTGATCTGAAACCCGTCACCAGAGTTGCCGGCTTCAAGGCTCAAGGTACTTACTTCGGACGTATCATCACTGGTACAAATGAAATCAAGACTGTTAAATTCGTTATCGTAAAATAATTTGAAAACCCACGGGTGGTGGCCTTGAGCCACCGCCCAGGGATTTCATTAATCTATAATGGTAAAAAAGAAAAAAGAGTATATTATGAAAAAGAATTTATTAGTAATCAGTCTTATTTTCGCTATGTGTACCACGGCTGCCTTTGCGCAAGAGGTACAAACCGAAAATACCAATGACAACGCTACTGTGAATACAGAAAACGTTGAATCCTCCTCGTTCTGTCCTCATCGGATTAAGACTTATCTCGGTGCCGGCTTTACGAACAATATCTATAGAAGAATCGACTTCAAGCAGTACTACTCCCAGAGTGAGTTGATTTCTCTCCACTATGCTTATTTCTTCAATGAGCATTGGGGCCTCAGCCTTGGTGTTGAAGCTAACCACGTGGGTGCCAAAGCTGCTATCTCCGCTAAGGGTGTGATTCCTCAATACAATGACCCTGCTTTCAATAATGATGTGACCTATTACGACCTTTGGTATGATGCACACGGCCTCGTTGAAAGACAATCCATCTGGGCTCTTGAAGTTCCCCTTCAAGCTCAATTCGAATGGAAATTTGACGGTCGCAGCGGTATCTACGCTGGCTTGGGCCTCTATGGTTACTTCCCTATCGTGAAGGGCGTCAACAAGTATAAAGGCGAAGGTGAAATCAGCACTTTCGGTGTTGAAGAGCCTTATGGTCAGGACTACAACGTTGACTATCCTATGACCAATCACTTCTATGAGGGTAACTACAATGGTCAAGACCGTCGCACGAAACTCAGATGCTCTTTCGGTATCGAAGCTGATTTCGGTGGTGTTGTCCGTATCTCTCGTATTGCTGATTTCTACATTGGTGCTTTCACTAAGTTCAACTTCCTTGACATCCTCCCGAAGGATGAGAACAAGCTGAATCTCTTCACCAATGATCTGGATAACATTCCTACTTTCAATGGTACGCTTGGTTCCAACATTCTTTCTATGTACAAGAATAACTTCGACGGCAACCACGCTGGCTATGAAAAGATTCGCACGAAATGGGATCAACTCCAAATCGGTCTGAAACTCGGTTTCCACATCAAGGCTTGTGCTAACCCTGTTGAAAAATCCCGTAAGCAACTTGAGAAAGAGATTCTTGACGAACTCAAGAAGAAAGCTAATGAGCCTATCATTATCAAGCAAGATCCTCAGTACATCTACATTGTTCCTATTTGTGATCAGCTTGACAATGACGATGAGAGCCTTACTCCTGAAGACAAGGAAGCTATTCGCGAACTGAGCGAAGTCCTTTCCAAGACCAAGATCCTCTTCGACCTTGACAAAGACATTCCTAAGATTGCCGATCAGAATGACAATATCAACAGAACGGTCTCTATCCTCAAGAAGAACCCGTCCCTGAAGCTCATTGTTGAAGGTTACACCTGTGACCTCGGTACGGAACAGCACAACCGCGACCTCGCTCAAAGACGTGCTAACGCTGTCAGAGACATCTTCATCCAGAAGGGCGTTCCTGCCTCTCAGATTGAGACTGCTTCCTATACGGTCAACGATCCTCAGAACAGACAAAACATTCAGGATCCTGCCCGTGAAGAACACAGAGCTGCAATTTTCAGAATCGTCAAAAGATAATTATTATTATTTACGTTTAGGGAAAGGGATTACCGAATGGTGATCCCTTTTTTTTATGTTTGTTTCAAAAAATCCTGTATTTTTGCAATCTCATTTTGCAGTATATGAGACGACTCGTCTTCTTGTTGTGCACCCTTGTGTTGGCCTCGTCCTGTCTTTTGGCCAAGCCCGTGGATACTCTCTCCGCGAGCCGTCTTGAGTTTGTTCCTAATTTGGGCCAATGGGGTGAGCCTTTCCAGTTCCGCGCATCATTGCCATACGCTGCTGTTTTCTTTGACAAGAGTGGCTATGTGGTCAATATGCTGGACCCACAGGCTATGGCGGATTTCCATCCTGCTTTGTCTAATGGTACTTCACCTGTAAGCCGTCCCATACGTGCCGCAGCCTATCGTGTCGTTTTTGAGGCCTCAGATGCGCTCTCGCATTATTTTCCCCTCGGGGAGGCATTCCCGCACTATTATAACTATTACCTCTCTTCTGACGTCTCTGCGTGGCGTTCTGGCGTCCCAGTCTATCCTGCCCTGCATCGTCCATCCCTTTATCCAGGTGTGGATTTTACTGTTTCCCAATCTGAAGGTTATGTCAAATATGAGTTCCATATTGCACCCGATGCAGATCCTTCCCTCATTCGGATGCGTTATGAGGGGGTACGTTCCCTGACTTTATCTTCCAATCATCTTGTCATCGACAACCATATTGCCCGCGTGGTGGAGTTGGCGCCCTATGCCTATCAGATTTCCCCTCAAGGCGATACTCTTTCTGTGGAATGCCACTATAAATTGGATAAAAACGTCGTCTCCTTCTCTTTAGGAAGATATGACCATTCTCTTCCGTTGGTTATTGATCCAGTGGTGGTGTTTTCTTCATATAGCGGCTCCACAGCCGATAATTGGGGTTACACGGCCACTTACGACGCACACGGCAATTTGTATGGCGGAGGCATTGCGTTCGGTACGGGATATCCAATCACTTTCGGTGCCTATCAGACTCAATTCTGTACCAGTGCTTCTGGCACTACCACCGATGTGGCTATTACTAAATTCGACTCTGCCGGCACCAACATATTCTATTCCACTTATCTTGGTGGTTCATACGTCGATATTCCCCATAGCCTTTATGTGAACGACAATGACGAGTTGTATGTTTTCGGCACCACGGCATCGCCCGATTTTCCTGTGACGCCGGATGCTTTTGATACCTCGTTCAACCACGGCACTCCTGTCACTTTATCCACGTCGCTGGCCTTTCCCTTGGGTGCGGATGTCTTCGTGGCCCGTTTCAGCGCGAATGGCCGGCAGTTGCTCTCTTCCACATTTGTGGGAGGTAGTGGCAATGATGGCGTCAATACCGCCGTTGAATTGCGGAAGAATTATGCCGACGACAATAGAGGCGAGATTTTGATGGATGTGAACAGCAATGTATATGTGGTCACCTCCACCTATTCGCCAGATTTTCCAGTCACCCCTAATGCATACGACACCACCTACAACGGTTATCAGGATGTTTGTGTCTTCAAGATGAGTTATGACCTTTCGCAGATGATTTGGAGCACCTTTTTGGGCGGTTCGGGGAACGATGCTGGTTACAGTATGATGCTGGCCAATGATGAGAGTGTCTATATCTGCGGCGGCACCAGTTCACAATCTTTTCCTGTTGTCGCGGGAGCTTTACAGCCCGCACTTGCCGGGGATGCGGATGGTTTTGTCTCGCACCTTTCTCCTAATGGGGACTATCTGATGAGTAGCACGTATTTGGGTTCCCCGGATTACGACCAAGCCTATTTGATCAAGGGCGACCGCCTTTCGGTGCCTCATATCTTTGGCCAGACATCGGCCAGTGGGACGACTTGGGTGCAGAATGCACAATATTATACGTCCGGAGGCGGCCAGTTCCTGACCAAGCTCGCACCTTCGTTGAATGCGGTGGAATGGTCCACCGTTTTTGGCAGCGGACTCGGAGGCCCCGACATCTCGCCCACGGCGCTTTTGGTGGATTACTGCAGCAATATCTATATGTCGGGGTGGGGCTCCTTCCAGCTCAACGGGTTTGGCGGCACGAACGGCCTTCCCATCACGCAGGACGCTTTCCAGAGCACGACCGACGGCAGCGACTACTATTTCATCTGTCTCAGCGATGATGTGTCGCAGCTGGTGTACGGCTCCTTCTTTGGTGGGGCGGCATACTCCGCGCGCGAGCACGTGGACGGAGGCACCAGCCGCTTTGACCGAAAGGGCCGCATCTATCAGGCCGTGTGCGCGGGTTGCGGCGGGCAAAGCTCTTTCCCGACCACTCCCGGCGCTTGGTCCACCACCAACGGCAGCACCAACTGCAACCTCGGTGTCATCAAGATGGACTTCAGCCTTCCCGTGGTGGTGGCCGACTTCCGGATGCCCAGTACTGTCTGCCTCCCAGATACGGTGTCTTTTGTAAACCAGTCACAAACGATAGGCAACAGCACATCCTATTTCTGGGACTTCGGCGACGGAACGACCTCCACGCAGATTGCCCCCTCGCACTATTACGCCCACTCGGGCTACTACAACGTCACGTTGATTGTGCAGGACCTCGGCAGTTGCAATTTCGCTGACACGCTGACCAAAATGATTCTGGTGCTGGCCAATATGGTGGACACCTTGTCCGATGCCAACATTTGTTACGGCGACTTTGTGCAAATCGGCATTCCTCCCTCCGTTGGGGTGGACTACCACTGGTCGCCGGGCACCTCTTTGAGCAATTCCGCTGTTTCCAACCCGATAGCTGCGCCTGTGCAATCCACCCTGTACCGGCTGGTGGCCACCACGCAGCACTGCACCGACACCTTCTACCAGCGGGTGAATGTTGACACTTCGTTTGCCCTGTTGTCGTCCGATACCACCATCTGCCGTGGCGACGCTGCCCATCTGGCGTTGTCGGGAGTGTCGGACTATGTCTCGATCACCTGGTCGCTGTCGCCGGACTTTTCTCAGGTTATAGCGCAAAACCAGCTGGCTTTGGAGGTGAGTCCCGCGCAGACTACCACCTATTATGTGCGGGTTGTGGAGCGGGTGTGCGTCTATATGGAGTCTGTCACCGTGACCGTGTCGGAGGTCCATCTGGCCCCGTTGCCCGAGGTGCTGATCTGCTTTGAGGACAGCACCCAACTCGCTGTGGCCACGGATTGTGTTGATTGCCAGTACCAGTGGGTTTTGGGTGACGGCAGCGCATACGCCGGCGAGTCGCCTTTCGTCAGCCCGGCGGCGTCCACCTCCTATTCCATCACCGTGACCAATGCGTATGGATGCTCTGCCTCCGCCACGGGAAATATCGTGAAAAGAACAGGCACCTTCCCGACACCGTTCTCGGCGTGGTGCGAGATTTGCGTGATTACCCAAGCGGATTCCACCATCCTCTTCTCCACGGATTATGGCAATGGCTATCATTACCAATGGGAACCGGTTACCGAAGATATGACGACCCCGAATGCGGCGAACACTATTGTGGCGCCCCTGCAGGATATGGTTTATACCGTTGCGGTTACCGACACGTTCGGTTGCGTGATGTCGGACACGGTATTCATTAAAGTCAACGAACTGATATGCGATGATCCCTATATTTTCATTCCGAACGCCTTTTCTCCGAATGGCGATGGATTGAATGATGTGCTCTATGTGCGGAGCCGCATCCTTGAATCCTTCTATTTTGCTGTGTATAGCCGCTGGGGACAGAAGGTGTTTGAAACCACACGCTTTGACGAGGGTTGGGACGGCACTTTCCAAGGTCAGCCTTGCCAGAATGGAGTGTATGATTTCTACTTTAAAGGCATCTGTGTCGGAGGGCAGACAAATGAAATTAAGGGTAATGTGATGCTAATCAGGTAATTTTATATATTTGCCGCGTTTTACTAAAAGTGAAAATAACTGTGGAAAACGCTGAAAATCAAGTAAAAAAGAGTTTTTTCAAGTCTTGGAAAACGCTGAAATTGCGTTCCAAGTTCTATCAAATATTCGTGCATCTCTTCGCTTTGGCGGGCTTGGCCATCATCGGGGCCTGGGGTTTCTATCAACTGGGCTTTACCAACGACAAGGGTGGGGTGGACGAGAACAACCGCTATTTGGCCGATTACAAGAACAATCTTGTGAAGACTGACTCCTCCAAGATTTTTGAAAACCAAATGCACAACTATCTGAATCTGGTGGCCCTCAGCAAGTTCTATCCTCTCAATGCGCATCTTATGATTGATGCAGCCCGTTATTCAGACCGGCAGGATGGTATGGACCAGATGATTTATGCTGCCAATATGTATTTGATGGAAGAGGAGTCGGGGACGCAGTACCGCCAGCTGCTGAAAGAACTGAATGCGGTGCTGGACAAGTACCCCACGGCGCGCGACACGGCCAATCTGGTGCCTTGGATGAACGAAGGGGCGTGGCCCTCGCTGAAAGCCGCCATCCTGAAAGACCGTGCCGTCATTGAGGAGGCCGCCCGCCTGACCGGTGTGGAGCCGCGTCTGATTGTCGGCTGCCTGGTGGGCGAGCAAATCCGTCTGTTCAACTCCAAGCGCGAGATGTACAAGCAGTATCTCGGTCCGGTCAAGGTGCTCTCCGTGCAGTCGCAGTTCTCCTTTGGCGTCAACGGCATCAAGGACTTCACGGCCCAGCAGGTGGAGCGCAACCTCAAGGACACGGCCTCCATCTTCTATATGGGCAAGGCCTATGAGCATATCCTCGACTTCAACACGGCCGACCACGCCACTGAGCGCTATCAGCGGCTTACCAACTACCACAATCACCTCTACTCCTACATCTACACGGGATGTATCCTGCGGCAGACGATGTTGCAGTGGAAACGGTCGGGATATGACATCTCCAACAGACCTGACATTCTTTTCACGCTTTTCAACTTGGGATTCGGGGCTTCCAAGCCCAGCGACAACCCTCAATGCGGCGGCTCCCATATCGAGGCCAATGGCAGGGTTTACACCTTCGGACGTATCGGCAACGATTTCTATTTCTCGGGTGAGTTGGCCAAGGAGTTCCCTATCCAGTCCCAATCCTTTGTGAATGACTAAAATAGAACTGCTCATACCGGCCAAGGATTTGCATTGTGGCAAGATTGCCATCAACCACGGGGCGGATGCCCTGTACATTGGTGCGCCCCGTTTCGGTGCCCGACAAGCCGCCGGCAATCGGCTGGAAGATTTGGAACAGCTGGCTCGCTACGCCCATCTGTATGGCTCCAAACTCTATGTGACTGTCAATACGTTGTTGTACGACAACGAATTGGAGGATGCCCGCAAGTTGATTGGACAATTGTACGAGTTGGGCGCCGACGCCATCATTATGCAGGATTTGGGCTTGCTGAAAATGGACCTGCCCCCCATCCGTCTCCACGCCAGCACGCAATGTCACAACAATTCCCTTGAACGCATTCAGTTTCTGGAAAAGCTGGGCTTTCGCAGGGCCATATTGGCGCGCGAGATGGATTTGGACACCATCCGCCACATCCATCAGGAAAGTGATATCGAGTTGGAAACTTTCATTCACGGGGCGCTATGTGTCTGTTATAGCGGCCAGTGCTATATCAGTCGGATGATGACTGGCCGTAGCGGCAACAGGGGCGAGTGCGCCCAGATTTGCCGTACCGCCTTTGACCTGACGGATGCCCGCGGGCGCACGCTCCTGCACGACAAGCACCTTCTCTCCCTGCGCGATATGAACCGTGCGATGTATCTGGCCGAAATCCTGAAGGCCGGAGTCATATCCCTCAAGGTGGAGGGCCGTCTCAAGGATGAGACCTACGTCAAGAACATCACCGGATACTATCGCCAGCAGCTGGATGCCATATTGGAGAGCGACAATCCCTTCTCGCGGTTGGGCAGCGGCCGCACCACACTGCACTTCCAACCCGACCCCGAGAGGAGTTTCAATCGTGGTTATACGCCCTATTTCATTGATGGGCAGCGCCGCAAGATGGCCACTTTTGACACTCCGAAAGCGATGGGAAAGTCTATCGGACATTTGCGCCAGGACCGCGACGGCCGCCTCTTTTATGAAGGGGACGCCAAGCTGGTCAACGGTGACGGATTGTGTTTTATTAACGAGGTGGGCGAGTTGGAGGGATTCTTCGTCAACGGTATCTCCAACGGTCGCGTGCAGCCCCACAAGCCCGTGTCGGTGTTCCGCAGGGTGGAGGTGTACCGCAACGTGGACAAACAGTTCGAGAAGATGCTCTCCGAGAAGAGTGCCGAGCGGAAGATTGCCCTGGATATGCAGTTTGCAGAAACGAAGGATGGTTTTGCGCTGTCGCTTCGCGATGAGGATGGGTGCGAGGCGTGTGTGGAGAGAAAAATGGACAAGGTTCCGGCCCAGAAGCCGGAGGTTGCCGAGCGCCAGCTGAGGACCTCCCTTTCCAAGTTGGGAGACACGCCGTTTGGGCTGCGCCGGCTGACCATCGAAATGGCGCCCTGTTTCCTGCAGGCCGCTGTGGTGAACCAAATGCGCGGCGAGGCGGTGGAGCGGCTGATGGAGACCCGGATGGAGCGTTTCCGTCCGGAAGACGATGTCCGCGAGTATCGTCCCGAGCCCCTTTTCGGGGAAGCAGATTACAAGCGCAACATCACCAATGAGCTGCATCGTGCCGTTTACGAGGACTTCGGAGCGGCAAAGGTGGAGTATGGCCTTGACAAAACCTTGGATTTCAAAAACAAAGAGGTGATGGTTTGCAAATATTGCATCCGCTACGAGATGGGCGTCTGCAGCAAGCAGAAGGGTGGGGGAGAGCTGGCCCTGCCGCTCTATCTCCAGAACGACCACCACCGCTTCCGCCTGGATTTCGACTGCCAGAACTGCGTGATGAAGGTGGTGCTGTAGGCTGTTTTTTATTGAATTGAAGATGCAACTATAAATCCTTCCTTCAATTGAAAGAAGAAGAAGGGAATCCTAATGCATTTATCAAATAATATTCTATGTCACATCTATACTGTTTGTTTAAGGATAATCTTCTCCAACAGACCATTGGTTTTGCAGAATATTCTTTGTTTATGATAGTATGATTATGCATTCTTAAGGTTAAATACGAAAATGTCATATAGTCGGGGCCACTTAAAACGCGCAACAATTTTTTAGCTTCATTATCCGCTTCAATGTACTGAAGTGTTTTAAGCTCGATTTTATGCCTGCCTATAGCAGACCACACACCGCCACTTGAATCTATTTGTCTCCAATCGCCATCTTTATTGCGGAATAGAGAATAGTAAATGTATGTATTATCGTTTCTTAAATATAGAACCTGGAGGTAAAACTCATCCTGATTTGAAAAACGGACCGAGTAATAACTCCTGTCTTGTGAAAAGGCAAAGCTTGTTATGACAAGAACAAAAATGAATAGAAACAATAATATTCTTCTCATAAAACAAATGTTTTTGGAGGTTGCGAAGATAATAAAAAAATGGCAATGATATACTTGAGGGTGAAAACTGATGACATATTACAGAGTGCCTCCATTTCGCACCGTGAAGGCGCAGTGCTTCGGGGCAAGCGACACCTGCGGTGCGATGAGTAGTCGCCGCGCATCCCATCACCACACTTGCTACGCTTCGTGTGGTGTTACAAAAAGGAAGGCCTCTTCGAGGCCGATTCTATCACATTGTCGTTCCCCATTCAGACGTGTTCCGAAGGAACATCCTTCTCTGTAACCCCACATCGAGCGACTGAAAGGAGCGATGGTGTGGGGAAGTGACGGCGCGTTATAAGCCTTCGCGGCGCAGGAGAGACTTCCCACAATGCCTATGAAGTGCCCGCCGCGAAAGGGAGGCGCAGGAAAAATACTGCACAAATAAACTTTGAAAACAGAATTATGCTATAATGTGTGTCATCACCATTTTTTTCGTATTTTCGCCACCTTCAAAAACACCGCCGATGAACCGCTGCCAACCATATTGTCAAAAGCATCCTCTCACGGGAGTTTTTTTAATCCAATTGCTGACCTGCTTTTTTCTGTTGAATTGTTCTCCGGTTGCCGCGCAGGTGGCCATTGCCTTTTCCAAACCCGGCGGTTTCTATCCGGAGACCTTCACGTTGTCCATTGAGGCGGGAAACGGCGGGGATGCTCCCCTGCAAATACGCTACACCCTCAATGGGGCAGTCCCCACGGCCAACAGCTTGCTTTACAAGCATCCTCTTGCGATGGACCGCACGCTCTATTCGTCTTCAAATTTCTACAAGATACCCAATACGATACCGAAATACGCTGTTCCCGTTCCCGGTGAGGTGGAGCATATAATCGTGGTGCGTGCCGCGGCCTTCAATGCAGAAGGGGAGCGCTGTTCCGACGTGATTACCGCCTCTTACCTCATTGCCCCGTTATTGGGCCGCAAGATCGAGCTGCCGGTCCTGTCGCTGTGTGTGGATTCCTTTGATCTGTTTGACCCGGACAAGGGCATTTTTGTGCCCGGCAACTCGTTTGACCCGGCCCGGCCCGATGCCACGGGCAACTACTACTTGAGAGGACGCGACAATGAGAAGGAGGGATATCTGGAATTCATAGACGGGCCAATGGCGTTTGCCCAGTCTTGCGGTGTCAGGACACACGGCAACCGGAGCCGGCGCTTTGCCCAGAAAGGCTTGTCGCTGTATGCCAGAAAAGAGTATGGCGAAAAGCGGTTCGGTCCTGTGTTCGGTGATGATGATTTTGAAGCCAAACGCTTGGTGCTGAAACCTTTTGCCTGCGCCTGGACCCCGATGGGATTCCAGGATTGCTTCTGTCAGCAGCTGGCGGGACAGTTCAACACGTTCGGCTCGCTCGAGTCACGTCCGGTGGTGCTTTTCCTCAACGGCGAATACTGGGGCATCTATTTCCTGGAGGAGAAACCCGACGAACGTTATCTGGAAGACCATTTTGGAGTGGACAGGAACAGCGTCTCCTTGGTGGAGGACTGGGCTGGTCATAACGGCGACGGGGACATCGATTCCGCTTTTGTCGCGATGATGGAGTGGCTGCGCACGGCCAACCTTTCCGATGACAAGCAGTATGAGCAGCTCACGAAGATGGTCGATATCGCCTCCTTCACCGACTATGTTTTGTTCGAGACCTTCATTGGAAACCGGGACTGGCCGGCCAACAATATGCGCTGCTGGTCGGACGACGGCTCCCCGTGGCAGTTCATTTTCTTTGACGGGGATGCCATCCGTACCCAATATTTTGATTGCGTGGGGAACGCCTTGTATGAGGGCGGCGACAAGACCTGGCCCACCAGCGAGGAGGCCACCCTGCTGTTGCGCCGATTGATGCAGAATCCGGGTTACAGGGCGTTTTTCGTGAAACGACTCGATGAGTTCCATCGTCTGTTTTCGTTTGCGTCGCGTGAGAACAGGGAGATTTTTGAGCAGATGGCCGCATCCCTCAAGTCGGAGATACCCTGCCAGTCGAAGCGTTTCGGATTCCCGAAAAACACTCGCTCCTGGCGGCAGGCGGTTCGGCAGCAAAGACGCTACTGGCGACATCGGGGTGATGAGGTGCGGCGCGCGTGGCTGGAAGTTGTCGGCGAATACAACGGCGAGTCACGTCCGGTGAGGAGTAATGCGGGATGGTGGATAGCCCTTGCGGCGGCCGTTGCGCTGGGGGTGGGGACACTTGTGTTTATATGGAGGCGGCGCAGATAAACCTACTGCATTTTTTTGTACTTTTGCGCCCTTTATTAAAAGAACGAATATGAGTGTGTACGACGATAGAGAAGATGATGAAATAGAAGAACTTGCGGAGCAGTTTATGCGCGACGTGGACGAAGGGCGCTCGACTTTTATGAACGGCGACGACTACGAAGATGTCATCAACTACCTGCTGGATATGCGTGAGATGGAGTATGCGGAGGCGGCCATCAAGGCGGCCATCAAAGCCTACCCCAGCGATGCCTATTTCCATTTGTTGCACGCCAAGTACCACTCTTTGATGATGAATTTTGCCGAGGCCCAGAAGAAGTTGGAGTATGTGGAGCGCAATTTCGAGCCCCTTCCGGAGTTGTTTGTGGAAAAGGTCCTGGTTTGCCACGCCCTCAACCAGCCCATCGATGCCATCGGTGCCCTGAACAAGGCCCTGTCAATGGACGAGCGCCTCCCGGAGGCGCATCTCCTCCTGTCGCAGGAGTATCTGATTGACCGGAACCTCGACAAGGCCGTGGAGCACGCCGTACGCGCCATCCAACTCGACAACCTCTCTGCCGACGACCTCAGTATGATGACGATGGACTTCCTTCCCTTCCTGCTTCCCAACAAGCAGCTGATCACGGATTTCTTCAGCCGTCTTACCGAGGAGTTCCCGATGTACGCCACTCTGTGGGGCGGCTTGGGACTTGCCTATATGAACAACAACGACTATGACCGTGCCATAGAAGCATTTCAGTTCCAACTCTCCTTGGATGAGGAAAATGCTGTTGCATACGTCAACCTCGGCGACGCCCAATTCGCGTCGGGCGACTATCACAGCGCTGTCCGTAACTACAATGTGGCGATGGAGAAAAGCGATATCCCGCATCTGCCTTTGCAAATCGGAAGATGCTATTTCCAACTCGGCGATTACGATGCCGCGATGGCCTCATTCCTGCAGATGCAGGATCAGGGACTTGTGTATGATTTCGCCACCGTTGATATCGTGAAGACCTTCAAAGCGCAAGGGAAATTTGACGAGGCAAGGGCTTTCCTTCGCAATCTGATTAAGGAAAACCCGCAGAATATGGACGCCCTCGAAGAGTTGATTTACCTGCTGGATCCTGCCAAAGATGCCGATGAGATTCGCGACATCTGCTTTATGGGGATGCACAATGAGGATTATCCCAAATATGCTTTCCTGCATAGTTTTGTGGTGTATTGCTGCGAAAGCGGCGCCTACGACCTTGGCATCGAAGTTTGTGCCGAGTATGAGGACGACCCCGACCTGACCTCTATGGTGCTCTACTCCACTGCGGCGTTTTACCTCAAGAAGGGACACATCCAGCACGCCTGCGAGTACCTGGAAGACGCACTGATGGCGGCCCCCACGGACTGTTATGCCGACTTTGAGGAGCTCGACCCCTCGTTTGCCGACGTGCCCGAGGTGGCGCGACTGCTGAGAATCTATTGTGGAGATGACAATAAAAGCGACTCTGAGTTCCCGTATTAACCGATATTTCCCCTCTTTATGAAAAAAACAATTGTTTGTCTGCTGCTCACTTGCCTCTCTTTTAGTATTATGGCCCAAACTGTTGCGCAAGACACCCTTGCCGTGCAAGAAAAGGAGTCTTTGACCGACAGGGTCATTAATTGGTACAACGGGCACTTGAACTACGGCACGGTTACGCTGCTGATGGCGGTGGAGAGTTCGTTCATTCCCTTCCCCTCCGAGGTGATTGTGCCGCCCGCTGCCTATCAGGCGTGCAACAGCGACAATCCCGCGCTGTATAAGACCGACTACAAGTTTCTGAATGTTGTCTTCGTAATATTGTTCGCCACGCTGGGCGCGCTCATAGGTGCCATCATCAACTATGTGCTTGCCCTGGTGCTGGGGCGTCCTATCGTCTATTGGTTCGCCGACAGCAAGGTGGGACATCTCCTGTTGCTGAGTGGTGAAAAGGTGCAGAAGGCCGAGAAATATTTCATCGACAATGGCAAAAGCTCCACGCTTATCGGCCGCCTGATTCCCGCCGTGCGCCAGCTGATATCCATCCCCGCCGGTTTGTCGAAGATGAACATAGGGGTGTTTGTCCTCTTCACGGCCCTTGGCGCTGGCTTGTGGAACACGATATTGGCCTTCCTCGGCTATCTGGCTCACGGACAGAAAGACCTGATTGACAAGTATAACCACGAGTTGAAATTCCTCCTGTGGGGACTTTGCTTTGCTTTTGTCGCCTATTTGGTAGTGAAGGGTGTGCGTAGTGCGCGTGCCTCAAAGAAAGACACCTCTTCTGACAATTCGGAGACGCCGGCTGAATGAGACAATACGGACTCATAGGGAAGAGACTGGGGCACAGTTTCTCGCAACGCTATTTTGAGGAGAAATTTGCCACGCTTGGGCGTTTTGACTGCCGGTACAATCTGTTTGAACTTCCTTCGTTGGACGGTTTCCGCGAGTTTGTGGATGCCGTTCCTGACCTTATGGGCTTGAATGTGACCATCCCATACAAGCAGGCGGTGATGCCGTTGTTGGACGAATTGGACCCGGAAGCCGAGGCTGTGGGCGCGGTGAACACTGTTCGGGTGTGGCGCGAAGATGGAAAGCTGAGGTTGGCCGGTTACAACACTGATGTAGAAGGGTTCCGCCGCTCCTTGGCAGGGCATCCTCTGCCGCGTCGCGCTTTGGTGCTGGGCACGGGTGGCGCCGCCGCCGCGGTCACCTACGTCCTGCGGCAATGGGGCGTGGAGTACAAGATGGTGTCGCGAAACCCGTCGGAGGGGCAGCTGGGCTACGGGGAGATTACACCTGCGCTGCTGAGAGAGTGGCCTTGGCTCATCAACTGCACGCCGGTCGGGATGTGTCCGGATGAAAACACTTGCCCGCCTTTGCCTTACGAGGCGTTGTCGGAGCATAATTTCCTTTATGATCTGGTGTACAATCCCGAAGAGACGCTGTTTTTGAAGCGTGGGCGTGAGCGCGGGGCATTGACGCAAAACGGGTTGACGATGCTGCACCTGCAGGCCGATGCCGCCTGGGAAATTTGGAACCTTAGCAGAAGATAATGTTGTTGACCACAGGAATGGTGTAGTCTGCGTTGATGCGCTCCATAATGAGCGACTTGCGCCCCGCCAGCTCGAAGCGCAGCGCGGCGTTGGTAACCTTGACCTTCAGCACGCCCTTTTTGAAGGAGACGCACGTGGAGTGTTGGGCGCACATCTCGCCCACATATTCGGGCCATCGCTGCATCACTACCCGCTCCGAGAACAACTGCTGCTTGCCGTTTTTGTTCACGAAGTTGTAAATTAAGTCTTTCAGTAACAACTCTTTTCCAGATTCCATAGCATTGTGTGATGGGGAGTGCAAACATACACAAAAAATCGGTTTCCTTCCGCTATTTTTTGTATTTTTGCACCCTTGAATTTTTGAACTATGGATATTGTAGCAAGCGGCATTCGCCCCACCGGTTTCCTTCACCTCGGCAACTATTTCGGTGCCTTGAGGAACTTCATCAAGATGCAGAACGAGAACAAGTGCTTCTTCTTCATCGCTGATTACCATTCGTTGACCACGCATCCTCATCCGTCTGACCTGCAGACGAATGTGCGCAATGTGCTCATCGACTACATCGCCGCCGGTCTCGACCCCGAGAAGGCCACCATCTATGTGCAGAGTGATGTGCCCCAAGTGTGCGAGTTGAGTCTCCTGTTGTCGATGAACGTCTATGTGGGCGAGCTGCAGCGTGTGGCCTCCTTCAAGGAGAAGGTGCGCCGCCAGCCCAATAACGTCAACGCCGGCTTGCTCAACTACCCTGTGCTGATGGCTGCTGACATCCTCCTGCACCGCGCCGACAAGGTGCCCGTGGGCAAGGACCAGGAACAGCACCTCGAGATGACCCGCGACTTTGCGCAACGCTTCAATCATATTTATCAGCAGGAGTATTTCAAACTGCCCGTGGCCTACAACTTCGGCAACGAGCTGGTCAAGATACCGGGACTGGACGGCTCCACCAAGATGTCCAAGTCCGATAACGAGGCCTCTTGCATCTATCTCTCCGACGCGCCTGAGGTGGTGCGCAAGAAGGTGATGCGCGCTGTCTCCGACAGCGGTCCCACTGAGCCGGGACAACCCAAGTCGCAGGCTGTGGAGAACCTCTTCTTGCTGATGAAGGCCGTCTCCACCCCTGACACCGTACAGTATTTCGAGGACCAGTACCAAGCCTGCCAAATCCGCTATGGTGATATGAAAAAGCAGCTGGCCAACGATATGATTGCCTTCCTGCAGCCTATTTACGAGCGTATTTTGGAACTCCGCTCCAAGAGCGACTATATCAGCAAGGTGGCGCGCGAGGGTGCCGAGAAGGCCCGCGAAAGTGCCTCCAAAACGGTGCGCGATGTGCGCGAGATTATTGGTTTCAAAGCCCTTTAGTCCTCAGTTTGTATGAAACTGCTGACACAATATCCCCTTTGGCTTGTCATTTTCGCCCTTTTGCTGGGCGTGGGGTATGCCTTGTATCTCTACTACAAGAACAACAACGTCATCTTTGAGAAGCCGATGCGCATCGCGATGGCGTCGCTGCGCGGTCTGGCCGTGGCCCTGATCGCCTTCCTGCTGCTTGCCCCGATGGTGAAACTCACGGTGAAGCAGACCGACAAACCCATCGTGCTGGTGGCCATCGACAACAGCGAGTCTGTGAAATCCAACAAGGATTCCGCCTTCTATGCCAAGGAGTATCCCGGCCAGGTGGCCAAGCTGATTTCTGAGTTGGGCGACTCCTACGTGGTGAAAACCTATCTTGTGGGCGACGAAGACCACCTGATCGGAGACAAGGAGACCCTCGATATAGATTTTTCCGACAAATCTACCAACCTCTCCTCCCTGTTCGACCAGGTGGATATGCTCTATGCCAACCAGAATGTGGGGGCCGTGGTGATGCTCACCGACGGCATTTTCAACACGGGTGCCAGTCCATATTACAAAGCCGAAAAGGCCGGTTGTCCCGTCTATGCGGTCGGGCTTGGCAGCTCCGAGTTGGCCACCGACCTCTTCATTTCAGATATCCTCCACAACCGGCAGACCCTCAAGGGCAACTTCTTCCCTGTGGAAGTCAAGGTGGTAGCCTACAAGCTGTCGGGCAAGCAGGCCGAGCTGACGGTCAAGGAGGGAGAAACGGAAATTTACCGCAAGCAGCTCACCCTTAGTGGTAACCGCTATTTTGAGACGGTGAAGTTCAGCGTGGAGGCCAAAAGCAAGGGAGTGCACCATTATCGCGTGGACCTCACGGAACTGGACGGTGAGGTGACGCACAAGAACAACCATAGCGCCTTCTTCGTGGAGGTTGTCGAATCTCGCGACAAGGTGGCCATTGTCTATAACTCGCCGCATCCCGATGTGGCAGCCCTGCGCGAGGCCCTCGAAGGTACCGACAACTACGATGTGGAGGTGTTTCCCGTCTCCGAATTCCGGGGCAATCCCTCCGACTACAGTCTGGTGATACTGCACCAGCTGCCCTCTGCCGCCAACTCCGCTTCCAGCCTGCTGTCGCAGATCCGGCAGAGCGGCACCTCCGCCCTGTATATTGTGGGCCAGCAGACCAACCTGTCGGCCTTCAATGCCCAGAACACGGGCGTGACCATCAACCAGACCAAGGCGATGACCAACAACGCCACGCCGTTGTACAATGATAACTTCACCTCCTTCACCTTCTCGGAAGAGGCGCGGCGGATGCTGCCCCTGTATTCGCCGGTCCAGACGCCGTTTGCCAGTTACAAGACCAGCGTGGCCGCCAACATCTTCTTGTACCAGAAGGTCAGTGGTGTGGACACCAAATATCCCTTGGTGGTCTTCAACGAGCAGAACGGTACCCGCACAGGCGTGATTACCGGTACGGGCCTCTGGTCGTGGAAAATCTACAACTTTATGCACGCCGAGAACCACGACGCTTTCAATGAACTTGTGGGCAAAACGGTTCTTTATCTGGCCGCCAAGGGCGACAAGAGTCGCTTCCGCGTGCAGCACGAGGGTGTTTTTGCCGAGAATGCTCCGGTGGAGTTCAGCGCCGAGCTGTATAATGAAAGCTATGAGCTGATCAACGAACCTGACATCAAGATGGTGCTCAAAGGTGGTGGCGACACGACCTACGAGGCGCAGTTCTCCAAGCAGAACAACAGCTATTACCTCAATATGGGCGAGCTGCCGTTGGGCAACTATACCTGGACCGCCACCACGCAGGTGGGCAAGCAGCGCTTCGAGAAGAGCGGCCGCTTTGCCGTGCAGGCTGTGATGCTGGAAACCGCCAACCTCGTGGCCGACCACGACCTGCTCAAGAGTATGGCCAAGGTGACTGGCGGCCAGTATTTCGACAAAGATCACATCGCCGATGTGGCCAAGGCCATTCAGAAAAACGACAATATTAAACCGATAGCTTCCTATCAGAAGAAATATGCAATGATGCTCAACTCGCCGTGGTACCTTGCCGCCATCGTGCTGCTGCTCGGCATTGAGTGGTTTTTGAGGAAGTGGAACGGAGGGTATTAGAGAATTGAGAATTAAGAATTAAGAATGGAGAATTGATGAAAAGAATCATATTGACATTACTCATAATCGCGGTTGCGATGGTGGCGCCGGCGCAGAAGATTGCCTTGCTGAAGTACAACGGCGGGGGTGACTGGTATGCGAACCCTACGTCGCTGCCCAACCTGATCAAGTTTTGCAATGCCAACCTGGGGATGTCGCTCGACCCCAAGCCGGCCACGGTGGAGGTGGGCAGTGCCGACCTGTTCCAGTATCCCTTTGTACATATGACGGGCCACGGCAACGTGCTCTTCACCGAAGCGGAAGCATATAACCTGCGGATGTACTTGATTTCAGGCGGTTTCCTGCACGCCGACGATAACTATGGCCTCTCCGACTTTATCCGTCGCGAGATGAAAAAGGTCTTTCCTGAACTGGAGTTGGTGGAGCTGCCGTTCAATCATCCTATCTTCCATCAGAAATACAATTTTCCGAACGGTCTGCCCAAGATTCACGAGCACGACAACAAGCCGCCGCAAGCTTTTGCCCTGTTCTATGAAGGGCGGATGGTTTTCCTCTTCACATACGAGTGCGACCTGGGTGACGGCTGGGAGGACTTTGTGGTTCACAAGGATTCGGAAGCCACCCGTACCAAGGCGCTTCAGATGGGTGCGAACATCCTGCAGTATGTTTTCACCAATTAATAATTAATTCTTTCGGTATTAATAAGTAGAGCCGCCACAATGTGACGATTCTTTTGTGGAACCGCCACAATGTGACGATTTTTCTATCGAGCCGCCACAATGTGACGATTTTTCTATCGAGCCGCCACAATGTGACGGCTCTACTGTGTGGTGGTCCTATATTATTTGACGGCTATGTTTGTGTTGTATTTATAATAATTGTATTTTTGCAAAAAGATAACAATTAAATAAGAATGATATGTCAGAGGACAGATTTTTAAATAAATACAGAATAGCCACTGTTCGTGCTCGTTGGCACAATTACAATACTGGAAGGTATTTCATTACCATATGTACGAATGGGAGGGAGCATTATTTTGGAGAAATAACTGATGGAGAAATGCATCTTTCGGTTGTAGGGGAATATGCTAGTACCTGTATAGGACAAATTGAATCGTTGCATAATGGTGTGTTTGTGCCGGTATATGTTGTTATGCCAGATCACATACATTTGGTTGTGATAGTTGATGAGATAAAGGAAGCCTCGGAAATATTGTCATCCACAGAAGAACCGCCACAATGTGACGATTCTTCTGTGGAGCCGCCACAATGTGACGATTCTTCTGTGGAGCCGCCACAATGTGACGATTCTTTTGTGGAGCCGCCACAATGTGACGGCTCTACTGTGCCACAATGTCAAGGTGATACAAAAATGCGTGTTGTTGCCAGACGTTGTGGAAGACTATCCCACATTATTTCGAGATTCAAATATGCCGTTACTCGCTTCGCAAATTTGAATTCAATCACATTTGCTTGGCAAACTCGTTTCTATGATAGAATTATACGGAATCAGGAGGAGATGAAAAATATAGTACAATATATTGATGATAATGTGGCGAAATGGGGAATTGATTCTGATGAAAATCCCGTGTAAGTTCGTTGCGATGTTGCAATTCCTCCGTAGAGCCGTCACATTGTGGCGGCTCTACTCTACGTTGCGATGTGGCGGCTCTACATTGTGTGGCGGCTCTGTTGGGATATCCTAATGGAAAATAATAACGCGCAATTCCTCTTTCCCAGCCTTGTAGCGGGCCTGTTTGGCCTGTGCGATGCACTGGGCCTGGATGGCGCTGTTAGAGATGGTGGTCTTGAATTTGGCGGTGTTGATGACGCGGGCGCTGATGACGTTGCCCTCGGCGGTGACGTGCACCTCCACACAGACCTGTCCCTCTTCGTTGACGGTGGTGTTGATGTTGTTGATCATCCCGCGGGAGCCGGTGCCGTAGTCGATGCCGCCGCCAGAACCACTGCCCTCGCCAGGACCGATGCCAGAGCCATAGCCGGAACCGCTGCCCGAGCCACTGCCTGTACCATAACCTATACCATGACCTGTGCCGGAGCCGATGCCACTTCCGGAACCACCGCCAGAGCCTGCACCGCTGCGGCCTTTATACATACCGGATGGATCTGTATTGGAGAACCCATTGCTGGACAAGTGGTTGATACTTTTTGTGATTTGATGGCTATCTAACATCCAGTTGACAGTATTGTCGGGTGAGGTAAAGGATAAGATATCTTCATCTGTTTTAGTTATAGTGTGCTTTTTCCCTCCCATATTTACCGTAATGGAAGTTTTTATAGAATTATTAGACATCCAATCTTGTAAATCACGGAGCGTTTTAATAGAAGATTCTTTAGTTGTTCCTAATACAAAAGAAACATTCTTGACAGATGGACTGCTGGTTTTCTTTGCTAAAATATAATACTGCTCTCCGTTGTAGCATAGATAGTTGTCTACAAGATTGTTGTTGCCTTCAAATGCGGTGAAAGGGAGTTTTACCGATATGATTTGGGATTGGCTTGTTGTTGCTTTGGGTGTTGTGGCTTTTGAGTCAATAACGTTCAGTTGGGGGAAACAATCCCAAACAATAAAAATGAAAACCAAAAGACTAAGATAATGTTTCATCTTGAATGTGTATTTGGAGTTTTGAGCCGCAAATATACGTTTTTTTCTTTATGCATATATCTTGTATCCTGTTAACAGATCTTCGTGCAAAACGTCTCATTAAGGCTGAATGTGGTAGAGTCGTCGCGATGTTGCAATTCCTCCGTAGAGCCGTCACATTGTGGCGGCTCTACTCTACGTTGCGATGTGGCGGCTCTACATTGTGTGGAGGCTCTGTTGGGATATCCTAATGGAAAATAATAACGCGTAATTCCTCTTTCCCTGCCTTGTAGCGGGCCTGTTTGGCCTGTGCGATGCACTGGGCCTGGATGGCGCTGTTAGTAGAGCCGTCACATTGTGGCGGCTCTACATATGGCGGTCAGTTGTTTATAGTTTATCTAATTATCTGTGCCAAAAACAACATAACGACGTTCTTTCTTACCTTTATCATATATGATTTTTTTGGCCTTTTGGATACATGCTTGTTGAATAGAAGTGTTCGTTATACTGGTTTTATTTGGTACTAACTGAGCTTTAGAAACTGTACCATCTTCTTCTATAAATACTTCTACGCATACAGTCCCGTGGTCCTCAGTGATTTCTAATTTTGGCTTTGTCTTCATTCCTCTGTTTCCAGTGCCAAATCCATAACCGCCGCCGTGGCCGCCGCCCTCGCCAGGGCCGAGGCCGGAGCCGGTGCCAGAGCCGATGCCGGAGCCTGAGCCGCCGCCAGAACCGGTGCCGCCACGTCCCTTGTACATCGCCGACTGGTCGGGTTTAGGGGTGGAGACTGCGGGTTGGCTGTTGGTGGTGGAGGGCTTGTCGGACTGTGCCACGGAGGGTGCGGATTGCGCGTTCTGGGTGGCGTAGGTCTGACCGGAGGGTTGGCGCGACGTGCTGGGGGTAGGGTCGGGGGTGCCGCCGCCACCGCCGCCGCCCGCATACTCTGCGATATCCACGTAGAAGGTCTTCTTCGGCGGAGGCGGGGGGATGATGGACTTCAGTCCGAAGGCGAGCAGCAGCACGATGATGAGTACCAGTGCCGCAATAGTGGAACCGCTCGCGATCAGGTCGTCCTTTGTATTATGGTCGAGTTCTTGTTTCATTTTCCTTCAGTGGCAAGTACCATTTTATAACGTTCCTCTTCGGGGAATGCTTCGTTGAGTTGGTTGAGTACGTCCATCAGGGCCACCACGTTCTCCACAGGCACGCTCTTGTCGGCGCGCAGGATGATGGATTTCATACCGGAGTCGTCGCGGGCGGCCGCGTCCTGCAGGGCGGGTAACAGCTCCTCGTATGGGATGGGCTGTGCGTTGGAGCCCTCGGGATTGACGAAATAGAGCAGGTCTTCGTTGATATAGACTTCGATGTTCTTGGACACCAGCTGCTTGTCGGAGTCGCTCTTCGGCAACACCAGGTTGATGGCGTTCGGAGAGACCATCGTTGAGGTCAACATAAAGAAGATCAACAGCAGGAACACCAGGTCCGACATAGACGTGGCGCTGAAGGTCGTGTCGATCTTGTTTTGCATTTTGATAGCCATAATGCCGGACGTTAGGGGTTAGACGTTTTCGTGAAGCAGGTCCATAAACTCCGTGGTGCGGATCTCGAGGGTGTACATCACGTTGGAGATCTTGGCGACGATGAGGTTGTGGAACACGAGTGCCAGCACGCCGACGATAAGACCGGCCACGGTGGTGATCATAGCCGTGTAGATGCCGGAGGAGAGGGTGCCGATGTTGAAATTGTTGGGGTCGGCGGCCATATTGTGGAAGGCGGAGACCATACCCACGACGGTGCCGAGGAAGCCCATCATCGGGGCGATGGCGGCGATGGTGGCCAGGGCGGAGACGCCTTTCTCGAGACGGCCCACCTCGATGTTGCCCTCGTTCTCCACGGCCGTGCGGATGTCATCCAGCGGGCGGCCGATGCGCGAAAGTCCCTTCTCAATCAGACGGGCGGAGGGGTTCTCCGTGCCCTTGCAGAGTGCCACGGCCGAATCCAGCTTGCCGTCGTGGACGAAATCGCGGATGTTGTTCATAAAATTATACTCCTCCCGCGAGGCCCTGCTGAGCACTAAAAGCTTTTTGATGAAAAGATAAATGGCAAATCCCAGCATCAAAAAGAGCGGAATCATAATCCATAAGCTGTTGAGAGCGAAGACCAATTTGAAATAGGAGGTCTCTTCCACTTGGGGGGCCGTGTTGGCCACGACAGGCATCGTTTCGGCTGCTGCGGCCTGCAATAAAACTAAATGATTCATAATACAAAAAAATTTCAGCAAAAATAGTATCTATTTCAAGATATGACAAACATATACGCCCTTTTTTTCTAACAAGGCATTGTTTATATTCTTTTTTTGACTAACGCAAACGAACCCTGAAAATTGTATATTTTTGTGCTTCGTAAGCAAAAAATCCCCTTTTTCCATATATTTTCTCCAATGAGAGTTACAAATAACGTTATATCAAGCAAATCACATCGGAAAAGCCAGACTTCCACCTTGAGGAAGCACGCGCAGGTGCAGCAGAAAGCCGTGGCCACGAAATCCAAGAAAAAGGCCAAGAGCGCAGCCAAAAGCAAGCCCAAGAAATCGGGCGGAGGCTTCTGGAAGGCTATCACCAGCCCGGCAGCCATCCAGGGATACGGCGTGGTCATTATGGCCTTCGCCATCCTGCTGGCACTCTCCATTGTCTCCTTCTATTTCCACGCTCACAACAACATCACCTATGTGCTCGGCGACAACCAGGCCGTTGCCCCAGAGAACATCGCCCTCAGCTGGGGCGCCTACCTCGCCTACTTTTTCGTCAACCAGCTCTTCGGTGTTTTCTCCATCGGCTTTGCCTTCCTCTTCTTCCTCTACGGCTTCCGAATGACCTTCGGCAAGTCGCCCCTCCCGCTGTTACTGACCACCATCGATGTGGTGCTGACAATGGCGTGGTTTTCCATTTTCCTCGGCCTCTTTTTCTACAAGGGCGACAACACGTTTGTCTCCGGCCTGTTCGGCAACTATGTGGCCGAAGGCCTGTGGTGCATAAGCCCGCTGGTGGCCGTGCTGGTGGTCCTGGTCCTCTTTGTGCTCATTCTCATCCTTTGCTATAAGTTCCCGGTTCGCGCCGCTTTCGACCAACTGCAGCAGTCCATTGTCAACCTTTCGCAGCGTGACCCTGATGCGGAAGTGGCCGCCGAGCGCAAGAAACGCCGCTCCAAGAAAGAGGCGGCCGATGACTCCGAGACCACCCAGCGGGAGGATCTCGACGACCTCTATATCTCCGACCACGGCTGTCTGAGCAAGGAGTTCGGCAGCAAGACGACTACGTGGGAGATCGAGCAGGCCCGCAAGATGGAGTCCCCGACAAAACCGACGCCAGAGGTATCTGAGACTGAGCCGGAAGAGGTGCCGTTCGAGTGGGTGAGCCAAAAGGAGAACAGCCTTCCCGAACCCGAAAAGGTGTCCGAAGACCCGGAAGCCGGAAATACGGTGGGATTGTCGGATGAGCCCCGCACCCTCACACCCGAGGAGGTGCGCAACCTGCCACCCTTCGACCCTCGCGCCGAGCTCTCCACCTACGAGTTCCCGCCCATCGACCTGCTGAACGACTATCCCGCCAAGGAGGCCAACGAGGAGCTGATGAAGCGCGAGCTGCTGGACAACAAAAAGCGCATTGAATCCACGCTGAACAGTTTCAGCATCCCCATCCGCCGTATCAGCGCCACTGTGGGCCCGACGGTCACCCTGTACGAGATTGTGCCCGCCGAGGGCGTGCGCATCAGCAAAATCAAGAATCTGGAGGACGATATCGCCCTGAGCCTCGCGGCGCTTGGCATCCGTATCATCGCGCCCATCCCTGGCCGCGGCACCATCGGCATCGAGGTGCCCAACAAGAACGCCAACATCGTCTCGATGAAGGAGATCATTACCTCCGACAAGTTCCAGAACAACAATTACGCCCTGCCCATCGGATTGGGCCGCACCATCAGCAACGAGCCTTTCGTGGTGGATTTAGCCAAGATGCCGCACCTGCTGGTGGCAGGCGCCACCGGTCAGGGTAAGTCCGTGGGTCTCAACGCTATCATCACCTCACTGCTCTATACCAAGCATCCTTGCGAGATGAAGTTCGTGCTGGTGGACCCCAAGAAGGTGGAGTTCACGCTCTACTCCGTCATCGAGAACTACTACCTGGCCAAGTTGCCCGACAACGGCGACGCTATCATCACCGACACGAAGAAGGTGGTGCGCACGCTCAACTCCCTCTGCAAGGAGATGGACGATCGCTACGACCTGCTGAAAATGGCCAAGATGCGCAACATCAAGGAGTACAACGCCAAGTTCTGCGCCCGCGAGCTTTCTCCCGCGATGGGACACCGTTACCTGCCCTACATTGTGCTGATCATCGATGAGTTCGGTGATCTGATTATGACCGCGGGGCGCGAGGTGGAACAGCCGCTGGCTCGTCTGGCCCAGTTGGCCCGTGCTATCGGCATCCATCTGGTCATCGCCACGCAGCGTCCCTCCGTCAACATCATCACCGGCAGTATCAAGGCCAACTTCCCCGCCCGTATCGCCTTCCGTGTGCAGTCGAGCGTGGACTCCCGCACTATCCTTGACAACACTGGCGCCAACCAGCTCATCGGCAAGGGCGATATGCTCATCTCCACCGGCAGTGACGTGGTGCGCCTCCAGTGCGCCTTTGTCGATACCCCGGAGGTGGAGAAAATCGCCACCTACATCGAGGAAAGGTCGGAACTCTCACCGCTGCTCGATCCCTACGAGCTGCCTGATGTGCCTGAGCCCGGCAGCGACAGTGGCGACACCAACTTCGACGACGAGCCCTCCTCGGGCGAAATCGACCCGCTCTTTGTGGATGCCGCCGTGCTGACCGTGCAGACCCAGCAGGGCTCCACCTCCAATATCCAGCGCCGGATGAAGCTCGGCTACAACCGTGCCGGCCGCATAATGGACCAACTGGAGGAGTTCGGCATCGTGGGTCCCGCCAAGGGCAGCAAACCCCGCGAGGTCATCATCAAGACCGAGACGCAGTTGCGACAGCTGTTGGCTGACAAGGGAATGTTGTAGGGACTATTGCTTAAACTTTGACGCAATATTACGTTCTATCAACCGTTTTTTTGCTGAATAATTCAACGGATATGAAAACCAGACTCTTTTTCACGTCGATTCTTTTGTGCTTTTGCTGCATTGGTTTTGCCCAGAATACCGATGGCGGTGCCACGGAGCTGATGCGCGCGGTGTCTTCCAAATATCAGGGCTTCAGTGCAATGAAGTTTCACTATACCTTGAAAGTCACCAAAGACAGCAAGACTTTGAGTTCGTCGCAGGGCGATTTTGCCCTGAATGGGAGCAAGTACCGAGCCACTTACAATGGCCAGGAGTTCTATTGCGACGGCGAGTCCATTTGGAACTATCAGAAATCCACCAACGAGGTCTCCATTTACGAATACGACCCTGAGGACGACGAGAATATGATGAATCCTCAGCGGCTGCTGAAGAACTGGGAGAAGCAGTTCCGCGCCAAGTTTATCCGCGACGAGTTCATCAACAATGCCTCTGTCTCTTTGGTGGACCTGACGCCCAAGGCGGCGCAGTCATTTTACCGGATCCGGTTGTTCATCAACAAATCGAACAAGCAGATTGTCAGGATTGCCCTCTATGAAAAGGACAACACGATTTACACCTATTATATCGAGCAGTTCAACTCGAACGCGACCTTCCCCGACAACTATTTCACCTTCGACAAAAGCAAGTATCCGGGGGTTGAGGTCAACGATATGAGGTAATCACTCCGGTCGCTTGTATAGTCACTTCCTTACCCGTGGCACGGCAGTGCCGCGAGGCGCCAACTCCCCTTCTGATTCTCAGAAGGGGTGCCCGAAGGGCAGGGTAGTTAATATGGATTATAATTCCTTATATTACTACCCCGGCCTACGGCCACCCCTTCTACAATAGAAGGGGAGTTTTGGTGCGTCCGCACTTATGTGTGGACAACGGAATCAGGGAGTGTTGGAAATCCATAATTATTTTGCTGATAATCCTATTATATCAGTTTAATAAATAACTCTTCGGAAATCTTAACAGAAATTAACAAAAAAAGTTTGGCGGTTCCATTTTTCCGCTTTACCTTTGCACCCTGAAAGTTAGATGTAAAACAATAAAAACAAGAAATTATGGAAGAAAAAAATGATTTTTTTAAGAGTGACAAATTAAGGACTGTTGAAAGACTTCAAAATGAATCCAAACAATTTTTAACAGGTTTTAAATTAATGTTGAAAGGTATACCTATTAAACCTACGGAAATAGAAGTGTATTGTTATGAGGAAACTGGTGATTTTAAAGATTCTTCGGTTCATAGAAATGAATTGCAAAAAAACAATAAGAATCATTTTTATGTGCATAGATATGGTTTGAAAAAATCAGATTCTTACAAAGGTGGAAATCGTGCCGGATTAGATTTTGTTGTAAGTGACAACGAAAACATTTATCATTCATATTTGATAAGAAGTGCGGTTGTTAATAACGGAAGACCAGTTGTTGGTCCAAACAAAGTATTAAAAGCTATACAAAATGCCTGTGGTTTTTCTTCGTATGATGAATTAGAAGCAAATATGGTCGAGTTAGTCGCTGATGATGTTTCAAAAGATGTTTTATTTTCAAAAAGAATAAATCTTGGTGAAAACGCAAAAGAATACATTAATTATGAACTACGTGCTGTCTTATGTGATGATTTATTTAGAGAGACTAAATATCCTGCTAAAGAAAGAATGATTACCGATTTTTTGAAAAATGAAACAAAAGAACGGTCTATTGTTTACGCAAAAGACAAATTAGGTTATGTACCTTCAGAAATAAAAAATAAATGATCACCGACAACCACACCAACACCGTATACTTTTCTGGCCTGCTCCCGAAGGAGTGCCCAATCCTCAACGTGCGTATCACAAAAGTGTTGCAGGAATGCGGGATCCCGTATGCTTACCTGTCGGGGACCAAGGACATCTGGTGTCGCGATTATATGCCTGTTCAGATTGAGAATGAGCGTTTCGTTTTCTATAAATACACGCCCAATTATCTGAAGGACACGTACGGCCAAAGCGTTCAAACCAATCCTGACGATGTGTTCCAATCGGAGGCGAACCGTTTGCAGCAACTGCTACCCGGAAGCATCAGCATCGATCTCGTTTTGGACGGCGGCAACGTGGTGAAATGCGGCGATACCGTTGTGATGACAGAGAAGGTGTTTGAGGAAAACCAAGATAAATCTCGCGATGAGGTGGAAAAGATGCTACGCGATGCTTTCCAGTGCGACATTCTTTTTCTCCCGAGGGAAAAATGCGACATATATGGACATAGTGACGGTATTGTTCATTATGTCGGCGACGGGAAGGTTCTTCTGACCAATTATGATGATTTCTCAACGAAGTATTACAAGCTTTTTTATGAGATTTTGGAAAAACGGTTTGAAATCATTCCGTTGAAATTCAATGTGGAAAAGCATAATAAATACAGTTGGTGCTACATCAATTTTCTGCAAGTCGGCAATTTGATTCTTGTACCGCAATTGGGCATAGATGAAGACCATCAAGCTCTGGAACAAATCTCTAAAGCCTATCCCAAATGCGAAGTGGTCGGCATACCCTCTTTAGAAGCCGTCAAAAGAGGCGGTGCGTTAAATTGTGTTTCGTGGAATATCAATAATTAAAACTATGGAAGAAAAAACTCAAGAAAAGGAAATCCGGTATTCGAAATTATCACTCGAAGAGTTGAAAGAATTGGCTGAACAGGGAGATGCCAAAGCACAAAACAGTTTTGCAAATCTCTATTGTTATGGGAAGGATGTTAAAAAAGACTACAAAAAAGCCGTAAAATGGTACTCAAAGTCAGCGGTACAAGGAAACGCTGTGGCTCAATTCAACCTTGCATCCTGTTATTATAATGAATGTGGTGTTGAAAGAGATCTCAAAAAAGCAGTGGAATGGTGGACAAAATCGGCAGAGCAAGGATATTCGGATGCTCAAAACTCTCTCGCAGTGTGCTATCTGTTAGGGGAAGGCATTAGAAAGAGTTATAAAAAAGCAGCAGATTTGTTAACAAAGGCCGCTGAACGGGGAGATTGGAATGCACAACACAATCTGGCTCTTTGTTATGAACGTGGAGATGGGGTTAAAAAGAACTATCAAAAGGCTTTTGAGTGGTTTTCTAAGGCTGCAGATCAGGGAGAGGCCTGTTCCCAATTCAAACTTGGCGAGTGTTATAGAGAGGGAATAGGTGTTGAAATAGATGCCGTAAAGGCTGTGAAATGGTATTCAAAGTCAGCGGAACAAGGTTATGCGAAAGCTCAATTTAGCCTTGCGGTGTGTTATGATAGCGAGTATGGGGTGGATAAAGATATGGAAAAAGCTGTTGAATGGTTTAAAAGGGCTGCAGAGCAAGGGCATATGGAAGCGCAATACAATTTGGCGGTGTGCTATGGAAACGGGGATGGAGTCGAAAAAGATCCCAAAATGGCCATAAAATGGTATGTCAAGTCAGCGGAACAAGGATATGGTCCTGCCGAATATAATCTTGCTTTGTGCTATGATGAAGGAGAGGGAGTGAGGAAAAACCGAGTTAAAGCCATTGAGTTGTATAAAAAAGCTGTTGCAAATGGCATAAGGTTAGCTTTTAATAATCTTGGTGTAATTTATGAGAGAGGGAAAGGTGTAAAGAAAGACCTTAAGAAAGCAGTGGAATGGTACAAATTAGGTGCTTATTTTGGAGATGCAGGTGCCCAATTTGGCCTTGCCTTGTGTTATTATTATGGTAGAGGTGTTGATGTTGACCTTGTAAGAGCTATAGAATGGTACACAAAATCGGCAGAGCAAGGGTTTACTATGGCTCAAAACAATCTTGCCAGATGCTACCAAAAAGGGTTCGGTGTGGAAAAAGACCTCGTTAAAGCCTTGGAGTGGGCCAATAAAGCGGCAGAGAACGGGGATGAAAAAGCGAAAGTCACCGTTCAGGATATCCGACAAGAGATGAATGAATTGTCGCCACATCTTTGCAATCATTAGACCCAATCTAATTAATATCACCATAAAAAAGTAGAGACGCGGCGCGCCATAAAAAAAGTAGAGACGCGGCGCGCCGCATCTCTACAATATATTACGGGATTATCTAATCCAAGGATTATCTTTCTTCCTCGATGGCGGCTTGGGCTGCAGCCAGACGTGCAACGGGCACGCGGAACGGCGAGCAGCTGACGTAGTTCAAACCGGCCTTGTAGAAGAAATGCACGGAAGCAGGGTCGCCGCCGTGTTCACCGCAGACACCGCACTTGAGGTTGGCGCGTTGGCCACGACCACGCTCCACACCGAGTTTCACCAGTTGGCCGACGCCTTCCTGGTCAAGGGTGTTGAACGGATCGGCGGGGATGATCTTCTCCTCGATGTAGTCCTTCACGATAGCGTTCACATCGTCGCGGCTGAAGCCGAACGTCATTTGCGTCAGGTCGTTGGTGCCGAAACTGAAGAACTGGGCCACGCTGGCGATCTGGTCGGCCACGAGGGTGGCGCGCGGAATCTCGATCATCGTGCCGTAGAGGTACTCGATCTTCACGTTGAACTTGGCTTCCACCTCTGCTTTCACGCGGTCGGCGATGGCCTTCTGATGCTCAAGCTCCTTGACGTTGATGGTGAGCGGGACCATAATCTCAAGATGCGGGTCGAAACCTTCCGTCATCAACTCAGCGGTAGCCTGGAACAAGGCGCGGAATTGGGTTTCGGTGATTTCGGGATAGACGATGCCGAGACGCACACCGCGCAGACCCATCATCGGGTTCACTTCGTTGAGGGCGTCGATGCGCTTCTTGATCTCCTCGAAGCTGATGCCACGCTCCTGGGCGAGGGCGCGCTGCTTCTCCTCAGTGTGAGGCACGAACTCGTGCAAAGGCGGGTCCATCAAGCGGAAGGTCAGCGGCTTGCCGTCCAAAACCTTCAGTGTGCCCTTGGCAGAGTTCTTGATGTACGGCTCCAACTCGTTGAGGGCGGCCACGCGCTCCTCAGTGGTGTTGGCGAGGATCATATTGCGCAGCTTGGCAAGGGGCTCTTCGCTGTTCTTGCCGTAGAACATATGCTCGATACGGAATAGACCGATACCCTCGGCGCCGAAGTTGACGGCGTTCTGGGCATCTTCGGGGTTGTCGGCGTTGGTGCGGACACCCATCTTGCGGTATTTGTCAACCAGCGCCATAAACTGCTGGAAGAGCGGGTTTTCGGTGGCGTTGATCATACCCACGGGCTCGGCATAGACCCAGCCCTTGGAGCCGTTCAAGCTGATGGTGTCACCCTCCTTGAACTGCTGGTCGCCGATCTTGACGATGCCGTTCTCGAGGTCGATCTTCACGGCGTCGCAGCCCACGATGCAGCACTTGCCCCAACCACGGGCCACGAGGGCGGCGTGGGAGGTCATACCGCCACGGGCGGTCAGGATGCCGTCGGCGGCGCGCATACCCTCGACGTCTTCGGGGTTGGTTTCCTCGCGGACCAGGACGTTGGCCACCTTGGCGGCGCGATACTCTTTGGCTTTCTCGCTGGTGAGGGCGATTTTACCCACGGCACCACCAGGACCTGCGGGCAGACCCTTGGCGATGACGGTGTGCTTCTTCTCGTCAGCGGCGTCGAGAATCGGGTGGAGCAGCTCGTCGAGTTGCTCGGGAGTGAGGCGCATCACGACTTCCTTTTCGTCGATGAGGCCTTCCTTCAGCATATCGAGGGCCATCGTGAGAGCGGCCACGCCGGTGCGTTTGCCCACGCGGCACTGCAGCATATAGAGTTTGCCGTCTTGGATGGTGAACTCGATGTCGAGCATATCGTGGTAGTTCTCTTCAAGGATGCGGCGCACCTCGCAGAGTTCCTTATAGGTTTCGGGCATCAGCTCCTGCATAGAATGCATATGCTTGTTCTGCTCGTTCTTGGTGTCGTCGTTCAGCGGGTTGGGGGTGCGGATACCGGCCACCACATCTTCGCCCTGGGCGTTGATGAGCCATTCGCCGTAGAACTGGTTGTCACCGGTGGCGGGGTTACGGGTGAATGCCACGCCGGTAGCGGAGCCGTCGCCCATATTGCCGAACACCATCGTCTGCACGTTGACAGCGGTGCCCCAGTCATCGGGGATACCTTCAATGCGGCGGTAGGAGATGGCCTTTTTGCCGTTCCAGCTCTTGAACACGGCCTTGATGCCGCCTTCGAGTTGGGCCTCGGCGTCATCGGGGAACTCGGTGCCGAGCACCTCTTTGATGCGCACCTTGAAGTCCTCAGCCAGTTGCTGGAGTTCTTCAGCCTTCAGTTCGGTGTCGCTCTTGTAGCCCATTTTCTCTTTATAGGCGTCAAGCATATCGTCGAGTTGTTTGCGGATGCTCTTGCCGTCGGCGGGCTCGATGCCCTCGGCCTTTTCCATCACGACGTCAGCGTACATCATAATGAGACGGCGATAGGAGTCATACACGAAACGGGGGTTGTTGGTCTTCTTGATGAGGCCGGGGATGGTCTTGGAGCAGAGACCGATGTTGAGCACGGTGTCCATCATACCGGGCATAGACTTGCGGGCGCCGGAGCGGCAGCTGACGAGCAGCGGGTTCTCGGGGTCGCCGTATTTCATACCCATAATGTTCTCCATATTCTTCATACCTGCGTGCACCTCGTCCATCAGGCCGGCGGGAAGCTGGCAGTTGTTCTGATAATAGGCGGTGCAGCATTCGGTGGTGATGGTCAGGCCAGCCGGTACGGGCAGTTTGAGCAGACACATCTCGGCGAGGTTGGCACCTTTGCCGCCCAGAAGGTTCTTCATATCGGCTTTACCTTCGGCAGTCTTTCCTCCAAAGGTGTAAACATACTTTACATTACTCATACTTAATGTTTTAGATTGATTAGAACTATTTTCTTTTAAGAGGCGCAAAGATAACAAAAAAACGCTTACGGATGTAAGCGTTTTTTTACAATTATGTATTTTAAAAATGTATATTTGCAGCGCTAATATCAAGTTTTTTCTAGATGTCTCTTCTCCAGTGCCTCCTTTTCGCACCGTGAAGGTGCGGTGCTTCGGGGCGAGCGACACCAGCGGTGCGATGAGTGTCCGCCGCGCATCCCGTCACCACACTCGCCGCGCTTCGTGTGGTGTTACAGAAAAGAAGGCCTCTCCGAGGCCGATGCCACATAGTACGTTACTTTCCATTTGAACGTGTTCCGAAGGAACATCCTTCTCTGTAACCCCACATCGAGCGACTGAAAGGAGCGAAGGTGTGGGGGGATGACGGAGATCCGCGTCTCATCTCGCGGCGCGGAAATGACTTTCCACAATGCATATGACGTGCTCGCCGCGAAAGGGAGGCATCTCCCCTCTGTCACCATCGTGCCCCAATGCCGAACTTGACAAAAGAGTCGAAGCCGGCGTTCAGCTCGAAAAGCCCGTAGAATCTTTTGCCTACGTTCACGCCGAAGGCGGTGACGTTGAACGCAGGGAAGAAATTGCTGCCCTTGCTTTCAGGGTCGTCTTTGGCATAATCCTGTGTGTGGGAGAACAGGTACCCCACGCCCAGATCCGCGCCCGCATAGAGGCGCACCCACGGCCGGTTGAAGTAGGTGAACCTGACGCTAGGCATCAGCGTGAAGATGAGGTCCCTGTTGATGCTGCTGACCGCTGTGCGCAGCGTGTCGGTGTAGATGGTTGTGCGACTGCCCTCCACGGTGAATTTCACGCCCACCTGGCACCAGTGGTTGATCTGGTAGTAATAGTGTACGTCGTAAAGTCCGTAATAGTTTGAGCTGTAAGCCCTGTGACTCAATGAGTTGCCGAGGGCTCCGAAGAAGTCGGCTGTGCCAATGATGAATCCCCCGAAAAAGGAGAAGGGACCTGCGCCGACCCCGATTTCATTGTGCAGGTCGCTGTGAGGCTTCTGCGCCTGAACAGGCTGCGATGCCAGGCACAAGAATAGTGAACACGCAATAAGGAGGGCTTTTTTCATAATTATAGTAGGGCGGACCTCAGTTATTACCATTTGTGACACATCTTCCAAAACTCTGCGAGATCCGTTCCACAGAATCTGAAGATATGACGCGGCAAAAATAGCAATTTTGTCTTGAATTTTCGTAAAAAGTGACAAATTGGCAATTTCAGGTGACAAATAGTCCATAATCGGCTTTGGCACACCCTTTGCATAATGATAAGCGGTTCGCTGAAGCGAAAGCGGAGGCGGCCGGAAATAAAAAATGTCTAACTATTAAAAAGGAGGTTATTATGTTACCTGTAATGTTTAAAAACAGTTGGTTTCCTACCGTATTTGAGGATTTCTTGAACAGTGACATTATGCCTCGTGCCTATACTACAGCACCGGCAGTCAATGTGAGAGAGGATGAGAAGGCCTACACGATGGAAGTGGCCGCGCCCGGCATCAAGAAAGAGTTCTGTCGCGTGAGCATCAACGATGACGGCAATCTTTGTGTGGCCATCGAGAACAAGATGGAGCACAAGGAGAACGAAAAGAAACACCACTATCTGCGCCGCGAGTTTTCCTACACCAACTACGAGCAGAACTACACACTGCCCGAGGATGTGGACAAGGAGCACATCGAGGCCAAGGTGGAGCACGGCATCCTGACGATTACCCTGCCGAGAGTGCAGAAAGAGGAGCAGAAATTGTCTCGTTCCATCACTATCGGCTAATCTTTAAAACGACACTCCAAGACTTAAAGCCGCATTCGCAAGGATGCGGCTTTTTTTGTGCCATAATGTTTATAAAACAGCGCTGCAAAACCGCTTTTTCCCGTTGAGGTCGGTGATGGATTGTATTTGGCGGTAGCCTTGTTGCCGGAGCATATTTTGCAGTTCCTGGTGATAATCCTCAAATGTTTCCATCAGCAGCATCCCGCCGGAGTAAAGGCATTTTTTCCCGATATGGGCCAGTGCTTCGTAGAATACCAGAGGCCTGTCGTCGGGCACGAACAGGGCAGTGGCGGGCTCGTGGTCGATGACATTGCGGTGCAGTGAGGGGCGCACGGCTTCCGGTATGTAGGGGGGATTGCTCACGATGGCGTCGAAGGACTCGGCGGGGAAGGGGAGGTTGCCGGCATCGCGCATATCGTGGCGGGCGAAGGTCACGGGCACCTCCTGGGCGCGGGCGTTGGCGCGGGCTACAGCCAGGGCCTCCTCGGAGATGTCACTGGCAAAGATCCTTGCCTTGAGCAGTTGCTTGGCCAGCGTCACGGCGATGCATCCGCTGCCGGTGCCCACATCCCATATTCTTGGGGCAGGGTGCTGCGCGAAAGTCTCCACTACCCGCAGCACCAGCTCTTCCGTCTCCGGCCGGGGAATGAGCACGGCGGGCGACACCTCAAACCGGAGGCCATAGAACTCGGTTTCGCCTAACACATACTGCACAGGCTTGCCTTGCGCCATATCGGCCAGTTCGCCGCGGAAAAGTTGCTCCTGCGATTCTGTTATCTCCTCTTCCCCGCGCAGGAAGAGTTCGTGCGCCTGCATCGAAAGCCGGGTCTGCAGGTACAATTTTGCAATTGCAGCCGCCTCGTGTGAATCGTAAAGCGGCTGCAAAGCATCAAAAATGGTATGGTAAAATGAACGTATGGTCATACGTGACAGGGTAGATCGAAGGCGTTGTTATTCAGCCTTCTGGGGCATATCGCGCCAAGCCCATTTGCCAGTCACCACGCCCTTGTCAATGACAATGAGGCCGGGGTTGGAGCGGATGGCGTCGCGCACCATAAAGGGACCGTGGGCAGGGTCGATGGGATTGCGGTAAATGGGGAATTCAATGCCGTGCTCTTCCACAAAGACACTGATTTCGTCCTCTTCGCTGTTGGTCACGGCCACGAAGGGAATATCCTTCTCGGCGCAGCTGGCAGCCAGCGCAATGGCTTTCTTCACGCCTTCGTCTTTCGTATCCATCAGGTCGTGGAGGAAGAGCAGGTAGGTCTTGCTGTCGGCGTTGATGTATTCGTAAGCGTGGTCGGCACCCTTTTCGTCCAACATATTGAACCCGTCGATTTCAGCCTTCTTGGCTTTGGCAACCACCTTGTCCTTGCGGTCCACATATTCATATTGCTCATAGAAGCTCTCCTCTTGGTTCATCAACTCCTCTTCGGTGAGTTGCACCTCAGTCTGGTCGGCGTTGTTGCGATAGATGAAGAGGGACTCTTTTTGGGCGGGACGTTCAATGAAGGTCTTCTCCACGTTGTCGCCCTTCTTCCAGTCGGAGAAGTCGATGGCGGGGAGATGGCGGATGCAGTGCACCTGGAACAGCACGGCTATGGCGATGAACAGCAGGATGCAGCACCATTTGCCCAGTTCGGTGAGCCGCACGTCTTTGAGCTTTTTGCGTTTGGCAAAGACGATGATGGTGGGGATGATGATGACGACATTCTTGAGGAAGGTGGTCATATTGCTCATCTTCACCACTTGACCGAAGCAGCCGCAGTCGTGCACCACGCCGAAGTAATGGATGCCTTTGATTTCCATATATTCGGCCACGGCGAGCCAGAGGGTGAGGAAGAAGAAGAAGACCATAAAGAGCAGGTAGCCCCACGCGGCCAAAAGGGTTTTCACCCCGAACAGCATCATACAGCCGAGTACAAACTCGCAGGTGATGGCGCAAACGCCGGCCAACAGGGCGACAGGTTTCAGGAACGGCAGTCCGAAGGAGACGAAGTAGTCGTTCATTGTGATGCCGAAGTTGACAGGGTCAACGGCTTTGCTGATGGAGGAGAAGAGGAACAGCAAACCGAGTGCTATTCTCAGTATTTTCAGCCAAATGGGTTCTTTTTGTGACATATTCAGGTGTTTTTGGGGTTATCAATTATTATTTTTCGCCCTCCACCACGAGGCGGATCAGGGCGAACATAGCGTAGTTGATGATGTCGTAGTAATTGGCGTCGAGTCCTTCGGAGACGATGGTGTTGCCTTGGTGGTCCTCGATGGACTTGATGCGGAAGAGTTTCATCAGGATGATGTCATCGAGCGAGCTGATGCGCATCTGCCGCCACGCCTCGTCATAGTCGTGGTTTTTGTCCATCATAAGACTCTTGGCGGCGTGGATGTATTTGTTGTACAGTTCCGTGGCGAGTTTGGAATCCATCTCCAGATCGTCGGCGCCGGAGGCCGCACCCATCTCCAGTTGGATGAGGGCCATCACCGAGTAGTTGACAATGCCGATGAACTCGGGGATGATGCCTTCAGCGATTTTGGCCTCGCCCTTTTCCTGGATGCTGCGGATGCGGTTGGCCTTGATGTAGATCTGGTCGGTGAGCGAGGAGGTGCGCAGGATGCGCCACGCCGTGCCATAGTCCATCGCCTTCTTGGCGAAGATGTCCAGGCACTGTTGGATGACGATGTCGTATTGTTCTGATGTGTTGGCCATTATTGTTTCACGACTTTACGGGTGATGACGGTTTGGTTTTCAGCAAAGACTTTGACCACATACACGCCGGAGGCCAGGCCAGACAGACTGACAGAGCCGTTGAGGTCGTTGAGGTCTTGTTCCGTCAGCATTTTGCCGAAGAGGTCGAAGACTTGCACCTTGGCCAGCGGGAGTTCGGAGCTGCGGAGTTGCAGGTTGCCGGAGGTCGGGTTGGGATAGAGGACGATGGAGAAGGCGTCGCGGGAGTGGCTCTCGATGCCGACGGGGTCGTTGATGTCCTCGGTCACAAGGTTGCCCAAGCCGGGAAGGACGATGTTGTCCACCCAGGCACAGTCGCTGCCGGAAGTGGTGCTGTAATCCTTTTCATAGGCGAACATAAAGGTATGTTGTCCGGCGGAGACGGGGAAACTCTTCTGAGTCCAGCCCTCGTTGCCAGAGGCATTGTCGGTCTCGTTATTGTCAATATAGAATTTGAACTTGTCGTAATTAGCCTCGGAAGAGACTTTACGGAAGTAGGAGACGGGCGCCTCCATCAAGCAGTTCACGGTGATGCTGAAAGAGGAACGAGACACGTTGTACCAGCTGCCGTTGTCCAGGTTCTCTTTGGAACGGGCGCAATAGTTGCCGGCGTAGGGGGCTTGGTTGGTGATGGTCCACGGGTTCTGGTTCTGCACCCAGTTGAAACGGGAGAAATCGCCGGTTTCAAAGTCTTCTGTTGCCTTGCCGATGGAGATAGAGAGGGTGTCGATGACGTGTTTGTCGCCCTTGATGGTGTGGAAATAGAGGGGCACGATGGAGAGGTTGGGCACGCTGTTGGCAATCTGGAGGTTGAAGGTGTGGGAGATGCTTTCGCCAGCGCCGATCCAGGCGACGATTTGTGACGGGGAGGTCACGGTCACGCCGGAGTAGTTGCAGGTGAGGTCGATGAGGATGTCGGAGGCGGGGGCGTGTCCGGAGTTGGAGATGGTAATGGTGGCGGTGGCGGCGTCACCCGGCTCCAGGGCAGCGGCCGTGCTGGGCCCTTGGATATTGGTCTCGGTGACAGCCAGCTTGGGTGCAATGACCGTGAGGTTCACATCTTTGGTGGAGTTGCCGCCTTGCCAGGTGGTGGTCACGCGGAAAGTGGCACGGGTGCCGTCTTCCGCATTTTCCGGGATGCTCACCGTGAAGGCGTTGGGCATACTCTGGATGGCGTTGGGGACAAGGGTGTTGAAAGTGGCGGTTCCTTGCGTCACCGTGAATCCCGGGGTAAGGGCGGTCATCTGGGCCGTCACGTTGGAGGCGTTGTCCACACCCAGGTTGGTGAGTTCGAGGTTCCAGTTGACCGAGGTGCCGTTGATGGGATACACGTCGTTGGGCAGGCTCACATTGCTGGCCACCACATAGGGACCGGAAGGCACGATGATGTTGACGGTCTGGAAATACTGCACGTGGTTCTGGGCTCCGATGGCAAGTTCGTATTCGCCGGGGGTGGTGACATTGCTGAGGTCAAGGGTGGCGTTGCCGGAGGCGTCGGCGAAGGTGGCGGTCACGATGTTGCCGCCAGTGGTGAGGGCCACGTAGGCATACGGGGCGGCGCTCACATTGTAGCTCAGGGTGCCCATAGGCACGGCGGGCAGCGCGCTGACGTTCATCTGGGAAGGCATACCCAAATAAGGTCTGATGGAGGGGTCGCCGAAGATGTGGTAGATTTCCCAATAGTATTTCTTCCGGCTGGAAGAGGAGGATTGGACGGCGAGATTGCCAGCGGTCAGGAAACCGCCCAGGGTGGTGGCCCATACGTCGTGGCTCTCATTGTGGGTGTGGAAAATCCTGTCGTAGGCGCCCAGATTGTTAGCCTGGTAGGTCATATTGGCGGTGATGGAGCTGCGTTTGCCCACAGACCAATAGACATCCTCGTCCCAGTAACTCACCTCGGAGGCACCGATATAGGCCATTGCACCTTTCTTGTCGGTGCGGAGCAGCATTTCGCCGAAGCACTCCTCATTGAACTTGCCGGTGAGACAGCAGTTGCCAATCATCACGCCATACTTGTCGAGGTTGTTCATCGAGGGGATGTGGCTGGTGGTGAAGGAGGGGTCGTACCATTCGGTCACGTCGCCGTGAGCCGTGTAGTTGGCCCAGCCCACGCCCGCGCCGATCTCGCTGCGGATGGTGGCAGCCTGTGAAGAGCAGTTGTAGTTGTGCTTATATACGGTCGAATATTGATGGGTGGTGCTGGTTGTGTTGATGTAGTTGTTGTAGATGTAGTTGATTTGGCCGTCGGCGTGGGTGTCTGACCAGCTGTTGTCGGTGCCGGCAATCAACACGGCCTTGCCCAGATAGGAGGGATCGGGCATCGTGTACTGCTCATATTGCAGCGTCTTGGTGATTTGGGGAGCCAGCTGGCTTGCGTTCTGGGCCGAGAAACGGCCATAGTAGCAGTCGGGGATATTGTCGCCGGAGGTCCAGCAAGCGTAGTAGAGGTCCGTGACGTGGCTGTTCTGCTCCGTGCTGCTGAAGGCGGGCACCTGCCCGTGGTCGCCCACGAAAAGCAGGAAGGTGGGGGCCGGGTTGGAAGCCGTGGCACTGTTGTATTGGCTCAAAATGTAATTTTTGATGGAAGTTGTGGTGGTGCCGACGTTGGCGTCACCGGTGTAAACCACGTCCACGATGTATCCGAGTCTCTTTTTCCAGTTGACGAAGAGTTCGAGGTTGTCGTTGTTGCGGAACATAGAGTTGGCGATGATGAGGTAGCGGATGGGGGAGGCGTTGAACTCCTCGCGGGTGCGGGGCATCGGGTTGGCCACCGCATTGGCGGCGTTCTGGAACATCGGGCTGCCGTATCTGGTCTTCAACTCGTAGGTGGCGGGCAGGTTGGCGTTCACATAGGAGACCTCAATGTCCATTGAACGGCAGATGCGCACCTTGCCGGTCACGGGGTTGTAGGAGACGGGCGAGATGTACAGGTTGGCGAGGGTGATGTCGCGCATCGTACCCGTCTTCTCCACACGCACCAGGGGCTCGGCGTAGAAGGCGTCGCGGCTATAGGTCTGCTGGTCGCGCACAAACGGGCGCTCCCCGCGGTAGGACTTGGCGTAGGAGGGCTGCGCCGGATAGAGCGGGTACTGGATGCCTAGTGTTGAGGCATCCACCTCCACATACTGCGCGTTCTTGACCGTGGCCACCACAGAGTCGCAGACGGGAATCTCAAGCAACTTCACCATCACGGGCAGTTGCGGCTGACCCACAATAACAGAGGGATAGAACTCATCCATAGAAATCTGGGTGAAAAAGCCCTGGGGCGTCTTCACCACCGAAGATGTGATTTCCGGTGCGGTGAAGGAGATGTCCACCCGCTCGTAGTCGTTGCGGGTGACTTGGAATTGTTGTGCGAAACAAGTGGCCAGCATAGAGAAAATCAGGACCACTGTGGTGACGATTCTTGTCATAAATCTCTTATTTTAAGTTATTTATATTTATATTTTTTTCTGCATAAAGAGGGGCAAAGATATAAAAAAAACTCAAACGGACTTGTCGGTTTTTTATTATTGGAATTTGCCTTTTTTAACATACTTTTTGAATTGTGCGCCACAAGTTTATGATGAATATCTTTTTTGTATTTTTGCGGGCTAAAATTGCGACTTATGGAACAGGAAATTCAAAAATGCGCAAAGCTGCTCCTGGAGGGTAAAGTCATTGCCTATCCTACTGATACAGTGTGGGGTATCGGTTGCGACGCGACCAATGAAGAGGCCGTGTCCCGCATTTACCGCATCAAGCAGCGCAACGAGCGGAAAAGTATGATTATCCTTCTCGATTCCGCGGAACGGCTCCCGATGTATGTGAAGAAAATCCCCTTGATTGCCTGGGACCTCCTCTCTCACGTCTCCCGTCCCACCACGTTCGTGTACCCCACGGCCCAGAACCTGCCCAAGAATCTTGTCCACAGCGACGGGACCATCGCCATCCGCGTCACGAGCAACGACTTCTGCAAGAAGCTTGTCCGTGCCTTGGGCCGCCCCATCATTTCCACTTCCGCCAACATCGCCGACGAGCCCACGCCGAGGACCTTCCCCGACATCTCCAAGGAGATCATTGCCCAGATGGATTATGTGGTGCCGCAGGAGTTTGCCACCTCCGTGGATTTCAAGCCCTCCCGGCTCATCAAGTTTATCGACGACTATAATTTCACTATCCTAAGAGACTAACCCTATGAGTGCTATCGCCGTTTACGCGGGCTCGTTCTGCCCCTTCACCAAAGGCCACGAGGATATTGTCAGGAAGTCGCTGCCCCTGTTCGACCGCCTCATCATCGCCATCGGGCACAATTACAATAAAAAAGACCTCTTTTCCGTTGAACAGCGTATGGATTGGATCCGGCAGCTATACAAAAATGAACCGAAGGTGGCGGTGGAGGCCTACCAGGGACTTACGGTGGACCTCTGTCGTGAGATGCACGCGCAGTATCTGGTGCGTGGCATCCGCAATGCCGCCGATTACGCCGTGGAGGAGGAGATGCGCCTTGCCAACCGGATGCTTTGCCCCGAGGTGGAGACGCTCTTCATCCCTGCCTCTCCCGAGTGGGCCGCCGTGTCGTCGTCGCTCGTGCGCGAACTCTGGTCGCTCGGCTCCGATGCCTATCGCAATTTTGTTCCCGAAGGTGTTGACCTCGGCACCCCCCGTTAATCCCTAATAAACAATCTCTAACTCTCAACTCTCAATTCTTCATTCTTAATTCTCAATTCTTAATTCAAAAGTATGTCCCGTTTTGTCTGTTGCCCGTTGCTTGTCGCCTTGCTGCTGTGGATTGTCACAGCGGGCATTGCGCAACGTCCGGTGACCATCACGGGCGAGGCCCCTTTCGCCAAAAACGAGGAGATACGCCTGCTGGTATTCGATGACCTGCTCAACTATGTGCCCACGGTGGCGGCCACCGACCAGATTGACAAGAACGGGCACTTCAAGCTCACCTGCTCCACCAACCAGATCAAACTCGTGCAGCTGGCCATCCGCACCTCCAAGGCCGAGTTCTTCATCGTGCCCGACCATACCTACCAGTTCCAGATTTCCGTTGACACGACCCTCTTCAAACTTGTCAACCCGGAAAAATACGGCGGTTATTTGCAGATTACCAATGCGTTGGCTGACACCAGCGACCTGAACTATAAGATCAACCGTTTCAGCAACTTTTTCAGTCGGGCGATGAACCATTACGCCTTCCGCATCACCGTGGACAAGGATCGGAATGCCTACGACACATTGACGACATTGCTGAACGACCGTTTTGGCATCCAGTATAATCCGCTGAATTTTTATCAATCTTATATCTACTACACTTGCGGACAGCTCGACCGGGTCTGTTTCTCGAAGGAGCAGATGACCTTTTACCGGAAGTTTTACGACAACGATTACATCTTGTATAACAATCCCGCCTATATGTCGCTTTTCCGGGAGAGTTATAGCGGCTATCTGTACAACTCGCGTCACATCTCGAAGGAGTTGCTGGGCCGCACCATCAATGAGGAACCCGACTATCTGACACTTTTCAACGAGGCGGGCCGCGACCCGATGCTGACCAACGAGCGTCTGCGCGAACTGGTCATCATCCTCAACCTGATTGAGTTCCACGGCAACGAGGAGTTCGATGCCGGCAATATCGTCAAATTGCTGAAATACATCAAGGTGTCCACCCATTTTCCCGAGCATATCGTCTTTATCGACAATGCGTTGGCCCGTATATCCAGAGCCGATGCGCCGTCGCAGTCCTTGGTGTTCCGGAATGAGAAGGGGAAGAAATCCCCCATTAAACAATTTGAAGGAAAAGACATCTATGTGCAGGTCTTCCAAAGCGATTGTTTGGATTGCATTCGGGAGATGATGCTCATCAAGGAATTCAACAAAAGATATGGCGAGAAAATACAGTTTGTCAGCCTCAACATTGACCCCGACAGGGAGGATTACAACCGTTTCTGCAAGGCGTACGGGGAGATGTTCGAGTGGCCCATCCTCTATTTCGACGGCAACTACGACTGGCTGTTGGAGAACGGGGTGGAGACGCTTCCCGACTATCTCATCATCAACGCGCAGGGACAGCTGCTGCAGCGTTATCCGCCGGCCCCGGAGTTCGGCCTTTCCGACTACCTTATGTTGCGATTCGACAAGGAAGAAGAACAGCCCCAGAATCCTTTATTCAGAAATTAACTTTAAATACCTATAGTTATGAAAACCCCTTTTATGTTAACGATTGTCCTTGCGTTGTGTCTCTCTTTGGGCGCGCAAACCGACAAACCTGCACAAGACCGGCATTTGGCCAAGTTGCCTGCCGTCGATATCCAGACTATTGATGGCAAGGTGTTCAACACCAGCGAGATCCAGAACGACGGCAAGCCTGTCATCGTCAGTTTGTGGGCCACCTGGTGCAAGCCCTGCATCGCCGAGTTGCTCGCCATTGCCGACGAGTACGAGGACTGGGTGGAAGAGACTGGCGTGAAGCTTTACGCAGTTTCCATCGATGACGCGAAGACCTCAGCCCGTGTGGCCCCCTTTGTCAAGGGCAAAGGTTGGGATTACACCGTGTTGTTGGATGTGAACTCCGACTTCAAGCGCGCGATGAACGTGAACGACGTTCCTTATATGTGCATCCTCAACGGCAAGGGCGAGATTGTGTGGCAGCACACGTCGTATGCCCCGGGCAGCGAGCAGGAGGTGTATGAGGTGGTCAAGAGACTCGCCGCCGAGAAATAATTTTCGGAAAGAATACTACTTTTGTTTAACGTTTGCAGGCGGCGAACCGCCTGCAAACCCAATTTTTCTTATATGAGTAAATTTTTACGTCTTGCATCCATACTGCTGCTATTGTTGTCGGTATCCACCGTCAAGGCGCAGCACGAGTTTGGGAACAGCCGCATCAGCGGCGATTTTGGTTTTAACGGGATGTACTATATTCCCGATTCGATCATCGGAGCCGAGAAGGTGGACTCGAAGGTGCGCGCCAACGCCTTCATCAACCTGCTCTACTCCAACGGTGGTTTCTCGGCCGGCGTGCGCTACGAGTACTATCAGTTTCCTTTGATAGATTTTGAAAAGATTGACTACAAAGGCCAGGGTATCAAGTACTTCTTTGCAGATTACAAGAACAAGTTTATCCAGGTCACCGCGGGTAATTTCTATGAGCAATTCGGTAATGGCTTGACCTTGAGGGCATACGAGGACCGACAGCTGGGCATTGACAACAGCTTGCTGGGCGCACGTGTCAAGCTTACCCCTTACAAGGGCATCTATTTGAAGGGTGTCTGGGGCGTGGAACGGCGCAATTTCGACAGCTATATCGGACGGAAGGATTTTGTGCGCGGCGCCGATGCCGAGATTTCTTTCGGCGAGATATTCCCTGTAATTCAAGACAAGGGCTTCGTGGCCCGTGTGGGTGCCAATATCGTGAGCAAGTTCGAGAAGGGCTCTGGTGATTACATTTTCAACATCTATCCCGGCCCCGACTCGACGGCAGAGGCCTACATTCCCGGTGACAAGATTCCTGAGAATGTGCTGGCTTGGGCCACTCGTATGACGTTTGGATACAAAGACTTCCGTCTGGAAGCGGAATACGCCCGCAAAATCAACGACCCGAATGTCAGCAACTTTCATATCTACAAGCCGGGTGAAGCCCTTTTCCTCTCGGCCACTTACGCGATGAAGGGCTTTGGCGTGGCAGCTTCCTTCATCCGGGCCGACAATATGGAGTTTCGCAGCCAGAGGATGGAGTACTCCAACTCGTTGCTCTTCATCAACAACATCCCGGCCATCAACCGTCAATACTCTTATCAGCTGATTGGCAACTATAGCTACGCCTCTCAGCCCAACGGCCAAATCGGGGCCCAGTTGCAAATCAACTATCAGATACCCAAGAAGAGCAAGATTGGCGGCAAGTACGGTACAGACCTTACCTTCAACTACTCCCGTTTCCACAACATTGACAAGCAGCCGGTGGCGGAAGCCGTCGCGAACGGCACGCCCACAGGCACGGAGGGCTATACCTCCTCCTTCTTCAAGTTCGGTCCCGATTTGCTCTATCAAGACATTGGCCTTGAGATCAGTCGCCGTTTCACCAAGCATTGGAAGCTGATATTGGCTTACAACTACATTACATATAATATTGCGGAGTTGCAGGGCCATCCCGGGATGATGCGCGGCCATCTGGTCGCCGCCGACCTGCAGTACAAGATCAACAACAAGCACGCGCTCCGTCTGGAGGCGCAGCATCTCTACACCAAGGATGACGATGGCAGCAGTGCGTATGCGATGCTGGAGTACTCGGTGAGCCCTCACTGGTTCGTGTCCGTGGGTGACGATTGGAACTACGGCAACCCCGACCCGAACAAACGCGTGCATTATTATAACATTTCCGCCGCATACGTCTGGAACACCACTCGCATTGCTCTCAACTTCGGCAAGACGCAGGAGGGCATCCTCTGCGTGGGCGGTGTGTGCCGTGCCGTGCCCGCCTCCTATGGCGTCGGCCTTTCCGTAACCACATCCTTCTAACCTAAAAACGACAATCAGATGAAAAAAATAGCTTTATTGATAATAACGGTCGCCCTGACGCTTGTGGGATGCGATGTCATCGAAGGACCTTATATGAACCTGTCCGAACGTGAGGATGTCACGGTGGTGTTCCCCGATTTGAACCCTGATGAGGTTTATCGCAAAGTGCTGATGGAGGAGTACACGGGTCACCGTTGCTCTAACTGTCCCGCCGCCCACCAGATGCTTGACCAGTTGCATTCTGTCTATGGTGACACCCTGGTCATTGTGGGCATCCACGCCACCTCTCTGGCAGCCACCAATCTTGATTATCCGTACGATTTCCGCACGGAAGTGGGTGACCAGTTGGCCAATGATTTCGGCATCAACGCCATTCCGGCGGCCGTCTTCAACCGCGAGAACGACCACCCGGGCGGTTTGGGCAAGGACGAGTGGATGGGCAAGCTTCGTGAGATGGACCGCTCCTCGGTGCCCGCCGCCATCCAGCTCATCAACGAGTATAATGCCTCTGCCGCTTCCCTGAAGGTCAACGCCAAGGTGACGATGCTGGAGGAATACGAGCACCCGCTCTATCTCTCGCTCTTCCTCATTGAGGACGGCATTGTGCAACCGCAGCTCAGCGGGATGACAATGATTCCGGAGTACACGCACAACCACGTGCTGCGCGCCGCCCTCAACGGCACGTACGGCGCCTATCTGACGACCGACGGCTTGCTGGAGAAAGACAATGCCTACACCTACGGCTGCAGCATCAGTTTCCTGGAACACGACTGGAACGCCGCAAATTGCACCGTGGTGGCTATCCTGTACGACCGCACCAATGGCAAGGTGCTGCAAGTGGAGACACTTCCTGTATTGCCATAACTTGATACAACAGAGCGCTTTAAGCGCTCTTATTTGTTTAAAAATATAAAGAAAGATATACTATGAAAATTGTAGCAGTAGAACCTATCGGCATCAGCGAAGAGCGTGCCGCTAACATTACCTCTGAATTGGCCGCCAAGGGCCACGAATTTGTCTGTTACCGTGACCGCAAAGAGGATGCCGCCACCCTCATCGAGCGGATGAAGGAGGCGGAGGAGGTCATTGTCTCCAACATTAAAATTGGCAGCGACATATTGTCGCAGTGTCCGAAATTGAAGAAACTCAACGTCGCCTTCACAGGGCTTGACCATATTGACCTGGCCTATTGTCGGGAGCACGGCATTGAGGTGGTGAACGCCTCGGGCTATGCCACGGAGGGTGTGGCGGAGCTGGCTATCGGGCTGATGCTGGATGTATATCGCCGCATCACCGCTTTGGACGCGAAGGTACACAACGGCGGCACGCGCGACAACTTCTTAGGTCGCGAGTTGCGTGGCAAGCGCGTGGGTATTGTGGGCACGGGTGCCATTGGACGCCGCACGGCGCAGTTGCTGCAATGCTTCGGCTGCGAGGTGGTGGCCTGGAGCCGCACCCAATACGATGAGGTCAAGGCCCAGGGCATCGCCTATCTTCCTTTGGAGGAACTGATGAAAACCAGCGATATCATCTCCTTGCACGTGCCGCTGACGGCGGAAACGCATCATCTGATCAGCCGGGAGCTGCTGGAGATGTGCAAGCCCACGGCCATTCTCATCAACACGGCGCGGGGCAATGTGGTGGATATTGACGCTTTGGCCGACCTGCTCTGTCAGGGCAAGCTCGCCGGCGCTGGCATCGACGTGTTCGAGAAGGAGCCGCCCCTGCCCGCCGACCACACGCTGCTCAGAGTGCCCAACTGTGTGCTGGTGCCCCACGTGGGCTATGCCACCCGCGAGGCCTTTGACGACCGCATCGATATCGTACTCAGTCACATATAAAACGCCAATTCCCGTATGTTCCAACGAATCATCAACGCCTGCGTGCGCTTTGTGCAGCGTTTCCTGCCCGAGCCCTTCATTTTTGCCATTATCCTCACCTTCGTGGCCGCCTTGCTGGCGATGCCCATTTGCCGTCAGACTCCTATAGAGGTGGTGGAGCATTGGGGCAACGGGGTATGGAACCTGCTGGCCTTTGCGATGCAGATGGCCCTGGTGCTGGTGTGCGGTTCCACCCTGGCCGCGGCCCCTGTGGTCAAAAGGGGCATCAGCGCGTTAGCGTCATTGCCCAAGACCCCGGTGGGGGCTATCGCGTTGGTGACGGGCATCTCTGCCGTCGCCTGCTGGCTCAACTGGGGATTTGGCCTCATAGTGGGGGTCATCTTCGCCAAGGAGGTGGCCCGCAAGCTGCAGGGGGTGGACTACCGGCTGCTCATCGCGTCGGCCTACAGCGGCTTTGTGGTGTGGCACGCCGGTCTCTCCGGCTCCATTCCGCTGACGATGGCCACGCCGGGCGAGGCGCTTGCCACCGCCACCAACGGAGTGCTTACCGCGCCCGTGCCCGTGTCGCAGACCATCCTCGATCCGCACAACCTGGTGATGGTGCTGCTCGTCATTGCGGCTTTGGTGGGGGTCAATGCCCTGATGCATCCCAAGAAGGGACTGGCTGTTACGGTGGACCCGGCCTTGTTGAAAGAGGAGGAGGCTCCCGTGGCGGCCACGCCCGACACGCCTGCCGAGAAGATGGAGCAGAGTGTGCTGCTCAGTTGGCTGGTGGCCCTGTTGGGGTTGGGATTCTTAGTGATCAAGCTCTTTGTCAGAGGCGGTTCGTTGGATCTGAATGCGGTGATTATGCTCTTTTTGTTCGTGGGCATTATCCTGCACCGCACCCCGTTGGCCTATGTGCGCGCCTTCGGGAAGGCGGCCTCCGGTGCGGCGGGCATCCTGCTGCAGTTCCCGTTCTATGCAGGCATTATGGGCATCATCACGGGAGTGGGCCATTCGGGCATCTGCTTTGGCACGGTCATCAGCGACGCCTGCATCTCGATATCCACACCGACCACCTACCCGTTGTTGACGTTCCTCTGCGCCGCCGTGCTCAACATCTTCGTGCCGTCGGGTGGCGGCCACTGGGCCATTCAGGCGCCCATTATGTTCGCGGCGGGCGCCAACCTTGGCGTGGATCCCGGCCTTACCGGCACGGCCATCGCCTGGGGCGACGCCTGGACCAACCTCATACAGCCCTTCTGGGCCATCCCGGCGCTGGCCCTTGCCAAACTCAACGCCAAGGACATAATGGGGTTCTGCCTCATCGATTTGGTGGTCAGCGGCCTCATCATCTGCGGCGGCCTGCTGGTGTGGGCGATGTGAGTGTTGGCGGACAGTTGTGAACTGAGAATTAAGAACTGAGAACGAAGAACTATAAGGTCTTCGGTCTAAAGTCTTAAGTCTCTAGTCTTTGTATTAAAAATCAATTTTTAAATGTCATTGTTAAATTAAAAATGTATTTTTGCTTTTTCTAATTTTAAAACCTTTTTATTATGGCAGAAAATCAAGAACCCAAAGCGGATCAGAGAGATCTTACCCAGGAGATTAAAGACAAATTCGAAAGCACTAAGAATGAAGTCTCCAAGAAAATAGAGGATATCAAGAACTCGGAATTCGGCGAAAAGGTAGCCGATGTGGCTGGCAATGTCCGCGATAAGGCCAAAGATGTGATAGAGGATATCAAGGAGAGTGAATTTGCGGAGAAAATCGGTGACGTGGCCGGGAATGTTGTCGGAAAGACGAAAAATTGGACGGGCGAAATGCTCGAGAAACTCGGCACTTTGGCCAAACTTCCCGTACTGATTAAGGCTGGCAAGAAGCTTCAGGAATCGGCAAATGCTCCCAAGGACAAGGTGGAATTGCTCCACGACCTGGACACCAAGGTAGCGGCCATTCTCGAAGATGGTGTCATCACTCCCGAAGAGGAGGCATTCCTCGTGCAGGAAGCCAAGGCTATCGGCATCGACGCGGAAGAATTCCTCGCAGAAGTTCGCGAAAGACTGCCGAAGAAGGAGTAGTGCTGTTGGCTTTTTGCTATTAGCCGTTAGCCATTAGCCATTAGCCGTTAGCCATTAGCCATTAGCCGTTAGCTATTAGCTATTAGTCGTTAGCCATTGGCAATGAACTATGACTATAATCATTAGGGTCTAAGGTCTAAGATCTATGGTCTTCGGTCTTAAGTCTTTAGTTTAAAATGGATCCTCAATGGAAGCGTTTCAGCGGATACTTTGTCTTGTAACTGGCATATTTCCATCGTCTTGCAAGTTGCCATTGCGGATGACGGGATTTGTATTGCGTGTTGTCGGGTGTGATTTCAGAATTGCTCGCGGAGGAGGTGGCACAATATGTGGGATTGTAATGATAGACCGAATCCTCTTTTAACACCAATTCGAAATCGTACAGATATCCGTTGTTAGTTGAATCGGCATCCATAACATTGATTGACCAAATTCCGTTTAAAGGGCAACCAATAAAACTGTTGAACGACATATCTGGCCGATAAACGTTGGTCATAGCGGCCATATTGGTGGAGTCAACATAATTGTAAGAATTCCCGAAAAATGGATTGTCCGATTGAACGCGACTGCACAAATCGTAAATGAGACCGCTGCCGCAAGCGTATTGATAGCCGCTGGAAGTGTCACAAGACCAGCAATAGTTCCATCCGATGCCCTGTGGGTTGAGGACAGGATCGCAGTTGCCTGGCACATCGTTTCCGTTATGCCATCCGAAATAGGCATCATCGGTTGCAGATGCGACTTGCCATCCGAAATCCTCAGGGAAGATAAAGCCGTAGGTACAGCCGATGGTGTCTGGTTGGCCATATTTCTTCATAAGCGTGGCAGTCAGTCCGTTGGGACAAGTTAACCGGATATACAAATCCCCAATGTGTGAATGCTCCATATTCAGACGAACATATCTGATATCATTCACATTGGTGACAATCTCTCCCGGGTAATCATTGATAAGAAGGGTTTTAACAGCAAAACAATTGTTGTTGCATTCCACGCCGTCGGGGATGAGAAGTGCGGTAGTGTCGATGTAATGCCTGGGCTCCCAAGATGCGTCCCATAAGCGGAATGACAAACGGATATCTTCGTTGCCTTGTTGAATCTGTTCTATGGTGTCGCTTGAGATACAAAGACTGCCATCCATCATATACCCTACAAACATCATTCTGTCGCCAGCTTCAAAAGGATAATCCGTACAATTTGTTGATGATTTAAGGTTTGTGCTTGTGGGGACACTTTCACCTCTGTATTGAATCTTGTCAGAGCCGGCGCCGCCCATATTCATCATTTTTATCACGGCTTTTTCCTGTCCCGCGCTGACTTTCAAAAGGTAAGTCTGAGGTTTCTGCAAATCAATGCGGAAAACGTGTGCGCCAGGGGATAGTTTTTCTCTGGAACTAACTATGATGCGGCCGCTCAAGTCCATCACCTCCATCAGAACTGTATTGGTGGAGGATAAACTTGTTGTAACAGAGGTGGTGCCATTGAACGGATTGGGTATATTCTGCGAGACAACCAATGGAGAGGAAGTTGCGGTCTGCTCCTGAATACCCACGCCATACATTGTGTAAGTGGTGTCAGGATAATAAATGGTATCTGACCAGTTGCGTGTGAGATTCGTAATGGTTACGTGATGGAGCGGTACCCAGTTGTTGAGATTGTCATTTCCGGAAAAGACAAGCGTGGTTTGTGCGAAAGCCACAGAAGGAGCACATTGTGCCAGAATAAACAAAAGGGCAATATGCAAGGAAAGACGTTCTTTACACATAACAATTTTTCGGAACCTCTGTTTTTCCAATTTTCGTGCCACATCCCCAGGTTCTGCGAGGTCCGTTAAACAGAACTGGAAGACAGGACGCTGCAACGATAACAACTTTATCTATTAATATGATGCAGAAAAAAGCCGAATTGTTACAGATAAGACGGACACACAGAAGCTCTCTTATATGTAACCCCATTTGAAGCGTAGCGAGTGTGTGTGGAAACGGCCGCGCTAATTGTCTCTCAAACATCTAATGCTCAAAACACTATTGTGGCTCTCCAATATGTATTCCGGTGCGCTTGAAAAATAGTTAAGACGAAAGACGGGGGTCTTGTGAAAGACGCCATTTGAGGATAATCCTACGTAGGTTGATGACCAAAAACTAGTGGTGGTATTGTTTGTGAGGCCTAGTTCTCCGGCTGGGAGGATGGAAAAACCGGAAGCATTGTTCAGAGCAGTATTGTCGCCGATGGAACACGTTTCAGGGGCATACATCCAATATTCTGTCGAGGCGATTGCTTTTGCAATATAGGCCGGTGTTCCGTAACATTGGAATTGGGGCTGGCTTTGCACGTATTGGATCATCCTGTCCCACTCATATTTAGCGGGAAGATGCCACCCGTCGGGACAAAGACCCTGCACCATTACTGAATCCTCAATGGAAGCGCCGTATTTGGCGGCGGGCCAAGTATAGTGGTATCCGAAGATGTTTACATCGCGGAGTGTGCAACGCCCTGGAGCCCAAGTGTACGGGATGGTAGTCGTGAATTCGGGGATGTAAGTGCCGTCTGGAAAATGGGTCGCTTTCATATTTTCGCGCATCCAACATTGATTGCCAATTTTAACCACATTGTAAACATTGCCATCAATATCCACAACGGGAGTCACGCACGCGGTGTCGGTTGAGAACAAGAAGGATATCTGCTGACCGTACGCTATGCCAATGTCGTTGATGGCGTAAGCCCGCAAGTAATATCTGGTATTGCCAGTCAGGTTATTGATGAGAGCCGAAAACAATCCTGTTCCCTGTCCCCCATCGGCATAGTGGTCGTTAATGGTTGGCTGTTGTGATACACTCCAGCAGATACCTCGTCTTGTAACAGGCATATCACCTTCGTCTGTCACGTTGCCGTTGCAGATGACGGAATGCGTGTTGTTGGGAGTGATCCATAAGGTGCTCACGGAGGGCGTGGTATAATATGTGGGATTGTAGTGGTAGACCGTATCCTCTTTCAACACTAATTCGAAATCGTAAAGATATCCGTTGTCATAAGAATTGGCGTCCAAAATATCTATCGACCAAACTCCGTTCAAAGGACAACCCGCCAAACTGCTGAAGGACATATCTGGCCTATAAACATTGGTCATATTGGTCATATTTGTGGAGTCAACATAATTGGAAGAAGTCATATAAAATGGATTGGCCGATTGAACGTGATTGCACGAATTGTAAACGAAACCATTGCCACAAGCGTATTGATAGCCGCTGGAAGCGTCACAAGACCAGCAATAGTTCCACCCGTTGCCTTGTGGATTGAGAGTGGGGTCGCAATTGCCATTGGCATCGGTTTTGTTATGCCATCCGAAATAGGCATAGCCGCTTGCTGATGCGTCTTGCCATCCGAAATCGGAAGAGGGTATTTGTCCCCAACAGTCGGATGTGTATGGTAGGCCCCTCTTTTTCATAAGAGAAGTGTGCTGTCCGTTGGGACAAGTTAACCGGATATACAAATCACCAATGTATGAATGCTCCATTTTAAGACGAACATATCTGACATCATTCACATTGCTGACAATATCCCCTGCGTCATAATCATTGACGATAATGGTTTTAACAGCAAAACAACTGTTGTTGCATTCTACGCCGTCAGGGATGAAGAGTGCGGAAGTGTCAATGTAATGCCGGGGTTCCAAGGATGCTTCCCATAGGCGGAACAACAAATGGATGTCTTCGTCGCCGAGCTGAATCTGTTCTATGGTGTCGCTTGAAATATAAAGACTGTCATCCATCATATACCCTACAAACATCATTCTGTCGCCAGATTCGAAAGGGTAATCCGTACAGTCTTTTGATGACTTGGGATTAATGTTTGTGGGGACACCTTCACCTCTGTATTGAATCTTGTCAGAGCCTGCGCCGCCCACATTCATCATTTTTATCACGGCTTTTTCCTGTCCCGCGCTGACTTTTAAAAGGTAAGTCTGAGGTTTTTGCAAATCAATGCGGAAAACGTGTGCGCCAGGGGATAGTTTTTCCCTGGTGCTGACTATAATGCGGCCGCTCAAGTCCATCACCTCCATCAAAACTGTGCTGGTGGAGGATAAACTTGTTGTTACGGAAGTGGTGCCATAGAACGGGTTGGGTGTGTTTTGCGAGACGGCCAATGGTGAGGCTGTTGCGGTCTGCTCTTGAATACCCACGCCAAACATTGTGTAAGTGGTGTCAGGATAATAAATGGTATTTGACCAGTTGCGTGTGAGATTCGTAATGGTTACGTGATGGAGCTGTGCCCAGTTGTTGAGATTGTCATTTCCGGAAAAGACAAGCGTGGTTTGTGCGAAAGCCACAAAAGGAGCACATTGTGCCAGAACAAACAAAAGGGCAATATGCAAGGAAAGACGTTCTTTACACATAACAAAATATTTGTCAAGGTGTTGAATGATGATCCTACAGGTTCTCCAGAATATACTTCGCCAACTTGTTGTAGAGGTAGGTGCGGGTGTTGCCGCCCATTATGAAGTGGTTCTTGTTGGGGAAGAAGAACTGGTCGTACTCCACGCCGGCCTCGTTGAGGGCCTTCACCAACTCCATAGCGTTCTGGAAGTGCACGTTGTCGTCGGCGGTACCGTGAATGAGGAAGTATTTGCCCTTGAGGTCCTTGGCGTAAGTGGTGGGCGAGTTGAGGTCGTAGCCGTCGGGGTTCTCCTGCGGTGTGCGCATAAAGCGCTCGGTGTAGATGTTGTCGTAGTAGCGCCAGTTGGTGACCGGTGCCACGGAGATGGCCATCTTGAAGGCGCCGTCGCCGCGGAAGAGCGAGAGGGCGGAGAGGTAGCCGCCGAAGCTCCAGCCCCAGATGCCGATGCGGTCGCCGTCCACGTAGGGCTGCTTCTTGAGCCAGTTGGCGGCGGCAATCTGGTCTATGGCCTCATATTTGCCCATCTGCTGGTAGATGACCTTCTTGAAGGCGTCGCCCCGGGTAGCGGTGCCGCGCCCGTCCACGCACACGGAGATGTAGCCGTGTTGCGCCAGCATCTGGTAGAAGGCGAGGTCCTGCGCGCTGCTGTAGGCGTTCATCACCTGCTGGCTGCCCGGACCGCCGTAGCAGTTCATCATCACCGGATAGCGCTTGTTGGGGTCGAAGTTGGCGGGCTTCATCATCCAGCCGTACAGCTCGGTGCCGTCCTCCGTGGTGAAGTGGATGATCTCGCGGTTCACAAAACCGTATTTGTCCATCGTCTCCTTCACGTGCTTGTTGTCGTTCAGCACGCGCAACTCCTTGCCGCTCTTTTCGTTGATGGTGTATTTGGGCAGGGTGTTTAGGTCGGAGTACTGGAGGCGGTAGTAGTTGCCGTTCGGGCAGAATTCCGTGCTCGCCCAACCGTCGCCTTTGGTCAGAAGCTGTTTCTTCTTGCCATCGAAGTTGATGACATAGAGGTCGCGGTTGAGCACACCGGATTCGTTCGAGAGGTAATAGATGAGCTTCTTTTTCTCGTTCACATACTGGATTTCATTCACTTCCCAATCGCCGTTGGTCAGTTGCTTGATTTCTCCGCCAAACGTCACTTTGTAGATGTGGTTGAAGCCGTTGCGCTCGGAGGTGACAATCATAGAGTTGTTGTCGGAGAGGAAGTAGTAGTTGTCGGTCACGTCCAGCCATTTGTCGTTCTGGTCGGTATAGACAATGTCCTGTTGTCTGGTGGCGGTGTTGTAGCGGATGAAGTCAAGCCGGTCTTGATGGCGGTTGAGCTTGAGGATGACGGCGTCTTGGCTGTTGGGCATCCAATAGACGCGCGGGAAGTAGCAGTTGCTGTTGTCGCCCAAATCCACCTTGGTGAGACTCTTGGCGGCGATGTCGTAGATATAGACGTCCACCAAGGAGTTGTCCTCGCCGGCCTTGGGGTATTTGTACTTGAAGTCGGTGGGGTAGAGTTCGTCGTAGAGGGCGAAGTTGTACTCCTTGACGCGGCTTTCGTCGAAGCGCAGGAAGGCGATCTTGGTGCCGTCGGGCGACCAGGAGGCGGCGCGCGACATATCGAGTTCCTCCTCATACACCCAGTCGGCGTAGCCGTTGAGGATGGCGTTGGGCTTGCCGTCGCGGGTGATCTGGGTGATCTTGCCGGTGGCGAGCTCCTGGTAGAAGAGGTCGCAGTCGCGGGCGAAGAGCACCTTGGTGCCGTCCTCGGAGAGCACGGCGAAGTGCAGTTTGGTGTTGGTGTCGGCCACCAAGGTGAGCGTCTTGGCGGCGATGTCATAGACGTAGTAGAAGGCGAGCGTGGAGCGGCGCCAGATGCTCTCCTCGTCGATGGCCAGCACAATCTTCGACTCGTCGGCGGTGAACTCGTAGCCGCTGACCTTGCTGATATCGACCGTGCCGCCGCTGAGACGCTCCAGATCCGCGTTGGAGAGGAGCATATCAATGAGTTCGCCGGAGGCGAAGCTGTAGCGCTCGATGCCGCCGCGCTTCACCACCGTGTAGCAGTCACTCTTGGGCATTGCGGTGTAGCCGGCCACCCCGCGGGGATAGAAATAAAAGTCGTCCCAGATTTTTTCAACGGTGATTTTCTTGGCTTGGCCGAAGGCGATGACCGCGAAGGCCAGCATAAAGAAGGAAAGTAAAAGTTTTTTCATATTATAAGTGGTTTTATTATTTTCGTTAATTCGGGCGGCAAATATACGATTTTATAGATGTGAATCAAACGTGCAAACAGACGGCTGGAGAAATGTTTTTTGAGTGAAAAAAAGCGGGTGCGGAGTGTTATCTCCCCGCAGTGAAGAACTCCACGCCGATGAGCTTGTCGTAGCGGCTGCCCTCTTCGCGGAAGTAGATATAGACGGCGTAGTCGTTGTGCGTCTCGTAATGGTTGCCCTCGATGTAGCTGGGGTCGATGGGACCGCCCTTCTGGGGCACGAGCACGTACTGGTAGTTGAACAGTCCCTGCTTGAGGAAGAGGTCGGTTTCCCAGAACTGGTACTGCTCGTTGTAGTGCAGCTTGGCCTCGGGCAGGATGTTCCAGTCGGTGAGCTGTCCGAAGACATAGACGTCGCCCTCGGTGAAGGGGAAGGGACTCTTGAGGGTGAAGTGGGTGTGGACGTAGTCTTCGGAAAACTTGTTCTCCATATCGATGTTGTGGTAGTAGCAGCCGCCGTTGAGGGTGTTGCGGCTCTCGTACGCGCCGAAGGGGCGGGCGTCGTCCTGCACCACGTAGGCGTGGTTCTGGCGGTGGTTGAAGTTGATGCCTACAATGCGGTCGCCGTTGGTGCGAAGGGTGCGGGTGTCAAAGGTGCGGAACTCGGCGCCCCCGGGGAAGGTGTTGCGCCCGTCATCATAGTCGAAACTGTACTCGCCGGGGAAGCCCGAGCGGTAGGTGAGCCCGACGATGGCGTTGTCCCAGCGCCCGTTCTGCTGGATGGTGGCGTGCAGCGTCATTATGGGGTTGCGCACCGCGTAGGGGCCGCTGTTCACCACAAAGTCCACCTCCTGGTGCGTGAAGCGGTCGGCCACTACCGACGAGGCGTGCACCGAGCCCGTGACACCGGCTTGCACATCCTCGGTGACCATAAAGCGGCGCGTCAGGATGGGCTGATCGGGAGTGTCGTCATATACATATAATATATAGTTGCCCGACTTGGTGGGGCGCATCTGGTCGTTGGGGATTGTCAGGTGGTACTGCATATAGTGCTCGATGGTGTTGAAGGAGTAGTCGTACGAGGAAATCTCGTCCTCCATAAAGCCCTCGATGTAGTCGATGGGGTTCATATCCGACAGCTGCCAATCGTGGGTGCAGTGGAGGATGGTGTACTTCACATAGCGGGAGGTCTCCTCCAGGTCATCGAAGTTGAGGGTAATCTCGCCGCCACCCAGCGAGATGATGGGCTTGTCTTGCAGATAACCTGCTGACAACGTGACACTACGGATGCCGTTTGCGTAGATGCGGTTGTCAAGTTGTATGTGGCTGATGTCGGGCTGGGCGCGCAACACCACGGCCAGCGCTAGAAGACAGAGGAGAGCAAAGGACCTTTTCATCGGCGTGTTATTTTTCGAACGGTGCAAAGATAGTTTTTTTTCGCGGTAGTTTAATATTAATATTGTAGAGACGGGGCGCGCCCCGTCTCTACTGCCACGCCAATCCATAAATTTCCATTTTTTTCCAAAAAGATGCGAAATCCGATGGGTGATAAAAGGGTTATCAACATTAATTTTTCATATCTTTTATATTAAAATACAGATAATCAATATTTTAGTTTATTAAGAATAAATAGTTGGTATAATTGTCGGTTTATCAATATTTTAATGTTTATAAATTGAAAAGTGCAAAAATTTCTCCATTTTTTTCCATATTGATAATCAATCATTTATATCGATTTTTTAGATGTTAATAACTTTTTTATGTGAATTTATGGAAAGCGATAGGAAAATATAGTATTTTTGGCACGTTTTTTTGAAAAGTAATATGTCGAATCTCGCATACGGATATTGGGAAGTCTCCATAGAGAAAAGCGGTCGCGTGAAGCTGCCGACGGCGTTGCTGCGTGCATTGCCGGAGGACGAGCGCAAGGCTTTCTATGTGACGCACGGTTTCGGCGAGCACATTATGCTCTGGTCGGAGAAGGCCTATCAGGAGCAGATGGAGTATCTCAACTCGCTCGACCGTAATCTGGTGCTGGTGAAGCGCTACCGCAATGCTTTTTTGCGCAACACCGCCTTCCTCGAGTGCGACGCGCAGGACCGCATCGTCATTCCCAAGCCGCTGATGGAACAGTACTCCATCCAGAAGGAGATAGTCTTGCTGCTCGACAACGGCAAGATCGAGATTTGGAACTGCCAGAAATATCACGAGATGTTTGATATGTCGCCTAAGGATCTGGAGGCCCTCAACGAGCAGATCCACCTTGGGCACTACAATGAGGAAAAGGAGGCGGCGGATGGAGTATCATAATCCGGTGCTGCTGCATCCTTCGGTGGACGCGTTGGTGACGAACCCTTCCGGCACGTATGTGGATGTGACCTTCGGGGGCGGCGGCCACTCCCGCGCCATCCTCGAGAAACTCTCTCCCGAGGGCCGCCTCGTGGCGTTCGACCAGGACGAGGAGAGCCAGGCCAACCTTATCGATGACCCACGCTTCCAGTTCGTCCCATCCAACTTCAAGAACCTGACGCGCTTTTTGCAATACCACAAGGCCTGGCCCGTGGATGGCATCCTGGCCGACCTGGGCATCTCTTCCCATCAGATTGACACGGCCGAACGCGGCTTCTCTTACAGCAAGGAGGGCCGTCTGGATATGCGGATGAATGCCGCGGCTGCCCTTTCGGCTCACGAGGTGGTGAACCAGTACGACGAGGCGCAGCTGGCCCGTCTGTTCTACACCTATGGCGAGTTGCACGAGGGGCGCCGGCTGGCCCAGCAGATTGTGCGTGCCCGCGCCGAGCAGCCCATCGACACCACCCTGCAGTTGGCGGAGGCCCTCAAGCCCTCGCTGCCCAGAGGTCGTGAGAACAAGTACCTCTCCAAGATTTTCCAGGCCCTGCGCATCGAGGTGAACCACGAAATGGAGGTGCTGGAGTCGCTGCTGACGCAGCTCCCCGCCGCCCTCAAGACCGGCGGGCGCGTAGCCATCATCGCCTACCACTCGCTGGAAGACCGGATGGTGAAGAACTTCCTGCGTGCCGGCAACCTCGCCGGCGAGGTGGAGAAGGACTTCTTCGGCAACCCGCTCACCCCCTTCAAGGCCGTCACCCGCAAGGCCGTGGTGCCCGACGAGGATGAAATTATGACTAACCCGCGCGCCCGCAGCGCCAAGCTGCGCGTCGCCGAAAAGATAAACGTGCAACCCAATGGACTCGACCACTAATCGTACAGACAACAAAGAACGGAAGGAGAAGACTCCCCTGTTGCGGCGGGTGTTCGGTGGCGAGTTCCTGCTCAGCCAGCAGATGCGCCCCTGGTACCCGTATATCCTGTTTGTGCTGCTATTAGCCGCCATCCTCGTGCTGAGCGAGCAGCGCGTCAACGAGAAAAAGCAGGAGATCAACCGCCTGGAGAACGAATACAAGGCCGAGCTTAGCCGCCTCAAGGCCAACAACCAGTTCATCCCCTACGAGGAGAACCAGCTGCTCATCCAGAAGATGAAGGAGCGCGGCTATGTGCTCGACGAGGAGCACAACTATACGATCCATATCCCGCGGCCCGAGAAGGAAAAACGCGGGTTCTTCCATTTCTTGAAACGCAAGAACAAGGATGTGGCCGCCGAGGCTCCGGAGAATGACCCCGAGGCGCCCGCCCCAGATCCTGAACAATAAACCGCCCAACCCCAAACCTGACACCTATGCAACCCCATAAAAAACCAGAAAAGACCCGAGGAATCCACGGCATCCGTATGACTGTGGTGTTTCTGGCTATGCTCCTGTTGGGCTTGGCCTGCTGCGTGCAGGTGCTGTACCTCTCCTTCTTCGAGAGGGGAGTGGCCTCCGGCACGGGCGGCGACTGCGTGGACACCACTGTCCCCGACTGGGACCCTGACAACGACACGGTGTGTCTCTGCTATGTGCGGGCCAACACCCTGCGTCCTGCCCGTGGCGAGATTTACGACGACCACGGCCGCCTGCTCGTGGGCAACTACAACGTGTTCGAGGTGGCTTTCGACGGCAAGCAGTTCGCCAAGGAGTACAGCGACCGCACCAAGTACACCGACGCTGAGGTGGACGATATGCTCAAGCACCTCGCCGCCGATTTCTATGAGCAGTTCAAGGACCGCTTCCCTAAACGTTCGGAGCAGTTCTACTACAACCTATTTACCCGTAACTACAAGAACAAGCATTACGAGACTGTTTTCCCCGTGAATGTCTGGAACGAGCGGGCTTGGGTGTCGAGCATCGACACGGCGAGAATCAAACACTTGCCCTATTTGACCCGCAAAATCAAGGACAAGAAGACCGGCGAGATTCTGAGGACCGTGCCCAACACCCGTTTCTTGAACTTCGTCACCTTCCCGGTGCGCATCAACCCTTACGGGGAGATGGCGCGCAGGACTCTTGGCGTGAGCCTCGACGACCGTAAGTTCGGGATGGAGGCCGAGATGGACGGCATCCTGGCCGGCGAGAAGGGCAGCAAGAAGTACCTGGAGCTGAACCACGCCGTGGTGCCTCTCAACGAGCGCATCGACCCGGTGGACGGCAAAAACATCCATACCACCCTCAATCTGGAAATCCAGAACGCCGTGCATAACGAGATGTCGCGCAAGCTGCAGGAACTCAATGCAGAGTGGGGGTGTGCCATCGTGATGGAGACCCGCACCGGCGAAATCAAGGCCATCACCAACCTGCGCCGTCAGGACAAGGACAATGCCGTCTATGGCGAGACGATGGAGTACGCCCTCAACGCCAAGGTGGAGCCCGGCTCCACGTTCAAGTTGGCCTCTCTGCTGGCCTTCCTGGAGAAGATGCCTTCCGACACCGACCGTATCTATCCGATGTTCGTGCATACGTTCCGGTACCCGCTCAAGTCGGGCAATTTCCGCTCCTACTACAAGGCCGACAGCAAGGTGCGTGGCGAGGCGCTCGGCACGCCCAACGAAGTGTTCCAGCGCTCTTCCAACATAGGCATCGCTTCGATGATTTTCAAGGCCTACGACATCAAGGGGTTCGCCTCCTACCGGGCGCAGTTGGCCAAGTTCGGCTTCTTTGACACCATCCATACCCAAATGGGCGACCTGATGCCGGTGACGATCCGCAACGACGGCCGTTTCGACAACTACTACGCCGTCTGCTTCGGCGCAGGCTTCCATATTCCCGTGTTGCGCACGCTGATGTACTACAACGCCATTGCCAATGATGGCAAGATGATGAAGCCTCTGTTTGTGAAATACATCACCAACGATTACGACACCATCGAACGGTTCGAGCCGGAGGTGGTGATGGAGAAGATGGTCTCCGACCGCACGCTCCGCCTCGCCCGCGCCTACCTCGACAGCGTGGTGTGGGGCCGCTATGGCACGGGCCGTCGCTACAAAGACCCCACTTGCCCCTTCGCGGGCAAGACCGGCACGCGCGACCTGTGGGACGAGAAGACAAAGAGCTGGATCTACGACCGCAACGCCGTCTCCTTCTGCGGCTACTTCCCGAAAGACAAGCCCAAATATACGATGATTATCTATATCTACGACGTGCCCCAGCACAGTGAGGTGGCCGTGGATGTGTTCGGCAAAATCGCCCGCAGCATAATGAACAGCAACAACTTCAGTGCAATGCACAATATCGAGGAGTACAATGTGCAGCCGCTCGTTTTGAAGGCTCCGGTCAACAGGCGCCTGCTAAACCCGCTCTTCGCGTCGATGGGCTTCGACACGCTGCGGATGGAGAACGTGGGGCAGTTTATGACGGCGCAAACCGACGACTCGCTGCGCTGTGTGCTGACCCGCCCGTTGGAGTTGACCGTGAGCAACGGCGTGCCCGATGTGCGGGGTATGATTGCCTCCGACGCTGTGGCGGTGCTGATGCGCGCCGGCTATCGTCCCGCCGTGAAGGGTCGAGGGGTTGTGACTCGCTATGAGGTGACCTCCGGCAAGACCGTGCAGCTTTACCTTGAACCTGTAAGATGACCTTGTAAGAACCCTATATACCGACCATTAACCTATTAAGATATCGCTATAAAAATGAAACCATTAACCGATCTGTTGAAGAGCCTGAAACGCCACGAGCTGGTGGGCAGTGCGGAGCGTGATGTCACGGAGATTGTCTTCGACTCGCGCCGCATCGCCGCTTGTGTGGCCGAAGGCGGCACCCCGCTCTATGTGGCGCAGCGCGGCACCCAGACCGACGGTCACCGCTTCATACCGCAAGTGGTGGAAGCCGGTGGGCGCCTCATCGTGTGCGAGGACCTGCCCGGGGAGATATCCCCCGAGGTCACTTACGTGAAAGTGCCCGACAGCGCTCTGGCACTCGGCTGCCTGGCCAGCGCTTTCTATGGCGAGCCCAGCCGCAAGCTGAAACTCGTCGGCATCACCGGCACCAACGGCAAGACCACCACCGTGACGCTGCTGCATCGCCTCTTCACCTTGATGGGCCACAAGACGGGCCTGCTCTCCACCATCGTCAATCGGATTGGCGACGAGGAGGTGCCCGCCACGCACACCACCCCCGATGCCGTGGAGCTCAACAGCCTGCTGGCACGGATGGTCGATGCTGGCTGCGAATACTGCTTTATGGAGGTGAGTTCCCACGCCATCTGCCAACACCGCATCGCGGGACTTCACTTCACGGGCGCCATCTTCAGCAACATCACCCACGACCACCTTGACTTCCACAAGACGTTCAAAAACTATATCAATGCCAAAAAGGCCTTCTTCGACAAACTGCCCAAGACGGCGTTTGCCCTCACCAATGTGGACGACAAGAATGGAATGGTGATGGTGCAAAACTGCAAGGCCCGCATCTTTACTTACAGTCTGCTGACCGCTGCCACCTTCAAGGGGCAGGTGCTCGACGACTCGTTCCGGGGCCTGCAGATGCGCATCAACAGCCGAGAGGTCTTCTTCAAGCTCTGCGGCCGTTTCAACGCCTACAACCTGCTGGCCATCTATGGCGCGGCGGTGCTGTTGGGCGCCGATGAGGATGAGGTGCTGATGCAGATGAGTGTGCTGGAGAGCGCCTCCGGCCGGTTCCAGCTCCTCTACCGCAAGGATGGTGCCACCGCCATTGTGGATTACGCACACACTCCGGACGCCCTCCAGAACGTGCTGGAGACCATCCGCGAGACCACCTGCAAGCGCACGGAGGTCATCACCGTGGTGGGCTGCGGCGGCGACCGCGACCGCACCAAGCGTCCCGAGATGGCCGCCATCGCCTGCAAGTACAGTACCCGTGTGGTGCTCACGTCCGATAACCCGAGGACCGAGGAGCCCGCCGAGATTCTCAAGGAGATGCTTGCCGGCGTGCCCGAGAACAAGAAGAAGTCGCTTCTCGTCATCGAAAACCGCCGCGAGGCCATCAAGGCCGCCTGTATGCTGCTGCCCAAGGATGGCGTGCTGCTGGTGGCTGGCAAGGGGCACGAGACCTATCAGGAAATCAACCACGTAAAACACCATTTCGACGATAGGGAAGAGGTGCGTCATTGTTTTGAAGAAAATTGATAACCAAACCATTAACCTGTAAGCTATGTTATATTATCTTTTCGAATGGTTGCATAAATTGGGAATGCCCGGCTCCGGAATGTTCCGTTACATCTCCTTCCGGTCCGCGTTGGCATTTGTGGTGGCCCTGGTCATCGTCATCTTCCTGGGTAAGCCCTTCATACATCTCCTTCGCAAGAAGCAGATTGGCGAATCGGTGCGCGACTTGGGTTTGGCGGGCCAGTCGGCCAAGGCCGGCACCCCCACGATGGGCGGTCTCCTCATCATCACGGCCATTCTGGTGCCTGTGCTGCTGTTCTGCCAGCTGCACAACATCTATGTGCTGCTGATGATTTTCACCACGGTGTGGCTCGGCGCCCTGGGGTTTGCCGATGACTACATCAAGGTGTTCAAGAAAAACAAAGAGGGCCTCTCCCCGCGCAAGAAACTCATCGGCCAGATTGTGCTCGGCTTGATGGTGGGCGGTGTGATGTATTTCCATCCCGATGCCGTCATTTGTGAGAAAAACACCACCAAGGACGTGATGACTCCTCTCGAGTCGGCGCTGCAGGTGGAGAACCAGGAGAATGCCGGCACCCCGGAGGTCTTCGGCGCACCGCATCACTCCACCAAAACCACCATTCCCTTCTTCAAGAACCACGAGGCCGACTACAGCTCTTTGACGCGCTGGATGGGCGACAAGACCGGCAAATGGTCGTTCCTGCTCTTTATCCCCATCATCGTCTTCATCATCGCGGCGGTTTCCAACGGAGCTAACCTTACCGACGGACTGGACGGGCTGGCGACGGGTACAACATCGGTGATAGCCGTGGCCATTGCTATTTTGGCCTATGTGTCGGGTAACGTGGTGTTTGCCAGTTATCTGGATATAATGTACATCCCCAATATCGGGGAATTGGTGATCTTCGTGTCGGCAATGATTGGTGCCTGTCTGGGCTTCTACTGGTGGAACTGTTTCCCGGCCCAGATCTTTATGGGCGACACGGGGAGCCTGATGCTGGGCGGCATTGTGGCCGTCTCCTGCATCATCATCCGCAAGGAGTTGCTGATCCCGATACTCTGCGGCATCTATCTCGCCCAATCGGTGTCGGTGATTATGCAGGTTTCCTATTTCAAATACACCAAGAAAAAGTATGGCGAGGGACGCCGCATCTTCCTGATGGCCCCGCTGCACCACCATTTCCAGAAAAAGGGCATTGACGAGAACAAGATTGTGCAGCGCTATATCATCGTCGCCCTCTTGCTGGCCGTGCTCACGGTGGTGACCCTCAAAATACGTTAATACCTGATTGTCAATAATTTCATCATCATATAAAACAACCATAACCTATGCCTACCCAAAAGAGTAATAATTTCAGCCTTTTTGAAAAAGAGAGAGAAAAAGCCAACCCGATGGTGGCTACGTTGGCCAACCATCTGGTCAACATTCGCAAGAAGAACATCGCCGCTTCGTTGTCCGACTTCGAGGGCAGCTCGCACAAGTTAGAGCGTGTGAAGACCATCAACACCATCGATTTCATCGACGACTCGCGCTCCACGAATGCCAATGCGGTCTGGTATGCCCTGCAGAGTATGACCAAGCCCACGGTGTGGATTTGCGGCATCGACCAGGTGGAGAAGTTCACACAGGACCTGATTGACCAGGTGCTGAGTCACGTGAAGGCCATCGTGTTGCAAGGTGTCTATAACAGCGATGTTTATAATTTCCTCTCCTCTCTGGACATCCCTGTCTTTGTGGAGATGAACCTCGAGGATGCGGTGCGCCAGGCCTTCTATGCGTGCGATCGCAACTACGCGGTGCTCTTCTCGCCGGGCGTGAACGGTACGGCCCAGATGACCTACCGCCAGCGCGGCGACCTTTTCCAGGAGGCTGTCGGCCAGTTGTAAAATATTGTCAATATGAATCCTGAAGTAAAAGAAAAACGCAAATGGTTCCGGGGCGACTCGGTCATCCTGATTCTAGTCGGGATGTTGTCGCTGATTTCCATCCTGTTGGTGTACAGCACCGAGGGCACGCGCGTGTTGACGCACATCGTGCACCTGGTCTTCTGCTACGCCGGTTTGGCCGTGTTCTATTTTTTGAACTACAAGAAGCTGGTGTCCAATTTCTCCCTTCTGGGACTGCTGTTGGCCGGGGTGCTGCTGATCTGGACGCTGGGATCCTCCGCCGTGCGCGGCGTCACTCTGTTTGGCTTCGACCTGCAGACCTTTTACTTCATTGGGTTCCTGATTATCGTGTTCTTGTCCAACTTTATCGGCCGCCGGTATGATGCCGGCCAGCAGGAACTGGACAAGAAGGAGATGGGCTATGCCACGCTGGTGCTGTTGGGCTTCTGCGGGGGCATCGCCCTGCTGAATATGTCCACGGCTATCATCCTTTTCCTGACGGGCTTCGCGATGTTTTTCGTGGGCAACTTCAAGTGGAAAGGGCTTTTTGCCTTGGGTGGTCTGGTGACGGTGTTTGTGTTGGTGGTGACCCTGTTGGTGGCCTCCGGCAAACTCGACAACGTGGGGCGTATCTCCACCTTCGTCAATCGTTGGGAATACTATTTCACAAAGAACAATCAGGAGGGTTATGGCGACCAGATGATTCTGTCGCGGGCGGCCATTGCCCGTTCGGGTCTGCATCCGGCGGGCCCGGGCCGCGGCATCATCAAGTACCGCCTCCCCGAAAACTCCACCGACTACGCCTACGCCTCATTGTTTGAGGAGACGGGGCTTGTGGTCGGCTTGTTTATCATATTCATCTATCTGACCATCTTTTACCGCGCGTGGCACATCGCCCGGAATTCCAGGTCGGCAATGGGTTCGTTGCTGGCTTTCGGCATAGGTTTCTGGATGACGTGCCAGGCGTTTGTGCATATAGGGGTGAACTGTGAGCTGTTGCCGGCCACCGGCCAGACGCTGCCCTTCATCAGCACGGGCGGCGCCTCGCTCTTCGTTTCGGGCTGTGCTTTGGGAATGTTGCTGAGCGTGAGCAGGATAAACGAGGAGGAGAAAAACAAGGTGGATCCCCATTCGATGTTCATCAGGGGCGACTCGAGAGAGGGGTAGCAGAGAAGCTACTTGCTCGCCGAAAAACACTCCCAACTTCCGTTGTCCGCACAGAAGTGCGGACGAAGGGGTGGCCGTAGGCCGGGGTAGTAATATAAAGAATATAAATACCTTGGCAGGAATAATATGACAATCATCCACAATTCTTGAAACAAGGATATCCCGTTAGCTACCTTTCTACAAATAAGGAACTATAATCCATATTAACTACCCTGCCCTTCGGGCACCCCTTCTGAAAATCAGAAGGGGAGTTGGCGCCTCGCGGCACTGCCGTGCCACGGGTGAAAAAGCGATGGGGAAACAATCTCCTTCGCTTTTACGGGTCAACAGCTATATCATAGCCAAAGCAAAATAAAGCGTGTGAAGGGATAAAACTCAATTGAGAGGGGATAAATTTGTATTTGTGTAAAATACAGATTGTTAAATATTTACACTATAAATCGATTGTCTGCATATCCTGTGTCATCATATTTTTGGTGATAGGGTTCACATTCGTACTGTGAAGGGATAAAAATCGAGGAATGTTTTGTATTTTTGCCGCCAAGATGTTCAATTCAAGGGTATGTTTAACCATACAAATCCCATAAGATTATGAAAAGAAGATTTTTACCCTTAACAGTTTTAATGCTGCTATTGTGTTTCAATAGTGAAGTGGTGTGGGGGCAGAATGACTCTGACACCCTTTATGATGTTTATATAGGGGATATCGGTTTTAATGAATCCAGAGATAGCATTACCGGGGATTTTATTACCGGACACGTTTCGTACAACTCCGACACGCATACTTTGACGTTGCAAGATGCGACTGTCTCGGGGAATATTGATTTCTGGAGACACTTTGTCAAATTGAAACTCATAGGCGATAATTACATTGATGGATTGTTTATTGGTCCCGACTCCTGTGCGATAATTGGCCCTGGATATTTAAGAGTGGGGAATGATACGGTTGGAACGGCCATAAATGCTGAAAGAACCACATTCCTGTTGCTGGAAGGAAGGGCAACACTCGACATTGTGTCCAATCATTTGGGAATCAACACCTATTACGATTATGTGTTTGATGATTATTTTCATTTACCCTGTTTTCTCATAGACAGCAGTTCCTTGACAATCACGGCCCCCACCTGTTACAATCTCATCGATTGCTGGTGGCTGCACGGATGTCATATTGTGTCTCCTGCTGATGTGGATTATAATCCATACAATTATTCTTTTGAACAAGACGGGACTGCGATAACCCACTTGAATAATTATCTTGAGATCCAAGCAAATGTGACAGGCCTGCCCATTGTCAGCAGGCCAGAAGTGCGTGTTTATGGAGTTTCTGGAGGCATACGGGTATGTTCCGACAAAAAACCGGACCAAAATGTAGAGGTGATGAATATGTTAGGGCAAACCCTGTATTGCAGGCCTTTACAATGCGATGAGGACTTCATCCCCATTCGTTCGGGGATTTATATTGTTCGGGTAGGGAAAACGACCGAGAAGGTGATAGTAAGATAGCGGCAACGTATCTTAGCATTACCGGTGGGCGAGGGCGGCGGCGCCGAGGATGGCCACGTCGTTCTGGACCAGTTGCGAGAGCAGAATCTTGATTTTCCCTTTGTACAGAAACAGCAGATTTTCTTCAAAATAGCGACGCAGGGGTCCCATCAGCGCTTCGCCGGCGCGGGTGGGACCGCCCATCAGGAAGATGGCCTCCGGTTCCGAGAAGGCGGCGGCGTTGGCCAAGGCCAGTCCCAGCCAGCGGGCGGTGGTGTCGTAGGCCTCCACGGCCACGGGATCGCCCTGCAGGGCGGATTCCCCCACAAACTTGCAGGTGAGATCTTCCGGGACGGTTTGGCCGGGATGCTTCTTCAGCAGTGCCTCCCGGTAGTTCTGGCAGATGCCTCGTGCGGAGGCGTACATCTCCACGCATCCCTGCCGTCCGCAACTGCACGGCCGGCCTCCAGGAACCACAATGGCGTGCCCCAGTTCACCAGCCATCCCGTGGGCTCCGTGCAGCAGCCGGCCGTCAACAACAATGCCGCTGCCCACGCCCGTGCCTAAGGTGAGCATAATGAAATGGCGCATTCCCTTGGCCCCACCGTACACCATCTCGCCCACGGCGGCGGCGTTGGCGTCGTTGTCCAACTGCACCGGCACGCCGAAACGGGCACCTAAAAAATAGCCTAATGGTATGGCGGTCTTGATGCGCAGGTTGGCGGTGTTGGCCTCGATGCTGACGGTGTGCGGATTGCCGTTGGGGGCGCCGATACCGATGCCCTGCAGCTGCGCAATGTTATTTTCCGACAACAGTTGCTGAATCAGGGTGGCGATAGCCTCCATATACGTTTCTGCAGTGTTGTAACGGTCGGTGGGTATGCTGCTGCGGCCCACGATGAGGCCGTCGTCGCGCACGATGCCGATGTCGGTGTTGGTGCCTCCGATGTCGATGCCGATGGTGTAGGTGTTCATAGGGCTGAGGTTTTAGCGTTTGATATGCTGTTGGTTGAGGGCGGCGCGGTAGCGGGCTGCGTTGCGGGCGTGCTCGGCGGCGCTGGCCGTGAAGTTGTGATAGCCCGACAAATCCTCTTTGGCGCACATATAGAGGTAATTGTGGTGCGTGTAGTGCAGCACCGAGTCCATCGTGGAGCCCTCCGGTATGCGGATGGGCCCGGGCGGCAGTCCCTTGTATTTGTAGGTGTTGTAGGGCGAGTCCACCGTGAGGTCGGCGTTGAGGATGCGCTTGCGGGCGAAGTCGCCGAGGGCGAACTTGACGGTCGGGTCGGCCTGCAGCAGCATATCCTTGTGCAGCCGGTTCATATAGAGCCCGGCGATGATGGCCTTCTCTTTGGGCCGGTGGTTCTCCTCCTCCACAATGGAGGCCAGCGTGGCCACCTCCACGGGCGTCAGCCCGATGGCCTCGGCCTGCGATTGGCGCTGGTCGTTCCAGAACTGCCGGTAGAATTCGTACATCCGCTCCACAAACCCTTTGGCGGTGATGTCGTAGTAGATATCGTAGGTGTTGGGGATGAAAAGGGCGGGCAGGGTGGCCCTGTTGAATCCCATACTGCCGATGAAAGCGCTGTCGGCGAGGCAGGTGGCCAACTCTTCCGGCGTGAAGAAGAAGCGGTTGCCCACCTTCTCGACAAACTGGTCGATGGTGCGCACATTGTTGAAGGCAAAGCGCACGGGGTAGTGCTGTCCGCGCCGCAGGAGCCGCACCAGCTCGATGTTGCTGCAGTTGGCGGGGATGGTGTAGCGACCGGGCCGCACGGTCTTGAAGCGCATCAGCTGCGCGGTGCGGTCGAAGGTGCGCTCGTTGCGGAGCACGTTGTGGGCCCGCAGCGAGTCCTTCATCTGCTCGTAGGTGGCCTCGTGCGGCAGGGTGACCTTGACCTCGCTGCTGTTGCCGGTGTTGGGCCCGAACAGGGCGTATGCCCCGTAGGCGGCCACGGCAATGACGATGCCGCAGAGGATGAGCAATGTCCAGAGAATCTTCTTTTTCATAATCGGTTAGAAGAGGCGTTTGATGATACGGAGATAGTGGGTGTATTGGCCGCTGGGGGCGTGGAAGATGCCCGTGTCGTCGAGGGTGTTGATCTGCACGTGGCCGGAGGCGTGGATAATCTGGCGGTGGCCGCAAACGATGCCCACGTGGATGATGCGTCCCTCCTCGTTGCCGAAGAAGGCGAGGTCGCCGATCCGGGCCTCATCGGCGAAATCCACCGGGGTGCCGAGTTCCACCTGCTGGGAGGCGTCGCGCGGCAGTTCGATGCCGATGCTGCGCATCACGATCTGGGAGAACCCGGAGCAGTCGATGCCGGCGGGGGTGCGCCCGCCCCAGAGGTAGGGGGTGTTGAGGTATTGCAGGGCGAAGGCCAACAGTTGCTCTTGCTTCTCCGACAATCCCTCGTGGTGCGGTATGGGTTGCAGAGTTTCCGGCTCCACTACGTACTGGCGACCGGCCAGCGTGAAGGTGCCCTCCTTGGGTTCGGGATACTGGGCGCCGATGCAGAGCGGGGTGGGGATGTGGCTCTCCTTGTCGCGCACAAACTGGAAGAGGGTGCGCACCAGATGGCGGGGCGCTGACTGGTAGGCGGCGAACTCCTCGTCGGGGAGGGGAGTGTGCTGTTTGCGTTGCAGCCATCCCTCATAGCCGCAGTCGGTGGTGCGTATTTTCAGCCAGTCGGTCTTCTCCTCAACCAGTTCGTAGGTCTCGCCGAAGAGGAGTTGGGAGACCATCTCGGCGGTGTGGGAGGGCTCTGCGCGCAGGGCGGCGGCCATCCATCGGCAGATTCCGTGAGTCATAGCATTGGGTTTTTATATAACAAAATGCCGCGACACGAATGGGATTTTGGCCCAGGGGATGTCGCGGCGCAAAGGGTAGTCAGGGGCTTAGAAGGGCAGGTCGTCGGGGGCGCCTTCGTCGGTGAAGGTGTCTTGGAAGGGCTCGGGACTCTGGCCCGGCAACTCGGAAGCGGCGGGCGGCGGTGTCGGCGGCGTGTAGGTCGTGTGCTGCGTCTGGATGCCGGCGGGGTTGTAGGCCTGCGGTTCCGGCATTCCATTGACTTGCGGGTGCTCGATCTTCCACGCCTTCACGTCGGTGTACCACTTGCCGTTGAACTCGCGCGACTCGAGGTCGAAGGATACTTTCACCATATCCCCGATGTTGAATTGGTTGAGCTGGTCGGCCTTGTCGCCCCAGAGGTTGGCGCATATCTTTTTCGGGAACTGGTCGCCCGTTTCAATGACGAATTCCTGTTTCTGCCAGGACGAGCCTGTTCTGGCGCTGGTGCCCGATTGCATCGGGAGCTTCTGTATCAGTTTACCTGTAATCTCCATAATGACTTTTTATTCTTTGTTTTTATCCTTTTTATCTTTGTCTTTTTCTTTTTTTCCGAAAACGGTGACGTTGATGTATTTGGAAGGATTGGCCTTGAGGTCTTGCAACAAGACATTGAGGCTTTCCATCGTGTTCGTGACGTTCTTGTAGAGCTCCTGGTTGTTGATGAGCATAGCGGCGGTGCCGTCGCCGTGCTCAATCTTGGCGGTCATCGTGTTGAGGTTGGCCACGGTGGCCTGTGCATCAGAGATGAGGGAGCGGATGTTGCTCTGGGCCAGCGAGTCGGAGATGTGGTCGAGGTTGGCGATGATGCTGTTGATTTGCGGGGAGGCTTGGCTGAGAGTGTGGCTCAGCTGTTCCAGTTGGGCGACCACGTTGCCCACCTTGCCCTCGTTGGTGGCGAGCAGGGTGTTGAGGTGGTGAGTGGAGGCCTCGAGATTGACAAGAGTGCTCTTCAGCATAAAGGCACCGTTGGAGGTGTCGCCGGGCGAGAAGACGCTCTTGAGGGAGAGCCCGATGGTGTCCACCGAGGCGACCACGCTGGCCAGCTGGTCTTTCAAGTCACCGATGCCGTCGAACATACCCGGCCTCATTGCGCTGCCGAGGGTGTCCTTGTTGTGCGCGAGGGTGGCCGACTGACCCAGCCGCAGATATACGATCATACCGCCGAGCACATCCTTCTGGGCCACCTCGAAATAGCTGTCGGCGGGGATGTCGAGATTCTCGGTGAGGACAATCTCGGCGCAGATTCTGGAGGGGTTGGTGCTGAGCAGGGTGAGACCTTTGACTTTGCCGATGGGGTAGCCGTTGAAGACCACGTTGGTACTCTCGTGCAGGTCGCCCACATCCTCAAAGACGGCGTAGTAGTAGGTCTTGCGGTTCAGGACATTGAGCCCTTTGAGGAAGTTGCATCCGAAATAGAAGATGACGAGGGCCACAATGCAGAAGATGGCCACCTTCATACTTTTGATGTTTTTCTCGGAATATTGTTGGTTTTCTTTGTCTTTGCTCATTGTAGAGTATGCAGTGGAAAAAGAGTGGCAAAAATATTAATTTTTTGCCAATTTTCGGGCATCGTTCACTGATATTTTTTTATCTCCCTGAAAGGCAATCATAAAGGCGTCTTTGTGAGTCTTTTTTACCGTGGCGAGGATTTCGTTGGCGGCCTCGTAGGAGGTCTCGTTGCCGGCGGTGTATTTCCAGAGTCCGTTCTCCTCGTAGTATCCGAGAGCGGGGATGTTCTGGATGCGGCTGTCGTTGGCTTTGAGCTTCACCGGGGATGCGAGAATCTGGATCTTGAAGCGGATGTCGTTGCTGTTGACGGCATTGTGGGTTGCGGTATCGACAGTCGGGGTGGCAGGCGCCACGGGTTCGGCAGTCTGGGCGATGACGGTGTCGGGGGCTGTTGCCGGTGTGCTGGGGGTCGCCGGGGTGGTGCCGTTGATGGGCAGGTGGGCGTGTTTGGTGTTGTTGACCACCTCGAGATAGTCCACGAATGCATTGTAGATGGAGGCGGCGAGCTTGTTCTGGTTGGCCTGCTGGATGAGGTACGACTGGTCGTGGGGGTTGGAGAGGAAGCCCATCTCGATGAGGATGCTGGGCATCGCCACCTTGTAGAGCACCCAATAGTTGGCCTGCTTGACGCCGCGGTCGGTCAGGTGCGAGGTGTTGACAAGGTTTTTCTGCACCTTGTCGGCCAGAATGATCGATTTGTTGAGGTATGCCGACGAGTAGAGAGAGAAGATGACGTACGATTCCGGGGAGTTGGGGTTGAAGCCGTCGTAGTTCTCCTTGTAGTTCTTCTCCATCAGGATGGCGGAGTTCTCTTTGCGGGCCACGGCCTGGTTGGCCTCGCTCTTGGAAAGGCCCATCACGTAGGTCTCGACGCCGTTGCCGGCAGGATTCTCAGAGGCGTTGCAGTGGAAGGAGATGAACAGGTCGGCGTGGGCGTTGTTGGCGATCTGGGCGCGGCGGTAGAGTTCCACGAACACGTCGGTTTTGCGCGTGTAGATGACCTTCACGTCCGGACAGTGCTCCTCGATGAGCTTGCCCACCTTGAGGGCCATACTCAGGTTCACCGTCTTCTCGTTGATTTGAGAGCCGATGCAACCCGGGTCGTGCGCCCCGTGGCCGGCGTCTATCACAACCTTGAAAGTTTTCTGGCTGTTTTGGGCCCAGGCGACGCTTCCGATAAAAAATATCAGGAGGAATAATAAGAATCGTTTTTTTGAGTTCATCTCTTTGAAACTTTTTTGGTATTTTTGCCGTCTTTTAAAACCTGCAAAAATATAGTATTATTATTTGTTTTTTGAGCCTTGTCGAAAAAGATATACACACCTGCTTTTTCATATTTCCTGCGACTGATTATGCTCTTTGTAATCAGTGGCTTATATGTGGTGGCCGGTGCTCAGGAGAGCAAGTCCCGAAAACCCCGTCGTGCGGTTGACTCGACCGCGCATATCCTCAACGATACTGCAAGTCGTTTTATTGTCCAACAGGACACCTCGCGCCGTGGCGTCCGTGCCGTCAAGATCATTTCCCCCAATGCGTTGCACTCCATCGTGACCTACAGCGCCAAGGACTCCACCGTCAACGACCTCGAGCATCGCATCACCTATCTCTATGGTGATGCCGTGGCGAAGTACGAGGATATGGAACTTTACGCCGATTATATCGAAATCGACTTCAAAAACAACGAACTTTACGCCTCCGGGGTGGCCGACACCAACGGTTATGTGCGGGGCAGCCCTGTTTTCGTGCAGGGTGCCGACCAGTACCGGGCCCGCGAAATCAAGTACAACTTCACCACCCACAAGGGCAAGATCACGCACGTCATCACTACCCAGGACGAGGGGTATATCCACGGCGAGCAGGTCAAGAAGATGGGCGACGACGTGGCCTTTATGAAACGGGGCAAATACACCACCTGCGAACTGGATAATCCGCACTACGAGATCTCTTTTTCAAAGGCCAAGCTGATTCAGCACGACAAGATTGTCATCGGGCCGGCTTACCTCAGTTTCACGGGTGTGCCCACCCCATTGGCCATACCCTTCGGCTTCTTCCCGCTCGAGAAGGGGCGCAAGTCGGGTCTGGTGATGCCCACCTTCGGCGAGTCCAACAGCCTGGGTTTCTACATCAAAGACCTGGGTTTCTATTTTGCCATCAGCGACAATATCGACCTGCTGATCAGTGGTGATGCCTACACGCGCGGCAGCTGGGCCGCCAAGGCTAAATCCAATTACGTCTTCCGCTACAAATGCGCCGGCACCGCGGAGCTGGGCTTCTTCCAGACCCGCGTGGGCGAGAAACTCGACTCCACCTACCGCGTCTCCAATGACTTCAAAATTTACTGGGACCATAAGCAGGATGTGAAGTCGCACCCCACCACCCGTTTCAACGCCCATATCGACATTGTGAGCTCCAACTACTCCAAGTACACGCTCACCTCGGCCAACGACTATCTCTCCAACCAGTTCACCTCTTCGGTCAACGTCTCCACCTCTGCGGCGGATGTCTTTTTCCTGGACGCCACGTTATCATACTCGCAGAACACTCGTTACCACACCATCAACTTCAAGTTGCCAGATATCAGTATGTCGGTGGTGCAGTTCTACCCCTTCCGCAAGCGCAACAAGACGGGTTCGCTGAAGTGGTACGACAACATCTCGATGAAGTGGTCGTCGCAGCTGACCGGCCAGATTGACACCTACGACTCGCTGTTCTTCAAGCCGCAGACGTGGGAGGATTTCAATGTCGGGATGCAGCACATCATTCCCCTGACCATTCCCATCAAGATTGCCAAGCGCATCAACTGGAACACCACGGCGACGCTTACGGAGAAGTGGTATTTGCAGTCATATACCCAGGATATGACGGTGAATCCCGGCGATGATGTGCCCACTGCCACGGTGAACCGCTATTTCCGGCGCGGCTTCTATGCCTTGCACGACCTCAGTGTCTCGTCATCTCTGACGACCAAGATCTTCTTTATGTATTCGTTCAAGAAAGGCGGCTTGCAGGCTATCCGTCATATTGTAACGCCCACGTTGAATTTCACGTACCGTCCCAATCTGGCGGGCGGCACGCGGGGCACCTATTTCAATCCCATCACGGGTGAGATGGTGGAGTACTCCTATTTCGACAATGCCATCTTCGGAATGGTGACCTCCAATACCCAAGCACTCGCGATGCTTTCCTTTGGCAACAACCTGGAAATCAAAGTCCGCTCGCGCCGCGACACCGTCACGGGTTACAAGAAAGTGCCTATTATCGACAACCTCAATGTTTCGATGAACTACAACTTCGCCGCCGACTCGCTGAAACTTTCCAAGCTCACACTTACCGGCCGCAGCACGCTGTTCAAACAGCTCTACTTGACATACAATTTCGCCTTTGATCCCTACATCATCGGCCCTAATGGCCGTAACATCAACAAGTTCGAGTGGAAGGAGAACCACCGTCTCCTCCGTTTCTCCTCCACCACCTTAAGTGTGGCCCTCAACCTGCGCCTCGATCAGAACACTTTCAAGAAGAAGTCAAATGGCGGCGGCACTGCCAAGAAAAACGACAAGGACAGACTGCCCTGGTCGCTGACCTTCAACTACACCTTCACCTACGGCATCAACGACAACATATATTATTATATGATGCGCGACACCAACCGGTATGTGAACAATATGGTGCACACTATCAATGTGGTGGGCGACATCCACGTGACGAAGAAGTGGAAAATCGGCTTCACCACGGGCTACGATTTTGTGCAGAAGTCGATGTCGTACACCTCCATTGACATCTACCGAGATATGCACTGTTGGGAGATGAGTTTCAACTGGATACCTTTCGGATACCGCAAGGGATGGGGGTTCACCATCAATGTGAAGGCCGCCGTATTGAAGGATGTGTTGAAGTACAACAGGCCCAACGACTACCGGAATAATCTGTAGGGACGGTTTGCGATTTGAGACTTAAGACTTTAGACTGAAGACTTTAGACTTTAGCTAAAAGGCAACAGCCAATAAAAACAAATACCCCTTTTCTTCGCAATTCTCGCCACCCTTTTCACCATCCAAACCGCCTCCGCCCAAGGTGAGTGGAAATGGGCGAACTATTGGAGTGGAAGTGGGGGTACGTCATCTGTTTTTTTTAACGATATTTCAAATACTGCTTTCGACGAGGAAGGTTTTATTTACGTTTTTGGTACTATCGGAGGACAACCAACATTTAACGGAATACCCTTTTTATTCATTAACAATCCTCAGGTTTACGGATCAAACAATCAAACTTGCTTATTAGCTAAATTTGACACTTTGGGAAATATGCTGTGGCATAAGATTGTGAAGGCAAGCGATATGGATGCATATTCGAATTGGATGGAAGTGAAAGACAACAGAGTCTATATTTCAGGGAATATGTCTTTGGATTATGTGGATTACAATGCTACTGTTAATAATGTTTGGCTTTATTATTTTGACACCTTGATTACCGGGTCGCAGGTTCATGAGATACCTGTTGAACAGCGAAGACCACCATACAAGACAGGCCGATACACCTATTTTGCCACATTCGATTTGGATGGCAATCTACTTGATAACCATTTTGTGGCAACATTTACAAGAGAAAGTAATGCCGATGGCGTGCGAGGAGAATTTGGCTTGTGTGAATCCGTAGGTAAGATTGCTCCTTTTCATATTGATAATGAGGGAAATACGTTTGTTTACACAAAATTGTCATATGGTGGATATGAGACAGATCCATACACACTTGTGATAGATGGAGACACAAACAGAAAATATGACATCTATCTGCCAGGGTCTGTTGTCCCTTTTAGCAATAATTGTTTGAATACGGGTATGATGTATAAATTTTCACCCAATTGGGAATTGCTATATGCAAAACCGATGGTGGACCATACAGATGGCATTGCCACTTCTTGGAATTTGTTGGGGGATAGTGTAAATCAACTTTACACGCTTTACATAACAGGAATGTCATCCGATGAGAGTGACAACATGTATCTGTCAGGAAATTTCTGTTTGTCTCTTTCTGGGGATTGCGGTGGTGAATTGAATCAATATCCTGTTCACATATATTGGGACAGCACGCATTATTCTAGTATGCTGGATATAACCTCTTCAACGGCTATGCCTTTTATTATTAAATATAACACGAATGGTACAGTTCTGTGGTGCAATCAAATGTATACTCGCGGAGATACACATAATTCAGCATTTGTTTCCTGGGCCGGTATGTGTAAGCAAGACAACTCTATTTTCCTTTTAGGAACAGGGGGGTATAAATTGGAAAATAATGGACTTGTTTATTTCGACGATGAAAGTAACCCTTTGCAAAGATATCAACAAGATTTTTCAAACATCTCTTTTTTCGCTCGCTTTGATGCTCAAACAGGTCATTATCTCAATCATGGAATCGTTCCTGCTTCTAATGCGTTAAGCGGACGGGGGCCTACAGCAATCAACAATAGGGTGTTTGGATACGCAAATATCTTTAGTGAGAAGGGAATATACCAATGGAGAAATGATGGGGAGTATATTCAGACAATAAACATAAGTACTTTTGGGGACACAAAAGGAGCATTAGTACAATCAAATCTCTATGGAAAAATTTTATTCAATATTGATGTGACTGCTCCCATTTCTTTTAACAATAATGTTTCTGCGAACTGTCCTTCAGGACAATCTTCCGCAGTGTTTGCCCTTTATCACGACCCGAGTTTCGCTGAACCGTATGTGGGCATTTCTGATTATAAAGAACCCCTTTCCAATGTTAGAATCTGGCCAAATCCAACAAACAATATTCTGTATGTGGAAAGTGACAATATACCTATAGACTATATCACCATTATGGATTTGAACGGAAGAATCTTAGTGAAAGAGAATGTTGGTGATAACAGTTTTGTGATGAATGCTTCTTGTTTGTCTGCGGGAACATATCTTTTGGAAACTGTTTGCAAAGGTCAGGTGTCTATTGATAAATTTGTCAAATCCAATTATTAACCCCCAAAAACCATGTTGTTATGAAAAAATTTCTATTTCTTTTGATTTTGTCGCTGACTTTATGCGGCCTGACGAATGTATATGCCCAATCTCAATCCGGATGCGGACTATACATCAATTCTGATTTTGAATCGGAATGCCTGCTCACTGACTACAACGCCTGTGGTCCATACTACTTGGAGTTGGAGTCGTCCGACTGTATTCTCGCCTGCAAAGGGAGGACTGTGCGATACACAGCTGTGTGTGACAATGCATCCCAATATTCTTGGGTCATATCTGGTGCTTCCAATTATTACTTGACAAATCAGGGACGGACAGCAGTGATTACGTGGGGAAATGGGTTGACAGGGAATATCTCTGTCAGTGTGTTGGTCGGTGACACGAATACCTGTTCTGCCGAAATGTGTATCCTTCTGATGGACTCTCCCGATGCGGAAAGTTCCTCTGTTCCCTCCTTCTATTATACTCAAGATGGAGAAAAAGTGATTGAAATTTGTTTGGGGGAGACCATTGATTTTGTGGATATGAGCTCTACCGTCCGAACTCCCATTACGGGATACTATTGGGAGAGCCTGTTTGGAGCGGCATCCACGCAAAATCATTCATTAACCCCGCTCACAGAAGGGGAATTTTGGCTCTCCCACTGTGTGCGCAACGAATGCGGGTGTGAGGATTGCGAGAATTACAGAATTATCGTGAAACCACCTGTTGAATTGAACCTTTCCTGTTACGGTACTGTATGCGAGTACACTACCGCCAGTTATTCTGTAATTAATCCGCGATGTGATAGATATATATGGAATGTGGAGGGTGGCTCGTTGATGGGGCAGGGAACACCTGACATTACCGTAAACTGGGGCAGCCCTGCTTCGGGTTATGGGGTTATATCATTGGATGCATCCATGTGCGAAACAGAATGTAACTCCTTGCTTTCCATTCAAATTCCTATCATCACCAGCAATGCGGAAATTTCGGGGCCAGAAACGGTATGTGTCGGTGAAATGCAGATTTACGAACTGCCAAGGTGGGGCTCGACGGATTACACGTGGTGGAACGACAACAGCTCTTGCTTGAATGTCTATAATGGGGAAAGCCCCAACCAATATACGCTGGAGTTCACCCATCCAGACACGGTAACCATAAGAGCCAAATATATTTGTCAATTTTTAAATTGCGGTTATTGGATGGCAGCCCCAAAAACCATCATTGTCAAGGACACAATGAGCATACATTCTGCCAAAGACACCTATTGTAAGGGAGAAACGGGCGTGTTTCATACCACTCATACTAATCCTGTGCAATGGCGGGTCTATAATCAGAATAATCAGCAGATTTATACCACCAATTCCGTTTCTTTATCCTACACTTTCACATCTGCGGGGAAATTCTTGATTACGGCCTCTCATAGTGATTATTGCAAAGTTGTGGAATATCACGTTACAGTGTTGGACAATCCTCCTGCGCTGACGTCAACCACTGGGGATCACACGGCCTGTCCGGGTGGTTCCATCCTGTTGGAGGCCACTCCAACCCATCCGCGGTATTATCTGGTGTGGGAGCCTGTCTGTTTACCAACATCGTCTGAAGAGGGGAACGAGGTGACTGTCACATTTGGCAATCAGGTGTGTGACGTAGCTGTATATCAGGTTGATAACGAATACAACTGCCGTTCGGAGGCATTCATTCACGGTGTTGTCCCTTTCCAACTGCTACCTCACGGACTGCCTGCAATCACAACCACTTGTGCTGGCTCTACCGTTCAGTTCAATGTGCCAGACCAGTCTCCTAATGTCACGTACGAATGGACCATTTCCCCTGCCAACGCAGCCTCTATAGACAGTAGTGACCATCTGCTGCCATCCGTCGGTATTCTCACCAATCACTTGACAAATGTCACGCCGCCATATCTTGTGGATGTGAAGTTGAAACGGACATATTGTTCCGGCCTTGAGGTCAATGAAACTGTCCAGCTTTTAATTGAAGATGTGGCAAAACCAATCTTAAACTGTCCTGACACGGTTTGTGAGGATGAACTTGTAACACTTTCTGCTTCGGGAAGCACTACGACTGGGAGTCATTATCATTGGTCGTTCTCTGATACCTTGCAAACATTTCAAGGGACTTCTGTCTCCCGCAGATTCCATCATCCCGGTTATGTTTATGTGACTGTGACATACCAGCCGAATCCAGATTGTGACCCCGCAATTGTTCTTGATACCATTTGGGTGAATAGCAAACCATACGCAGACATTACACAGAACGGGGGCAATCTTCAAGTTCAATACTATCCGAATGTGTCATAC
>ONAB01000024.1 GCA_900315705.1 uncultured Bacteroidales bacterium | reverse complement strand
TTTCATACTTCTTTTGGAAGCGTTCATATTGCTCATCGGATATAATTCCCAGCTGATGTCCGATGGGCGTGAGCCGCTCATCGGCATTGTCCTGGCGCAACAATATCCGATATTCGGCACGGGAAGTAAACATCCGGTAAGGATCCTGCACACCTTTTGTCACCAGATCATCGATAAGGACACCGATGTAGGCTTGCGCGCGAGAGAGCACCACGGGTTCTTGTCCGTGAATGGAACGATGCGCATTGATGCCCGCCATCAATCCCTGGCAGGCTGCCTCTTCATAACCTGTAGTGCCGTTCACCTGTCCGGCCAAATAGAGATGCCGCACACATTTCGATTCGAGGGAGAGATGCAGTTGCATCGGGTCGAAATAGTCATACTCGATAGCATAGCCCGGGCGGAAAATCTCCGCTTTCTCCAAACCAGGGATAAGGTGCATAGCTTTTACCTGGACCTCTTCGGGCAGTGAAGAAGAAAAACCATTGAGATAATATTCTACAGTGTTGCGACCTTCTGGCTCCAAAAAGAGTTGGTGGCGGTCGCGCTCGGCAAAGCGCACAATCTTGTCCTCAATAGAGGGACAGTAGCGTGGCCCCACACCTTGTATGCGCCCCTGGAACATCGGCGACTTCTCAAAACCAGTCTGCAGCACATCGTGTACAGCCTGGTTGGTATAGGTAATCCAACAACTGCACTGTTGGGCAAGGGCGGGGGTGTCGGTAAAGGAGAAAGAAGCGGGAGGTTCGTCACCTGGTTGTTCTGTCATTTTGGAGAAGTCAATGGTGCGTCCGTCTATACGCACAGGGGTGCCGGTTTTCAGTTTTTGCACCCGGATGCCGCGCCGTTGGTAAGAATAACGCGATGGGCATAGATTGATTGCCCAAGCTGGGTTTGAACTCCGACTACGGCATCGTTTTCAAACAAGAGGGATGTCACCGTATCCTGACGCAAATGCAGGTTGGGTGTGGATTCAAGAACGTGACGCCAAAAAAGGGAAAAAGCCGTTTTGTCGCATTGAGCGCGGGGACTCCACATAGCGGGTCCCTTGGATCGGTTGAGCATCCGAAACTGTATCATCGAGTGGTCGGTCACTATGCCTGACATACCGCCGAGTGCGTCAATCTCGCGCACGATTTGTCCCTTCGCGATGCCACCCATTGCCGGGTTGCACGACATCTGTGCGACGAGCGCCAGGTTCATTGTGACCAGCAAGGTGCTGCTTCCCATCCGTGCCGAGACCACTGCGGCTTCGCATCCAGCGTGCCCCGCACCCACTACTATGACATCATACTTGTTTGGCATTTCCCGTGAAACGTTTTTGTAAAACCTCTCGTTTGAATAACTTATGAAATTATTTCCCGTGGAACATTAACAGAGATTCATTCTCCATTCGACGCATCTCGGCAGCCTCTTGGTCGGTCTTGTCTTTATAACCACAAAGGTGCAAGGTGCCGTGAACCATAACACGCAAGAATTCTTCCTCAAAAGAGACGGAGAACTTTCGGGCATTTTCGGCTACTCTCTCCAGACTGATCATAATGTCTCCGGAGACAATCTCCCCTACCCTTTTGTCGAAGGTGATAATATCCGTAAAAGTATCGTGATGGAGAAAAGCAATGTTCTGTTCCAACAGATAGGCATCGTCGCAGAAAAGATAGGATATGTCGCCTGGCACAAGACCCTCCTTGCGAATGACACTCTTCAGCCATTGCTTGTGCTGGATGTCAGGAACTACTTCGCAAGGCACCATAAAATCAAACGTAATCATTCTGTTGTTTTAATGAATTTTTGAATCGGATATGACTTCTCCCCTGCCATCACTTTTAAAAAATAGACCCCGGCAGGAAGTTGTACCACAGAGATGGAATAGGTATCTGCGTTAGAATTTCTTTCGCTTATGCACAATTTTCCATATTCATCATACACAAAAATAGAGACGGGTTCCTCAAGGATCTCACTACTCTTGAGCGTCAATGTGTGGGTAACGGGATTCGGATAGAGATTGAACATCGGCATTCTGTACGCTTGCACCGTTACAGAATCTCCACCGTGTATAGTGTCAGAAGACTCTATAAAAGACCAACGGGATAAAGAGTCATACACCAACTCAGTAGCAGCACGCCGAATCCATTCCGACCGTTCTGTGCCCACTCCCTCATCAGTGGATATAGCCATAGGGGTTTTCCGGAAAAGAGTGGCATAAAATGTGCAAGCAGCAGCATAAGAACCTGCAAGTGAGGGATGACTTTCGTCAGACTGGTATAATTCAATATCCGGGTAATGGTCGCGAATATAATGCCATACATAGCCCACAGGAGAGACCAGGGTTCGGTTGTCTTCCGCCATCATCATATAACGCGCAAAAAGCAGGCTGTCCATCCCTTCGTATGTACACAAAGGTGGATAATTGGGACAGTTTTGCTGGTCTCCGTTCTTCCTTCCCCAGGTCATATAGAAGACAACCTTTGTATCGGGATTATAGGCGCGTATGGAATCACAGAGACCCCTTGCGAACGGATAGCTCTCAGACATAAATTGTGAATAGGGAAAAGAGGGCAGCTGACTCTGCTCCTGCAACACTACATAGTCCCAACCTCCCTGCCTTATCAAAGAGAGGGCACCTGACAAGTGTTGTTGGAAGGTGCACCCTCCCGGGGTATGTGAAGAGAACTCGATAGTGTCGCCAACCGAGGATGCCAAATTAGAGATCAACTGCGGAAGATTATTGACCTCCGTGTAACTGTTGCCAATAAAAAGGACCCTGTAATGATCGGCATAAGAAAAAAGTATTACCCACAGCAAACAAAAGGAAAGCAATAAACGTTTCATATCGTCCTGTTTTGTTGTAAAACCTCTTTGCGGATGGGTTCTCTTTGTATAATATGCTTGGGTTTCACGTGAATACTAAAGCTAATTTGTTTATAATCAGTTTGATATTCTAAATCGTCTGACAAAATGGACAACAAAACCCCATTTTGACCCTCCTCCAGTTTCTTGAACAAGGGCTCTGAGGATTCAAAGCAAAATCCTACCTCATCGTTGTCAATGAAACAACTGAAATCCACACAAAACTGGTCGTACGACTGCATAAGAAATTCTACCACTTCCTGATTGGCCATCGAAAGGGTTCCGAAATCTTTCTGCAAGGCATACTCATCCGATATGTCTTCTATCATCTGCAGAACGGTCGTGTAAAGGCTCTGCTTGTCTAAGTCGGGTCGGTTTATGTATATCATAACTGTGGGTTTTAGTCTATGTTGTAAAAATAGTTGTTCGCTTTCTCTTTGTAATAGTAGTTCAGGTTAGCAGGCACAGAGCGCAACATCTCGTTTTGCTGTTGCTTTTCCGTGTCGAATTTCCAGTCTTTAGGCGGATTCAAACGCGGGGTGCTGATAGCCTCCGTGGATTTGCGCTCTTCCTCTTTCTCCCGCTGCTGGTCAGCGCGCTCACTCTGCAACAAACGTGTGGTAATTTGTTGCTGACGGTTGATGGTTTGCTGTGTTATTGTTCTGTTAACCAACTCTTTTTCCGTCTTTTTCATCTCTTCTATGAGCTGTTCCAACGTCTTGTCCCCTACCCCATTCTCCGACTTCTGGGCGTTGTTGTAGTCCTCCAGCATTTTGCGGATAGCCTCTTGTTGCGCAGCCATACGGGCAAAATTCTCACTCATCTGCTGTTGCTGACCCGACTGGCCTTGCTGTCCCTGCTGGTCCATAGAGCGCTTTAACGCCTCCATCTGGCGGTTCAGTTGCTGCTGTAACTCCCGTGCAGAAGTCTTCTGGCTTTTGCCTTTACCGCCCGGTTTGCTGCACGATCCCCCACCCGACTTGTTACATTTGCCCTTGCACTCGCTTTTCTTCTTCTGCATTTCGTTCATCGACTCTTTCAGCATCAAGGCCAAGTTGTTCATCGAGGTCAGCACAAACTGCTGCGAAGTGGCCGACAATGCAAACTGACGGTTATTCATTCGCTCCTGTGAGGTTTGCAGATACTCTTGTATTTTAGTTACCTCCTTCTGTATGAATGGTTTAACTGCCATTTGACGACGCGCCAGGGCATTCAGAGAATCTTCAATCACCTTCATATCACTCTTCACCCTGTATTGCTTGTTCATCACGTCGGTGACCGATGGGGAGGCATTGCGTAATGTCTTCGATTTGGCCAGTATTTCTTCCTGTGAGAAGGAAATCTTCACCAGGTTATCCAATATCTGTCTGACGGTCTCAATGTCCTCAGAAACCTGCTCTAATTCGTTTTCATTGAAATCCTGATTGAGCTGGTCAGCCAGCTGGTCCATTTTTTCAGCCGCCTTGTTCTGATTTTCGGAAGATTTGGAACGGTTATTCTTCTCCAAATTTTGTTGGCCCTGCTGCATTTGCTGCTCTATTTCCTTCTGCAGTTCATCGGTACTTTTGAATTGTACCGGCTGCTCCAACTCTTTGTTCAATTGCTGGATTTCCTGCAAATCCTTTTTGATCTGGTTATATTGTTCTTGGATTTGTTTCTGTTTTTGCTGCAAAGAATTCTTGTCAGTATTGCGGTTTTCGGTCTGTTTGGCATTCTTTTCCAACTGATCAGCCAAATTATGCAACTGTTCCACTGTCTCATTCACCTTCTTCTCCATCTCCAACTGCTTATAGAGCTGCAATTGCTGGTCCAAGGTTTTATTGATGTCTTCGGCACTTGTCTTCATCTTCTGCATCTGCTGCTGGACCTCGTTTTTGTTCGATTTCTGCATCATTTCCTGCAGTTTGTCCATCATCTTCTTCATCTCATCCGACAACACCTGATCCATCCGTTTTTGCAATTCCTGCTGTTTTTTCAAGATGTCTTCGTTGACATTCTTATATTGGTTTTCCAAGTTCTGTTTGTTCTGCTCCTGTTGCTTCAACTCGTTGATTTGTTGCTGCAACTCCTGATATTGTTGCATCAGTTGCTCCAATTTCTTTTTGTCTTGCCAACTGAGATCGTTTTGTTGAAGCAGCTGTTTCTGCATCTTCTCAATATTTTTCATCAGGTCTGCAGACTCCTCAATCAAATCGTTGAAATTGGACTTGGTTTTTTCCTCAGCCTTGTCTATATCCTTGTTGATTTCGTCCAAGGTGCGCACACGATATGTGGATACATTGGATTTGCTGGTCTTGTGACCATTAACACCATCATTATCGGATACTTGGAAATAGTAATCTATTTTTTCACCCGGCTTCAAATCAAAAGTATTGGGATCAAAATAGTAATAGAAATCCTGAATGGTAACTCCATTTTGTATGGGAATATTGACTGTTTTGCCGGATTTTGCCACTTTACCATCGGCATCGTAGCGAGTATATACAAACTGGAGAGCGGAAAAGCCGTAATCATCCTTGATATTGCCTTTGAAATAGTATCGCTCTTGATAAGAGGAATCCTGCTGGCTTTGCACGAAAATCTCCGGATACATATCCTTTATCACCGTGATTTCATCAGTCAACGTGTCTTTACTAGTAAAATAGGCGTTTTTGTTGAGAATCGAATAGGTGAAGCTGTTTCTGGCCTTCACAAAGATAGAGTAGGTGTCATTTTCGGAAGAGAGTTCCTCTTGTTTGTCATTGACTATAAACAGCAGATTGTCTGAATTTTTGGTGAAAAACACCCATTTTATGTCCGTGCCTTCTGGAACCGTAACATTGCCCACATTGTCGATAACCTCATCGGGTTTGTTCAGGTAGGCAGGGTAGTGGAGGTGCATTTCAAAACCCAGGGTAACAGGTTTTGGCAAGACATCAACAGTAAAAACAGTAGATTCCACCTCATCCGTTACAAATTGAAAATCAGTGTTTTTCTGAATATTGGTAAAGGTATAGGAAAACTCAGTATTAGAATTTTTGGTGCATTTGAAGCTGCGGTTCTGGTAACGGATATAGACCTCGTCAGGCACCTCATCACCCACCACTTTCATATTGACTGTGAAATCATCGTGCTGGAAAGCGGTTAGTTTTTTGTTTGTCACCTCAAAAGAGTAGGGGGCTGGTTTCTCATAAACCGTCTGGTAATGCACAATTCTCTTAGTAGATTCCGTAAAAATCTCGCTTTTTATGGAAAACAGCAGCAAAAAGATAATAATTGGGATTACCAGCCAGCGCGCAAAGCGAACTGTTTTCTTGACAGGCACTGCCTGCACGAAGGAATAGGCCTTGAAAGACTCAATTTTGGAATCGATGGCAGCTGAAAGAAGATCATAGCTCTTGTAATCGCCAGCGTCCATCTGTTTTTGCAACTCAAAAAGATTGAGAAGTTTGTCGTCAATCTCGTTGAAATGCTTACCAATGATGGAAGCAATTTCATTTTGCGACAGTTGTTTGCCCAAGCCAAACAACTTGAACAACGGTTTTAGGATATAAAAAATGAGGTTGGCCGCAAACAAGGCAATAAAACCATAGAAAAGAACAGATCTGACGGTTGTATTGGAGTATGAGAAGTACTCAAAGAGGGAAAAGGCAATAAAAGCCGACAACACTATCAAGATGAAATACACAATTCCCTTGTATAATTCATTTTGGTAGTATTTTTTGACAAACTGCCTAATTTTTTCTTGTAAAATATCCCTATTAGACATTTTCTTCTTCTTTTTGAGCTGTATCTTGACCTGATTCGCGTGTTATGTTATAAAATTGCTCTTTTTGATTCAAAAGATAATTCAAAAGCATCTTGTTTTTGCTGTAAAACCTCTTTAAAAAGAAGTACCGCAAAAACGGAGAATTCTTTTTGTTTATTTTACTTCTCTTGGATAAAATAGAAAAGAAACTCTTGGTTTTGTTGTAACTGGTATTTTCGCTCACCAAATTCATCTCATAAATCAACAAATCCACCAAGGGAATGTTTATAGGACAAACCTCCTGGCAATTACCGCAAAGAGAAGTTTGTTGGAATATACTTTGAGTTTTGTTAAACTGGTCAAAACAGTTTTTCTTCACCAAATCGATAGGGGAGATACCGTTATTAACCTTCATCACTGGACAGACGGTAGCGCATCGACCACAATGGATACAGTAGAGCGACTGGCGCAAATTAGCGTCTTGTAAAATATCGGTGATGTTGTTATCGTACAAAATGACAGAAACAGTGACATCTTCTTCCGTGTATCCTACAGATTGGGATGATAAAAACAAATCCGATACAATTTTTTTGTAAGGTTTGTTCAATATTTTGACATCACTAGGAAAATCAGAGGATGCATTACCACTTTTCAATCGTAAGAAAAGTGATAAATCGGATTGAGATACAATAATCTGGTCAATATTGACAATTACAATGACATTTCTGACCAAATTAAAGCAATCACTGGATTTGCGGTTCACAAAAACGAGAGATCCGTTTTCTGCTATGGCAAAGTCGGACTCCACAATAAGGGTTTCAGTTTCCTGATCGTGGTTTACCACAGCTTCCACCGAAACTGGGTTTATAACATTCTCGTATGTGGAAAGCAGTTCAGGCACATTGGCCACATCAAAACAAACGGAGTTATACTGTTTTCCTGGAAGCAGTTCCACAATGGAATCGCAGAGGGCGGTCTCATCCTGGGCCCATCTTACATTGACTTTATGGTCGATAAGATTGGACTCGAGGGCGAGCAAGTGCGTCTCAAGACTTTCGATGAACGAATATCTCAAGGAAAATGCACGATCGCGCATATCTTGCGTGATTTCCAATGGGGGCTTTTCTATGGGAGCAGACTCATTCATAACCGCTATAAATTAATTTTGTCGATGCGTCTCTGGTGGCGGCCGCCTTCAAAATCGGTGGAGAAGAAAGTCTTGACGATTTCGGAAGCTGTCTCGAATGGGATGAAGCGGGCGGGCATCACCAGGATGTTGGCGTTGTTGTGTTGCCGCACCAGGGCCGCAATCTCCTTCGACCAGCAGAGTCCGGCACGGATGCCGGCGTGCTTGTTGGCACTCATCGCCATACCGTTTCCTGTGCCGCATATCAATACTCCGTATTGATAGGAACCATTGGCCACATCGGTGGCTAACTTATGGGCAAAATCCGGATAATCAACACTTTCAGTAGAAAATGTCCCATAATCCACCCATTCAAAATCCTTAGCAAAAGCCTCCTTCAAGGCCTCTTTCAATTCATATCCAGCGTGATCGGATGCTATCAAAACTTTCATACCTAGTATACCTAATATATTAAGGCCGCAAAAGTACAAAAAAGGAACCAATCCTGCATCAAGAAAATGACTCCTTTTTTCGGTTCTTATAAAATATCTTCTTTTAAAATTTAAAAAGAAATAATCATATTATTCTGTTCATTGCGTGTATAAAATTTTGGACTTTGTCTTGAAAAAGTGACTTATCAAAAGTTTTGAACAATAAAAATGATTTATAAACAATGCATTTTATTGTTTTTCAAGAACATTGACATAACCAAATAAAACTTCAACTTTTTATTAGTGGATAACTTTTTTGAACATTTGCCCACACTTTTTTTTCATTTGATGTGAAAAAATAAAGTTGTCAAATTTTATCCACGAAATTTTCAAACGCTAACTTGCTGATAATGGATAACAGGCCATTTTATTAACTTTCGTTTGTTAGTAACATTGCAAAATCCTTTATATCAAAAAGGAATATAGATTCGTTAGTCGGGAATGTTTTAGAATTTTGTACTTTTGCCGCCTAATGAGAAAATGGTTTGTCATATTCGGGTTTTTGCTGTTGGTTCCGTTTGCGTACGGCCAGCGGAAAACTTGTAACGGAAGAGTATTCGACGGTATCACCTTCCAGCCGCTGATTGGCGCAAGTGTATATAATATGAATACCCAAAAATTTGCTTTTACCGACAAAAACGGCCAGTTTTCCATTATGGTTTCGCTCAATGACACGTTGGTGATATCCAAATCCATCTATCGCCAGCTGGTGGTGACGGTAAACGATAAAATATATTCCGGTCTCGAGGATTTCTTTCTCTACTATAAAGCCACGATGCTGAAGGAGGTGACTATTTTTGCCATCAATCCATCATACGAAGGTTTTAAAAAGGATATAGTAACTTTGGAGTTGCCAGACTATTACAAAAGGGTAGAGGAGACCAAGCTTTCTGAAATGCAAAAGGCCAACGCCGTTTACAAACCCAACGGCAACATCCTTTCCTTGGGCGGCTCCATCACCACTTCGCCCATCACCTATTTATATGACAAATTCAGTAGAAAGTCTAAAATGAACAGGCTTTACCAGGAGATGTTGAGTTATGATGATGAAGTGGAGCGCATTCAGGACAAATACAACCGTGAAATTGTGAGTGAGCTGACAGGCTTGAAGGGCGACGAACTGCTCCAGTTTATGATGTACTGTCGTTTCAATTATTACGATCTGGTACGGATGAGTGATGAGGACATAAAAGCCAAAATCAAGGCCAAATTCTATGATTATGAATATTATAAGGCAGTAAACGAGTAGAGACGCAATACATTGCGTCTCTTACATAATATAAAAGACAAGAAATGGAGCCGAAGGATTTTTTCAAGAAAAATTTCAATGTTTACCATATTATAGGAATGGTGTTGGGTGCGGTGTTGGCGGCCATCTATTGGGCCAAGGCGGGGCATCTTTCTGACAATGTGCTGAAAAACAGTCCTATATTAATGCCTTTATGGGGTATTTTGGTGGGCTATATCACCTTTGATTTGATTTTTAATGCCCGCAACCGAAAAAACAGCGAGGGAAATGAATAAAATAGTTTATTTTTGCACCCTCATTTCTTTGACAACATATTAATATTGTTCAATTAAATAAAAAGTACTATGACTGAAAAACTACAAACTTTGCGTGACAGCGCGGCTATGAGATGGACCGCTTTGCTGTTGTTGGCATTGGCGATGTTCTGTTCGTACATCTTTATGGACATTTTGTCGCCGATCAAGGACCTTATGCAATCCACCAGAGGTTGGGATTCCACCGCTTTCGGCACGATGCAGGGTGCGGAGACCTTCCTGAACGTGTTCGTGTTCTTCCTAATCTTTGCCGGTATCATTCTCGACAAGATGGGCGTGCGCTTCACCGCCGTGCTTTCCGGTGCAGTGATGCTCATCGGTGGCTTGATCAAGTACTATGCCGTTTCCAAATCCTTTATGGGCAGCGGCTTGGAGACTTGGTTCACCAATCACTTGAATTACATTCCCGGCTTCCAGGAGCTGGGCGTGGCCCCGTTCTATGAGGGTATGCCTGCTTCCGCCAAGGTGGCAGCCATCGGCTTTATGATCTTCGGCTGTGGCGTGGAAATGGCCGGCATCACGGTCTCCCGCGGTATTGTGAAGTGGTTCAAGGGTCGTGAGACGGCTCTGGCAATGGGTTCCGAAATGGCCCTCGCCCGTCTGGGTGTGGCCACCTGTATGATTTTCTCACCCTTCTTCGCCAAATTGGGCGGCCAGATTGAAGTCTCCCGTTCCGTGGCCTTCGGCGTGGTGCTCCTTTGCATCGCCTTGATGATGTTCATCGTCTATTTCTTTATGGACAAGAAATTGGATGCCCAAACCGGCGAAGCCGAGGAAAAAGACGATCCCTTCAAAGTTTCCGATATTGGCAAAATCCTCTCTTCCGGCGGTTTCTGGCTGGTGGCTTTGCTTTGTGTGCTTTACTACAGCGCCATTTTCCCGTTCCAGAAATATGCAGTGAATATGTTGCAGTGCAACCTCACGCTCACTGAGGCGGATCCCAGCACGTTCTGGGGTGGCAGCTCCGTGACCATCATCCAATACCTCATTATGTTGGCGGTGGCTGTCTGCTCTTTCACCAGCAACTTCTCCAAGAACAAAACCGCTAAGGTCGGTTTGATGATAGCTGCTGTTGTGGCTTTGATTATCTACTGCTGGATGGGTTATATGCGCGGCACGGCCGAGACCATCTTTGCCGTCTTCCCGCTGTTGGCCGTGGCCATTACCCCGATTCTTGGCAACTATGTCGATCACAAGGGCAAAGCCGCTTCTATGTTGATGATTGGCTCTTTGCTGCTGATTATCTGTCACTTGACTTTCGCTTTCATTCTGCCGATGTTCAAGGGCAGCGCCATTGGCGGTGTTGTGGTGGCTTACCTCACCATCTTGGTCTTGGGCGCCTCCTTCTCCCTCGTGCCTGCCGCTTTGTGGCCGAGCGTCCCGAAACTGGTCGATGAAAAGATCATCGGTTCTGCTTACGCCCTCATTTTCTGGATCCAGAACATCGGTTTGTGGCTCTTCCCGCTGCTGATCGGTAAAGTTTTGGACAAAACAAACCAAGATGTCATCGCCCAAATGAACGAAGGCCTGATTGATGCTGAAACGGCTGCCGTTTCCTACAATTACACCTGGCCGTTGGTGATGCTGGCTTGCTTAGGCATTGCCGCCCTCATTCTCGGCATCGTCCTGAAGGCTGTGGATAAGAAACAGCACCTCGGATTGGAGGAGCCTAACATCAAGTAAGCCTCGCGACGACCGGATATAATCAAAAACCAATAAAAAGGGAGGCCGTCGGATATGACAGCCTCCTTTTTGTTCCGTACACATAAGCATACCAAAAGATGAAAAAACGCACACTTGTCCTTATTCTCATTCTCGCCGCCTTGCTCACAGGGGGCATCGGGTTCACGGTAGGCTATGCAGTCACGCAGAAACAGTGCGAAGAGCAGCCGAACTATTACGCCAACAAGCTCACCTCGCCGCCCTTGCCCAAGAAGGTCAACTTCGCGGGCGAAGAGGTGCCGATGGATATCTATTGGGTGCGTGAGGCGTTGGATCGCGAGTTGGTGGTCAACTGCTACCAGCACTCCAAGACCATCCGGATTATGAAGCTGTCGGCGCGCGTGTTTCCCGTGATTGAGCGGATTTTGAAAGAGGAGGGTGTGCCGGAGGATTTCAAGTACCTGTGCGTGGCCGAGAGCGGCTTGGAGAACGTCACCTCGCCCGCGGGCGCTGGCGGTTACTGGCAGTTCATTCCCTCCACCGCGAAGGTTTATGGCCTGGAGATTTCCAATGATGTGGACGAGCGGTGCCATCTTGAAAAGGCCACCCGTGCGGCCTGCAAGTATCTTAAAAAATGTAAAAACCAGTTTGGAAGCTGGTCGCTGGCCGCTGCCGCGTACAATAGGGGAGAGGGCGGACTTGCTGCCGCCATCGAGGACCAGAACTGCCACAATTTCTGGGATTTATGGCTCAACAGTGAAACCTCCCGTTATCTTTATCGCATCATCTCCTTTAAGTTGATATTTGAAAACCCGCAATTGTACGGGGTGGAGATGTGCCCGGCCGAGCAGTATCTTCCCGTGGCCTGCCGCGAGGTGAAAGTCACGGAATCCATTCCCAGCTTGCCCAAATATGCACAGGAACAGGGCGTTACCTACCGGGAGTTGCGCAATCTCAACCCGTGGATCAAGAACAACAAGCTGACGGTGGCCGCAGGCAAGAGCTACACGCTGCTGTTGCCCGAGAAGGCCTCGCAAAGTCACAAGCATCTGCTTAAAAAGGTGGAGAACCCCTATTTGAAGATTGGCACGCCTGAAGAGGTAAACAAAGAGTAATTTTGTACTAAAAAGGCGTAAAAAAAAGTGTTAAAATATATTTTCTGCGAGGTATTGAGATATGAAGTTGATTTAGTATCTTTGCCACGTTTTAAAAAACAAAAATAATCATCATAAAAATAACCATAATATCTTAATTATGAAGCAAGTACATAATTTTAATGCAGGACCGTGCGTCCTTCCGAAAGAAGCCGTTGAATCTACGATCAACGCAATCCGCAATTTTGACAACACCGGTATCGGTTTGATGGAGATTTCCCACCGTACTCCGGGTTGGGAACGCGTTATGGCTGAGACCCGTCAGTTGTGGCGTGACCTTCTCAACATCCCCGACAACTACGAGGTGCTCTTCCTCGGTGGTGGTGCCAGCACCCAGTTCTTCACTGTGCCTGCCAACCTGTTGAAGACGAAAGCCGCCTATCTGCAGACTGGCGTTTGGGCTAAGAAATCCGCCAAGGAAGCCAAGAACTTCGGTAAGGTGGAGATCGTCGCCTCCTCTGAAGACAAGACCTACAACTACATCCCGAAAGGTTGGACCGTTCCCGCCGACGCCGACTATTTCCACATCACCACGAACAACACCATCTACGGTACGGAAATCCGCAAGGACTTCACCGCTGAGGAGTGTAACAACGTGATGCTCGTCGCCGATATGAGCTCCGACATTATGAGCCGTCCCGTCGATGTGACCAAATACGGTCTCATCTACGGTGGTGCCCAGAAGAACGTCGGCCCTGCCGGTGTCACTTTCGTCATCGTGCGCAAGGACATCCTCGGCCAGATTGGCGACCGCGCCTATATGAATCCGCTGCCCACGATGGTGGACTATCGCACGCACGCTGCTGAGGAAGCCAAGAACATCTCTATGTTCAACACGCCTCCCGTGCTGCCCATCTTCGTGATGCACGAAACCCTCACCTGGCTGAAGAACACCATCGGCGGCGTTGAGGAGATGAACAAGATCAATATGAAGAAATCCAACCTCCTGTACGAGGAAATCGACCGCAACAGTATGTTCGTGGGCACCGTCGCTGACAAGGCCGACCGTTCCATTATGAACCACTGCTGGGTGATGGCCCCGGGTTACGAAGACAAGCAGGACGCTTTTATGGCTTTCGCCAAGGAGCAAGGTATGGTGGGCATCAAGGGTCACCGTTCCGTCGGCGGCTTCCGCGCTTCCCTCTACAACGCTTGCACCGTGGAAGACGTCGAAGCACTCGTGGCTTGTATGCAAGAGTTTGAGAAGGCGAACAAATAGTAACGAATTAAGAAATTAAGAAACTAAGAAACTAAGAAATTATGGCAAAAAAGAGTGTTTTGAAAGATAAAAGCTATCTTTTTGCCATAAGGATTGTGAATCTCACGAAATTTCTTCAAGGTGAAAAAAGCGAGTATAATATCTCCAAGCAGATTATTCGTTGTGGCACATCTATAGGGGCGAATATAGAAGAAGCCTCTGGAGCACAATCGGATAAGGATTTTATAGCCAAAATGCATATTTCCCTGAAAGAAGCAAAGGAGACACATTATTGGTTAAGATTGCTGAGAGACACAGATTATTTAACTCCAGAACAAGCGGAGAGTATGTTGAAAGACACGGACGAGATAATCACACTGCTTACTCGAAGTCTTAAAACCATAAAATCCAGAAAGAACAAGAGCGGAGATTCTTAATTTCTTAACTTCTTAATTTCTTAGTTTTCAGAATTTAAACGAATAAACACCAAAGAATAATGAAAGTATTAGTTGCAACCCAAAAACCTTTCGCCAAGGCCGCTGTGGATGGCATTCGCGCTATCGTGGAAAAAGCCGGCTATGAATTGGCATTATTGGAAAAATATGAAACCGCTGAGGAGTTGTACGCTGCCGTGGCAGATGTGGACGCTCTGATTGTGCGTTCCGATAAGGTGACGGCCCAAGTGGTGGACGCCGCCAAGAACCTCAAGGTCGTGGTGCGCGCCGGCGCCGGCTTCGACAACCTTGACCTGGCCGCTTGCACCGCCAACAACATCGTGGCGATGAACACCCCCGGCCAGAACTCCAACGCCGTGGCTGAACTTGCCATCGGTATGATGATCTATATGGCCCGCAACACCTTCAAACCCGGCACCGGTGCTGAGCTGAAGGGCAAGAAGGTCGGTATCCAGGCTTACGGCAACGTGGGTCGTCTCGTGGCTGAAAAGGCCCGCGCCCTCGGTATGGAAGTCTGGGCCTTCGACCCGTTCGTGCCGAAAGAGAAGATGGAAGCCGAAGGCGTCGTTGTCCCGGCTACCCTCGAAGAGATGTACAAGAACTGCAACTACATCTCCCTGCACATCCCGGCCAACGACCAGACCAAGAAGTCCATCAACAAGGCTTTGGTCGGCCTGATGCCCAAAGGCGGCTGCGTGATCAACACCGCCCGCAAGGAGGTCATCAACGAGGAAGAGCTCATCGCTTTGATGGCAGAGCGCGAGGACCTCAAATATTGCACCGACATCGCTCCCGACGCTATGGAAGAGTTCAGCAAGTTTGAGAAGCGCTTCTTCGCCACCCCGAAAAAGCAGGGTGCCGAGACCGCCGAGGCCAACATCAACGCTGGTTTGGCCGCCGCCAACCAGATTGTCAACTTCTTCGTCAATGGCGACAAGAAATTCCAGGTCAACAAATAATCGTTGAACTCCGGATTTCAACAATAGGGTAGGGGACGATGTGCATCATCGCCCCCTACTTTTTTTATTCCATCCACGATTTTATCCTCGATGGTGTTTTGTAAGTGTGTAAAATTTTGCATAGAAAAAGAAGAAATATTTCTCTTTCTATGCAAAATTTTGTATTTTTGCAGCCGTGATTATTAGATGATGAAAAAGAACCCACTTTTGCAATATGAAAATGTGCCTGTTTATGGTAAGATGATTGAATCGAACTATAGGCAGTTAGGTGTGCCTTCAAAGAAGATTCAATCTTTGGAAAAGGAAGGCGATCTTATCCGGCTGAAGCGAGGATTGTACGTAGTGAACCCAGAAATCAGTGGAAAGCCTATCAGTGCACCGCTATGTGCGAACCACATTTATGGTCCTTCTTACGTTTCCCTTCGCTGGGCGTTGCGTTGGTATGGACTGATTCCTGAACAGGTACATCGTATGACCTCAGTCACAATCAAGCGTTCGCGGTCATTTGATACTCCTTTGGGCATTTTTGATTACTATCAGGTTAAAGTCCCCTATTTCAGTATAGGGCTAAGAATCGTCAAAGAAGGTGGGGTTTCATTTATAATAGCCTCTCCTGAAAAAGCATTGTGCGATTTCATCCTCTATGACAGCTATATACCAAACCGATCTTTGAAAAGATTGTGGCAATACTTGGAAGAAGATCTCCGATTAGATATGGATTCATTATCACATTTTGATGTAAAAATCATTGAATCCTGTGCAGAACAAGGCGAGAAAAGAACAATTTTAAATAACCTCATAAAAATCATACAACAATGACAATATATGAAAAGATGCTTGAAAATCACGTTAAAGAAATGGGCACATCAACTCCAAACGCTTCTCACGAAGTGATGCAACAGATTGTTTTAGGGGGACTTTATCGTGGTGGTTTTTTTGATTACGCGGCATTCTATGGTGGCACTTGTTTGCGAATATTTCATCAGCTTCCCCGTTTCTCGGAGGATTTGGATTTTTCCTTGACAGCCAAACGCGAAGACATTCATTTGGAGAACTTCTTTCCCGCCATCGTGAACGAATTCAAGATGTGTGGCCTCACAGTAACTATAACAAAGAAAGACAAAAAAATCTTTGGAAGAGTGGAGTCTGCTTTTTTGAAGGAAAACACTGAAGCATACGAAATCAAGTTCCAAACTAAGAAAACCGTAAAAATTAAGATTGAACTGGATACAGATCCACCTTTACAATTTGATACAGAGCAAAAAGTGCTTTTAGAACCGTTTTCATTTATGACAAGGTGTTTCACACTGCCTGATCTATTTGCGGGAAAGATGCACGCACTTATTTACAGAGCTTGGCAACAGAGAATCAAAGGACGCGATTGGTTTGATTTTGAATGGTATATTCGCAACAACATTCCTTTAGATTTCAAGCATTTGCAGGCAAGAATCAAGGAATTCAACGGAGAAGAGATCGACAAAGAGACCTTTTTCCAGAAATTATGCAACAAATTGGCTTCCACAGATATTAATCTGGTGAAAACGGATGTGAAGGATTTTATTGCAGATCCTCACGTCCTTGACATCTGGTCCAACGACTACTTTCTCCAACTGGCGGATAGAATCAAATTCGTGGAACAATAAAAACGCCCAATCAGCATAATGTTCTAAGTGAAAATTTTGTACTTTTGCAGCCTCAAATCGGCCCCGTAGTTCAGCTGAATAGAACGTCAGATTCCGGTTCTGAAAGTCGTGGGTTTGAATCCCGCCGGGGTCACCATCCAATGGAGAAGCCACAACGGCTTCCCCATTTTTTTTGTATTTTTGCGGCTCCAAATTCTTAAAGCAATGACACCAGAATCCACTCCTAATGTCCAGAAAGCCATTGACATTCTGACCAAGCACACCGACAGCAAACTGCTCACACACCTCAACGCCTGCGTGCATTGCGGGTTGTGTGAAACCAGCTGTCTCTTTTACAAGACGTTTCAGGAATCCAAATACATCCCGGGCAAGAAGGTGGATACGGTCTCCTCCATCTACCGCCGTTATTGCACATTATTGGGCCGCACGGCTCCCAAACTGACTCACGCCCGCGAGCTGGACGACGAGACCATCACCGAGATGGTGGACTCTCTGTTCGGGGCCTGCACGATGTGCGGGCGCTGCGTGAAGCACTGCTCCATCGGCGTGGACATTCCCTTTGTGGTGCGCACTGGCCGCCGTATGCTGGCCGCGATGGGCAAGGTTCCCCAGACGCTCCAGGCCACAGTGGACGCCGCTATCCAGACGGGCAACAATATGGGCATCCCCACGGAGGATTTCGTGGACACCATCGAGTGGATGCAGGAGGATTTGCAGGACGAGCTGGGCGAAAACGCCACCATCCCCTTGAACGAGGAGGGCAAAGAGATTCTGTACACGCTGAACCCCCGCGAGCCTAAGTTCTTCCCGCTTTCCATTGCTGCCGCGGCCAAGATTTTCTATGCGGCGGGCGCCAGCTGGACCCTCTCCACGGAGATGTATGACGTGACCAACTACGGCTATTTCTCCGGCAACGACGAGGAGGCCACGGCCATCGCAAAGAAGATGTTCGATGAGGTGCACAAGCTGAAATGCAATACTCTGGTGCTTGGCGAGTGCGGCCACGGCTCGCGCGCCCTCCGCTGGGAGGCCCCCAACTATCTGAAAACCCACCCCGACTTCAAGATGGTGACGCTGATTGAGCAGTTGGAGGAGTATATCAAAACGGGGCGTATCAAGGTGGATAAGACTTTGAACACCAAGAAATACACCATTCACGATCCTTGCAACATTGTGCGCAATGGCGGTCTGTACAATTCCCTCCGCTATGTGACGCGGCAGGTGGTGTCGGATTTTGTGGAGATGGCGCCTTATGGCAGCGACAACTTCTGTTGCGGCGGCGGCGGCGGTATGCTGGCAATGAGCGAGTACAACGAGCGCCGGCTCAAGGTGGGCAAAATCAAGGCTGACCAGATAGCCGCCACGGGCGCGCAAGTGGTCATCACGCCGTGCCACAACTGTGTCGATCAGCTGATGCAGATCAACCACGAGTACAAGTTGAATGTGGAGATCAAGTCGTTGGCCGAAGTGGTGGCCGACGCGTTGGTCTTATAATTTTTTTTATTTCTTAGAGACAGAAATATTTTTTGTGACCGAAGGCTCCATTGTTCCGGTCATTTCCGTGTCGTTATGGGTGGGGATGGTATCGTGCACCAGCCACCGACCGTTGCGCTTGCGTATCAGCGAGGAAAACTTGACATCTTTTTTGATGGGGGTGTTTTTGATGAAATCGATCACGGTGGTGGTGTCGTCAATACGGTTAACCTTCACAATCTCCACTTTGGCGGGGGTATCCGATTTGATATACTCTTCACCCACGGCATCGGTGAGGCGCTGAGCTATCACCAACGTGGTGTTTTTAGTCTCTTCTGTGGCGTATTGGGCGGCCTCCTGCACCCGGTAGTTGGCCATAGCGTATGCGTAGTTGTAGCCCACTTTGCGGGCTTGTTTTTCGTTGCGGTCGCACCCCGCCAAAAGGAGTGCCAGTGCGGAAAAGCACAGTATAAAGGAAAAATGTTTTTTCATAGAGGTAAAAAAAGAGACTTGAAACAGTCTCTTTAATATTGATTATGGTAAACAATAAAATTATTGCACTTTGAGCAACCCATTGGAAGAGTACTTCAGGGGTGCCTGTTTGGTGGCGTTGTTCCATTCCCATTCGGCTTTGATCATTTCGCAGGTGATGGGGTAGAAGGTGGAGGGTTGGTTGTTGTGGGCGACGAAATCCTCGAGATTGAAGGCATTTTCAGACCAGGTGGCCGAGATGGTTTTGGTGTTGAGGTCCACATCTTCCACAGTCTCCACGAAAGAGTTTTTATCGACTTGCCAGAGATAGTAGTTGGTGCCGGGTTCGCTGTTGGGGAGAACGCCGTCCACGTCGGTCCAGGTTTGGGTAGGATCCAAATAGGAGAAGAAGTCGCCGTCGCTGGTTTCGTAGGTATAGGAGCCCGGGGTTTTCATCATAGATCCGCGCAGATAAACGTCGTTCTGGTCGCCAGCGGTTTTGTAGAGGTAAATTGGCAGATAGTTGCCGGTGATATTGTCGCAGATGAAGGATTGGGCGGTCCAGGACAATCCGTTAAAGGAGATGGTGGCGCCGAGGGGTTTGAACATAGCCGTGTAGGTGGCGTTGTTGGTCACGATGACGGAGCGCGGGTTGTCGGTGTTACCATCGGTCCAGGAGACGAAGATATAACCCTCGTTGGCTTTGGCTTCGATGGAGATTTGGGTGTTTTCCTTGAACTCGCCGCCGCCGGTGACAGTACCCATAGCGGGGTCGTTCACGTTGACGGTGATGGTGTATTTTTCATTGTGGCAAGCGAAAAACAGCATCGCGACAGCCAATGCCATCGTCATAAAACAAGCACTTCTTCTCATTTTGATAGGGTTATAGGTTAATAAATGGTTTAGGATTCACAGATGGAATCGGCTGCAAAAATACAGATTTTCTTTTTTCCATCCAAATGTTTTGACAATATTTTTAAACAAAAAAAAGGACCGCCGAAGCGATCCTTTTTAGAGTATGGTTATAAAGGGAAATCCTTATTTAACAGCCACGAGTTTGGGAGCGTTGGCCTTTTTGCTGGCGTTCTTGGAGGGTTGTTGCATAGTCCAAGTAGCATTGACCATTTGACAGCTCAACGTGTAGGTGTTGTCGGGAATAGACTGATTGTTAGCTATGTAGTCTTCGAGGTTGTAAATTTCTTCAGACCAGGTAGCGGACATTTTGTAGGTGTTGAGGTCCACAGCGGTGATGTTCTCCACAAAGGAGTTTCTGTCTGCTTGCCAGAGGTAATAGGTGCCGGTAGAACCGTCTTCGCTTAAAATACCCTCAGCGTCATAATAGGTCTGGTTGGGATCGCAGTAAACCATATAGTCTTGGACACCAGCGTAATCATAGGTGCCCACAACGCTTTCCAGCCAACCGCGGACATAGATATCGTTCTGGTCGTTAGCGGTTTTGTAGTAGTAGAAAGTGATGTAGTTTTGACTCGTGAAGTCGACACCAATGATGTTGGCGGCAGTCCAAGTGTTGCCTTGGAAGGAGATGGTGGCGCCTTCCACAACGTGACGTTGGAAGTTAGCGGTGTAGGTAGCGTCGCCGGTCACAACAACCTTGCGGGGATTGTCGGTGTTGCCATCGTTCCAAGCCACGAAATCGTAACCAGTGTTGGCAGTAGCGGTGAGGGTGACTTCGGTGTTGACAGCATATTTGCCGCCACCGGTAGCGGAACCCATAGCAGGATCGTTGACACCAACGGTAATGGTGTATTGCTCCTTACCGCAGGAGGTGAACATCATGGCACCAGCAACGAGGGCCATCAGAATCAAACTAAGATGTCTTTTCATTTTGTTGTAGTTTTAAGTTTGTAAAAATTTAATAGGTTTCAAATTTTAGGCTGCAAAAATACAAAAATTATTGTGACAAAACGAGAAACAATAGAATTTTTAGGATTATTAAAGTTTAAATAGTAGGAAAAAAAATTTTTTTACCTTTGCATCTATGAAAAAACTATACATAGAAACATACGGATGCCAGATGAATTTCGCTGATAGTGAGGTTGTTGCATCCATTCTTAAGGATATTTTCGCCTTGACTGGCGATGTAAACGAGGCGGATTTGATTCTCATTAACACTTGTTCCATCCGCGACAAAGCCGAGCAAAGAATCCACAAACGTCTGCAGGAATTGGAGGCGCTCAAGAAAAAAAGACGCGACCTGCAAGTGGGTTTGCTGGGTTGTATGGCCGAGCGGATGAAGGAGGAGCTGCTTGAAACCGAGCCGGTGCTCGACTTCATTGCCGGCCCCGATGCCTATCGCTCTCTGCCGCAACTCATCGCAGAGGCGCGCCAGAGCGGGCCGCAGTTCAACGTGATGCTTTCCGAAGAGGAGACTTACGAGGACATCCTGCCGGTGCGCTACGATGTGAACGGCGTTTCCGCTTTCGTCTCCATTATGCGCGGCTGCAATAATTTCTGCTCCTATTGTGTGGTGCCCTATACCCGCGGGCGCGAGCGCAGCCGCAGTCCCAAGACCATCCTCGCCGAGGTGGAGCAGCTGCTGCGCGACGGCTTCAAGGAGGTCACCCTTTTGGGCCAGAATGTGAACTCGTACCATTGGAACGAGGGTGGGGAGGAGATGACCTTTGCCAAGCTGATGGCCACTGTGGCCGGTATGTCGCCCGATTTGCGGGTGCGTTTCGCCACTTCCCATCCCAAGGATATCTCCGACGAGCTGATAGAGACCATTGCCCGTTACGACAATATTTGCAAATATATTCACCTGCCCGTGCAGTCGGGCAGCGATGCCGTGCTGAAGCGGATGAACCGCAGCTATACCCGCGACTATTATATGCAGCGCGTGCAGAAAATCAAGTCGCTGATGCCCGATTGCGCCATCTCCACCGATATCATCGCCGGTTTTTGCGGCGAGACGGAGGAGGACCACCTGCAGACGCTCGACATTATGCACGAGGTGGGCTACGAGTATGCCTATATGTTCAAGTATTCGGAGCGCGGCGGCACGCTGTCGGCCAAGCGCTACGCGGATGATGTGCCCGATGAGGTGAAGACGCGCCGTTTGGAGGAGATCATCGCCCTGCAGGGCGAGTTGTCGGCCATCAGCAACCGCCGTGATGTGGGCAAGCGTTTCCAGATTCTGGTGGAGGGCGCCTCCAAGCGCTCAGAGGACCAGCTGTACGGGCGCAACAGCCAAAACAAAGTGGTGATATTCCCGTGCGGGCAAGCCAAGCCGGGCGATTACGTGGAGGTGGTTGTCCACGACTGCACACCGGCTACGCTTTTTGGCGAGGTGATAGAATAAAAAAAAGGTGAAAGTCAACGCTTTCACCTTTTTTGTTATTGTTCTTGTTCTCTTTGAACGAGTTTATCGTCGATAAAGATACGGCCGCAGGCCTCGCAGACGATGATTTTCTTGTGGAGGGCAATGTCAAGCTGGCGTTGGGGCGGGATTTTGCTGAAGCAGCCACCGCAGGCGTCACGCTCAATCTTGACGATGGCCAAGCCGTTGTGGGCGTTCTTGCGGATACGCTCGAAGGCGGTGAGCAGGCGTTGGTCGATGTCGGCCTTGACGGTCTCGGCCTTTTCAAGGAGTTCGGCCTCCTCTTTCTCGGTGTCGGCCACGATGACATCCAGCTCGGCTTTCTTTTGGGAGAGAATCTCTTCCTGTTCGGTCAGAGAGGTCTGGGTTTCTGCGATTTTGGTTTCTCTCTCTGCGATTTCAGCTTCGAATTTGTTTTTTTTCTTGTCTGCGTCGAGAATAACGAGTTGTTGATAGCTGATTTCCTTGTTCAGGGATTCGTATTCGCGGTTGTTGCGGACGTTGTTTTGTTGTTCCTGATATTTTTTGATGGCAGCGTTGGCCTCCTCTTTTTGGGAGGTCTCGTCGGCGATTTTCTGTCGGAGGATGTTGATTTCCTGTGTAAGGTTGGCGATACGGGTGCGTTTGCCCTCGCATTCGTCCTCTTTGTCGCGGATTTCCTCAGGCAATTCACCGCGGATGATGCGGATGTCGTCGATTTTGGAGCAGATTTGCTGGAGATGATAGAGAGAGAGCAGTTTTTGCTCGATGGTGATCTCCTCGGAGCGTCCGGAGTCAGTTTCGTGTTTTTTAACCTCGATGATATCGCGGGTGGTGGCCACTTCCACATCATTCTCAATGTTTTTTGCAACGGAATCGGCGGGAGTTTCCGTCACCTCCACCACGACGGGGTTTTCAGGTTCCACGGCGGTTTCCTTTTTGGCTGCGGTCTTTTTGACCGGCTCTTTCTTGGTGGTGGTTTTCGGGGTCACTTTTTTCGGGGCCACTTTTTTGGTCTTGGAGGCCGTAGTTTCCGTGGCATTCTCCTCAACGGGGGTCACAACTTCCTCTTCGGTAACTTTTTTCTTCGCCATAACAAGTATCTAATTATTTAAGTATCAAATTTATAAGTACAAAATTTCCAAAATATCCATTTTAGAAATAGAGGCGGCAAAAGTACTAAATTTTTCTTTAAGTGCCTTATGAATAATTTCTTTAATAAAGTATTCACCTTCATAGTGTCCGATATCGACGATGAGCATCTTTCGGTTAGCGCGGAAAAAGTCGTGGTATTTGATGTCGCCGGTGACGTAAGCGTCGGCGCCCGCGGCGAGGGCGTTCTCGATGAAGGAGGAGCCACCGCCGCCGCACAGGGCCACGCGCCGCACGGGGCGCGACGTGTCACCATAGTAGCGCAGGGTCTGCAGCCCCATACGCTCCTTGACGTAGTGGAGGAAGTCCATCGCGTCCATTTCGGCGGGGAGCGTTCCCACGCGGCCCAGTCCGTGCTTGCCTTCCAGTGCGCAGGCGCTGTTCACCAGCACCTCCGTATTCTCCAGTCCGAGCCGCTCGGCGAAGGCGTCGTTGCCGCCGCCCGCCACACTGTCGATGTTGGTGTGCATCGAATAGAGCACCATATTGTGAGCCAGCGCTTTGCAGATGATCTTGCCCACGCGGTCCTTGGGTTCAATCTTGCAGATGCCGCGCCGCAAAATCAGCGGGTGGTGCGAAATTACCAGGTTGGCGCCCATCTCGAGGGCCTCGTCGATGACCTTGTCGGACATCTCGAAACAGACCAGCGCGCCGGTAATCTCCTGCTCCACATCGCCGCACTGCACGCCGCAATTGTCGAAATCTTCTTGCAAACAGAGCGGAAATCGCTCTTCCAAATACTGGGTAACGTCAATAATCTTCATTGTGCTTATTTTTTTAAGCCGCAAAAATACAAATTTTTGTACTTTTGCACGCTTTATAAAAGGAACGTTTATGAGAAGATTTGTTCTTTATAACTTATTGTTATTGTTGACAATAGCATCTTTTGGCCAGACCAATGATGTGAAAAATGTGATTCTGATGATTACAGACGGCACCTCCACAAGTTTATTGTCGGCTGCCCGATGGTATAAAACCTATCACGATCCTTCTCAAAATTACCTATATCTCGACGCTTTCGTCACAGGACTGACCCGTACCTGTTCTTCCGATGCCCCCATCGGTGATTCGGCCCCGACCACCTCTTGCTATATGACGGGCTATCCTTCCCAGACGGGCTTTGTCTCCACCTATCCGGTGAAAACCGACCACGACCTGTTTCCCGTGGACGCTTCGCGCGCCTACCAGCCCCTGGCCACACTGATGGAGGCGGCCAAGCAATTGCAGGGCAAGTCCACCGGCCTGGTGGTCACTTGCGAGTTCCCGCACGCTACCCCTGCCGACTGCGCTGCCCACTCATACGATCGCGGCAAATACGGCATCATCGCCCCGCAAGTGGTCCATAATATGGTGGATGTGGTGATTTCCGGTGGTACTGAATATGTTCGCGAAAGCGACAAAGATTTCCTGAAAGAGAATGGTTATAGTCTCTATTTTGACGATTTCGAAGGGATGAAAAAGTGCCAAAAGGCCCCGATGTGGGCACTTTTCGGCAAGCATTCGATGCCCTACGATATGGAGCGCGACCCCAAGACTACTCCGTCGCTGGCCGAGATGACGCAAAAGGCACTCGACTTGCTCTCCGCCGACCCCGACGGCTTTTTCCTGATGATTGAGGGCAGTAAGGTGGACTGGGCCGCACACGACAACGATGCCAAGGGCGCCATCACCGAGTTTTTGGCCTTTGACGAGGCCTTCCACGTGGCCCAGCAGTTTGCCGAAAAGGACGGGCACACCCTCATTGTGGTGCTCCCCGACCACGGCAACAGCGCTCTGACCATCGGCAACACCAAGTCGAACAATGGTTACGACAGACTCTCCCTGCAGCAGATTATGGAGCCGCTGGATTCATATACTATCACCACCACCACGATGGCCAAAAAGATGAAGAAGGTGGAAACTTCCGAATGGCCTGGGCTTTTCCGGGAGTTTTTCGGCATTGAGTTGCAGGATGCGGAGACCGAATATCTGCAAAGTGCCCGGGATTATGACAAGTCAACCCTTTCCAAAGAGGAGCGCAAGAACAATCTCTCCTTGGTCAAGATGCTCTCGCAGGTGATTTACGGGCGCACCTATTTCGGGTTCACGACGTTTGGTCACACGGCGGAGGATGTTTTCACTGCGATGTACCATCCGCAGGGTAAAGAGCTTCGGGGTATCAATACTAATATCCAACTGAATCATTACATCCGCGAGCAGATGGGCCTGTCGGCAAATGCGCTGGAGGAATTGACGGATGACAACTACGCTGACCACCGCGAGGTTTTTGAAGGATTGGAGTACAAAATCGACAGTTTGGCCCCTTATCAGTACCGTCTGACGGTGAAAAACAAGAAAAAAACGTTAGTGGTGGAGAGTTTTACCAATTATGTGATACAAAACAAGCAAAAATCGGAACTTAATTCCGTCATCATCTATTTTCCGATTAACAAGACGTTTTATTTGCCAAAAACACTTCGGATTTGGCTTGAGTTAAAAAATTAGTTGAATACAATTTAATAAAACAGGATTCGTTACATAAATTCACGAAAATAATAAAAAACAATACATAATGGAAACTACCAACAATAATTCAAAACCTCAACAGGAAAACAATCCCCTGAAGAAATGGGTGATTGCTTTAGGCGCGCTCGCCGGACTCTTTTTAGTCTCCACTCTTTATTTCGGATTCTTCGCCAAGCCGGTGATGAACAAGGAGTATGTGAAGATAGAGACATCCAACAACGAACTGCAAAGCGAGTTGGATGCGCTTTTGGCAGAGCACGAGCGCATCAAGGCCCAATACGGCGATTTGGCTGAACAGATGACCGAAAAGGACAGCATCATTATGGCCAATGCCGCCGAGATTGAGCACCTCATCGCCACGCAGGCCGACTACAACCGCATCAAGAAGCAGCTGGCGCGTTTGCAGAACATCTCCCAGGAGTATGTCAAGGAGATGGACAAGCTTTATCAGGAAAACCAGCAACTGAAGGATGAAAACACGCAGGTGAAGGCCGATTTGGAGCAGGAGCGCCAGGACAAGGCCAACATCCAGAAGTCGAACGAGGATTTGACCAGCAAGATCAACAATGCTGCTGTGTTCAAAGCATACAGTGTGCACAGTGGCGCCTACAACGTCAAGGCCAAGGGCGACGAGGAGTTGACCGACAAAGCCACGCGTGCGAAACGCATCAAGACCTCTTTTGTGCTGGGTGAGAACTCCCTCATCGAGCCGGGTCCCGTCAACGTGTACTGCCGCATCGCCGTGCCGGGCACGGGCAAGGTGCTCACGCCGGGCTCTTCCGACTCGTTCTCCTTCGTGCACAACGGCCAGCGCCTCCAGTACTCCTCCAAGGCGGTGGTCAACTACAACAACGCGGCCCAGAATGTCACCTTGACGTGGGATATCCCTTCCGACGACAAGGCCATCAAGGGAAGATACATCGTGCAGATCTTCACCGACGACCAGATGCTCGGCGAAAGTTCCTTCACCTTGAAATAACAAGCCCTTATTTCCCAAAGTATGATAAGCCGCCGATATCTCAGAACCAAAACGATGCAGGCTCTGTTTGCCCACAGCTTCAAACCCTATGAAGCGGTAACCGCAGCAGAGGCCGACCTGATACGCACCGTTAAAAATTGTTATCCTCTCTTTATCTGGCTCTTCTCCATCTTTCCGGAACTTACCTACTATCGCAGCAACAAGCTGGAGGACTTGAAAGGGAAGCATATTCCCACGCAGGAGGACCTCAACCCGAACACCAAGTTCGTTGATAACAAGGTGATTGCGCAGATAGAACAGAATGTAACCTTGCGGAAACTCTTCCCCAAATATCATATCAACTGGTCGGAGGACACGGATTTCATTGTCAAGTTGTTCCACGCCATCGAGGAGTTGGACGAGTACAAAAAGTATATGTCCACCCGGGAAGGAACGTACGAAGAGGACAAAAAGCTTGTGTTGGACATCATCCAGAACATCTTCATCGAGGACGAGCATATGCGCTGGTTCTTTGGTGAGAAGGATGTCAACTGGCTTGACGACTACGACGAGGCGCTGGTAATGTTGTATATGAACATCAGCGACTTCAAGCAGGCGAAAGGGGATGACTGCAAAATTTTAACGCTTTTTAAGAATTCGCGGGAAGATGAAAGTTTTTGTCGGCGTCTGTTTGTGAAGACGTTGGAAAACGACGCGGAGTATGAGAAGTTGATTGAGTCGAAGTTGCAGAACTGGGAGTTGGAGCGAGTGATAGGGATGGATATGCTGCTGATGAAAATGGCCATCTGCGAGCTGACGGAGTTCCCGGACATTCCCGTCAAAGTGACGTTGAACGAATACATTGATTTGGCGAAATACTATTCATCCGACAAGAGCAAGATTTTTGTGAATGGAATCTTGGACAAAATCATCGTGGATTTGCGCGACCAGGGAAAGTTGAACAAGGAGGGTCGCGGTTTGTATCAAAACTAATACTATGAGAAAAAAAGCATTTATAGTGATAACATTGAGTCTTCTGTTGCTGGGCGCCTGCACGCGCAAGCCGGCGCAGGAAGGCGATTTCAAGGTCAGCGACGTGCACAATCCGCAAACAGCGTCGGGTCTGTCGAAGAAAGCGGCGGAAAAGATGCCTGTCATCACCTTTGAGACCACCCAGTACGACTTCGGTCAGGTGGTGCAGGGTGAGCGGCTGTCGTATGCTTTCAAGTTCAAGAACACGGGCAAATCGAACCTCATCATCTATTCGTCGGAGGCCACCTGCGGTTGCACGACCTCCACGCCGCCCAAGGCTCCTATCCGTCCCGGAGAGTCGGGCGAAATTACCGTGACATTTGATTCCAAGACGCAAAGCGGCAAAGTGACGAAGCGCATTCTTGTGGCAGCCAACACCTATCCCACGGAGAACGTGCTCACCATCACCGCCGACGTTTCCGCTCCGAATAAATAAACACATTTTTATAACTAAACCCTTTTATTATGAATCCATTATTTACTCTATTACAAGCCGCTCCGGCGGAAGCCCCCAAAGGAGGCGGATCTATGACTTTGATATTCATTCTCCTTATCTTTGTCATATTCTATTTCTTTATGATTCGTCCGCAGCAGAAAAAGCAAAAACAGGTCGAAGAATTCAGAAGCAAATTGGAGAAAGGCAACAAAGTGACGACTATCGGCGGCATCCACGGCAAGATTCGCGAGGTCAAAGAGTCCACTTTCATCATTGAAATCGCCAACGATGTTTGCATCGAAGTCGAAAAAGCGGCCATTTCTGTGGATGAAAGCCAAATGAAAACGCAAAAAAGCGAAAATAAAGCACAATAAGATGTCAGAAATAAAACCGAAACTCAAGTTGCCCTCGTTTGCATTCCTGGTCTGCCTGGCCATCGCCACGGCCAGTTGGTTCATTGTAACCTTCTCAAAAGATTACAAGGTGACGTTGGATTATAAAATCCAATGTTATAACCTGCCCGAAGGCAAAACGAGTGTTACGGTTTCAGATTCCATTATTTCACTGACATTCAATCAAAAGGGGTTAAGGTATTTGATGAAACCCTATTCCACCAAGGAGAAAGTGGTCTCTATTTCGGTGGCAGATTTGGTGAAGCCGAAAAACAAAGTGACGGTGTACTCCTTCTCCAACCGCGAGATCTGCGAATTTCTCTCCCACCACGGGTTCGGTTCGGAACTGGTGGCGGTGGAATCCCCCGAAGTGCTTACTTTCTATGTGCGTTAAAAAATACAAAATAGCCCTCACGGGTGGTATAGGAACCGGGAAGACCTATCTTTCGCGCCATTTTGTGGAGATGGGTATTCCCGTTTTTTATGCGGATGTGGAGGCCAAGAAACTCTATCAGGATGCCGATTTTGTGGCGGATTTGGTCCGCACATTCGGCGACGTCCTGTTGCCCGACGGCACGGTGGATTTGCGCAAAATGGGCGCAATGGTGTTTGCCGACGAGGAAAAGTTGCAAATATTGAACAAAATGATACATCCGCGGGTGATGCAGATGTTTGAGGAGTGGTCGATGCGCCAGTCTTCACAGACTGTGATAATGGAGACCGCTATTGTCTATGAGGGCAACCTTACCGGGTTTTTCGACAAGATCATTGTGGCTGATGCGCCCTTGGAGTTGCGCATCCGCCGCATCTTGCAGCGCGACCCGCACCTCACGCGTGAGGATATTCTGCAACGTATGTCCCGCCAGATGCCACAGGAGGAGAAGTGCGCCCGCGCCGATTTGGTGGTCTGCACTGGAGAGACCTATCAGGAGGCGTTGGCGATAGGCCGTTAGCACCCCACACTGCGCTCCTTCGTCGCTTGTGCGGGGTTTCCTCCTCACGGTTCCACACTGCGCTCCTTCGTCGCTTGTGCGGGTCACCTCACGGCTCCACACTGCGCTCCTTCGTCGCTTGTGCGGGTCTACCAAGCTCTTGTCCCTTCGGGACTGCTCAAGGAAAGTCTCCAGTCTCGTAAATCGCACCTCGCCCACGTCCCGGCAGGGACGGAAGCCTGGTAGAACGATGCGGCATACCACAAACCGAACGTCCCGCAGGGACGACACAATTGATTGTGGTCTTGCAGCCCTTTGGGGCTGCAGGGCTTGGTAGGGTAGGGCGGGTGTGGGAGCATATCGCACCCCGCCGGGGTGCGGGCAAAACAAATCCTAGAGACGGCGGTCATTGTTTCATTGCCCGCAGACCTACGGCCTGCGACGGGGGTTCCCGTGCGTCACATTTCTACCGAGCCCGGCAGACCTAAAGGCCTGCCTTCAAGCCAAATGTTCGAGATTATGGTCACTAGTCGCCAATCAAAAGTCTTACGTCTCGCAAATCGCACATCGCAAATCGTAAATCGTACCTCGATATTACTACCCCGCCCTTCGGGCACCCCTTCTGCAACAGAAGGGGAATTGGCGTCCCCGTCTCGCAAATCGTACATCGTAAATCGTACATCGTAAATCGTACATCGCACATCGTAAATCGCACCTCGCACCTCACTCCTTCAACTTCGAGTCGATGATGATGGTGACGGGCCCGTCGTTGACCAGTTGCACCTGCATATTGGCGCCAAAGACTCCCTTTTTGACATCTTTCCCGCAATTTTCTGCCAAAAGATCGCAATATCTTTCATAGAGAGGAATGGCCAATTCGTGACCGGCGGCGCGGATATAGGCCGGCCGGTTGCCTTTGCGGGTGGATGCCGTGAGCGTGAACTGCGACACGGCCAGCAGCTCGCCACCAACCTCTTTGACGGAAAGGTTCATCACCCCGTTTTCATCATCGAAAATACGAAGATTGGCGGTTTTGGCAGCCAGCCAGACCGCGTCGGGCTCGCTGTCGCCCTGCTCCACCCCCACGAGGATGAGCAGTCCTGGTCCAATTACGGACACAGTATTGCCTTCGATGGTCACGGAGGCTGAGGTTACACGTTGAATGACGATGCGCATTGTTGGTGGTGATTAGTGAACAGTGATCAGTGAACAGTGATTAGTAATCAGTGAATTGAAATATCCCCTTTAATTTCTTAGTTTCTTAATTTCTTAGTTTTTTAAATTATGCACAATACTACATATAATATATTAATCAGCAGCGCGCCTAACAGGCATTTGTTATATTGGGCGCCTTGGGCGCGGCGGGTGAAGTAGTAGAGCAGCAGGGCAGGCAGGATGATTAACATCGGGAGGCTCCAGCCGTAGGCCAGGTAGGCCATCACGGGCATCAGCAGGATGACCATCAGCATCCCGATTTCGCCGGCGCGCTTGCCAAAACGCACGGGGAAGGTGCGCTTGCCCACCTCACGGTCGTCTTTAATGTCACGCAAGTTGTTGGCAATCAATACACACATAGAGCAGAGGCCACACACACCGCCCGCCCAGAAGGAGGTCATCGAGAAGGTGTGCGTCTGCAGATAGGTGGTGCCCGTGGAGGCAATCACCCCGTAGTAGAGGAACACGAAGATGTCGGCGATGCCCAGATAGGAGAGCGAGTGGTCGGTGGCGGTGTAGAGCCACGCGAACAGCATCGAGGTGAGCCCGATGAGCAGGATGGGCAGACAATAGACCCAGTTGAAGGTGACTTGACACTCGTGCCGCACGAAGCCGGAATAGACCAACAGGATGGCCCCTGTAATTACGGCGATGAACAGCGTGATCAGGATGCCGTTCCGGATTTGGCGGACAGAGACACTGCCTTCTGCCAGTCCCCGTTTGAAGCCCTCGCGCCCGGCTTTGTCGGCCCCGCGCTTGAAGTCGTAGTAGTCGTTGACAAGATTCGACATTGACTGGAGGGACATTGCGCAGACGGCTGTGCAAATTCCGACCCAAACGTTCACCTCTGAAGAGACCAGCAGGCCTATGAGCACCGGGCAGAGCGAGGCAAACAGGGAATAAGCCCGGATGGTCTGAATCCAAAACAGAATTTTTTTCATTTTTGTGCTAAATAAAGGGTGGTGATGCCGAAGGTCATCGGGTGGAAGGAGATGTTGCGGAATCCGGCGGCGCGAAGTTTTTCGGCCATCGCCTCACCCCATATAAACTCCTTGACGCTGCGGTTGAGGTAGGAGTAGGCGGAGGGGTCTTTGCTGACTTTCCGGCCGATGGCGGGCATTATTTTGGTAAAATAAAAGTCGTAGAAAAAACGGATGATTTTGTTGTCGGGATAAGAGAATTCGAGAATCAGAAGTTGTCCCTCCGTGCGGAGCACGCGCTGCATCTCCTGCAGTCCGAGGTTGAGGTCGGAGAAGTTGCGAATGCCGTAGGCGCAGGTGACGGCGTTGAAATGGCCGTCGGGGTAGGGGAGGGCGAGGGCGCTGCCCTGTTGGAGCGTGATGCGGGCGGAGAGGCCGGCCTTCCGGATTTTGTCATTTCCAAGCCGTAGCATCTCCTCTGAGAGGTCGATGCCGATGACCTGCTGCACCCTGTTCTGACGTGCCATTTCAATGGCGAGGTCGGCGGTGCCGGAGGCCACGTCGAGGGCATTATCACAGGGTGAAAGCCGGCGCACGGCACGCCTGCGCCACCGGCGGTCGGTGTTGAGCGAGAGCAGGTGGTTGAGCCGGTCGTAGGTGCCCGCGATGCGGTTGAAGAGGTGGCCGATGTTTTGCTTGGAGTTATCGGTTATTCCCATTCAATTATATTAAATCCACTAATGGTTATTGACTTACATCTGTTGCCTATCTACCAAAATGTCAAATTTTCGTGTCTATTCTTCTGATTTTTATTTTCTGCAAAAGTACAACTTTTTAATATGTCTTTGAATAATAAATGTCACGCTATTTTCTTTACCTTATGGAGTAAGTTGATTGACAGCAAAATTTTTTCTTTCACGATGAAAAATATATATGTCAAGAAACAAACAAATCGTCCAGTGTGACCACTTTTTGGAATCTTCCACTATAGAGGCCTTTTTTAAGGCCGTATGTGGTGACCAAAGTCATCTGGGGATTCTTTCGGCTGCCGGTCTGTTCTGTGATGGCAACTATTTTATTGCGGAGTTTTTCATCATAATCATTGTCAATGGAAAATTCTCCCTGCATAAATTTCATTTCGCATACATTGACAACCCTGTCCGCCCTGTCTATGAGCATATCAATCTGCGCCTCTGGAGTTTCGCCTTCGGAAATGAAACGCCAAGGGTATATCTCCGTGTGAACTCCCTGGATGCCCAGTGCCCGTTTGATTTGTTCCTGATGAGAGAAACAGACGTCCTCGAACGCCTGTCCACGCCAAGCATTGAGTTTGGGCAAGTTTTGGTTATCCTGCCAGAATGTTTTATTGTTGGTGGGATTTTTCGCGGCAAATTTCAGGTAAAACAGGCAAAAAGGATCAATAAGTTTATAGTATTTGTTTCTTTTGGACTCCCCGAAATTGAAAAAGGAGGTGATGATATCGCTCTCTTCCAGGGAAAGCAGAATCTCCGAGATGTTTCCCCCGTCCGTAATGCCAAGCTCTTTGCATATTTGGGGCCGCAAGACCCCATAGCGATATTTGCTGATGCATTCTACAAATTTCTTGAATTTGTCATTGTCGGCAAACATAGACTGGAACAGACGATCGTATTCCTTTTGCAATTTGTTACCACGCACGAAAAAAACAGCGTCAATATTTTGGGCGAAAGATTTTCCTTTTTCGAACAAAGAGAGATAATAAGGAACTCCTCCGACAATCATATAAGACTGCGCTATATCATACCTGTCCATCAAGATATTTCGCTTTTTAAAATAAGTTTCTGTCTCTGAAAGCGAAAATGGATGAACGTGAATGTCTCGTGATGTTCTGTCGTACAGGCCTCCGTTATTGTTCACCAAATTGTCCAACATCCAAGCCGTTGCACTTCCTGCGGCGATAAGCAGCAATTTGTGACGCCCGGAAGCATATCGGTTCCAGAAATGTTCCAAAGCACTCATAAAACCCGCACGAGGAGTGTCCAACCAAGGCATCTCGTCAATAAACAGGACTAGTCTTTCTTCGGCTGGATGTTGTTGGATAAGCCGCCACAAACGGTCAAAAGCATCGAACCAGTCTTTGATTTTGGAATCATCCTGATATCCATACAATTTCAAAGTCTTTCCAAATTCGTCCAGCTGGATTCTATAAAGCAATTCCGGTTGCCGGTCTTTCAATTCGCGAGGAGATACGGCTGTGTGAAAAAAAGCGAATTCATCGTTAAAATATTCTCTGACTAAGAATGTTTTGCCCACACGACGCCTGCCATACACAGCGACAAATTGAGGGAGATCCTCCTCCATCAAGGTGTCCAGTTGGTGGATTTCAGCCTCTCTTGCAATAATGGATGCTCTCATATATGAAAATTATTTGGCGGCAAAGATACTAAAAATACATTTCGTCGCCAAATAATTTTAATTTCTCAACTATTCACCACAAACCTCTGTTTTTATTCCCATTCAATCGTGGCGGGCGGTTTGGAGCTGATGTCGTAGCAGACGCGGTTGACGCCCTTGACTTTGTTGATGATGTCGTTGGAAACCTTGGCCATAAACTCGTAGGGCAGGTGGGCCCAGTCGGCGGTCATTGCGTCGGTGCTGGTGACGGCGCGCAGGGCCACGGCACGCTCGTAGGTGCGCTCGTCGCCCATCACGCCCACGCTCTTGATGGGCAGCAGGATGACGCCGGCCTGCCAGATCTGGTCGTAGAGGGAAACCTCGATTTCGCCGTTGCTCATATTGGCGGGCACACCGGCGGCGAGTACTTTGCGGGCCTCCTCGCCGGAGAGTTTCACCTTCCAGTCGCGCAGCCCCTGGATGAAGATGTCATCGGCATCCTGGAGGATGCGCACCTTGTCGCGGGTGATATCGCCGAGAATGCGCACGGCGAGGCCGGGGCCGGGGAAGGGATGGCGGGTGATGAGGTGTTCGGGCATCCCGAGTTGGCGTCCCACGCGGCGCACCTCGTCCTTGAACAGCCACTTCAGCGGCTCGCAGAGCTGGAGGTGCATTTTCTCGGGCAGTCCGCCCACATTATGATGGCTCTTGATGACCATCCCGGTGATGCTGAGGCTCTCGATGCGGTCGGGGTAGATGGTGCCTTGGGCAAGCCATTTGGCGTCGGTGATTTTCTGGGCTTCGGCGTTAAACACATCGATGAAGCTGGCGCCGATGATTTTGCGCTTGCGCTCGGGTTCAGTGACGCCTTCCAGTTCACGGAAGAACTTCTCGCTGGCATCCACGCCGATGACGTTGAGGCCGAGACCCTCATAGTCGCGCATCACATTCTCGAACTCGTTTTTGCGGAGCAGGCCGTGATCGACGAAGATGCAGGTGAGGTTTTTGCCGATGGCGCGGTTGAGCAATACGGCGCACACGGAAGAATCTACGCCGCCGGAGAGGCCGAGGATGACGCGGTCGTTGCCGATTTGCTGTTTCAGTTCGGCCACGGTGGTGTCCACGAAGGAGGCGGGGCTCCAAGTCTGGTGGCCACCGCAGATGCCCACCACGAAGTTCTTGAGCAGTTGGGTGCCCTGGGTGGTGTGGAACACTTCGGGGTGGAACTGCACGCCCCACACTTTCTCGTTCTCAAACTGGTAGGCGGCATTTTCCACCTTGTCGGTGGAGGCAATCTTCCGGCAGTTGTCGGGAAGTTTGGTGATGGTGTCGCCGTGGCTCATCCACACTTGGGTATGCTCGTCGAGGCCTTGGAGCAGCGGGTTGTCGTGGTCGAAGGCGGCGAGGTTGGCGCGGCCGTACTCGCGGCTGCCGGCGGGTTCCACGCGTCCGCCGTTGGTGTGGGCCATATACTGGGCGCCGTAGCAGATGCCGAGGATGGGCAGGCGTCCGCGGATGGCGGAGAGATCTACCTGGAAGGCCTTCTCGTCATAGACGCTGAAGGGCGAGCCGCTGAGGATGACGCCGATGACGTCGGGGTCGTTGTGCGGGAATTTGTTATAGGGCACGATTTCGCAGAACATATCGAGTTCACGGACCCGGCGGCCGATGAGTTGTGTGGTTTGGGAACCGAAGTCAAGAATGATGATTTTCTCCATAGGGGGGGGCTTGTTTTTTGAGGGTGCAAAGGTAGTATTTTTTTCAAAAAAAAACGTTTTTTACATAACCAATAAATGTAGAGCCGTCACATTGTGGCGGCTCTACCACCTAAAAAAAACGGCCTCCCTTTTGGGAAAGCCGTTTTGTTATAATATGTTATTGTAGAATCAGATTGGAGGGTTAGTCTTGCACGCAGCGGACGGACATAGCAGTACCCTTGTTAACGGAGGAGGAAGAGGCTACACCGTGGGATGCCGTATTATTAAGATACAAATAATAAGGAGTTGTAACGTCTTGTGAACTCCACATATACATATAGGTTTGGAAGAGTGCATAATTGGGGCTGCCGCTGCCACTGACCAATTCTCCGGCATATTGCGGGCTGAATGTGGAGATGTTACTGGAATTATTCAGGCTGGTATTCAACGTGTTCAACTCGCTGTAGGAAGGAACGTGCCAGCCACGCGGACAAGCACCACGAACCTGTCCGCCGCTATAGTTGGTGCTTCCATTTTTGGTAGCGGCAATCCAGTTATAGAGAAGACCATAAGAGGAGGCGTTGGTAGAATTACTGTTCGGGAAATAGTAGTAAGCGGTACTCGTAGAAACGACGTTGCTCGTCTGTTTTGCAATGGGAGTATATTTGGAACTATCACCATCGTAAAAACCTCCAACGCCATTTTCCCACTGGTCAATTGCATCGTCGTAGTGCGTAGCCCTAAGATTGCTCTTCATCCAGCACTGGGAACCGATTTTAACCGTGTAATACGTGTTGCCATCCTGATCGTGAAGGGTTCTGGCTGCACTACTATAACTGTTCTTGTTACAGTTGATTTTTGTTCTGACCACACGTTCCTCGCTATACGTGTAACCCGCAGCACTTCTTGCCCAAGCACGGACATAGTACTTTGTGTTAGATGAGAGCGGAGAATTAGTATAGCTTGTTCCGTTGACGGTGTATGTATTGCCTTGACCAATGGTAAAGGCGCCACCCGTAGTGTATCGAACCGTACCGAAGGTAGTAGGTGCATGACTGCTGTTGATACCTGCTGAGGTGGTATTGGCATCAGTTATAGACATCGGGGAGGTGGAAAAGACAAAACCTTGAGAATAACATGCTTCACATCCACCGGATGTAGCAGAGGAACTTACAGTTTGGAATTCGCCTTTCATTCTCATCGTTGTATCGGTCACCTCTGAATTATAATAATAGGCGTTGGAATAATTATCACTCAAATACACATTAGGATAGTCGTGAGTGGTAAAGGTGGTAACAGTTCCATACACCGTGTCCAAAGCGTTGATGGCGTATGCTTTCACATAATACTTTGTGTTAATTGCACTTCTTAAAAGAGAATAGGAAAACGATCCCGTTGAAGTACCACTCACCGTTACCTTATAGCAAGAAGATGTGTTCAACTTGGGATTACTTACGGATGAACTATACACAAATCCTTTTTCTGTGATGACGGGTGTGCCGGCATTGCTGAGGTTACCTGTCAAATTGAAATACATACTGGTCTTGTCGTCACCTTGGTATGTTACACCTGTTGTAGAGACACTCGCTTTGGTGCCCAACTGGAAGTAGTAGTAACCATTTTCGAGGCCTTGGTTGTCGGAATCGTAGGAATAAGCATAGTAAGTACCGCTGTAACCCGGTAAAGTTTGATTCACGCGTGCATATACACGATACTTGGTGCCGGCGGTCAGTCCGGTGAAATTGTAGGAGTATTGTCCCGTACCAGAACCAGACACCGTGCCACTCGTTAAGTAATTCCAGGAACCAGAACTGTTCTGTTCCTCAATAAGGAGTACTCTGTTGCTAATGGTCACGTCGCTGCTGGGTGCACCCACATTGGCGTAAAGTGTAATAGAGGTGTTCGTCTTGTTAGTGTACGATTTTACTATTGACACTGTTGCCGGTTTGCTGGTGGTAAAACTCTTTGCCTCGCCATACTGAGTACCATTGGCATTGGTCGCATAAGCACGATACCAATAAGTGGTACCCTTAGTAAGACCGGTAAGGGTAGCGGTAAAGTTACCCTCTGCCACCGTCACCGTTTTCTTGCTGTTGGAAATGGTAGGTGAAGTGGTCGTGGAGGCAGGAGCATAACAAATACCCATTTGCGTCACGGAAGAGGCATCGAAAGTGGTATTGATACCGTCGGTGTAGAGATTACCCTCCACAGTGGCGCTGTTGTAAGCCTTGGCACTGACATTTCCGGTACCCACAGAAGGCGGCGTGGCACCCTTAAGACAACGCACAGAATAATAATACGAAGCTGATGGAGCCCAACTGGTCATATAGTCTCTGTCATATCTTATGATATAACGCGTGTCAGTCGTGGTTTGGAAAGCAACCAATTCACCTTGGAAATTAGCAGAAGAGCCATCATGGACACCTGCTGGCCAAGCATTGAAGCCAGAAGCGTTATTGCCGGCTTGATCGTTGCCCACTTGACAAGTTGTGGAACTTGCAGTCCAGCCGGAAGTAGAGGCCAAAGACTTGGCAATGGCGGAGGATCCGCTGCCACACTTATAAGCAGCCTGACTCTTTAAGTAATTATGGAGAACATTGAATTCTGCCGAGGTGGGTACGTGCCAACCCGTGGGGCACACGCCCTGCAGACTGCCTGTGGAAGTCATATTGCGGGTGGTGGAGGCCACGTTGTAGAGGCGTCCATAGTTGTTGTTATAGGAGGTCGGATTGTAATAAGAAATGGCACCGCCGCCAGGATAGGTGGTGCTGCGCAAATTCTGGGCCATCCAACATTGTGTGCCAATCTGCACTGTAGGATAGCTGTTGCTGTTCTGGTCAGACACCGTGGGGGTGCCAGGGCACTTCAAACCTTCGGCAGGAGTGGTAAAGGCCACTGCATCGCTGAAAGACCAACCCTCGCTGTTCGCGGCATAAGCGCGAATGTAATAGGTTTTATTGGCTTCCAATGCGGACTTTGTGACACAATTGGTGGCCACATTATCCGTAAACACCTGACCGCCGAGCAAATACACTAAAATCTCAAGAGGATTGTAAACCACACTGTCAGGGGTGCATATAATGTATCTTCCGGTGACAGCAGAGCTGCCCTGATTAACCACGTGAGCGGTCACAGACTTTAAGTAACTGGTCTCGGTGGAATTACCCACATTGTCAATCACCACTTTGGGCAACTTCGGGAAGGTGGCCGTCGTAGTGGCATCCTTCAGACAGCGGACACCGAAAAATTCACTTTCGTCTTCACTTGAATATGTAAAAGTATTATCACTGCTAGACATATACCAGTCGTTTTTGCTGGTTGACCACAACTCTGCATAAATACCGGCATTTCTCACCAAAGAGAAGCCCGTGGCATTGTTGTTGTCTGGGGTGTTACCTACATTACAAGTAGTAGAAGAAGTTCCCCATCCCGTAGTGGAGGCCAAGGCCTTTGCGATGTATCCGTTTGTTCCATTGCATTGGTATTCAGAATGGCTATTCACATAATTGACGAGATCTTGGAATTCAGCATTGCTGGGCACGTGCCAGCCTGCAGGACAGATACCCATCACACCACTCGGGTTGGAGCTTACGGCAGAAGCACCAGCATACCCCATAGCAGCAGCCCAGTTGTAGGCCAAACCAGCGATACTGGGATTAGTGGTGGGAGTAGTGTAGTAGGGTTTTTCGGTAGTGGCTATGGTGCTGGATACCAGCGGCATATTGTTGGCTGTCCGGGTGGTCTTCATATTCTCTTTGAGCCAGCACTGGCTGCCAATCATCACGGTATTGTAGGTGTTGCCGTCAATGTCGGTAACGGTGGCCAAACCCGGACAGGGTTGACCGTCCTCCACCGTATGGAAGGCCTTGGCCTCGCCATAGGCTGTGTCAATATTATTGACTGCAAAAGCACGATAATAGTATTGGGTGTTGGTGCTGAGACCGTGGATAGTAGCGCCCGACATTGTCTTGGGCAACGAAGGATTTCCTGTCCAGGAAGTCTTTGCAACAGCCGTACCATAAGTAACAGATGTGGAAGTGCCCACCACAAAACCGTATAGCGTGATAGGCATACCGCCGTTGTCGGTAATCTTACCACCCAATATCCAAGCATCGTTTTGGGTCACATTCCTTACACTGTCAATAGTCTCCACCGTGGGAGCATTCACCGTGTTAGGTTCGCCGTTGGAATTGTCACGCAAACAACGGATACTGCGGTAATTACTCAAATAAGAAGTTTGGGACCTGGAAACATCGTTATTAGTATTAGACCAATAAGTATATCTGCCATTTTCAGATGTCCAATAATAACACTGAGATGAACCCCATGCAGGAACAGATGAGAAACCAGAAGCATTGTTGTCTTCGGGATTGTTACCCACAGTACAAGTTGATGAACTTGACGGCCAATACAAAGGAGAACTTAAGGCTTTGGCAATTTGAGTGCTGTTACCACTACACTTGTATTCCTCCTTAGTTCCCATATAAGTAATTAATTCAGTCCAATCGGCATAAGTGGGTATATGCCAACCCGGAGGACAAATACCCCGTATCTGTTCCGTAGCGAAGGATAATAAACTGTCAGATGCAGCTACATAATTGTACACATATCCTTGAACGGGAACTTCAGAAGCGCCGCCGGCAGGATTCTTATAGTATGGTCTTGATGCACTCCCGGATGCATTCAAGGTCATTTTGGTGCCGTCTGTTCTTTTGGTAGTTCTCAGGTTCTCTCTCATCCAGCACTGGTTACCGATACGAACGGTGGAGTAGGTATTGCCGTCATTGTCGCTCACAGTCGGGGAATTGGGGCAGGCTTCGCCGTCCTTCGGGATGGTGAGTTGCTTATTGAGGTCTTTGATGCTGTCCAAAAGTTCGTCAATCTGGTCATTGAGTTCATTGAACTTGGCGAGGATGCTATTATACACGTTTTGCAAGTCGCAGAAGTTTACTGCCTGCTCACAGTCGCCGGTGCCGGTGGAGGAGGAGAGGTTAAGGGTTCCGTCGGTACCCACATTGTCGAGTACGGAGGGAACTTCCAGACTACCCGTGGCAGACACCACGTTGTCGCCACCTAAAGTCACATCACCTGTAAAAGTCTTGTCTCCGCCCACAGTCTCGTCTTCCGTCTTGGTCACATAGTTGCTCATGCTGGCAGTGGTGAGGTATTGACTCATATCGGGTTTGTGCTGGATGTACGCCTTGGAAGTGGCATCGGCCTCCTCCCAGTCGGCCTGCACCTGGGGTTCCACATCAGATGCGGTGATGAACCCCGGGTCATTGCTCAAGTCGCTTAAACTGGTAGGCACGGTGGGAATCGTCGGCTTGTGCAGGATATATGAAGCAGAAGAGTTGTCGGTCTCCTCCCAGTCGGCCTGCACCTGTGCGGGGATATCGGAGAGCGTGATAAAGCCATCGTCGTTTATCAGATCGCTCGTCTTGCTGGGAATCGTCGGGGTGCCGGTCAAGTCGCTGTAGTTACCGCCGAGGGCGACAGGGGCGAATTCCGGTTTTTCAGAGATGCTATCCCAGGTAATCTTCACAAAACCGCCATTGGTCAGGAAGATGGTATCGTGACGCATGCTCAGAATCTGGTATTCAGGAGCGGGAGAGGTTAACTCAATAGTCTGGTTGGTGCCTTGGTTGGCCGTGAAAGTACCCATTACGGTGCCGTCCTGCTTGATGGTCAGCGTAGCGTCGTTCACCGTTGGGATGGTCGGCTTGTTGAGAATCTCGGCCTTGCCGGAGGTGGCGTTCCAGTCGGCATTCACCTGCTCGGCAGGGATGGTGGGCGTGCCGTTCAGGTCACTCCAGTCACCGCTGATGGCCACGGGGGCGAGGGTCGGCTTGTTGAGAATCTCAGCTTTGCCGGTGGTGGCGTTCCAGTCGGCGTTCACCTGCTCGGCGGGGATGGTGGGCGTGCCGGTCAAGTCGCTGTATTGGCCAGAAGTGGCCACGGGGGCGAGGTTCGGCTTGTTGAGAATCTCAGCCTTGCCGCTCGTGGCATTCCAGTCGGCGTTCACCTGGGCGGGCACGTCTGCCGCCGTGATATAACCGGCATCGTTGGTGAAGGCGCTCACCACCGTGGGCTTGTTGAGAATGGCTGAAACACCTGTGGTGGCGTTCCAGTCAACAGGCACTTGCGTCACATCACCGCTTGTGGTGGGGATAGGATAGTTGTGGGTGCCCGAACCGTCCACCACTGTGATGATGATGTTGGAACCGGCAGCGGTAGCCGTTACCGTCGGGGAGACACCGTCTGCACCGTTGGCGCCATTGGTCACATCGTAAGAGAAGGTGTTGCCGTCGGTGTAAGTGATGGTGTAGGTGTCCACATTGCCAACGGTGCCAGTCTTGGTGATGGACTGGATGCCATTGCCCGTGGCACCGGTTAAGCCGGTAGGACCGGCAGGACCCGTGGCGCCTGCGGCACCATTCTTTACCGTGAAGGTGGAGGTGGTGCCATCAGTATAATTAATAGTATAGGTATCATTCAAACCGCTGGTCACAGGACCCGTGATATTCTGGATGCCACGACCGTCCTGACCATTCGTGCCGTTGGTACCGTTCGTACCGTTGGTACCATTGGTGCCGTCAGCACCATTTTTCACCGTGAAGGTGGTGGTGGTGCCGTCTGTATAATGAATAGTATAGGTATCATTCAAACCACTGGTGGCAGGACCTGTGATGTTCTGGATGCCGCGACCGTCCTGACCATTCGTACCGTTGGTGCCGGGAGCACCGTTGGTCACCACGAAAGTGGTGGTGGTACCGTCAGTGAAGTGGATGGTATAAGTATCCGTCAAACCGCTGGACACCGGACCGGTGATGCTGGCAATACCGTTGCCGGCAGCAGCAGCTGTGCCGTCAATACCGTTGGTCACCGTGAAGGTGCTATTGGTACCATCGGTATAGTTGATGGTGTAGGTATCCACATTGCCCGAACTCACCGGGCCAGTGATGTTCACGATACCGCGACCGTCCTGGCCATTGGTGCCGTTGGTGCCGTTCGTACCATTAGCACCGGGATTACCTTGCGGGCCTTGTAAACCCTGGGGACCCTGTTGGCCATTGTGCAATGTAAAAGAGTGGGGACCGTTGGCATCGGTAATGGTCACCACCGTGCTGTCACCAGCAGTGAATGTGGCCACAGTAGGCGAGATACCATCCTGACCGTTGGTGCCGTTGGTGCCGGCAGGGCCCTGCGCACCGTTATGGATGGTGAAAGTGTGGGGACCGTCAGCGTCGGTAATGGTCACCACCGTGCCAAGAGAGGAAGAAGCAGTCGTTACAATGGGAGAGAAACCGTCCTGACCATCGGCGCCGTTCGTACCATTGGTACCGTTCGTACCGTTGGCACCGTTATGCACAGTGAAAGTGGAAGTGGATCCATCGGAATAGTTGATGGTATAGGTATCGTTCAAACCACTGGAGACCGGACCGGAGATGCTGGTGATACCGCGTCCGTTGGCACCAGCTGCGCCAGGAGCACCGGTGGGACCGGCAGGACCTGTGGCGCCGGTAGCACCGGCGGCACCATTATGCACCACAAAATTGGTAGAAGTTCCATCGGTAAAGTTGATGGTGTAAGTGTCGTTCAGACCGCTGGACACCGGACCTGTGATGGTCAGAATGCCACGACCGTCTTGGCCATTCGTGCCGTTGGCACCATCCTGGCCGTTTTGGATATTGAAGGTGTGTGGGCCGCTGGCGTCCGTGATGGTAACTTGTGTGCCAGTGGCTGTGGGAGTAGTCACTATGATGGGCGAGAAGCCGTTCGTGCCGTCTTGGCCGGCAGGACCAGCAGGACCGGCAGGACCTTGAGTACCTTGGGGACCCGCAGGACCCGCGGGGCCTTGTGCGCCATCCTGGCCGTGACGAAGTACATAGCTCTGAGTCGTGCCATTCGGCAGCGTCAGCACCAACACATAGCCCGTGTCGGTGGGCGTCACCGCGAAGGCGGGCACATTGCCCGCGCTGCCGGCGTACAATGCGTACGGAACGCTCAGCAATTGCTGCACGCTCTCGATACTGTAGTTCACCCCGCCATTCGGGTCAATTTCAGACTTCAGATAGAACGGACCATTGCCCCAAGGAATCTGGCTGAAGTTCTGGCTGGAGTTACCGCCTCCCACCTCAACCGTGAGCAGGCCGTTCACGTTTGTCGTCGCCGTGTGCGTCTCCGTATAGACCGCCGCACCCGTGGCGCTGCCCTGCAAAATGGACAAACGGACGGAAACATTCTGCTCCGTCACCAAGGCGTTGTTGCTGTTGCGCACCACCGCCTGATAGCTCATCTTCTGCGGCGCCTGTGCAAACAGCGACGCCAACGTGAGCATCATCACAAACAAAAAGGTAAAAATCTTTTTCATAACAGTGTATTTTTATTAAACATTATATTTTCCAATGCACAATTCCGCACATCAGCGCGGAATCCCCTTCATAAACCGTCGATATTACATTGCGTGTTTGACGATCTTGAAGGTCTTCAGCAACATATCCTTGTTGAGGATACGCAGCTGATAGGAGGCCGTCGGGTATTTCTCGAG
>ONAB01000015.1 GCA_900315705.1 uncultured Bacteroidales bacterium | reverse complement strand
GCATCAGCGTGGAGAACTCCGGCACTGCGGCCAACTCCCTGTACCGCAACAGCTTCCTGCGTCTCAACAAGGCCGTGCAGGTGACGGGCACCAACGGGGGATACCACAACACCGTCGGGCTTGAATGCGCCTGCAACACGTTCAGCGGCGACCAGTACGACATTTACGTCTCCGCCTATTCCGATATGGCGCAGCAGCAGGGAAGCGCATCCGTGGGCGCGGACAACAGCTTCACGGGCACGACCGCCAGCAGTTTCCACAACGCCGGCTACCGGGCAATGGACTATTACCATATTCCCGGCGGCAACCGCCAACCCTACACCCCGACCTCCAACGTCAATGTCCGGAAAAGCCTTGCCGCCAACCCCTGCCTGTCCACGCTGTGCGACGACGGATCGCACTCTCCGCTTCCCCCCGACCCTATCAAGTCGCCCGATGCCGGCTACCTGTCGCTGAAAGCCCGATACGACTCGTTGACAACGGCCTACGTGTCGCGGGGCTACGCCGATATAGTGGCTAACCCGTCGGAGGACCTCCTTTCCCAAGCGGACATCCAGTCGGCCAAACTCTGCCTTGCGCAGCTTGGCGAGCTGGAGCGCGAGCTGCACGCGCGGTCCAACACTGCCGTGCGGGCTCTGCTTCGCGACACGTTGCTGGACCTGCAGGCCGTGGAGAGCTGGTTTGCGGCCACGCCGGGCCTGTCGGGCCAATACTCCCTCGCAGAAACGGAATACCTGGCAGGCGAAAGCAATGCCCTGACTCTGCAAGGCGTAGCCGCGCTGCTGACGACCTCCGAGGAGCGCGACGAGTACGACAACTATATGGCGTTCAATGCTCTGAAGGAGTCCTTGTCGGGCCATCTCTACGGCCACGCCAACTGGCCGGTGGCCACAGAGGGGCAGATTGCGGAGCTGCAACGCATCGCCGACGCCGGCACGGGCCGCTCCTCGGTGATGGCCCGCGGTGTGCTCTGCTTCTTCTTCGGCATTTGCTATGACGACGATGACTTCTCCCCGACAGGAGACATCCGCCGTCTCGCAAGCTCAGGGGAGGCGGGCAATCCTTCCCATAATTCCGACGTGTCAATGAAACTCTACCCAAACCCCGCAACCAACACCCTCCACGTGGAGTTCGAGGGCACGGACGACCTGCAGGGTACGCTGACAGTGACCGACCTCACCGGGGTGGTGGTGCTCACCCGCGAATGCCACGAGCCTGTCACCCAACTCGATGTCTCCAACCTCACCCCCGGCCTCTATGTGGTCAGCTTCCGCAACGCCCAGGGCGTGGTGGTGAGGAAGTTTGTGAAAATGTAAGGGGAAACCCATAGAACCGTCGCAATGTAGAGCCGTCACAATGTGGCGGCTCTACTGCGTTCACCACGGCCGAGGTCCTGCCGTGAATGCAGGGGGTTCCGCTGCTCACTGCGTTCGCAGCGGAATGGCGGGGGCCGCCGGAGGGAACAGGGGGAGATGGGCGGCGAGGGAAAAAGACTCCGGCAACGGCATGCCCCAGCCCGCCGCCCATCTCCCCCTTCTTCTCCCCGCTTGCGGCGCACCATTCCGCGAAACGCGACAGCGTTGAGCGGAATCTCCGGATTTGCGGGGTGCGATTTGCGATTTACGGGGTATTATCGTAGACAAATACAGCCTCGGAGAGGCGGCACGCACGGAGTGCAATTAACACCATACGCAGTGTGGTGATGGGGATGCCTGCGCCCGCTATCGGCATCTCGGAGAGATGCTACTGACGGCATTCCCTCACTCCGTGTCCCATCAGGGATAACAAAAAATGTGTCGTCCCTGCGGGACGTTTCGGTGCGTGGTATGCCGCATCGTTCTACCGGGCTTCCGTCCCTGGCGGGACGTGGGGGATTTGCGGGGTGCGAGGTGTGTGAGGATATCCGCCGAGGTAGAGCCGCCACAATGTGGGGTCATCGTCGTAGAGCCGCCACAATGTGACGGCTCTACTGCGTTCGCCACGGCGAGGTCCTGCCAAGGATGCAGGGGATTCCGCTGCTCACTGCGTTCGCCGCGGAATGGCGGGGGCCGCCGGAGGGAACAGGGGGAGATGGGCGGCGAGGGAAAAGACTCCGGCAACGGCACGCCCCAACCCGCCGCCCATCTCCACCTTCTTCTCCCCGCTTGCGGCGCACCATTCCGCGAAACGCGGCAGCGTTGAGCGGAATCTCCGGACGCTGCGCGAGGTACGACGTGCGATTTGCGATTTACGACTTACGAAAAAGGTCTATGGTCTTTGGTCTCCGGTCTTAAGTTTTAAGTTTCAAGTTTCAGGTCTTAAGTCTAAAGTTTCAAGTCTAAAGTCTCAAGTCTAAAACCCAATTTTTCATTTTTAATTCTTCATTCTCAATTCCAGAATACCCCTCCATCAACCGCAAATACGCCTCCGTGTAGCGGTTATCTGCCTTGCGGATGGTGAGATGTTCCTCCCGGCACGGGCAATCGGCAATGCGGGCGTAGGTCAGTACCACACGGTGCGCGGGCTTGCGCTCGGTGGGGCGCACTACCACGCGGCGCACGCAAGTGAGCGACTGACGGGCCAGCGCATCAAAAGCCACACCCTCGCGCACGGGCAGGATGAGGGAAAAACGGCCCTCTTCCGCAAGGATTTTTAACACACTCGCAAGCAACTCTTCAAAAGTCAGGTTCCCGTCGCCGTGACGGCTCTGAAGATGACGCGGGTGGTCGGGCTTGAGGTCGCCGTGAAAAAAGGGCGGATTGGAGAGGATGAGATCGAAGGTCCCGCCCTGCCAATGTTGTGCAAACTCTTGTATAGTAGCCTGTTCGAAGTGCAGGTTTTCAGCGGGCAGCAACGGGTAGGCGCAGGCGTTGGAGCGGGCCTCCGCCACGGAATCCGCGTCAGGGTCGATGCCATACACCACGGGATTAACAGAATTTAACACCGCCTGCTGTGCGGCGCAGAAGGCGACCACCCCGCACCCGCAACCCACGTCTAAGATGCGGCGCGCATTGGAGGCGTCGCACAGGGCCGCCAGCAACATCGCGTCCGTGCCAATCTTCATCGTGCTGCGGTCGTGTGACAACGCAAAGTGTTTGAAACGAAACTGAGGCATTAGCAGTAGGACTCCAGCAATTTGACGCGGCCGTCGGGAATGAGCTTCACCTCCTCGATGCAGGCGGGCACCAGCACCACGTCGCCCTTCTCCACCACCTCGTGACCGTCACCGTAGAAAAGATGCAGGCGCCCCTCTAAGCACATATAGACCACAAAGGAGTCTATCTCCGTGAAACTCTTGCCAATAGGCTGGTCGAGTTCCAGCAGACTGGTGTTGAAATAGGGCGATCGCACGAGCGAAACGGTATGGTTGAGTTGGGGCTCGTAATGGACTTTGAAGTCGGCGCAGTTCTCGTCGAAGTGGATGGCTTCAAGCGCCTCTTCGGTGTGCAGTTCGCGGCTGTTGCCCTCGTCGTCCACACGGTTCCAGTCGAAGATGCGGAAGGTGACGTCGGAGGGCTGCTGGATCTCGGCCAGCAGCACGCCCTTGCCGATGGCGTGCACCGTGCCGGCAGGAATCATAAAGGTGTCGCCCGGCGCCACGGGATAGAATTGGAGGAGGTCGTGGAGCACGCCGCTCGCCACCGCGTCAATGTATTGTTCCTTGGTGATTTTGCTCTTGAAACCCACATAAAGTCCCGCGCCCGGCTCGGCGGCGATGACGTGCCACATCTCCGTCTTGCCATTCTGACCGTATTTCTTCTTGGCCAACTCGTCGTCGGGATGCACCTGCACGGAGAGATTGTCGTGGGCGTCGATATACTTGATCAGCAGCGGGAAGCCAAGCCCGTACTGCTCGTAGTTCTTCTCGCCCACCAGGTCGGTAAGATAGACCTCGAGGAGCTCGTTGAGGTTGTTTTCGGCGAGGAAGCCGTTGGCGACCTCAGACTCGTCGCCGACGATGCCGGAAACTTCCCAGCTCTCGCCGCACTGTTTCATCGTGCCGATATCGTGGTTCAAGAGGGTTTTGAGTCGTTCGCCGCCCCATATTTTCTCTTTAAGGATGGGGGTGAATTTCAGGGGGTATAACATCTTTTTGGTTTTAATTGGCCGCGAATCGCGAGAATCACGGGGATTTTTATTGGGGTTTGTAAATTTCTCTCTGTTTAATCTGATGGTCGGGTTTCACCTTGTCGGGGTTGCTGCCATACACGCGCTTGAGGAACACCCAATGGCCGTTTTCCTCGATAAAGCCCTGGTTGAGACTCGATTCGGGAACCATATAGGCGGTGATGGCCGGCACATTCTCGTCCACGGGAATCAGCTCGTCGAAGATAATCATCGGGCTGGTCACGCGGCGGTAGTCCATTTGCTTGGTTTTGGGATTGTATTTGCCGGTGCTCACGAGGTACTCCTGCTCCTCATAATTGAGGTGCAGGGAGGCGTTTTTGGAGTACTCGAGGATGACGCGGCTCACCTTCTCGGGGTAGTTCTTGAAGATGCGGGCGCCGAACACGGGCACCATCTCCTTGTTGAAATGGAGGATTTCGATAATCTTCTGATTGGTAAACAGATTGTTACCATTCAATCCAAGCAGGGTATAATAGGTGATATTCTTCTCCTTGGTAGTGATGAGGCGGTAATAGACGGCGCCGTACCAGCGGTTGTGGTTGCCCACCTGCGTCTTGGGATAGTCGATGGTGCCGCGTTTGTCGTACAGCGGGAAGAGGACATACTTTTTGCGATTCTCGTTATAAACCTGCACAAAGCCGAAATTCTCGACCGTGTAGTCGCGTTTCACCACATACCAGGTGAAAATCTTGAAGACATTGTCGGGCGAAGCAAGCACGGCGAAGTTGCGCACCGAGTCCCAGGGGTGCTCGAACGAGCGGGGCATCTGGAGCACCGTTTCCAGCAAAGTCATAAACTCCTCGTTCAGTTCCAGACGCGTCGTTTCGTCCTGCTCGTTCATCACTTTGTCGCGCAAAATGACCAGAGAATCCTCCCAAAAGCGGAACTCCGACTGCTTTTTCTGTCCGAAGGCAGGCAAGCAGAGGATAATCAGCATAATATGGAAAAGGAGCTTCTTCATAAAAAGAGCGCAAAAGTAATAAAAAAGTGACTATATAACGTACATTATTTGGTTTTGTTTTGTATCTTTGCACTCTCATTAAAATTCCTCGCCCTATGAAGACTTTGAAAATCATCAAGAAAGAGTACCAGCGCATCGGCTACAACGAGAACGACATCCAGCCGGTGGAGTATCTGGAAGTCTCCGCGCAGTACAACGACCACGGCCAGATTGTCCAGGAGGAGCGTTTCGACCCCGACGGCAACCTCAACACGCTGACCATCAACGTTTACAACGAAAACAACCTCCTCCAGCAGATGGAGCAGTTTGATATGGACCATATTCTTTTGCAAAAAACGGTCTGCGAATACAACGAGAACCATCAGTTGCAGAAGGAGAACAACACGTTCGGCAGCGACGAGCAGGTGTACGTCACCCGCTACATTTATGACGATGAGGGCAACCTGCTACGCCGCGAGATGTATGTGGATGAGAAACTTGACTATGTGGAAAACCTCTATGAATACAGCAACGGCCTGTTGGTCAAGGAGGTGGAAAACGACGAATACGGCAAGGAACTCAACGTGCACCATTACTCTTACAATGAGAAGGGGTTGTTGACCCAGCACGTGCGCGACGAGGTGCAGAACAAGGACCGCCGCACCTACGAGTACACCTACGATGACAACGACAACTGTGTCAAGGAGTTAGTGTATGACTACGACAACGCCCTCATCGCCAAGATCTATCGCCAGTACAACGAAGACAACAAGCTGACGGAGACCATAGAGGAGGATCTGGACCATTACCGCAAGATCACGTTGGAGTACGACGGCGACCTGGTGGTGAAGAACTCCATCTTCAACAAAGAGGGGCAGTTGCAGGCCTGGGCAGAGTACTCCTACAATGCCGACGGCAAGGAGAACTGCTCCCGCGAATTCATCCAGGACGAGATGCAACCCGACCATTTTCGTCAAATTCGCGAAACAAGATACGAAAGAGAATAGGCGCGACGTTTTCCATTTTACGTGAAAAATAGTATTTTTGCCGCCTTAAAAATTCAAGACGATGCTACAAATTCAACTTTTAAGAGAAAATCCACAAGAAGTAATTGACCGATTGAAAATTAAGAATTTCGACGCCACAGATTTGGTGGCCGAAATCCGTCAATTGGACACCGATAACAGAAACCTTAAAAAGAGCCTTGACGACAATCTGATGGAGCAGAACCGCGGGGCGAAAGAGATCGGGATGCTCTTCAAGGAGGGCAAGCGTGAGGAGGCCGAAGGTCTCAAGGCGCGTATGGCCGAGCTGAAAGAGGCCGAGAAGACAGGCCGTGCCAAGCTGCAGGAGCTGGAAGAGCTGCTGCAAGCCAAGATGGTGCTGCTGCCCAACCTGCCCAACGCAGCCGTCGCCCCGGGCAAGGGTGCCGAAGACAACGAAATCGTCTATACCGAAGGCGACGCCACCAATATGGGCCCTGACGCCCTGCCCCACTGGGACCTGGTGAAGAAGTACGACATCATCGACTTCGAGCTGGGCAACAAGATCACCGGCGCCGGCTTCCCCGTCTATAAGGGCAAAGGCGCCCGTATGCAGCGCGCCCTCATCGACTTCTTCCTCGACAGCGCGATCGAGCACGGCTTCACCGAAATCCAGCCGCCCTATATGGTCAACGAGGACTCCGCCTACGGCACCGGCCAGCTGCCCGACAAGGAGGGCCAGATGTACCATTGCCAAGTCGATAACTTCTACCTCATCCCCACCGCCGAGGTGCCCGTCACCAACATCTACCGTGATGTCATCCTCAAGGAGAGCGACTTCCCCTTGAAGAACTGCGCCTACTCCGCCTGTTTCCGTCGCGAGGCCGGCTCTTACGGCAAGGATGTGCGCGGTCTCAACCGCCTGCACCAGTTCGACAAGATCGAGATTGTGGTGATTGAACACCCCGACCGTTCTTACGAGACTTTGGAGAAGATGACCAACTACGCCAAGAGCCTGCTCACCAAGCTGGGTTTGCCCTTCCGCGTGCTGCGTCTCTGCGGCGGCGACATCAGTTTCACCTCCGCCCTCACCTATGACCTGGAGGTCTATTCCAAGGCCCAGCAGAAGTGGCTGGAGGTCAGCTCCGTGTCCAACTTCGAGTCGTATCAGGCCAACCGTCTGAAACTGAGATACAAGGATGCCACGGGCAAGACCAAACTGGCCCACACCCTCAACGGCAGCGCCCTGGCTTTGCCGCGCGTGCTGGCCGCTATCCTCGAGAACTACCAGACCGACAAGGGCATTGTCGTGCCCGAAGTGCTGCGCCCCTACACCCATTTCGACATCATCGACTAACCGCTGTGATGAAACGCCTCTTTTTCGCACTCCTGTTCCTGTTTGCCTGCGCACCGCTCATCGCCCAACAAAGCGACGAGGAGAGACTGGCTATGCAATATTACAAGGACAAGGAATTCGACAAAGCCATCACACTTTTCGAGAAACTGCAAAACCAAAAGCCCAACTCTTACATATATTATTATTATTACGCCTCCCTGATGGAACTGGAGCGCTACTCCGATCTGGAGAAGCTCTGCAAGAAACAGATCAAGGCCTTCCCCAACGTGCAGCGCTACAAGGTGGACCAGGGATATGTGTACGAGCGACAGGGCGACAACCCCAAGGCGGACAAGGTCTATCAGGACCTCATCAAGAATCTGCCCGCCAAGGAGTTCTCCGTGCAGGAGCTTTACAGTGCCTTCTACTCTAGGGCGAAATATGACTACGCTATCGAAAGCATCCTGAAAGGACGGCGCCTGCTCAATAACCCGCAACTGCTCTCCAAGGAACTGGTCACCCTCTACCAGCACCTCAACCAGACCGACAAGATCATCGACGAGGTGCTCGCTTTGGTAAAGGACGACGACTCCAAGTTCCTCGATCCCGCCAAGAACGCCCTGCAGAACCTGTTGCTGGAGGACGATGACAACCAGAAGTACCTGTTGGTGAAGAGCACCCTGCAGCGCTACTCGCAGAAGAACCCCAATAACATCAGCTATATGCAGTTGCTCTATTGGGTCAACCAACTGCACAAAGAGTACGGGGAGGCGCTGATACTTGCCAAGGCCATCGACAAGCGGCAGAAAACCGAGTGTGTCCAGACCTACGACCTGGCGCTGCTGGCCGCCGACAACCACGACTATGCCACCGCCATCGATGCTCTCAACTACATCATCTCGCGGGGCGAGGAGGTGAGCAACTACCTCCGCGCCAAGATGAAGATTCTCGACGTGCGCTACCTGCAACTCACCGAGACCTACCCTATCCGGATGGTGGACGCTATCAATCTCGAACGCGACTTCAAGAAGGTGCTGGACGAGAACGGGCTCCACTCAGGCACCTCCGACTGGATCCGCAAGTACGCCCACCTGCTCGCCTTCTTCGTGAACAAACCGCAGGAGGCCGTCGATGTGCTGACGCAGGCGATGAACAACGCCACCCGCGACCCCAAGGAGAAAAACCAGTACAAAATCGACCTGGCCGACGTGCAGCTCTATATGGGCAACGTGTGGGACGCCACTCTCAACTACTCGCAAGTGAACAAGGACCTGCCCAACGACGATTTGGGCAACGAGGCCAAGTTCAAGAACGCCAAGCTCTCCTTCTACATCGGGGAGTTCGACTGGGCCAAGAGCCAGCTGGACGTGCTCTCCGCCGCCACCACCAAGCTCATCTCCAACGACGCCATCTACTTCTCCCTGCTCATCTCCGACAACCTGGCCGAAGAGGAGGAGGACGAGGAGGATGCCGACACCACCTACCTGCTTTTCGAGAAACCCAACACCAACCTGCCCTTGCAGAAATACGCCGAAGCCGACTTCCTCATCTTCCAGAACAAGGACGACAAGGCAATGGAGAAACTCGACTCGGTGATAGCCCTCGCCCCGTTCGGCACGCTCGTGGACGACGCCCTTTACCAGAAGGCGCTCATCCTCATCAAGCGCAAGGACTACTTAGGGGCGGAAGCGCTGCTCAAGAAGGTGGTGGAGAACCACGGCACCGAGTTGCTGGCCGACGATGCCATCTTCAAGTTGGCGGAACTTTACGAATATTACCTCAAAGACATCCCCAAGGCGATGGAATACTACCAGAAGATATTACGCGACTACAGCGGTAGTCTCTTCGTGGTGGAGGCCCGCAAGCACTACCGTGCGCTCCGGGGCGACAGCGTGGAATAAGCCCTATGGAAGTCAAGGCGAAAAAACGGTTGGGACAGCATTTCCTCCGCAACGAGGAGATGGCCCGCAGGATTGCGGAGGCCGTACGCACGCCCGACGCCCACGTGCTGGAGGTGGGGCCCGGTATGGGGGTGCTTACCCAGTATCTGCTCCAGCAACCCTTCGCCTCCTTCTCGGCCATTGAACTCGACGAGGAGTCCATCACCTACCTGCAAGAGCATTTCCCGCAGCTGGGCGACAACCTCATCGCCGGCGATTTTCTGCGGCTGGACCTTGGCGAGCGCTATCCCGACAAGTTCGTCATCGTGGGCAATTTTCCCTACAACATCTCCTCGCAGATTCTCTTCCGGATGCTGGACTACCGCGACCAGGCCGTCGAGTTGGTGGGGATGTTCCAGAAAGAGGTCGGGGAGCGCGTCACCGCCGGGCCGGGGCACAAGCAGTACGGGGTCATCAGTGTGCTGCTGCAGGCCTATTACGACACCGAGTACCTCTTCACCCTCTCCGAGCACGAGTTCAACCCGCCCCCGAAGGTTAAGTCGGCCGTGATTCGCGTCACCCGCAACTTCGACAAGAAACTGCACTGCGATGAAGATCTGTTCCGGAAAGTGGTGAAAACGGCTTTCAACTTCCGCCGCAAGACGCTGCGCAACGCACTGCAGTCGATGCCGTTCCCGAAGGAGGTGCTGGCCCAGGACCCGCTCTTCACCAAACGCGCCGAACAACTGTCGGTGCAGGATTACGAACACTTATGTTCTTTGTTGCCATAGAAAAATAATCCACTCGTCTTCCTGTTTTTTAATCTTTTCCCAAAGAATCCAATCTTCTCCTGTTCCAAATAATTATTTATCTTTGCAACCTAAAACCCGAACGAAAATGAAAAGGATATTTTGTCTCAGCTTATTAATACTCTGTTTGATGACCAGTTGCCAATCGCAGAAGAAAATTGTCTCCGTCAACAAAGACACCAACGAATTCACGATGCGCAAGGGACAGGATTGTGAAATAATGTTCCGTACCAACGCCTCCACCGGATTTTGGTGGCAGTGGGTCAACGAAGAGGAGGTCACCATCGTGGAGTCGGTGGGCGACCGTTACGAAAGCGACGCTCCCAAGGGTATGGTGGGCGCCTCTTCCAACCGCTACTGGAAATTCCACGCCAAGGAACGGGGTACGCAGACCTTGAAGTTTGTCTATGCCCGTGACAATCAGAACGAAAGCATCAAAACCCGTGAGGTGACCATCACCGTCAAGTGATGAAGGCGGGACGCATTTTCGTCGCCATTCCGGCGATGGACGAACTAGAGTCGCTGCCCCTCACCCTCCACGATTTGGCGATGCAGGAGGACGCGCCCGCATTCGAGGTCCACATCTGCGTCAACCAGCCGGAGAGCTATTGGTCGCTGCCCGAAAAAAGAGGCATCTGCGACCGCAACCAGCAGACACTGCAATATTTACGTCAATACCAGGGGTTATTCCTGCACGTATTGGACCGTGCCTCGCAGGGGCAGGGCTGGCCCGCGCGGCGGCAGGGCGTGGGCTGGGCGCGCAAAACCCTCTTTGACAATATTTTGCAAACAGCGGCAAACGACGACCTCATCGTCAGTCTGGATGCCGACACGCACATTCTCCCCCACTATCTGCAATCCGTGGCGACGATGATGGCCCGCCATCCCGAGTGGCCTGCCCTGTCGGTGCCCTACTACCACCCGCTCACGGGCGAGGAGCACCAGGACCGCGCCATCCTGCGGTACGAGCTCTATATGCGCAATTACGCCTTGAACCTCCTGCACATCGGCAGTCCCTACAGTTTCACCGCCTTAGGGTCGGCCATTGTGATGCGGGCGGGCGCGCTGCGCAAAATCGGGGGCATCACGCCTGTACAGAGCGGGGAGGACTTCTACCTGCTGCAGAAGTTCCGCAAGATGGCGCCCGTCGGACTGTACAACGAGGTGCCCGTTTTCCCGTCGGCGCGCCTCTCTGACCGCGTCCCCTTCGGCACCGGACCCGCCGTCGCCAAAGGGCGCCACGGCGACTGGGAGAGCTATCCCCTCTATCATCTCACTCACTTCGAAAGCATCGCGGAGACCTACCGGCTGCTGCCGCAACTCTATCGGGAAGATGTACAAACCGACTTTATCGTTTTCTTGCAAAAACAGTTCAAAGAGATGCACCTTTGGGACAGTATCCGGCAAAATGTGGCCGATTTTGTGCATTTCGAGCGGGCCTTCCACCAGAAGGCCGACGGGTTACGCATTCTGCAGTATTTACGGCAGAAACATCGCGAGGAGCCCTGTCGCGACGAAGTTGCGCTGTTTGACAATCTGACATTGTGGATTCCGGAGCGCCTGCCCGAAAAATATGGGCCGGAACGGCCTTTTAATGATTACAGTGTCGGGGAATTGGACAAGATGCGCGACCTCCTGTTTGAACTGGAAAACGAATGGCGCAAGAATTGATTTTTTTGTTAGCCTAGCAATCAATAAAAATAGTATCTTTGCACGCTTTTTGAAGCGACACATAACAAATTAAAAATAAATCATTTATGGAAAAGATTAAAATAGGTATCAACGGATTCGGCAGAATCGGCAGACTCGTTTTCAGAGCCACCACAGAAAGAGATGATGTTCAAGTAGTCGCTATCAACGACCTTCTGGACGTCGATTATATGGCATATATGCTGCAGTACGACACCACGCACGGTCGTTTCAACGGCACGGTTGAAGTGAAAGACGGTATGTTGGTGGTGAACGGCAACAAGATCCGCGTCACGGCGGAGAAGGATCCCGCCAACTTGAAGTGGAACGAAGCGGGTGCCGACTATGTGGTTGAGTCCACGGGTCTGTTCCTGACCTCCGAGCTGGCTTCTGCCCACCTTACCGCAGGCGCCAAGAGAGTGGTGATGTCCGCTCCTTCCAAGGATGACACGCCGATGTTCGTGATGGGTGTCAACAACCACGAATACGCTGGTCAGCAGATCGTTTCCAACGCCTCCTGCACCACCAACTGTCTGGCTCCTCTGGCCAAGGTCATCAACGACAACTTCGGCCTCGTGGAAGGTCTTATGACCACCGTGCACGCTGCCACGGCCACCCAGAAGACCGTTGACGGTCCCTCCAAGAAGGACTGGCGCGGCGGCCGTTCCATCCTCGGCAACATCATCCCCTCCTCCACGGGCGCAGCCAAGGCCGTGGGTCGCGTGATCCCCTCCCTGAAGGGCAAACTCACCGGTATGTCTTTCCGCGTCCCCACCGCTGATGTCTCCGTCGTGGACCTGACCTGCAAGATCGAGAAGGCCGCCACGTATGACGACATCAAGGCCGCCGTCAAGAAGGCTTCCGAGAACGAACTCAAGGGCATCCTCGGCTACACCGAAGAGGCTGTGGTCTCCACCGACTTCCTCGGCGACAAGAGAACCTCCATCTTCGACGCTGCCGCCGGCATTATGCTCAACGAGCATTTCGTCAAGTTGGTTTCCTGGTACGACAACGAAATCGGTTACTCCAACAAGGTCGTTGACCTTATCTGCAGTATGGACAAGACCGTCAAACTGTAGTCGAATATCCCCTGCATAATGCAGGAACACGATTATAAAAATGTAGGGACGCGAAGGATCGCGTCCCTACATTTTGTTTGGAAAACAAAAATCCTATCGCGAAGAATGCAATGACATTAGGATTTTTGTATTTTTGCCACTGATATTTCTTATTAGAAATCAACCTAATTTTTCATCCTTAAATCCTGAAAAAATGAAAAATAAATTGCTCTTGATGTGTTTGGCACTTGCCTGCAGTGCTTTGATATTCTCCTGCAACCGCAATAATGGTGACGATCCTGAAAACCCGGATAATCCGCCATCCTCCTCCACCCATATTTACGTGGCAGGATCGTCCAATTCGTCCTTCTATATGGGACCCGCCGTTTGTTGGGTGGACGGGGTGATGCAGACCCTTGATGCCGGCGCATACGATGCAGCCCGCGCCGTCTGCGTGAAAGGCACTGATGTCTATTACGGCGGCTGCGATGTCCACCGCAATCCTGTAATATGGAAAAACGGCACCCCGGAAGTGCTCTCAGACAGGAAAGGAACCGTCACGGACATCAAGACGGCAAACAACAAGATATATGCCTGTGGATCGGCCGACGACAAGCCCGTCTATTGGGTGGACGGCCAGATGGTGGTGCTGCCCATCGATCCCGACAACGAGTGGGCACAATACGAACCGCACGCCATATTCATCTCCGGAAACGACATTTATGTGGTCGGCACATTCTACAACCATATGAATGACGGCGACGGTGCCTGCCTGTGGAAAAACGGCGTGCTTCAACTCCTGTCTGACAAACCCTCCGACGCCCGCGATATATGTATAATCGGCGGCACTGTCTATGTGGTGGGCAGCGAGGAGTTCAGCAATGGCTATCAGAAGGCGGTGATGTGGGTCAACGGCGTCATCCAGGACGTGCAGGTTACCAGTCCTACCATCTTTCAATCCAAGGCTATGGCTTTGGTCGAAAAGAACGGGAAGCCCTACGTGATAGCGGAAGGCTGGGTGGGAGATGCATGGACCGGCAGTTACAAAGGCTTTGAGTGGTACGACGGTGTGGCTAATGTATTGCCCGAGTGCACCCGCCCGAAAGACGTGTTCAAACACGGCGACGACATCTATATTGCCGGCATTGCCGGCGAGTATGCCCACACACCCATATTGCTGAAAAACCTCACCAAAATAAAACTGAACACCCCCTCGCCGGGCAATGGCGGTTGCTACGCCGTGTTCGTGAAATAATCAATAAAATAAACATACTATGAAAGGAATCGTTCTCGCCGGGGGCTCCGGCACCCGGTTGTATCCTATCACCAAGGGCGTGAGCAAACAGCTGCTGCCCATCTATGACAAGCCGATGGTTTACTATCCCATCTCCGTGCTGATGTTGGCGGGCATCCGCGACATTTTGCTCATCTCCACTCCGCAGGACCTTCCCGGTTTCAAGCGCCTGCTGGGCGACGGCAGCGACTACGGCATCAACCTCCAGTATGCGGAGCAGCCTTCCCCCGACGGTCTGGCCCAGGCCTTCATCATCGGCGAGGAGTTTATCGGCGACGACTGCGCCTGTCTGGTGTTGGGCGACAACATCTTCTACGGCAGCCACTTCACGGGCAAATTGCTCGATGCCGTCAGGGCTGCTGAGGAGGACCAAAAAGCCACGGTCTTCGGCTATTGGGTCAACGACCCCGAAAGATACGGCGTGGCCGAGTTCGACAAAGAGGGCAACTGTCTCTCCATTGAGGAGAAACCCGCCAACCCCAAGAGCAATTACGCCGTGGTGGGGCTCTATTTCTACCCCAACAAGGTGGTGGAGGTGGCCAAGCACATCAAGCCCTCAGCCCGTGGCGAGCTGGAAATCACCACCGTCAACCAGGAGTTTCTCAAGGATGGCGAGCTGAAAGTGCAACTGCTCGGGCGCGGCTTTGCCTGGCTCGACACCGGCACCCACGACTCTCTCGCCGAGGCCACCAACTTTGTGGAAACCATCGAGAAGCGCCAAGGCCTCAAGATCGCCTGCCTCGAAGGCATCGCTTTCCATAAGGGCTGGATCACCGCCGACCGCCTTCGCGAAATCGCCAAGCCAATGGCCAAAAACCAGTACGGCCAATACCTCATCCAACTCGCCGACCGAGGAATCGATGACTAACCCACCCTAGTCGTAAATCGTAAATCGCAAATCGTAAATCGTATGAATATCGCCGTTGCCGGCACTGGATATGTCGGCCTTTCCATCGCAACATTATTGGCACAGCACCATCACGTGGAGGCTGTGGACATCGTCGCCGAGAAGGTGGAGATGATTAACAACAAGAAATCGCCCATACAGGACGACTACATTGAAGACTACTTGGCGCACAAGCCCTTGGATTTGCACGCCACTTTGGATGCGGCCACCGCTTACAAGCAGGCCGACTTCGTGGTGATTGCCGCTCCCACCAACTACGACAGTGTCAAGAATTTCTTCGACACCTCCGCTGTGGAGAGTGTCATTGAGCTGGTGCTCAAGCACAACCCCAACGCCGTGATGGTCATCAAATCGACCATCCCTGTGGGATATGTGGAGGGAGTCAGGAAGAAATTCCGTACCACGGAGCACGGCTACCAGGACGGGCTGCCGCACATCATCTTCGCGCCCGAGTTCCTGCGGGAGAGCAAGGCCCTTTACGACAACCTCTACCCCTCGCGCATCATCGTGGGCTATGACCAAAGCAACGCCTTCCTGGAAGAGAAGGCGCACCAGTTTGCCGCCCTCATCAAGGAGGGGGCCATCAAGCAGGATGTGCCCGTGCTCTTTATGGGCAGCACCGAGGCTGAGGCCGTGAAGCTCTTCGCCAACACCTTCCTTGCCCTGCGCGTCTCCTACTTCAATGAACTTGACACCTACGCCGAGATCAAGGGGCTCAACACCCAGCACATCATCGAGGGTGTATGCCTCGACCCGCGCATCGGCAACCACTACAACAACCCCTCCTTCGGCTACGGCGGCTACTGTCTGCCCAAGGACACCAAGCAGTTGCTGGCCAACTACGCCGATGTGCCTGAGGACCTCATCCGCGCCATCGTGGAGAGCAACCGCACCCGCAAGGACTTCATTGCCGACCAGGTGCTCAAGATGGCCGGTTACTACGACTACTACAATCGCGGCGACTACGACGCCAACAACGAGAAGCAGTGCGTGGTGGGCGTGTACCGCCTCACGATGAAGAGCAACAGCGACAACTTCCGCCAGAGTTCCATCCAGGGCGTGATGAAGCGCATCAAGGCCAAGGGCGCCACCGTCATCATCTACGAGCCCACTTTGGAGGATGGCGTCACCTTCTTCGGCAGCCGCGTGGTCAACAACCTCGACGAGTTCAAGAAACAGAGCCAGGCCATCATCGCCAACCGCTACGACAGCGACCTCGACGACGTGGCCGACAAAGTTTATACCCGCGACATCTTCAAACGCGACTAATCTCATCAGAGACCTTAAAAAAAACGATCCCGATGAAAATAGTACTCATCCAGGAAACCAAGATTCCCGTGGACAACCGCGTGGCCCTCACACCGGAACAGATGGCCCTGTTGCAACGCGACTACCCCGACGACCGGTTCGTGGTGCAGTCGTGCGACCTGCGTGCCTACAGCGACGACCAGTACCGCGCGGCCGGCATCCCCGTAGTGGACGACGTGTCGGACTGCGACGTGCTGATGGGCGTCAAGGAGGTGAACCTGGAGCGCCTGCTGCCGCGCAAGCATTACTTCTTCTTCGGCCATTTCGCCAAGATGCAGGCCTATAACCTCCCTCTGGTGAAGACCCTGATGGAGCGGGAAATCACCTTTACCGACTACGAGTATCTGGTGGACGGGAAGGGCCAGCGTGTCTGCGCGTTCGGCTGGTGGGCCGGCATTGTGGGCGTCTATTACACCCTTCGCGGCTACGGCCTGCGCCACCGGCTTTACGAGCTGCCGCCCGCCGACCGTACCTTCACCTTAGAGGGCATTATCCGATTGCTGAAGGGCATTCAACTACCCTCCATCAAGCTGGTGGTCACCGGTGCAGGACGCGTCTCGCAGGGGGCACAGCACCTCCTGCGCGAAATCGGCGCCCTGAAAATGGACGAGCAGACCTTCCTGCAAGACACCCCCGTGGAGACGCTCGCCTACTGCGTGGCCGACGTGGACCGGCTGGTAAAGCGCACCGACGGCGGCGACTTCAGTTGGGAGCATTTCACGCACCATCCCGAGGCATACTGCAGCGACTTTATGCGCTGGGGCCGCGTGGCCGATGCGCTGCTCTGCGCCCACTTCTGGGCTCCTGAAGCGCCGGTCTATCTCAGCGAAGCCGACCTCGCCGACCCCACCCTCCGCATCCGGATGATTGGCGACGTGACCTGCGACATTCAAGGCAGCGTCAAGTCCACGCTCCGCGCCTCCACCCACAACGCACCCTACTACGACTACAACCCCGCCACCCAAAAGGAGGAACCCGCCTTTGCCAGTCCCTCCAACATCACCGTGATGGCGGTGGACACCTGTCCCAACGCCCTGGCCCTCGACTCCAGCGCCTACTTCGGCAACGCCCTCGTGACCCACGTGCTGCGCCCGATGCTCAACCGCACGGCCTCCCCCGTCATCGACGGCGCCACTATACTACGCAAAGGAAAATTGACCCCGAAATTTGATTATCTGAAAAATTGGATTGAACCGTGTTTTGACGAGATGTAAGACTTTAGACTTTAGACTTTAGACTTTCCTCAAGCAGTCCCGAAGGGACAAAATCCTAGTAACCCCGCACAAGCGACGAAGTCGCGCAGTGTGGTGCCGTGAGGAGGAGACCGTGATACTGTGAGGAGGAGCCTATGATGCCGTGAGGAGGAGACCATAAATCGTAAACCACAATGACCACTTTGAGAGAAAAAACCATCGCCGGGATGATCTGGACCGGAATCGGGAAGTTCGGTTCCGTGGGGCTCTCTTTTGTCGCGAATATGGTGCTGGCCCGGTTGCTGGTGCCTGCCGACTTCGGGTGTGTGGGGATGTTGCACGTCTTCATCGCCATCTCCACCATCTTCGTGTATGCCGGTTTCGGGATGGCGTTGATACAGAAAAAGGAGGAGCCCACAAAAGTGGATTACAACTCCGTATTCTATTGGAACTTGGCAGCGTCGCTCTTCTTCATCGGACTATTATACCTCTGTGCTCCGGCCATCGCCCGCTACTACGAGATGCCCGAGTTGACCAACGTGCTCCGTGTGCAGAGTCTTGTGCTGCTAATCCAGGGGTTCGCCCTCGTGCAGTCGTGCCAATTGCAGCGGCATCTGCGGTTCAAGGAGCTGTCGGTCCGTAACATCATTGCCACCTTTGTGGGGATGGTGGTAGCCATCGCGATGGCCTTGATGGGCTTTGGCATCTGGAGTCTGGTAGTGTCGCAGCTGATCACCGCGCTCACCAGCGTGCTGCTGTTGTGGAAGATGAGCGACTGGCGGCCCTCCCTGGAGTTCAGTCTGGCCTCTTTGAAGGAGTTGTTCGCCTTCGGCGGGCTGATGGCGCTCTCCTCGCTGGTGGAAACGGTTTATACCAACCTGCAGAGTCTCATCATCGGCAAGCTCTACTCGGCCACCGACCTCGGCTATTACACGCAGGGGCGCAAGCTGGAGTCGGTGCCCACCGAATCGCTCTCGCAGATTGTGAACCAGGTTTCCTTCCCCGTCTTCGCCTCCATACAGGACGACAAGAAGCGTCTGCTCTACGCGGTGCGCCGCAACATCAAGGCCATCACCTACCTCAATTTCCCGTTGATGGCGCTGATGATTGCGGTGGCGAAACCCTTGATCCTGCTGCTATACGGTCCGCAGTGGGAGCCCGCGGTGCCCTTCTTCCAGATTCTCTGCATTTCCAGTATGATCTATACGCTCAACACGCTGAACACCAACGTTATCAAGTCGCTGGGAAAGAGCAACATCTTCTTCATCGTGCAGCTCAGCAAGCGAGTTATTGGCATTGGTCTCATAATTTTGGGAGCGCAATATGGCATTTACGGATTGTTGTGGGCGGTCACCTCGGTGGGATATATCAGTTTCATCATCAACGCGTTCGTCAACAAGAAACTGATACGCTACGGTATTTGGCGACAAATGGGGGATGTGGGGTTCTGCTACCTGTTATCGGCGCTCTTGGCGGTGGCGGTCTATTTCGGCGGCCAGCTGCTGCCCTTCCATCCCTACATTGTGATGGCGGTGCAAATCGTGGCCTACGTCGCCCTCTATTGGCTCATCTCAGTCCTTTTCAAGATGGAGGCGTACGAGACGTACAAGGAGATTTTTTTGCAGAAGGTGAAAGGGAAACTAAGAAATTAAGAAATTAAGAAGTTAAGAAGTTAAGGCTCCGGCAACGGCACGCCCCGTCCCGCCGCCCATCTCCCTTTCTTCTCCCCGCTTGCGGCGCACCATTCCGCGAAACGCTGTAGCGTTGAGCGGAATCTCCCGATTTGCGATTTGCGAGGTACGATGTACGACGTGCGATTTGCGACTTACGACTTACGAAAAAGGTCTATGGTCTAAAGTTTCAAGTCTTCAGTCTCAAGTCTTAAGTCTATGATACGATGTATGAAGTACGACCGGAGTCTTATACAGCCTCGGAGAGGCGGCACGCACGGAGTGCAATTAACACCATACGCAGTGTGGTGATGGGGCGCCGGTATGCCACCCGGCATCTCGGAGAGATGCTACTGACTGCATCCCGTCACATCCGTGTCCCGTTAAGGACAACATAAAATGTGTCGTTCCTGCGGGACGTTTCGATGCGTGGTGTGCCGCATCGTTCTACCAGGCTTCCGTCCCTGGCGGGACGTGAGGTATTTGCAAGGTGCGAGGTGTGTGAGGATATCCGCCACGGTAGAGCCGTCACATTGTGGGGTCATCGTCGTGGAGCCGCCACAATGTGACGGCTCTACTAACGTCTCCACTCTCCATTCTTAATTCTTAATTCTTAATTGCCTTATACCCTCCCAGTTTCCTGCTCCCGCTATGCTTGATGCGGCCCTGCTGCTTGAGCTCCGCGATGCAGCGGCCGACGGTGCTCAACGAGAATTGTGTCTCGGCGATGATTTCCCCCGAATTGCAGTTGGGATTTTTCTCTATGCAGGAAAGTACCGCCTTGATTTTGTCATCGGAAGGTGTTATGGGTCTCTTCCGTTTGTTTTTTGGGCGGGCCGGTTTCCTTTGGTGCTGTTTGCCGCCCGGCGCCGCTCCGTGTCTTAGAATGCCCTCTTCAACGCTTTCGGCGATCTCTTTCCAGTTGTTGGGATCCAACTTGAATGTGGTGGGGGTTTCTTCCCACGTCATCTTCTTCATTATCACAGTGTCTCCTTTGCACGACTGTATATAACGGAAGGGCGCCAGCACGGTGGATGTAAGGCGGACAAAATCATCCCCGAACAGTTGCTCCAGGTGCTTCATCGAACCGAGCCGCGTGTATCTCTTGTCTTGCACTGTATAAACATCGGTAAAGTTCCGTTGTTGATGACAATAGAAAATGTCATCGATGGGAAGCAGTTTCACATTGTTGTTTTTGTCGGTGACATCAAGCATCCGAACAGTTTGGTAAACAACCTTCACCTCCTTCTCCAATGACTTTTGGAAATGTTGTCGTTCCCTGAAAAGAAAGGGGAAGAAATTGAAAGCAAGATTGCGAAATATAATAAGAAAATAAACCTTTAAAAAGAAATTAAAAGAACCGGTAATTTGTATAGCACTGGCGGCACAAAACAAAATATTCTTTTTTGCGAGTCCAAAATCCACAAGACCCGTTGTGAAGGCTATGAGCACCAATGCTATCCAATAAGCATACTGATGCTTTTGATAAATCTTTGGATATAGCAAGAAGTAATTGAGATACAGTGACCCCAACAACACAAGGCCAGAGATGAATTCTTTGATAAAACTGCCAGAGAATGGTCTCAAGAATGCATTGCGAGTGAAGAACCAAAGCGTCACTGCGCAGAAAACGATGTTCAGCAAAATGGAGACGATTGTTTTCGAGTGTTTCATTACCGTTTGTTTTAAATGAAATGAATGCAAAGATAGTTATTTTTCCGATACGAGAAACAGAAAAAAACTTATCCTCTCTCACAAAAAGGTGTTTATCACCTCTCACATTCAAAAATTGAGAGATTTTTCAATTTGTTTGTAATCAATATATTAACTGGTCTATTTTAAACAGGGGTTCACATCTTAATGACAGGGGGTTCACATTTCTGGTGAGAGGTTTTAAAAAATGTCAAACAGATTGTATTTTTGTGACCGAAAAACTGATATCAACAATCAAAAAATAACACTATGAAAAAAGTATTGACAATAGCACTGCTCGCAATCCTGATTCTGGGTGCGTGCGAGAAAGAGGATTCCCCAAAGACCACACATCAACAGTCGCCGAACCGTGTAATTGTGGTGCCAGATGGCGGAAAGATAGGAAACAATTGATATTTAATGACTTGTCAATAAGCAGCATATGCTTGCCAATATAGTTATATTCATAGACATATTTATTAACCATTTAAATACCATAAGATTATGAAAAGAAAGTTTTTATCCTTAACAGTTTTAATGCTGCTGCTGTGTTGCAGCTGCGGAATGGCGTTGGGACAGAATGAAACCGACCTCCGCCGGGCTGCCGCCAAGGACGGCGGGGGGTATATGCCGGTGCTGACCGACGATTCCCTCTCCTTCAGCATAGCCTTTGGCCCGTTACCAATCGTTAAATCCGACTCGCTGTATCTTGGGGCACAATCCATCCTTTTTGCCGGAAGCGCCTCCGACACGGCCATTTTCAACAACAAAAAATACAGGGTTTTCAAAGCGGTATCGAATGTAGAATTCACTGAGCCTGGCCTTATGATGTATCTGAGGGAGGACACGACAACGGGACAATTGTTCCGGTACTACCCCGATGACGATACCGAAGTGATAACCTGCGACTTGTCGCTGCAACCTGGCGACACATTCTGTCTTTCCTCCGGCAACTATTCTTGTTGGACGGTGGACTCCGTCACCTACGAAGAGGGCAGAAAAGTAGTGTGGTTCCCTCCTGTTGCCCTGTGTGGAGGAAATCTCTTGTCTGCACAGTATCCGTACCGCAACTGCTTTATAGAAGGTGTCGGTCCTGCATTCGGTCCGTTTGAAATCGTCAACAGTGGCATCGCCTATGATTTGGGTCTGCTGCTTTGCGTGCACCACAACGACTCGCTCGTCTATATGACCGATACGGTGCTGGGTTGTGTACAATATGCAGTTTCTATTCCAGGATACCCCGACGTGTCGATGAAACTCTACCCCAACCCTGCCGGCAACACCCTGCACGTGGAGTTCGAGGGCACGGACAATCCGCAAGGTACGATTACTGTCACCAACCTCACGGGTGTGGTGGTGCTCACCCGCGAATGCCACGAGCCTGTCACCCAACTCGACGTCTCCCACCTCACCCCCGGCCTCTATGTGGTCGCCTTCCGCAATGAGAAGGGCGTGGTGGTGAGAAAGTTTGTAAAAATGTAAGGTAATGCGTCCGTAGAGCCGTCACAATGTGGCGGCTCTACTCGTTCACCCCCGTGTCCCGGCAGGGACAACAGCCCGGTAGAAACGGTGCGTGCGGCGCGGCCCCGATGCCCCGTAGGGGCAAAACAATGTCCTACAGGGGCAACAGACAATGTGTCGTCCCTGCGGGACGTTACGGTTCGTGGTATGCCGCATCTTTCTACCGGGCTTCCGTCCCTGACGGGACGTGGGAAAGTACGATGTACGGACCGGAGGACTTATTACAGCCTCGGAGAGGCGGCACGCACGGAGTGCAATTAACACCATACGCAGTGTGGTGACGGGACGCCGGTATGCTACCCGGCATCTCGGAGAGATGCTACTTGCCCCGCCGAAAACACATTTACAAGACAAAAATCATCAAAAAAAGCGTGTGAAGGAATAAAACGGAATTGAGAAGGGATAAAACCGTATTTGTGTAAAGTGCTGTATATTTGATATTTGTTTTACCAAGAGATTGTTTATATATCCTGTGTCGTCATATTTTAGGTGAGAAGGTTCACATTCGTGCTGTGAAGGGATAAAAATCGAGGAAAGATTTGTAATTTTGCCAGCAAAAAAACGACAAATATAATAAATCAAAAAAAAACACGTTGTTATAAACACAGAATTCAAATCAAAAAATAAATCTATAATTATGAAAAAAATCATTTTGCTTTCAACATTGTTTAGTCTGTTTTTCCTTGTTTCTACAAACCGGGCAAATGCTGATGTCTATGTCGGTAACGTGCGAATAGACCTTAACAGGGATACTGTTGTGACCAGCGACTGTATAACTGGCACAATCTATTACCAGTCAGATTCCCGGACCCTCACTATGCATAATGCCACTATTACAATGCCTTTGTCCACGCCGATCAGAGGAGGAATTGCTATACACCAAGAGGACAGCATTTCCATAGTATTAATAGGGGAAAACAAAATAACAGGTTTGGTACCCATAGAGATATCTCATTCAGTCTTCCACATCAAAGGTGGGGGAAGTCTGTTATTGGAATCTCCGTATGAGAATTCCTGGGGAGGAATCTTTTTTTGGGGACTCGGAGATTTGATGAATCGAAATAACGGAGTGGTTATATCTGAAAACAGCCACGTGGAAATAAACACACCCTATTCCTGCGGGATATGGACATATATGAATTCACATTTTCAAAATGATCACGGTTGTTATGCGGAAATTAGTGTGAACGGAAGTTCTTTGGTCATTAATGCGCCAAGGGCCCTCAGAAACATAGGGCAGTTGTCATTGGACAATTGTCACATAACAGTGCCGGAGCAGGCATCTTTCAACGCAGACAGCGCTACTGTCGTTGACAATAACGGCCAGGCTTGTGGGCATCTTGAGATTCACCGTGAATCATCAGTTCCGGAACACGCTGATCCTGAATACAAATTATTTTGTACGGGACAGGGTGTTAATATCTCTGGGGTTAATGAAAAAGTTGTTTGTGAGGTATATAATTTGTCAGGACAACTCATTGCCAGAAAAACACTGTCAGATTCAAAAGAATTCATACCGTTACAGAGAGGGTGCTATGTGGTGAAGATTGGGGATTTCGTGAAAAAAATTGTAAATTATTAAAAACACAACAATGAAAAAAATATCATTACTACTGCTTGTATGCAGTGCATTGGTCTTTACGGGATGCACCACCGATGATTGTGAAATCACCACCGCTCACGGCTGGTGCTTGCCTAAAGTTCTCAACCAATATCTCCCATACGAAGTAGGACAACAAATCTCTTTTTATAATGACAGACCTGAATCATTGTCTGACACTTTGGTCTATGAGGTCCGCGATATGGATTTACTGAACTATGACACCGCCTATTACACTTACTATTGGGATCATTGTCACCCTGGTTATGATCTACCGGTGTATTATGTGCGGCTATCCCGCATTTCCGGACAAAGCAGCGATGAAGTGCCGGATGAGTTCCGTCTTTCGTTTTATGGCACAGCCGGCGGAGAAAATGGACAAAGGGTCAGCATTCGGTTCGGTTTTGAAGCTCATTACAACAATGCGCACGTCAACCTGACGTCCCAACCCTATGATGGGGATATTTCCGACCTTGGAGATGCTATTGATTTTGGTGTGGTTGGCGACAATTCTTTGTCCGCTCAAATCGTAAAAGACAAGGGGCTGACTTCTTTCTCCAACAGGGGGAACAATTCTGCCAACTGGCTATGGCACTTAGTTGAATAGAATTGACATTCCTTTATCATTATAATTGGATTTTTCGACAGGGTGTAGAAAAGTAGAGCCGTCACAATGTGGCGGCTCTACTGCGTTCGCCACGGCTAGGTCCTGCCAAGGATGCAGGGGATTCCGCCGCTCACTGCGTTCGCAGCGGAATGGCGGGGGCCGCCGGAGGGAACAGGGGGAGATGGGCGGCGAGGGAAAAGGCTCCGGCAACGGCACGCCCCAGCCCGCCGCCCATCTCCCTTTCTTCTCCCCGCTTGCGGCACACCATTCCGCGAAACGCGACAGCGTTGAGCGGAATCTCCGGGCGATGTGAAAAAATAGCCCAAAATTGTGTACCTTTGCCGCGTTTTCTTTTCAGAATATATGTCCTATATCAAACTGATACTACGCTTCCTCCGGTGCAACATCCTGCAAACGCTCCGCATCAACTTCAAGATGCTGCCCTGGCGGCAGGCCGTGCGACTGCCGATTTTCGTCTATGGACGGTTCAAACTCCGCGGCACCCGCGGCCGCATCGTGCTCCCCGACCAGGTTAGCGCCGAGATGATCATCATCGGCAAACGCGACTACTACGTGGCCACCGCCATCCCACAGAGCATCTGGACCATCAACGGCACCCTCACCTTCGCGGGACGGATGAAGTTCGCCCACGGCTCCTACCTGCTCGTGGCCGACGGCGCCGAGCTCTCCTTCGGCACGGGCGGCACCTACTGCGGCACCAACTTCAAGGTGATGTGCTTCGAGAAAATCACCATCGGCCACAACGTGCGGATGGCCTGGGACGTGCAGATTATGGACAGCAGCTTCCACTACATCCAACTGATAGAGAAGGACAACGCCATACCCCCGCTGACCAAGCCCGTGCTGTTGGCCGGCAACATCTGGATCGGCAACCGCACCACCATCGCCAAGGGCGCGCAGGTGCCCCAAGAGGTAATCATCGCCTCCAACAGCTTGGTAAACAAAGACTTCTCCTCCATAGAACCCTACTCGCTCCTCGCCGGCGCACCCGCCACCCTCAAAGCCACTGGCATACGCCGCATCTGGGACGAGGAACAGCAAAGAGAGCTGGACCAACAATACCATTATCACCGTACCCATCTTTAAAGCATTATGATACGCAAAGCCATCACCTTCTGCCACCAACTGCTGCTGCTCGCCCGACGCTGCGCCAAGAGCCCCGCCCAACGGCTGCACATCATCCGCGACTACTGCCAACTGTACCGGCTGAAGGGACTGACGATGGAGGAGTACGACGAGTTTGAATTTGAAAAACGGTCGGAATCTTTCCGAAACGATTTTCTTGGGAAACACGAACAGCGTCATTATCTGCAACTGCTGAATCCGGAAAAATACTACATTCTGATGCGCAACAAGTATCTTACCCACAAGATGTTGGAGAATACTGGCGTGCGCAAGGCCCTGCTTTATGCCTACTACCAGCCGGAAGGAGTGGTGGCCCCCAACGATGAAATCGCCAACGACGTGGCCGGCCTGGTGCGCATCCTGCGCAACAAAGGGGTGACCGATTGTGTGGTGAAGGCCACCGAAAACTCGCACGGCGAGGGAGTGCGCCTCATCCAGGATATCCAATACGCAGGCAACGATGCCACCTTCTTGGACCATAACGGCCAAAGAGCATCCCTGTCGGCGATGCTCAAGCGGCAACCTCTTATCTTTGAAAGTGTTATTCATCAAACCCAGCAGTTCGCCGCCTTCAACCCCTCCTCGGTAAACACCGTGCGCTTTATGACCGCCCTCTACCCGGACAATGAAGTCAAGATAATCGCCACCTTCATCAAGATCGGGCGGGCGGGCAGCATTGTAGATAACGCCGGCGACGGCGGCAACGTGGATGTGGCCATTGACACCGAGAACGGCAAACTCCAGTACGCCATCCAGTACGACGGCTGGCGGAAGGTCACCGATATCGACCGCCATCCCGACAGCAACGCCCCGCTGAACGGTGTGGCCATAGAACACTGGGACGCAATCAAGGCCGAGGTGTGCCGCTTCCAGCAGGCGCTCCCCTACTGCCGTGTGGCCGGCTGGGACATCGCCATCACCGACGAGGGGCCGCTCGTGATCGAGGTCAACGACCTGTGGGACCGCACGGGGCAGTACTTCATACGCCGCGGCTGGCGCCCCGACATCCGCCAATGCTACCAAGCCTGGGAGCAGCAGGTGCGCGACGGCATCATCCCTTTCCCCTATTTCGGAAGAATACCGCAACAACTGAGCAATCGGCATCTCCAACATATTATCTCACAATAATTTGTCATATCCTTCTCTATGTTGAAACAAACCATCAAAAAAATCATTGATAAGATACAGAAACAAAGGGTTATCCGATATTTCTATAAGCCCTTGAAGGCCAAATACGACCGTCTGGAGGGCAAGAAGACGCTGACGCGTGCCCAGAAAAAGGAGATCCGTGCCTTCTACAAGGAGCTCACCGGCGAGCGCATCCCGCTGGTATGGCACAAGTTCCTCTACTCGCGTACCGGCATCTACTCGAAGAAATACCTGCCGACAAGCCTCTACAAGGCCACCCTGCTCTACCGCGCCAACCGCTACGGCTACCGCGACGCCTACGCCGACAAGAATATGGCGGAGGTCTATCTGCCCGACGTGAAGCATCCGGAAACCCTGTTGAAGAATATGAACGGCTACTTCTATGTGGGCGGCAAGCCCGTGACCAAAGAGGAGGCCGTCGCCTTCGCCCAGAACTTGGACGATGTCATCATCAAGCCCTCGTTGGAGAGTCACGGCGACGGCGTGCACCGCCTGACCGTGCGAGATGGCGTCACCAATGTGGACGGGCTCACCATCGGGAAACTCTTCGACCGCTACAAGGAGGACTTCCTGATACAGCGCCGCGTACACCAACACGAGCGGATGAACGCCCTCAACGACTCGTCGGTGAACACCATCCGCATCTTCACCTACCGCAGAGGTATGGAGATTATCGTGCTCTACACCGTTATCCGCATCGGGCGCGCGGGCAGCGACATCGACAACGAGAGTGCCGGCGGCATCAGCGCCAAGATCAACCCCGACGGCACGCTGGCCCGTTACGCTTTCGGCAACGTAGGCGCCGACAACGTGGAGAAGACCGACAGCGGCATCACCCTCGAGGGGTACGCCGTGCCCTCTTACCACGAGGCCGTGGAGACCGTGAAGCGCCTGCACCTGCAGTTGCCCTTCTTCAACCTCATCGGCTGGGACGTGGCCATCGAGGAGAGCGGCGAGCCCGTGCTCATCGAATGGAACATCTGCACCGAGTTGAGCCAGTCGGCCAACGGTCCCGCCTTCGGCGAACATACGGAAAGCATCATCCGCGAGCTGATGCAAAGACCCAACCATCAAAACCCCAACTGGTAGCTATGGCCACGCAACCCGTCCAAAACCGCAACGCCCTCTATCACATCTTCAAGCAGACAGCGCTCTACGAGAAGATGCTGCGTTGGGCGTGGTTACAGGAGACGCGCATCCGCGAAGAAGAGAAGCGTATTTTCACCCGCGAGGCGCGGCAGCAGTTCGGCAAGGGCGCCCCGCACGGCACGTTTGCCGACTACAAGGAGGCCCTGCGCCGCCATCGCGTCACCTACCAGGAGTATATGTACGGCTACGAATACTGGAAACTCGACGAGGCGGCGCGCGACGCCTTCATCTCCCGCTCGGAGATGCAGTGCATCTACCGCAAAATCGTCACCCGCGAGGTGCGCCAGACCTTCCGCAACAAGACCGCCTTCCTGGAACGCTTCGCGCCTTTTGTGCACCGCGAGTGGCGAATGGCCGACAGATGTTCAATGGAGGAGTTCCGCGCCTTCGTGGAGTCGCACGACGTCATCGCCAAGCCACCGGACGGCACCTGCGGCGAGGGCATCTTCAAGATCTGCGCCAGTGAAGTGCAGGATTGGGAAGCCCTGTATGCCCGTTGTCGCGACCAGCACCTGCTGTTGGAGGAGTGCGTGCGGGCCTGCGAGCCCATAGAGCAGCTGCATCCCGCCTCGCTCAACACCATCCGGGTGGTCACGCTTTCCCAAGGCGACAAGTTCGCCGTATTCGGGGCCCTCTTGCGGATGGGCGCGGGCGGCAGTGTCATCGACAACACCCACGCGGGCGGCGTCTTCGCCCCCATCAATCCCGAGACGGGGTGCATTGACACGCCCGCCATCGACGCACACAACCACCGTTACGAGCGCCATCCCGACACGGACGTGCCCATTGTGGGGTTCACCATCCCCTATTGGGAGCAGATTGTGGAGACCTGCAGAAAAGCTGCGCAGGTGATGCCCGACCTCCGCTTCGCCGGCTGGGACCTCTGTCCGCTCGCCGACGGCCGCATTGAGCTCATTGAGGGCAACCACGCCCCCGACTTCGACGGCGGCCTCCAAGCCCCGCTCAAGGTGGGCGTCAAGCAGAAGCTGAAAGAGAGTGCCGAGGAGATTTTCGGCATCAATGTGCTGGAGCTCATCAAGCCCACCAGCCAAACGTACAATCATTACGAAGGAATGCTATAAAAACACTATTTTTGCAAGATTTTTTAACACAACATACAATGAAGATATTAGTCACCGGAGGAGCCGGGTTCATTGGCTCCCACACAATCATAGAACTCTACAATGCCGGACACGAAGTGGTGGTGGTGGACAACCTGTGCAACTCCAGTCCTGTAGCCCTGCAGCGGGTAGCTGAGCTGGTGAAAGTGCCGGAGATTCCCTTTTTCAAGGCCGACATCCGCGACCGTGCCGCCCTCGACCGCGTGCTGACGGAGCACCCGTGCGATGCCTGCATCCACTTTGCGGGGCTCAAGGCCGTGGGCGAGTCGGTGGCCAAGCCGTGGGAGTACTACGAGAACAACATCAGCGGCACCTTGGTGTTGCTGGATGTGTTGCGGCAGCACGGATGCAAGAACCTCATCTTCTCCTCCTCCGCCACGGTCTATGGCGACCCGGCGGTGATACCCATCACGGAGGAGTGTCCGAAAGGGCACTGCACCAACCCTTATGGGCAGACCAAGAGTATGTTGGAGGAGATAATGATGGACATTCAGAAGGCCGACCCTGTGTGGAACATCGTGTTGCTGCGCTATTTCAACCCCATCGGGGCGCATCCTTCCGGCCGCATCGGGGAGAACCCCAACGGCATTCCCAACAACCTGATGCCCTACATCACGCAAGTGGCCGTGGGCAAGCGGCCCGAGCTGGGGGTGTTCGGCAACGACTATGACACGCCCGACGGCACGGGGGTGCGCGACTACATCCACGTGGTGGACCTCGCCCGCGGGCACGTGGCTGCCCTCGCCGCCATTGAGCGCAACTGCGGCTTGGCCATATATAACCTCGGCACCGGCCAGGGCTACTCGGTCTTGGACGTGGTGAAGGCCTTCGAAAAGAGCACCGGCGTCAAGATTCCCTACCGCATTATGCCCCGCCGCGCCGGCGACATCGCCACTTGCTACTCCGACCCCGCCAAGGCTGCCCGCGAACTGCACTGGACCGCCCAATACGGACTGGAGGATATGTGCCGCGACTCCTGGAACTGGCAAAAACAAAACCCCGAAGGTTTTTAATCGAATATCTTATAACCGAATAACCCATAACAATGAAATCTACCAAAATCGCCGTCATCGGCCTCGGATATGTCGGGCTGCCCTTAGCCCGCCTCTTTTCCACCCAATACCCAACTGTGGGCTTCGACCTGAACCAAGCCCGCGTGGATGCCTTAATGGCGGGGCACGACGCCACCTTGGAGGTGGACGACACCCTGCTGCAGGAGGCCATCTCCCAACACGGCTTTCGCTGCACCACCTGTTTGGACGACATCCACGACTGCAACTTCTACGTGGTGGCTGTGCCCACTCCCGTGGATGAGAACAACCGCCCCGACCTGCGGCCCCTGTGGGGCGCGTCGGAAACCGTGGGCAAGGTCATCTCCAAGGGCGATGTCGTGGTCTATGAGAGCACCGTCTATCCCGGCGTCACCGAAGAGGAGTGCCTCCCCGTCGTGGAAAAGACCAGCGGGCTGACTTTCAACACCGACTTCTTCGCCGGCTACAGTCCCGAACGCATCAACCCCGGCGACAAACAGCACACCGTCGAGAAGATCCGGAAGGTCACCTCCGGCTCCACACCGGAGATTGCCGACTATGTGGATGCCGTCTATAACTCCGTCTTGGTGAACGGCACGCACAAGGCCCCCTCCATCAAGGTGGCTGAGGCCTCCAAAATCATCGAGAACTCGCAGCGCGACGTGAACATCGCCTTTATGAACGAGCTAGCCAAGATCTTCAACGCGATGGGCATCGACACGCACGATGTCATCGAGGCCGCCGCCTCCAAATGGAACTTCATCAAGCTCAGTCCGGGACTCGTGGGCGGCCACTGCATCAGCGTGGATCCCTACTACCTCATCCAGAAGGCCCAGGTGTATGGCGTGCTGCCCCGCGTGATGAGCAACGCCCGCCGCCTCAACGACGGTATGGGTGCCTACGTGGCCAACCAGACCGTCAAGTGTATGAACAAGAAGGGCGTGATGGTCAAGGATGCCAAAATCCTCATCCTCGGCGTCACCTTCAAGGAGAACTGCCCCGACATCCGCAACACCAAAGTGGTGGACATCTACCACACGCTGCTCGAATACACCCCCAACATCACCATCTACGACCCGTGGGCCAACAGCGACCACGTGCTCCACGAGTACGGCATCCCCGTCCACTCTCAACTCTCCACTCTCAACTCTCCACTCTACGACGCAGTCATCCTCGCCGTGGCACACAAAGAGTTCCTTGAACTGGATGTCCGCAATCTCGTCAGGGAGGGCGGCGTCGTGTATGACGTGAAGGGTATTTTGCCCCGCGACATTGTGGACGGCAGACTGTAATTTCTTCCTTCTTTTTTATCCAAGGAAAAGAATATATGCGTAAATTATTAACTATCATCATATTACTTATGTCCGTAAGCATTTGTCAGGGACAGGAGCAAAAAGAGCCCGTTTCACCTTGCTGGTACGGGTTGGATGAGGCCAAAACGGATGTGGAGCGCTTCTATGCCCTTTACAACACCCACGTGGCGGCCCTTGAGTTAGGCGTGGATGTGAATTACGACGGAGTGGACAAACTCGACATCGAGATTCCCGCCGACGCCAAGCCCATCCCGCTCACCTCTTACAACCTCTTCAAGAACCTGGTGCTGAATGTCAAGAACAACAGCAAGCATTTCTTCCTTTTCGAGATGGTGCAGCCTGCCGACAGCATTGTGGTGGACAAGGAGCTTATCGACAAGGGGCATTTCGAGTCGGTGAAGGAGTTGCGCACGGGCAATTACCTCCTCATCCTGAGAGACGACAGTCTTTGGGTGGACCAGCGGCAGGGCTACAAGTACGGGCATTTCCGGAAGGACATCCTCTACGTGGAGAATGGCAAGGCCCAGAACCGGCCCATAATGCCCTACAACACGCCGGAATCGCGGCCCTCCGCACACTTCTGCCCTGTCACCGATTATGTGAAAGTGGTCTCGGGCATCACCATCAACCGCGACAAGAGTTCCAAATACAAAACTTATTGTTTTGACATACAGAACCAGTACAATGTGGAGTTGTGCGACATCATCGTCAACACGCCGGAGAGCAATCTCACCGCCGACGGGGTCATCCAGGTCAACGACTGCGCAAAGGTGACGCTCGACCACATCCGCATCAACGGCACCTACTCGCGCACCGACCGCTACGGCTACGGCATCCTGATGGACAACGTCTGGAACTCGGAAATCATCCACCTCACCAGCCAGTCGAAATGGGGCATCTTCGGCACCAACAACATCAACGTGGCGAAGCTGGACAATTGCGACATCAACCGTTACGACATCCACTGCTACGGGCGCGACGTCACCATCCGCAACTGCATCTTCAACAACCTCTACAACCAGTTCTCCTCCTTCTATGGGCAGCTGACGTTTGAAAAGTGCATCTTCAACAACCACGTGCCGGTGCTTATCGAGTCCAACTACAACGCCTTCACCCCCTTTGATGTGGAGTTCAAGAGCTGTGTCTTCAACATCAACAACCGCCGCAACTACATCGTGGACGCGCGCACGCTGTCGGACACCCGCAACAGCCGTCCCGAGCTGGCCAAGAAGTGCCTGCCCAACATCACCATCACCAAATCGACCGTCAACATCCTGGAGCAGACCAACCGCTTGTATATGTTTCATCTCAACAGTGTGACCTACAAGGACAAGGTGGGGCATCTGAAGCGCATCCGCGTCAAGGACCTGAAAGTGAACGGCGGACAGGTCACCATCAAGGTAGGAAACAAGGATTTCCCGCACAACAAAATAGAATTCCCGCTCTACAATCAGGTTTTAGGGCTGTAATTCATCTCGTTAAAAAAACTTAAAAGAGGATTGGCATCGGGCATCAATCTCTCTTTTTTTTTAGTTTTGCCCTTTTTAAATCCAAAGCTTATGGATCGCGTCACAATACTTTCATACGACCGCATTTACAAGAATTTCATTGAGGATAAATATCTTCATAACTACGATGAATACTATTTCCGCAATCAGCAGGTGAAACATCCCGAAGGCGGTTGGCGCCATCTTCGTTCCGACGAAGTGGAGCGACTGGTGAAGAACGCTAACACGGCCACCAATTGGGACGACATCTGGGTGACGGACGAGTTTGACACCACAATGGTGATGAACAACCGTTTCTTCGGGATGGTGCGCATCGGCCGTATCCGCAACGAGATACTGCAGTACCACGACCTACGCGTGCCTGTAGGCATCACGGGCAGCAGCATCGTATCGTGCGATATTGGCGACGACGCGGCCATCCACGATGTGCACTATATGGCCAACTACATTATCGGCGACCGTTGCATCCTCTTCAACATCCAGGAGTTATCGACCACCGACCACTCCAAGTTCGGCAACGGCATCCTCAAGGAGGGCGAGCCCGAGGATGTGCGTGTGTGGTTGGAGGTGATGAACGAAGGCGGCGGACGCGGCATCCTGCCCTTCGACGGGATGATAACCTCGGATGCCTATTTGTGGGCCAAATACCGGGACGACAAGAAGCTGCAGGATCGGCTGTTTGAGATTACGCAGAACTCTTTTGACAACCGGCGCGGCTACTACGGCACCATCGGCGAAGGCTGCGTCATCAAGAACTGCTGGATTCTGAAGGATGCCAAGATCGGGCCGTGTGCCTACATCAAGGGCGCTTCCAAACTGAAGAACGTGACCATCAACTCCTCGGAGGAGGAACCCACACAGATCGGGGAGGGTGTGATCTTGGTGAACGGCATCACCGGCTACGGCTGCCGTATCTTCTACTCCGTGGTGGGCACCCGTTTCGTGCTGGGCGACAACTGCAACCTCAAGTACGGGGCACGCCTCATCTATTCGGTGTTGGGCGACAACTCGACCATCTCGTGTTGCGAGGTGCTGAACAACCTCATCTTCCCGTCGCACGAGCAGCACCATAACAACTCGTTCCTCATCTCGGCGTGCGTGATGGGCCAGAGCAATATGGCCGCCGGCGCCACCATCGGCTCCAACCACAACAGTCGCGCCACCGACGGTGAGATTGTGGCCAGCCGCGGCTTCTGGCCCGGCCTCTGCTCGTCGGTCAAGCACTCCTCCAAGTTCGCCTCTTTCACCCTGCTGTCGAAGGCCGACTACCCCAACGAACTCAACATAATGCTGCCCTTCAGTTTAGTGAGCAACAACACTGCGGACGACGAGTTGCAGGTGATGCCCGCCTACTGGTGGATGTACAATATGTACGCCATTGCGCGCAACACCTCCAAATATCAGAAGCGCGACAAGCGGAAGCGCCGCATCCAGCACATCGAGTTCGAGACCTTCGCCCCCGACACGATGGAGGAGGCCATTGAAGCCCGCAAGCTCCTTGAAATCTGGACGGCCAAGGCCCTTCTGCGCTCCGAAAACCGCTATGACGAGTCCATCTCCCGCGACGAGCTCATCAACACAGGGCGGCAGCTGCTGAACCACGATCCCGAAACAGCGAAGAAGCTGGAGGTTTTCGGCGAGGGTATGGAGCACGGCAAGCGCAGAGTGCGCATTCTCAAACCTTACGAATCCTACCACGCCTACGGCGATATGCTGCTTTACTATGGTGCGAAAAACATCGCCTTGTATCTGGATGCCCATCCCAAAGAACAATTCGAGACTTTATGCGAAAAGCTCCGCCGCAAGGAGCAACGCGAGTGGATCAACCTCGGAGGGCAATTGGTGACCGGCGACGATGTGGAGAAACTCCGCCGCGATATTAACAAAGGAGTCCTTAACTCGTGGGAAGATATCCACCAGCGATACAACGAGATGTGGGAGCAATACCCTGTGGAGAAGCTGCGCCACGCTTTCTCGTCGCTGCGGTTCCTCTATCTGGACCGTGCCGACACTTTGACCCCGGCCCTGTGGAAAGAGATTTTGGAAAAGGCCTGCCAAGTGCAGCAGTTCATCTGCGACCAAGTCTATATCTCCCGCAAGAAGGACTATGACAACCCCTTCCGCAACGCCACCTTCCGCAACGAGGAGGAGAAGATTGCCGTCATCGGTGAATTGGATGAGGTGAGTTTTGTCAAGCAAATCCGGGAGGAGACGGAAAAAATGATTCAATTGTTTAAGAATAATATGTAATAAACTCAACCACTATTATGCGAGTTATCATCGAAAAGAACTACGACGAAATGTCAAAATGGGCGGCCAACCACATTGTGGAGCGCATCAACGCCTTTAACCCAACAGAAAAGAAACCTTTTGTATTGGGATTGCCCACTGGGTCCACGCCCATCGGCACCTACCGCGAACTGGTGCGCTTGCATAAAGAGGGGAAGATCTCCTTCAAGAACGTGGTGACCTTCAATATGGACGAATATGTCAAGATTGCGGAAGACCACCCCGAGAGCTACCACAGCTTTATGTGGAACAACTTCTTCAGTCACATCGACATCCCGAAGGAGAACGTCAACATCCTGAACGGCAATGCCGAGGACTTGGAGGCGGAGTGCGCCCGCTATGAGGCGAAGATCCAGTCGTACGGGGGCATCGACCTCTTTATGGGCGGCATCGGTCCCGACGGGCACATTGCTTTCAACGAGCCGGGCTCGTCGCTGACCTCCCGCACGCGCGTGAAGACCTTGACCACGGACACCATCATCGCCAACTCCCGCTTCTTCGACAACGACGTGAACAAGGTGCCCAAGACCGCCCTCACCGTCGGTGTGGGCACGGTGATGGACGCGCGCGAGGTGATGATCCTGGCCAACGGACACAACAAAGCCCGCGCCCTGGCGCACGCCATCGAGGGTGCCGTCAGCCAGATGTGGACTGTCAGCGTGCTGCAGATGCACCCCAAGGGCATCATTGTCTGCGACGATGCCGCCTGCGACGAACTCACCTACGGCACCGTCAAGTATTTCAAGGATATCGAAAAGGAGAACCTGTAAATAGAATTAAGAATTAAGAATTGAGAATGAAGAATTCTTAATCACCTTCCTCGTTACGCTCACTCCGGGTCGATGTAGGTGCCGGCAGGGTATGGAGTGAACGGAAAATGCGCCCTTACGTCTAAAATCTTCCAAAATTCCAGATGGCACACCCGTGTCGTGGAGAAGTGTGGTTTTGTGCTTTTTCTGCAATTTGCAATTTTCTTTACTAAAACGGCAACTTTTATATCGAAAATTGTCGTTTTTATTGTTTTGATTTTTAACGAATTAAGTGTTTTTACACGCTTGATTCCTTTGCTTTGATTTTGTAATTTTGCAGATAAAAAATTATAAAATTCAGAGATGAAAAAAAACGAAGCTAAACTTGTAAATAACGCACCTATAGAGGGTAGCCCGGATGACAAACCAAAAACACAAAAAAAGATGAAACAAAAAAGTCATTCTCCTGAACTGATAAGCAGACCTTTAGTCACTACGGCTTCTCAAGAGAATGACGCGGCAAATATACAAAATAAAAATTGGAAGAATACGTCTATATGGGACGCCAGCTGGAGACCGTGGAGAGTCCATTCTCACAGATTTCTCTGTCATTGGCAAAATTCCTTGAGACGGGCGAATACGTGGATACCACCGGCGTAGCAAAGGTAAACTATTCGCCTGAACTTCCACCCAATCCCGTTAGGGAATGAAAAGATTCCACCCCTACCCCACGATCCCCGTCACCAATATGATAACCAAGGCGATCGGGGCCACATACCTTAACACGAAATAGTAGAGCTCAAAGGCGCGGGCCTTGATGGTGCCGCCGTTGGAGAGTTCGTCTTTAACCTCAGCCTTGGGCATAAACCATCCCAGGAATATGGTGAGCATCAACGCACCGATGGGCATCAGGTAAGAGGCTGTTATCTTGTCAAAAAGCTCGAAAATGGTGCTGTCGAAAATGGTCATATTCTTGAGCGGGCCGAAGGAGAGTGTGCAGAAAGCGCCGATAACGAAGACGACAAGGCTGCAAACCAGGGAGGCACGCCGGCGCGTCCAGTGCAATTCCTCCACCGCGGCGGCCACCAATATCTCCAACAGCGAGATGGTGGAGGTGAGGGCCGCAATGCCAAGCAGCAAGAAGAAGACCACCGCAAACACCACGCCACCCGGCATACTGTTGAACACGTTGGGCAACACAATATAGACCAGTTCAGGACCGCTGGCCGGATCCATACTGAAAGCGAACACAGCGGGGAAAATGACGATACCCGCCAAGATGGCCACCAGCGAATCGCACACGGCAATCCAGACACTGGTGTTGAACAACTTGTCCTCCTTGCGAATATAAGAGCCGTAGGTGATCATCGCACCCATACCGATGCTCATAGAGAAGAACGACTGGCCGAGAGCCGAGAGGATACAGCTGCCCGTGATTTTGCTGAAGTCGGGCTTGAAGAGGAACGAAAGACCCTCCTTGGCTCCGACTCCGAGCGTGACAGAACGCACGCACATCAGCAATAACAGGATGAAAAGCACGGGCATCAGGATTTTGGAGACCTTCTCGATGCCCTTCTGCACACCCATCATCACCACCAAGCCGGTGAGGGCAAGGAAGAGGAACTGATTGCAGAGCGGCCAAAACGAGCCCTGCGTGAAGTCGGAGAAGATTTGCGTCACCCGGTCGGGGGTCTGTCCCGCCAACCGGCCTCCGGCCGCCAGCACGATGTAGTTGAGGGTCCAGCCGGCCACCACGCTGTAGAAAGCATAAATGAGGAAAGCGCAGACAATGCCGAAGATGCCGACGAGCATCCAGCCCTTGTGTTTTGGACTGAGCACCCGGAAAGCGCCGACAACGTTGCGCTGGGCGCGGCGTCCGATGATGAACTCACTCATCATCAACGGAATGCCTATCAGCAGCACGAAAAAGACATATACCAAGAGAAAGGCGCCGCCGCCGTTACTGCCCAACATATAGGGAAAACGCCATACATTGCCCAAGCCGACAGCCCCGCCGGCCGCGGCCAAAATAGCTCCGACATTGGAGGTAAAACCTCTGTTGTTGTTTGTTTCCATCTTTTAGTCGATATTAGTTTATACAGAATCGCAAAACGCTTAGAATTTGCCTCCCGCGCCGCCGCCACCGAAGCCGCCGCCACCGCCGAAGCCACCGAAGCCTCCTCCTCCAAAGCTGCCGCCGCCAAAGCTGCCGCCGGAGCCGCCGTAGTTGCCGTACGGGAAGGGATCGATGAAGATGGTGCTGCCACTGCCGCCGGTGTAATGGCCGCCGTGATCGCCATTGCTGTTGGTCTTTTTTCCGATCACATACAGCACTGCGACAATGATGATGATGGCGACAATCAACCCGAAGAGCGAGCCGTTATCGTGGTCGTAAAGCCTGACTTCGGAAATCTCGCCCGCCGCAAGGGGCAGAATGTATGCCAACGCCGAGTCGATGGCCGCCTTGTAATGGCCCTGACTTAACTCGGGCACCATCTTTTTCTCAATGATGCGTTTGGCTATGGCGTCGGTAATCACCGGCTCCAGATCGTAGCCCACCGAGATATAGACATCCCCGTCGCCGTTGCCCGTGGAGGGCTTGATGAGGATGACCACACCGTTGCGCTTGTCCTCGGAACGCACGCCCCACCGATCGCCAATCTCGTATGCGAACTGCGCTGCCGTGTAGCGGCCCAGTTTTTCCACGGTAACCACGCAGATGACATTGGTGGTGGTGTCGTTGAAGGCCACCAAACGCTGCTCCAGTTCCGCCACCTCCATACGCGTCATCACACCCGCAAAGTCGTTGACCAGCCGCGGGGGATCGGGCTTGTCGGGAATCGGGTCCAACAAGCCTTTGGCCGCGCCTGCAAGGCAGAACACGGCAAAGAAGAGACAGAACAGCAGTCTTTTCATCTAATTCCGATTAGTCGAAATTGAATTCCACTTCAGGAGCCTTGTCGGCGCCCTCAGCGGCCTTGAAATAACCCTTCTTCTCGAAGTTGCAAACACCAGCCACAATGTTGTTCGGGAACTTGCGAATGTAGGAGTTGTAGTCCTGCACGGTTTCATTATATTTGTTGCGTTCCACCGAAATACGGTTCTCGGTGCCTTCCAACTGAGACTGCAGTTCCAAGAAGTTCTGGTTGGCCTTGAGTTCCGGATAGCGCTCAATGACCACAAGCAGGCGGCTCAAGGCAGAGCTGAGTTCGTCCTGGGCGGCCTGGAACTTCGCGATCGACTCTTCCGTAAGATTGGAGGGATCCACTTGCACAGAAGTGGCCTTAGCGCGGGCGTTGATTACAGCCTCCAGTGTTTTCTTCTCAAAATCGGCAGCACCCTGCACAGCCTTCACCAAATTCGGAATAAGGTCGGCACGACGCTGATAGGCGTTTTCCACATTAGCCCAAGCCTGGGAACAGGTCTCCTCTTTGCTGACCATCTTGTTGTAAGGGCCGATGAATAAAGCAATCAAGGCAATCACGATAATGACCACCAGGATGAGTGTTTTAGATAATCCTTTCATTGTATTGAATTTTTGATGATGTTATAGATTCTATCGCAAGCGCCGATGTTGGCCTCCACATATTGGCGGCAAATGGCGCAGGTTTTGTCATAAAAATCGGGTTCTTCGTCAAAACGACGGACAATTCCTTCCATCTCCTCGGGGGTGCGGATGGAGAAAGCCCCCTTCTGCTGCACCAATTCCACGGCTTCGTTGAACTTCCAGTACTCCGGGCCGAAGAAGAGAGGCACGCCGAAGACAGCAGCTTCGAGAATATTGTGCAGGCCCGTCTTGAAAGCCCCGCCCACATACGAGAGGGTGCTGTATTTATAAACCTTGCTAAGCAGGCCGATGGTGTTGAGCAACAGCACATCGTACTCTGCCAGATTCTTGCCTTCCATCTCGCTGTATTTCACCACTTTGAAGTTGCTGAAAAATTGCACCGTCTCTTCGGTACGGTGCAGCTCGTGCGGGGCCACAATCATCTTGTACCCTTGCAGATGAGAGAGCACCGTGGCCAGCACCTGCTCGTCGGGGGCCCAGGTGCTGCCGGCCACAACGAGCCTGCTGTTGCCACGGAAAGCCTCCACAAAGTCGAGGGTATAGGGTTGGCTGGCGATGGCGTGCACGCGGTCGAAACGGGTGTCGCCACACACCACGCACTGCCGGATGCCGATGCCCTCCAGCAGGCGGGCCGACGCCTCGTTCTGTACAAAGAATCCGCTGGAGTGGTGCAACTGGCTCGCGAACCAGCGCCCCACAGGTTTGAAGAGATATTGCGTGGGACGGAAGATGGCACAGATGTGATAAAATGGTATCTTCCTGTTTTTTAATTCTATAAGATAGTTGTACCAATACTCATATTTGACAAAAACCGCGGCCTGCGGGTTAACGATGTCCAAAAAGCGGCGCACATTGCGGGGAAAGTCCATCGGCAGGTAGAAGACATAGTCGGGCAGGGTGTCGTTTTTGCGCACCTCATAGCCCGAGGGCGAGAAGAAAGTGGCCAGCACCTTCACGTCGGGGCGTTCCTTTTTGATGCGCTCGATGAGCGGGCGCGCCTGCTCGTACTCGCCAAGGGAGGCGCTGTGCACCCACACCGGCCGCGGCTGCCCCGCAAAAGCGGCCGACAGACGCGCAAACTCCCCCTTTCGCCCCTGCTGCCATAACCGGGCCTTCTTTTGGAAAAGGGCCGCAATGGCAATGGCGATGCGGTAGAAGAAAATGCCGATGGTGTAGAGTAGGCGCATACCTTAGTTGTAGTAAAATGTAGTCACTGACTTCTTTTCGTACAGCGGGATGTTCCAGCCTATCTTGAGGCCGACAAGGCCGCTGAACTTGCTTTTCATATTGGCGGTCGGGCCCTCCGGGAAAACATAGTTGCGGTTAGGCTTCGTCCATATCTCATAAAACTCTATGCCGCCGTAAAAGTTGAGGATTCTGTTTTTCTGGATGAACAGATAACCGATGAACTGGTTCATCGCGAAACCGGCTGAGCGGTGGTCGTAGAGCTTCTTGTAGTCATCCATCAGCTGGGGCACCTGGTTGTCGTAGTCATTGATGCGGATTTTGTGGCCGAAGTAGCCAGCACCGAAGCGGATCCAGATGCCGGAGTTTTTCCAGCGGTTCACGGGAATGACCTTGCCGACGCTCGGGCCCACGTACCAGTAGCGACCCTCGAAGTAGAGTTGCGATTCGAGGCCGTTGCCGTCGAGGATGAGGTATTCGCCGCCCACCTCGTTGACCATATCGCCCAGGAAAGAGGCGCTCTTGTCGCGCAGGTTGCTGCCGAACATATAGCTGAAACTGAGGTCAAACGTCCAATTCTTTTTGGTCTTGGCGGTGAAATTGGCGCCGAGGGCCAGGTTGGCCTTGAAGGTCTGCTTGAGAGCCCCCATCGGGAGTTGGCCCGAGAGACTGGGGCCAAGCCAAAGCATTGTGGCAGGCGTGTCCACATAATCTTTGCTCGAGAAGTCGGTGCGGTACGACTGTGCCGACAAGGTCAGCGCCGACAGGCAACAAAGTAATATCAGGGTAAGTGTTCTTTTCATTTTCCGTAGCGTATAAAACGGGGCAAAAATACGAAAAATAGTGATGTCGTCACTTCTTTCCTTTCACCAACTGTCCACAGGCGGCGGCAATGTCCTGGCCCTTGCTTTGGCGCACATTGACCACCATATTGCGGTCCTTGAGGTACTGGATAAACTCCTCGCGCTGGTTGGGATAGGAGCGGTGGTAGAGGCCGCCCTCGGTTTCATTATACTCTATAATATTGATTTTCACAGGGAATGGACGGCAATAGCGGGCCAACTTCTCGGCTGCCTGCAGCGAGTCGTTGATCTTGCTCAACAGGATGTACTCGAAGGTGATGCGCTGCCCCGTTTTCTGGTGGAAATTGAGCAGGGCGGCTTGCAGGTCGTGGAGGCTGTTGTGCTCCGTAACGGGCATTATAACCTCGCGCACAGCAGGTTCCGCGCTGTGGAGGGAGACCGCCAGTCCGCAGGCAAACTTGCGTTCGGCGAGGGCCTTGATACCCTTCACCACGCCAGCCGTGGAGAGGGTGATGCGCGTGGGCGACAGGCCAAAGCCGTCGGGGGCGGTAAGCTTGTCGATGGCCGTCATCACGTTGTCGAAGTTGAGCAGCGGCTCGCCCATCCCCATAAACACGATGTTGGTGATGGTGTTGCCGTACAACTCCTGGGCACGCCGGTTCATCAGCACGTACTCATCCACAATCTCGGCAAAGTGTAGGTTGCGCACAAAGCCCATCGTGCCGGTGGCGCAGAACGTGCAGCGCAGCGGGCAGCCCACCTGGGAGGAGACGCAGGCGGTGACGCGGTCGCCGGAGGGGATGAGCACGCCCTCCACCATACGGTCGTCGTGCAGACGGAAGGTGAATTTCGCGGACTTGTCGCGACTGTGCACCTCCTGGTCTATCACGGCCCTTTGGAAGGTGAAGTGCTCGGCCAGCTGCGCGCGCAGGGCCAGCGAAAGATCGGTCATCTCATCGTAGCTGCCGGCCCCTTTTTTCCAGAGCCAGGTCCACACCTGCTTGGCCCTGAATTTTTTTTCATTGATGGAGAAGATAAACTGCTCGAGTTCCTCGTAGGTAAGAGTGCGTATATCGGTCATAATCAATTATTTTTCTTGTGCTGTATGTTTAAGAATGATGTTCACGTCAGGGTATTTCCGGGCGATGTGTTGTGCGGTACGCTCGGCGAAGAATACGGAGCGGTGCTGACCGCCAGTGCAGCCGAAGCTGACCATCAGGTGGTCGAAGTGGCGTGACAGGTAATTGTCGATGGCCGCGTCCACCAGCGCGAACACGTGGTTTTCAAAGTCGTGCACCTTGGGATAGGCCAGCAGGTACTCCTGCACGCAGGCGTCGCGACCGGTGAAGGCCCGGTACTGGGGCTCGCGCCCCGGGTTGGGCAAGGCACGGCAGTCGAAGACAAATCCGCCGCCGTTGGGCGAGGGATCCTGCGGGATGGCGGCGCGGTAGGAGAAGCTTTGCACCCGCACGGTCAGTTGCGTGCCGGGCTGGTAGGGCTTCACAAAGTCGGAGGCGATAAGCGCCCGGAGCACGCGCGTGAGCTCGGGCAACGCCACTGGCAACTCGTAATGGTCCAGCAACCCCTCCAGGTTCTTGACCGCGAAGGGAATGCTCTGCAGGAAGTGCGACTTCCGCTCGAAATAGCCGCGATAGCCGTATGCGCCCATCGCCTGCAGGATGCGAATGAGCACAAATCCTTGGAAATAGGAAACAAACGCCTTCCGGTCAACGGGCATCCGCTCTGAAAGGGCATCGAGATAGACGTTGAGCAGGTGTTCGCGCAGGTCGGGCGACAGGTCGGCCCGCACTTGGTAGAGCAACGAGGCAAGGTCGTACTGCAAAGCCCCCTTGCGGCCTCCCTGGTAGTCGATGAAATAGACTTCCCCCTCCTTGAGCATAATGTTGCGCGACTGGAAATCGCGGTAGAGGAAGTAGTCGCTGTCGGCGGTCAGCAGGTAGTCCATCAGGGTGTTATAGTCGTCCTCCAGTTTCTGCTCGTTGAAGGGGACGTTGGTGAGTTTCAGGAAAAAGTATTTGAAGTAGTTGAGGTCCCATTGCATCGACTGGCGGTCAAAGGCGGCGCGGGGGTAGGCCACGGAGAAGTCGAGGCCCTCTTTGCCAGAGAGTTGGAGGGCGGGCAAGGCGCGCACGGCCTTCTCGTAATAGGCAATTGTCTCCGGCGCCGGCCCCTTTTCGGTCCTGTTGGCGAAGAGGTGGTCGTAGAGCGTGAGATTGCCGAGGTCGTTTTGCAAATAGTGCAGTTCATCCTCCGCGACGGCCAGCAGCGTGGGCACGGGAAAGCCCTTCGAGGAGAAGAAGCGGGTATAGGCAAAGAAGGCGCGGTTCTCGTCCAGGTCGTCGTTGTAAGCCCCGATGAGGGTGGTGCCATCCTGGAGGGTGATGCGGTAATAGGCGCGGTGCGAGCCCGACTTGGGCAGGGCCACGACAGCGGTCACGGATTGGCCCGAGAAGGTCTGGGCCAACCTGCTGAGAATCTCTTGTGTACAGTTAGGGGCGGCGTTTTCCATAGGCAATGATTAGGCGGTGCAAAGATACACAATGATTTTGAAAAAAAAAGGAGAGCCGTTCAGCTCTCCTTTCCTATATTATAATATTGTATAAAACTATTCAACAATGAACTTGCGGATAACCTTGCCGTTCTCGTTCTGCAAGTGGAGGAAGTAGAAGCCCTTGGCGAGGTTGCGGACACCGATCTGGTGAGTCTCGTTGCCGCCGCCGAAGCTGATCTGCTCGCTATAGACGGTCTTGCCAGTCATATCAACCACTGCTGCGTTGAACACCTGGGCCTGGTCGCCTTCGATGTTGACGTTGACATAGTTGGTGGCAGGGTTCGGATAGAGGGTGACATTGGCGATATTGTCGTGGTTGTCAATACCGGCGAGTTTCCAGAATTCGAGTTCGAAGCCAGCGCCTTCAAGCCAGTTGTCGGAGACAAACTTGATGGTCACGCGAGGAGCGTCCACATAAACCGGACCCGTAGGAGGATTGGTAATGTCGAAGCGTGCCAAGACAGGTTGCTCGGCGTTGGAGGCGGAGTTCTGGAGTTCCACGAAATCACCAGCCTTGAGGTCGAACTTCATAAAGTTGAAGGCATAACCAGCGGCCTGGGGCACGCGAAGCTGCCAAGAGCAGGTACGAGCCGGACGATAGGGGTTGTCGTTGCCCTGTTGGTTGTTGGGCTTGTCGGTGAAAACACCGTGCCACTCGTCGGTGGTGATAGGAGCCGTCACTTGGGCGCAAGCATCGGTCGTAATAGTGGTAGCTTCAAATTTCAGGACGAAACCGTAGTCGGTCTGATCATCGCCGTTGGAGGTGAAGACCACGAGCACGCTGTCGGCATTGACGGTCACGGCACCGGGAAGGGCCTGGCCTTGGAAGTCGCCATTCACACAACCAGCGATATTGGTATAGTCACTGCAAGCGGCCATCAGGTAGTCGCCTTCATAATTTTGGAGCACGGGGCTGTTGGGGGTGCCGCCGTTATAGATCGTCACCTTGTCACCGGCTTTGGTTTTGAGTTTGGAGAACTGCAGGGAGTATTTCGTGGCGCCCGGGGTGGCGATGACCCAAGAGCGGCTGGTGTTGGGCTGGTATTTCTGGTTACCAGCACCGTCGCTGATGGTACCCTTGGAAGCGGTGATGCGCACATCGCCGGAGGTGGGTTTCTGGATATCCTCGTCATTGGGAGCCAACAACGTAATCATAGATTCAGAATTCTCGTGGTTGAAATTGCCGTATGAGGAGGTGTTCAGGTTCTTGATGGAGTAGAAACCGTTGCTGCTGCCTGCCCAACCCCAGTTGACGTGGAAATAGGAATGGTCAACGCCAGCCGTGTCAGCGATGGTCGTGTAGCCATCCATAATCCAAGCGTGGCCGCCAGCAGAGGCGTTGGAACCGGAGAAGAAGATAGGACGACGAGCGTCGAGCTCAGCCTTAGCCATATTTTCCCAAGTGGTCTGGTTACCACCCTGATCGGTGACGTCGGTGTAATTGTGGAACTGAGCCCCTTCAGGGAAACGGAAGTTGGTATGCAAAGCGTTGATGGCATATTCAGACTGGGAACCGGAACCATCGTGGCCGTAGCTCATATGGACGGAAACACCGGCGTTGTAAATCAGCTTGGAGAGCTCGCCGTTGTAGTCGGTCAGGATGTCGGTCATAGCGTCATAGTTGTAGGTCTGGGCGGAGAAGTTGACCACCTGAGCGGGATAGGTGTAGAAAAGCTCACCATTTTCATATTCTCTGGGGATGTAAGCCACACCACCGAAACCAGAGCTGGGATAACGGTAGTAGTAGAGGATGTTGGCCATCGTGAGGGCCACACAACCCACGGGCGTGCGGTAGTCCATCGAAGACTGCGGCACAGAGCTGACGGGGCAGTAGGTGTTGTAATAGGTCTCCTGGGTCCAGCGGGTGGTCACGAGGGGCTCCACACAAGGAGTGCCCTTGCCGCCCTTTTGGGCAGACACCTGGAAGTCGGCAGCACCGTACTTGTTCCAGAGCTGGGCATCAGCGGTAGCCGTTTCAGGATGCTCCACCACATAGGAGAGTTGTTTTTTGTATTTGTCGCAATACAGGTCTGCGCCCGTGCCTTTCTCGAAGTTGCTTTCGAGAGAGTAGGCCAAAACGGGAGTGGCCAGATCCGTGGCGGATACAATCATAAAGCCCTTGTTACCCACTTGGAAACGGTAGAAGAGGGGGGTGCCGTCTTCAGCATACTCCGTATAAGCGAGCGTCATAGAAAGCCCTTTGGTATCCAGTGCGCCGATTCTTTCAGCGAGGAAGTTGCGAGATGCGTTCATCGCATTCTCAACAGACACCTGATGTTGCGCATAACCCAACACAACCAGTGCGAGCAGTGCAAAAGAGAGGATAAATTTTTTCATATTATACGTTTTTGATTATTAATTATCTGCGGTTTTCAAAAAGTTGCCAAAAATACAAAAAAAATCAAATTGGGCACTTTCTTTTGTATATTTTGTAAAATATTGTGATTGTTTAACTTATCGTTTCGCAATTCTTACAACAGGGCAATCTCCACGCCCTCTTTGTCCGTCACGCGGCCAATAACACTGGCCTTTTCGCCCAACGATTGGAAGAGGGAGATGGTCTTGTCGGCATCGTCAGGATGCACCACGAGCACCATACCGACACCCATATTGAAGATGTTGAACATCTCGCGGTGGTCCACCTTGCCATATTTTTCGAGGAAGGGGAAGATGGGGGGCATTTCCCAGGAGCCCTCCTGCACGAAGATGCCCTGGCCGGGCTGGAGCACGCGGGGAATGTTCTCGTCAAAACCGCCGCCGGTGATGTGGCAGATGGCGTGGATATCCACCTGCTCCAACACCTGCAACACAGGCTTGACGTAGATGCGGGTGGGCGTCAGCAGCACGTTGCCGAGCGTGTCGGGCAGTCCCTCGTACTGCTTGTTCAGGTCGAGCTGGTTGTCCTTGAAGACAATCTTGCGCACCAGGGAGAAGCCGTTGGAGTGCACGCCGGAGGAGGCAAGCCCGATGAGCAGGTCGCCCGTGCGCACCTTGGAGCCGTCGATGAGCTTGGACTTCTCCACGGCGCCGACGGTAAACCCGGCGATGTCGTATTCGTCCTCACTGTACATATCGGGCATCTCGGCAGTCTCGCCACCGATGAGGGCGCAATTGGACATCACGCAGCCGTCGGCGACGCCCTTCACGATAGCCTCGATTTTGGCGGGCTCGTTCTTGCCCACGGCGATGTAGTCGAGGAAAAAGAGCGGCGCGGCGCCCTGGGCGAGCACGTCGTTGACGCACATCGCCACGGCATCCTGGCCGATGGTGTCGTGCTTGTCCATCATAAAGGCGATTTTGAGCTTGGTGCCCACGCCGTCGGTGCCGCTCACGAGGACCGGCTCCTTGTAGTTCAGCGAGGCAAGGTCGAACATACCGCCGAAACTGCCAATGTTGCCCATCATTCCGGGACGGTTGGTGGCGGCGATGTGTTTCTTGATTCTCTTGACAGATTCATAGCCGGCTTCCAGTCTCACACCGGCCTCTTCGTATGATTTTGCCATTTTTTATCGGGTTTGTTTATGAATGCATTATTCGGAAAAAAATAGGGCCTTAGAGGATGAGCATCGCGTCCCCGTAGGTCAGGAATCTGTATTTCTCGGCCACGGCCTCCTTGTAGGCGCGCATCACGAACTCGTAACCGCCGAAAGCAGCCACCATCATCAGCATCGAGCTCTGGGAGGCGTGGAAATTGGTGATCATTGCGTTGCCCACCATAAAGTGATAGGGCGGATAGATGAACTTGTTGGTCCACATATCCTCCTTGCCGTTCATCTCGGTGGTCTTGACGTGCCCGTTCACATAGACGGAAGACTCGAGGGCCTTCATCGTCGTGGTGCCGACCACCACGATGCGGTGACCCGCATCCTTGGCCTTGTTGATGGTATCGGCCACGTCGGCGCGGATGATCATCCGCTCGGAGTCGGCTTTGTGCTTGGAGAGGTCCTCGACGTCGATGTCGGTGAAGTTGCTGAGGCCGGCGTGGAGGGTGACGCAGGTGGTCTCGATGCCCTTGATGTCCATCCGCTTGAGCAGTTCGCGGCTGAAGTGGAAGCCGGCGGCGGGGGCCACCACAGCGCCCTCTTCAGTGGCGTAGATGGTCTGGTAGTCGTTGGCGTCCTCGGGCTCGATGTCGCGGAGACGCTGGATGTCTTCGGGCACGGGCGTGGTGCCAATGTCCATCAACTTGCGCTTGAAAGCGTCGTGATCGCCGTCGAAGAGGAACCTCAGCGTACGGCCACGGGAGGTGGTGTTGTCGATCACCTCGGCCACGAGGCTGTCGTCCTCGCAGAAGCAGAGCTTGTTGCCGATACGGATTTTGCGGGCCGGATCGACCAGCACGTCCCAAAGACGGGTTTCGGGATCCAACTCGCGCAACAGGAAGACGCGGATCTTGGCGCGGGTCTGCTCCTTCTCGCCATACAGCAGGGCGGGGAACACGCGCGTGTTGTTCATCACGAACAAATCGCCTTCGTCAAAATAGTCGATGACATCCTTGAAAAGCTTGTGCTCAATGGTCTGGGTCTTGCGGTCAAGCACCATCAGACGGGCTTCGTCCCGCTCGGCAGCGGGGTGCAGGGCTATCAGTTCCTGCGGAAGATAATACTTGAATTCTGATAATTTCATTGTTAAAAAATTGGCGTGCAAAGATACAACAAAAATCCGCCTTTGTCAAGTCTTTTTTTTCCACAAAGCGGACAGGGCCGGTTACTCTTTTCTCAGGCGGCGATGGTTGAGGAAGCGGTTTTCCTGGCTGATGGCGCGCAGACGCTCCATCGTGGGCTGCGAGAAGAAGGATTCGGAGACTTTTTCTTCCAGATAGTCCACTGCCAAATCGTTGGGGTGGCAGAGGTCCTTGGCATAGAAACGGTAGTCGCGGAGGTCGTCCACCAAATACTCGTAAGCGGGGAAATAGAAGGTGCTTTCATTGTCCACCAGCCGCTCCTCGGCCAGCAGGAGGACGGCCTTGCTGAGGGTGTTCTCGTGCATTCCGTCGCCGGCGTGGCGCACCGGGCTCACCGTGAAGACCACCTTGATGTCGGGGCGCACCTCGCGCACCAGCCGGAGCGTTTCGTTCCAAAGGGAGACAATTTTCTTCACATCCAGACGGATGCGCTCGAACTGGTAGTTGGGAATCTTGTGGCAGTTGGAGACAATGAGGTCGCGGGGAATGTACTTGTAGCAGAAGGCCGTGCCGAAGGTCACGAAGAGCACGTCCGTTTCCTGGAAGAAACGGGATGCCTTTTCCAGCTGCTCGTCAATGTTGCGCTCAAACTCCTCGAAATTCTCGCGGGAGAACCTTCCGTGGTGGGCGAAACTAACCCAGAGGTCGCGGGTTTTCAGAAAATAGCGGTCCTTGTCGAACGACTCGGGGCGGATGAGCATCCGCAGGGCGTGGTCTATCGACACCGGGTTGAACAACACGCCAAAGGGGTTGGAGCAAACCTGGAAACGATGCCGGTAAAAGAATCCCCCGATGTTGTCGGAAAAGCAGGAGCCGAGCAGCATAATTTTGCTGTCGTAGTTAATCTCAAAGGGGAATTCAGGGGCGGGAATATTAGTACGAAATATCATATTATCAACTATTTAGGAATAATCAACTTGGCAAATTTAAGCAACAGGACCTTGGGGCCGACAGTGTCGAAGAGCACCTTTGCCTTGGCATCAGGGCCAACGCCTTCCACCTCTTGCACGCCGCCGTAGCCGAACTTGCTGTGATAGACGCGCACGCCGGGCTGTATCTGGCTGAAGTCGGCCACATCGCCCACCTGGTCGAGGCGCACCTCGCCCGAGGTCTTGACCTGCGGCTTGGCGGGCGCGGCGGGGCGCGATGTCCGCGCGGAGGCCGATGACGTGGAACCGCCCCTGAATCCGCGGGGCCTCCACTCCTCCTCCCGACTGGGGCGCGAGAAGACTCCCCCACCCCGTGACGCCTTCTTGGTCACGTTCAGATACTGCTCGGGAATCTCTTCCAGAAAACGGCTCTCCTCGCAGAACTGCAGGGAACCGAAGCGGTAGCGTGTCTCTGCACTGGTGAGCGTCACCTGCTTGCGGGCACGCGTCAGCGCCACATAAAACAGCCGGCGCTCCTCCTCCAGCTCCTGCCGCGAATTGAGGCACATCGACGAAGGGAAAAGGTTCTCCTCCATACCCGTGATGAAGACGTAGTCGAACTCCAACCCCTTGGCGGAGTGGATGGTCATCAACTTCACGCGGTCGGCGTCCTCCTCGGCTTTGTTCTCCTCCTCGTCGCTCAACAGCGCGATAGACTCCATAAAGTGGTCCAAAGAGGGGAAATATTCCTCAATCAGTTCGCCCGTGCGCTCGTCGATGCTGCTCTCGGGTTCCTTTTCGGTGAAGCCCTTGATAGCGTCGAGGAGCTCTTCAAGATGGTCCACGCGCTCCTTCTCGTCCGTGTTGTCCTTGAGCATCTTGAGAATGCCGCTCTTGAGGGCGATTTGCTTGCCGAGCTCGTAGGCATCGGTGGTGCGCAACTGGGCGGTAAATCCCTTGATCATATCGGCAAACTCGACCACCTTGTTGGCAGTGGCGCCGAGGGAAAGGTTGTACTGGGCGGGGTCGCAGACCACATCCCAGAAATGGACGTTGTTCTCCTGCGCTGCGGTGGCGATGCGCGCCACCGTGGTGTCACCGATACCACGCATCGGGTAGTTGATGACACGGCGCAGCGACTCTTCGTCGTAATGATTGACGGTAAGGCGAAAATAAGCCAGCAAGTCTTTGATTTCCTTGCGTTTGTAGAAAGAAAGACCACCGTAAATCTTATAGGGGATGTTGCGTTTCACCAAGGCCTCCTCCAGGGTTCTCGACTGTATGTTGGTGCGATAGAGGATGGCGAACTGCCGGTTATCGGCGTGCTCGTTCATCTTGGTCTCGAAGATGGCGTTGGCCACGGTGACCGCCTCGTCGGTGTCGCTATTGGAGTGGATGAGCTGGATGCGGGCACCCTTCTCGTTGCTGGTCCACACCTCCTTGGGCATCTGGTCCTTGTTGTTCTTGATGATGGCGTTGGCGGCGTTGACGATATTCTGGGTGGAGCGGTAGTTCTGCTCCAGCTTGTAGATACGGGCGAGCGGAAAGTCACGGCGGAAGTTGAGAATGTTCTGGATATCAGCGCCGCGGAAGCCGTAGATGCTCTGCGCGTCGTCGCCGACCACACAGAGGTTCTGATGGGCGGCCGCCAGTTTTTTCACGATAAGATACTGGGCAAAGTTGGTATCCTGGTACTCATCCACGAGGATGTAGTTGTAGCGATTCTGATACTTGTAGAGCATATCGGGGAAGTCGCGCAGCAGGACGTTCATAAAGTAAAGCAGGTCGTCGAAGTCCATCGCGTCGGCGTTGCGCAGGCGGACGTTGTAGCGGGCAAATATCTGAGCGATGTGCGGTTTGCCCGAAGCGGCGTCCTGCGTCGTGATGTCGTGGTTGTCGGCATACTCCTGAGCCGAGAGGAGGTTTGACTTGGCCATCGAGATGCGGTTGAGGATATGGTTGGGGGCATAGACCTTCGGATCGAGGTTCATCTCCTTCACAATGCTCTTTATCAACGACTTGGAGTCGTCGGTATCATAGACAGTCAGGTTATGGGTAAAGCCGAGTTTGTCGGCCTCGGCGCGAAGGATGCGGTAGAAGACAGAGTGGAAGGTGCCCATTGTGACGGCCTTGGCCATATCACCGCCCACGAGGGAGATGATACGGGCGCGCATCTCGGCGGCGGCCTTGTTGGTGAAGGTGAGAGCCAGGATGCGGTAGGGGTTGACGCCGTGCGCCAGCATATAGGCGATGCGGTAGGTCAGCACACGCGTCTTCCCGGAGCCGGCGCCCGCCAATACCATTATAGGTCCATCTATCTGCTTTACAGCAAGTTGCTGTTGTTCATTCAAATCTGATAATATCTTTTCGTCGTTCGTCATCGTCTCTTTTTAAAAGGGCGCAAAATTACGAATTTTTCGGTCTGTTTCCTTGTTAATATCTTGTTAATATTTTATTTTCGATTGAAAAATATAAATTAAATAATTTTTATATTTTTGCAGCGCATTGTTTAGTGAAAGGTAACCGGTAAGTCCCACCCAATAAAAACCTTAAACAATCCGTCCCACCTATCATTTGGCAATTACTTTGAAAAAATCCGGTTACCTTTTTTCATATTCCATTAATAAATAATTAGGAGAATAGAGCGGGGTGTGGCAATCACTATTTTTTGTACTTTTGCGCCCTCTAAAATTAAATATAAAATCAATGTATAGAACTCATACTTGTGGCGAGTTGCGGCTCGCCGATGTGCAGAAAGAGGTCACCCTTTGCGGGTGGATCCAGAAAGTGCGCCATCTTGGCGGAATGATATTCATAGACCTGCGCGACCGTTACGGCATCACGCAATTGGCCTTCAACCACGAACAGCGCCCCGCCCTGTGCGAGCAGGTGGAGAAGATGGGCCGCGAGTGGGTGATCCAGGCCACCGGCAAGGTCATCGAGCGCTACAGCAAGAACAACAACATCCCCACCGGCGAGATCGAAATCGACGTGGAGAAGGTGACGGTGCTCAACGAGTCCATCACCCCGCCCTTCACCATCGAGGACGTCTCCGACGGCGGCGACGAGCTGCGGATGAAGTACCGTTACCTTGACATCCGCCGCACGCCCGTGAAGAACAACCTCATCTTCCGCCACCGGTTAGGGCTGGAAATCCGCAAGTACCTCAGCGAGCAGGGCTTCCTCGAAATCGAGACCCCCTTCCTCGTGAACAGCACCCCCGAGGGCGCCCGCGACTTCCTCGTGCCCTCCCGTATGAACCCCGGCGAGTTCTACGCCCTCCCGCAGTCGCCGCAAACCCTCAAGCAGTTGCTGATGATCTCCGGTATGGACCGCTATTTCCAGATTGTGCGCTGCTTCCGCGACGAGGACCTGCGCGCCGACCGCCAGCCCGAGTTCACCCAGATCGACTGCGAGATGTCGTTCATCGAACAGGAGGACATTCTCAACCTCTTCGAGGGCTTGGTGAAGCATATCTTCAAAACATTCAAGAACATAGAGCTCCAGCCCATTGAGCGCATCACCTGGGCTGACGCGATGAAATACTACGGCTCCGACAAGCCCGACGCCCGTTTCGGGATGCGTTTCGTGGAACTCAACGATCTGCTGCAGCACAAAGAGTTCAAGGTCTTCAACGAGGCCGAACTCGTGGCAGGCATCAAGGTGGACGGCTGCGGCAACTACTCCCGCAAGCAGCTCGACGGCCTCGTGGAGTTCGTCAAGAGCCCGCACGTGGGCGCCGGCGGACTGGTCTATATCCTCTGCAACGCCGACGGCACCTTCAAGTCTTCTGTGGACAAGTTCTACGACCAGAAGGATCTCAAGGCTGTGGCGGCCCGCTGCGAAGCGAAGCCCGGCGACCTCATCCTCATTATGTCGGGCAAGGCAATGAAGACCCGCACGCAGTTGGGTACCCTCCGTCTGGAGATGGGCAACCGTCTCGGCCTGCGCAAGGCCGGCGAGTACAAGGTGCTCTGGGTCATCGACTTCCCGCTGCTGGAATGGGACGAGGAGACGCAACGCTTCTATGCAATGCACCACCCCTTCACCGCTCCCAAGCCCGAGCACGAGGGAATGCTGGAGAGCAACCCCGGCGCCGTGAACGCCAACGCCTACGACCTGGTCATCAACGGCTCCGAAATCGGCGGCGGCTCCATCCGTATCCACAACCCCGAATTGCAGAAACGGATGTTCAAAGCCCTGAACTTCACGGAAGAGCAGGCACAAAGCCAGTTCGGCTTCCTCATCGACGCCTTCCGCTTCGGCGCTCCCCCTCACGGCGGCATCGCCTTCGGCTTCGACCGTCTGTGCGCCGTGCTTTCCGACTGCGACAGCATCCGCGACTTCATCGCCTTCCCGAAGAACAACGCCGGCCGCGACACGATGCTACCCGCCCCCACCCCTATCGCCCAAGCCCAGCTGGACGAATTGAACATCGACATCAAAAAACCTCAATAATCCCCTAATCGGAACAAAATGCAAAACAACGATCAATACAATTCCTTCAGCCTGGTGAAGTTCGTGTGGAAGTGGCGCAGATGGCTGCTCATCATCGGCTTGGCCACCGCCATCCTCTCCCTGCTTTGCACCTATCTGGTCGCCCCGCGCTACAAGTCCACGGCTGTCATCTACGCCCCGCGCACCAACTCGATGTCGAAGATTCTCCTCAACAAGGAGAACTACAACGAGCGCCTGGAGGTGAAGGCCTACGCCCTGCAAGAGGAGACCGAGCAGATGATGCAAATCCTCAACGCCTTGGAAATCAAAGACTCCCTCATATCGCGCTTCAAGTTGGCCGAGCATTACGACATCAATCTTGACTCCAAAGGGGCGGAGACGAAGTTGTACAAAACCCTCACCAACAACCTCACCTTCAAGCGCACCGAGTTCGGGGCCATCTCCATCACGGTGTCGGACGAGGACCCGCAGATTGCCTGTGATATGGCCGACTACATCCTGAGTCTGGTGGATACGGTGAAGAACCGCACCGAGCGCGAGCGCGCTGCGGCGGCTTATTACGCCCTGAAGCGCCAAGTGGACTCCGTCAACAAGGAGATTGCGCGCATCGACGACTCCATCCAGGTTTGTATGGAGAACGGTGTCTTCGAGCTCAAGGAGCAGACCAACCGCGTGATGCAGCAGTGGGCCATCGCCGTGGCCCAAGGCAACCAGGCCGCCATCAGCCGCCTCGAAAACGAGCAGAAAAAGCTGGCCGAATGGGGACCGCGCCTCGATGCTTGGCACGACCTGCAGTACAACTTCCGCGAATACCAGTCGCTCTGCAAGGAGAAGATGATGAGCGCCCAACTCGATATGCAGGGCTCGATGCCCGTGAAGTTCGTGGTGGACCGTCCCATCCCCGCCGACAAGAAATACTTCCCCAAGCGTTCTGTCATTATGATTGTCTCCACGTTCTGCGTGCTGGCGATTTCCCTCATCGTGTTATTAATGATCGAAAAAATTGAAGAGAAGCCTTCCGTCAAGCCTGAAGAGAGTGTTGACTAAACTGACGGGGCGGCAGTGGGCGATGCTGCTGACTGCCATTTTCCTCATCCTGGTCAACTGCGCCGCCATTGTCAAGGAACTCCCTGTAATTCCCTTGCTTACGGGCGTCGTGGTTTTGGCGTACCTGCTTATTTTCCACGTCGATTGGGTGATGTACCTGATGGCTTTCCTCACCCCATTGTCCATCGTCCTGGAGTTCAAGGACTACAAGTTAGGGCTCTCCTTCCCGGGCGAGATTGTGATGATTGCCGTCACTTTCCTGTTCCTGTGCCGCTTGCTGTACGACCTGAGTATGGACCGCAAGCTGCTGCGCCATCCTGTCTCCATCGCCCTGTATGTCTATCTGGGCTGGATGCTTTTGACCTGCATCACCAGCGAGATACCGATGGTGTCGTTCAAGTTCTGGCTGTCGAAGATATGGTTCACCACCTCGAGCTATTGGATGGTCATCCAGCTCATCAAGGACGACTACCGGAACCTGGTGCGCTATTTCAACTGCTATGCGGTGGCGTTGGCCATTGTGGTGCTCATCACCACCTACAAGCACGCCTTGAGCGGATTTGACGAGAAATACGGGCACTGGGTGATGGACCCCTTTTACAACGACCACACCGCCTATGGTGCGGTGCTGGCCTTTTTCCTGCCCATCTCGGCCTGTTGCTTCTTCCTGCCCGGCAACAACGTGTTCCAGAAACTCTTCTACGCCGGCCTCACGGGCATTTTCCTGATGGGTTTCTACCTCTCCTTCAGCCGTGCCGCCTGGATAAGCCTGATGGTGGCCATCGGCGTGTATGTGGTGCTGAAGTTGCGCATCAAGCTCTCGTGGCTGATTGTGGGCGGCCTCATTATGGGGTCGGCCTTCTACTTTTACGCCGATGACATCCTCTACAAGATGAGCCGCAACGAGCAGGACTCGTCGGGCAACCTGGCGGAGCAGCTGCAGTCCATCTCCAACATCACGACAGACGCCTCCAATGTGGAGCGTCTCAACCGCTGGAACTCGGCCTTCGGGATGATTCGCGAGCGGCCCGTGACGGGCTGGGGCCCCGGCACTTACCAGTTTGTCTATGCCCCCTTCCAGCGAAGCCAGTACAAGACCATCATCACCACCGACTTCGGTGACGGCGGCAACGCCCACAGCGAGTACATCGGCCCCTGCGCCGAGAGCGGCATCCCCGGAATGCTCACGGTCTTCGCCCTGGCGTTCTGCATTCTGCTCACGGGCATACGCACCTACAACCACACGCACGACCCGACGCAGAGGCTCATCTGCCTGATGATGACGCTGGCGCTCATCACCTATTTCGTGCACGGAGTGCTCAACAACTTCCTCGACACCGACAAGCTCTCGCTCCCCTTCTGGGGCGCCTTTGCCGCCATCGTCGTGATGAACCTCGACTACAAAGAAAAAAACGGGGTTGCGCCTGCAACCTCCCCAAACGCATAAACCTATGGCCAACTCATTGAAAAAACTGGCGGGACAGACCGCCATATATGGACTCAGCAGCATCATAGGCCGCTTTTTGAACTATATGCTGGTGCCCTTGTACACCTACAAGATTGCGGCATCTTCCGGCGGCTACGGCATTGTCACCAATATCTACGCCTACACCGCCCTGCTGCTCGTGTTGCTCACCTTCGGGATGGAGACCACCTTCTTCTACTTCTCCAACCGCGAAGAGATTGACTCCCGCAAAGCCTTCTCCACCGCCGCCAGCGCCGTGGGGATCGTGTCACTCCTCTTCTGGATCATCTGTATGGTGTTCGGCGGGCCAATCGCCAACGCCCTCCACTACGAGAGCCATCCTGAGTTTATCCGCATTATGGCGTCCGTGGTGGCCCTCGACGCCTTCCAGGCCATTCTTTTCGCCCGTTTGCGCAACGAGAACCGCGCCCTCAAGTTCGTCGCCTTGAAACTCTCCTTCATCATCTGCAACATTGCCCTGAACCTCTTCATTTTCCTCGTGGCGCCCAGTCTGCACCAGAACCATCCCGCCCTGATGGGGTGGTACGACCCCAGCTACCAGGTGGGTTATGTGTTCATCGTCAACCTCATCTGCACAGCCAGTGTCACCTTCGGGTTCATCCCTGAACTCCGTGAGCTGCGCTTCGGCATCGACCGCGGCTTGCTGAAGGAGATGCTCAAATACACCTGGCCGCTGTTGCTGTTGGGACTCATCGGCATCCTCAACCAGGTGGCCGACAAAATCTGTTACAAGTTCATCGTGCCCGGCCAGGAGGGCGAGGTGCAGCTCGGCATCTACGGCGCCTGCGTCAAAATCGCGATGATCATCGCCATCTTCACCCAGGCCTTCCGCTACGCCTACGAGCCGTTTGTGTTCGGCGGGCAACGCGACAAGAACAACAAGGAGATGCAGGCTGACGTGATGAAATACTATGTGATGTTCACACTGCTGGCCTTCCTTATCGTGGTCCTTTACCTCGACATCTTCAAGTTCATCATACAACGCAACTACTGGGAGGGTCTGCGCACCGTGCCCATCGTGATGATGGCCGAGATTTTTATGGGTGTCTATTTCAACCTCAGCTTCTGGTACAAGCTGAACAAGCAGACCTGGTGGGGGGCCATCTTCTCCTTCATCGGCTGCGCGGTGATGCTGGCCATCAACTTCATCTTCGTGCCCCGTTATGGCTATATGGCCTGTGCGTGGGGCGGCTTTGCCGGCTACGGCACCTGTATGGTGCTTTCCTACATCGTGGGACAGGTCAAGAGCCCGATACCCTACAACATAGGCGCAATACTCGGCTACTTCTCCCTCGCCCTGCTGCTCTATGAATTCAGCATCCTTTTCCATCCGCACAAGTTGGGCTGGGTGTTCGTGGTGAACACGCTGCTGCTGCTCGTCTATGTGGCCGTTATCATCTACAACGAACGTGCCCTGGTGAAGCGCACGCTGTCGGGATTGCAGCAGAAGATGCTCCATCGCTAACCCATAATCTCCACCGCCCACTTTTTGATAATAAAAAAAATAACTATGAATAAACTCAATACCAGCAATTTGAAAGGGGACATTTTCGGTGGCATCACCGCCGGCATCGTGGCCCTTCCCTTAGCCTTGGCCTTCGGTATCCAGGCCTTCGGCGTGATTGACGTGCAAGACATCCCCAACATCGGGGCCATCGGAGCCTTAGCGGGCCTGGTAGGTGCCATTATGGTCGGATTCTTCGCCTCCCTGTTCGGGGGCACGCCGTCGCAAATCAGCGGCCCCACGGGACCGATGACGGTCATCACCGCCACGCTCATCTCCGGCATCTGGTCGGCGGGGGGCGCACACTCCATCGAGACGGTGCTCGTCACGATGTCGGTGGCGGGAATGCTCTGCGGCGTTTTCCAGATCCTCTTCGGCATCCTGAAAATCGGCAAATATATCCGCTATATCCCCTACCCTGTCCTGTCGGGCTTTATGAGCGGTATCGGCATCATCATCATCCTGCAGCAGATCTATCCGCTGTTCGGGATGAAGTCGCCGGTGCTCATTGTGGATATGATCACGCAATTCCCGTCGCGCATCGGGGGCTTCGACCTGTATGCACTGCTGTTCGGGCTGGCCACCATCGCCATCATCTACCTTTTCCCGCTGATAACGAAGAAGGTGCCTGCCACCTTGGTGGCGCTGATTGTGGTGACCGTTGTTTCCCTTTTTGTCAAGGATTTCAACTCCAACCTGACCATCGGCGAGATACCGTCGGGTTTTCCGCTTCCTGTTTTCACGAAGGTCTCCTTGGCGGGCATCCAGTGGGGCGCAGTCTTGAAAGCGGCCGTCATCCCGGCACTCACCTTGGCGGGTCTCGGTTCCATCGACACGCTGCTCACCTCCGTGGTGGCCGACAATATCACCAAGACCAAGCATAACAGCAACAAGGAATTGATTGGTCAGGGTATCGGCAATATGTTTGCGGGTTTGTTCGCGGGCATCGGTGGTGCCGGTGCCACGATGCGTACGGTGGTCAACGTGAAGAGCGGCGGACGCACCCGTCTGTCGGGCATCGTGCACGCCCTTTTCCTGCTCGCCATCCTGCTCGGACTCGGCCGTTTTGTGAAATACGTGCCGCTGTCTGTGCTTTCCGGCATCCTCATCACCGTGGGGGTCGGCATCATCGACTTCAAGGGGCTGAAAGACCTGCCCAACATCCCGCGCGCCGACGCCGTGGTGCTTGTCACCGTGCTGCTGCTCACCGTCTTCGTGGATTTGCTCATCGCCGTGGGCATCGGAATGATCATCGCCTGTGTGCTCTTTATGAAACGCGCCAGCGACCTGGTGGAGAGCGGCTACCAGTCGGGTGAAATCAACCAGTTCGACAAGGAATTGCCCTGGAAGGACGAGCACGGGCTTTCGGAAGAGACCAAGCACCAGATTTACATCCAGCGCCTTAACGGGCCCATCTTCTTCGGCTCCATCACCCGTTTCCAGGAGGTGATGCACGACGTGCCCGACGATGTCAAGATTGTGATTATCAGAATGCGTCTGGTCAGCTTTATGGACCAGTCAGGGCTCTATGCAATGGAGACGGCCATCAAGGACTTGCAGGCCAAGGGCATCATCGTGTTGATGACCATCATCCAGCCGCAGCCGATGTATATGCTCACCAAGATGAACGTCATCCCCGCCGTGGTGCCCAAGGAGCACACCTTCGCCACCTTCGAGGAGTGCACGGAGTTTCTGGAAAACAGCGACATCCTTAAATCTACTGTTTTACCAACTTAAGATAATATACGCGCCTGTCGCTGGTAATCACACGGACAATATAAGATGCCCTGGCCAGGCGGCTGACGTTGAAACGGTAATCGTTGCGATAGTCAGCTATATGGCCTCCCTGCATTGTGAGTATGGTGATTTCAACCACAGTTCCGGGTTCAATACCCATCACCGTCACCTCGTCATTGACAGGATTGGGGGCAAGATACGGTTTGTCCGCTTGCGGAGCCACGGCTGCTGCCATTGCTTTCCTTGTGGTGTCGTTGTCTGCCGTAATGGAATCCAAAAAGTGGCGGAATTCTTCCGGAATTTGTTCTAAGATTTCCGATGCCGCTATACAGAAACTTATATAGCACAATGCAGGCCCCGGCAGGCAGACAAGGGCATTCAAACATACACTATCCCCATCCATATCCATCTGGCTGAGCCGCGCGTAGTTGAGCATCATCAGCGCATACACGTCCCCCAAACTGCTGGTGTAGTTCTGTATTTGTGGCGGATCACTCCACAAGGAGACAAGATAAGCGCTGGTGGGAAGCGAAATGTGAACATCAAAATAGGTGGCATTGTGGGACGCACCCAACTCCGGCAGGAATGATATTTTATACTCACCCTCCAGTTCACATTCATCCCAAACACACTCCTCCCAGTCGAAGCATTCCGTAAACTTTGCCTGGCAACCACGTATCGTGTCGAGCAAGGTGAACGTGACGCAAGGGCTCTCATAGTCTGTAAAGAGGACAGAGAAGGTTATTGTCTGGTATCCGCCGGTCGCAACGGTGATGGACTGGGGATTCACGCTTGACACAATGCTTCCAGCGGAGACAGTGCTCAACTGGTGGAAGGAAAGTGGCTGAGACCCGTTGTTAAATACCGTGACCGTCATATTGTAATACAAGTTACAGTCCTCTGCCAACTCGCACTCTTTCTCCACACTGATGAACACGCTGTCACACGGGCAGGGTTTCTCCTCCTCTATGGTCAGCACCGGGGATGTCGCAACGCATCCCTCCGCGTAGGGGGCCTCCATATAGTAATCACCGGGACCAACCAATGGCAACTGTGGATTCGTTTCCGTCACGTTGTAGATTGTGCCCATAGGTTCATAAATCCAGCTCCAGTCCAGATGACTGGAGACGTATGGATAGATGCCATAGATTTGCAAATTATAGCGGAACTGTTCCGGGCACATTTTGTAGCAACCTGTCAGCAGGGCACTGAAATCGGGTGCCGGCTCAATGAAGACCTGGGCGTCGTGTGAGCGGCACCCTGTATTCGGGTCCAAATAATGAGCGGTGAGATACCCGGCAGTATAAGTATAGGCTACGGGACCGCGATAGCCGTTGCTCCACAACAAGTCTTGGCCTGTGGTGGACTTGACAACCACTGGCGGCTCGTGGATGCAGGGGTTGCCGTAGAATGCAATAGATGGTGCAGCAGGCTTGGGATTAACTGTTAAAGTGCAGGTAGCCGTGGCGGTGCAGTTGCCCTGATTGCTCACGGTAAGGGTTACTGTGTATGTACCCGGCTGTGAAGGAGTGAAAGAAAGCGCAGGACCCGTAGAAGTGAAACCCGGCAGTTCGGCGATAGTCCAAGTATAGGTGTTGTTTGCGCCTGTATTGCCGTTAAGATTGACAGTCTCACCCAAGCAGCATTCGGTGTTACCGATGATGCGGGCCCAAGGAGCTGTGAGGAATCCGACATTGCACGTGGCTTTTGCCCTGCAACCACAGGTGGAGTAATACGCCTCAACATTGTAGTCACCTGTGCTAAAAGCATCATATAGGTATGTGTTATATGGAGGATTGATAGGTGACCATGTATAGACACTGTTAAAAGGATGTGGGGTGAATTGTAATGTTCGTGGGATGCCAGGACAAACAGGTGTTGAAGATTGTGCGGACAACAACGGCTGCGCACCAAAAACGTTTGAGCACACATCAACATTCTGCGTTATTGTGGCTGCACATCCCAACTGATTTGTCACAATCAATGTTACAGTTTGAGTTGGTGAAAAAGCACTCTCCCCATAGGTGTGGTATATATTGTTTCCAACATTATATGACATGTCTCCAAAATCCCAATAATACTGAAAATGATTGTTGTTTGGTATAGCTGAGAATTGGAAGGGAGTTTTTTCACACATTTTGGCAGGTATGTTAATGCTTGTTGGTGGAATATGCTCAATCGTTATGTCTTTTGAGCATTCACAGCCAGTATTGCCAACCGTCATAGTTATGGTATATGTCCCCTGTAACGCAGATGCCGGAATGGACACAGACATTTGGGGAGAATATATGGTCGCCGTGACCGATGTTCCCCCAATT
>ONAB01000035.1 GCA_900315705.1 uncultured Bacteroidales bacterium | reverse complement strand
ACGAAATGTAAATCCATAGACGAAGCACTGTTCTATTTGGGCAAAACCATTGAGCAAGGCCTTAGTCGTAATTCCCTCATCAACTGCATCAAGGCCAACATCTACGAACAGCAAGGAAGAATCGCCAACAATTTGCCGGCAAATTGAACTTTTATGTCAATGCCGTTGACGAATTGGTGAGAACTCCCGATGACAACCCAACTATCGGCCTTCTCATCTGCTCAGATATGAATAAGACGGAGGTGCAATGGTCGTTCAAGGGTATTACAACTCCGATTGGTGTGGCAACTTACAACAACATCCGGATCAAGGACGTGTTGCCTACCAAAGAACAATTGAAGGAACGAATGGAGCTACTCCAAAAAGAGATGCGAAAGACAAAGCTGCTGATGAGTAAAAACAAATGACTTTCGGCTGTAGGAGATCCGGTTCTACACTGACCCCGTCATCATCCTTTACAACCCAAAGACAAAAAATCTCACATTTCACCCAAGATTCTCCCCAAATCTTACGTTTATATAATAAAGAACCCACCCAAAATGTAAGATTATGAAATGCAAACTCCTCTGCGTGTTGTTATGGCTCTGCGCCACCGGTGTCTCCGCGCAGCACCTCACCGTCAAGAATTACCAGAAGAAGGTACACCCCGGCCTGACAGCCATCACGGAGGAACTTTATCGCGACAAGGATCCGATCTCCAACATAGATTGGCTGGAGTACCTCTACTGGCTGGAGCAAATCTACGGGAAGGAGTCGGCCGAGTACCAAGCGGCGCTCCCCGACAAGCAGGCACTCCGGCAACTGCTCCCCGACAGTCTTGCTGAAGTATATGCAAATCATCCTGCATACAGGTATTCTCCCGTGTTTGGAGTCTCGCCAGCGCAGGCCCGCGCCTACTGCGAGTGGCGCACCGACCGTGTGGCAGAGCAGATGCTCGTCAGTCTGGGAAGGATAGAATATGACCCTAATCAGACACCCGAAAACTACTTCAGCGTCAAGAAAGGGATGATGCCAGCGGATCTGAAAACGCTCTACTTCTTCCTACCCGAGGGCAACATTGAAACTTGGTACGGGTTCTCGTGCTTTGCTGAGTGGCGGTAGTTTATCTAAAAGTGTATCTTTGCGGTCTGAAATCGTCACGGAAAGTGACTAAAAACCGAAAAGATGCGAATGAATAATCTGATAAAAACTATCACGACGGCCGTTTTGTTGCTGCTTGCGGCATTTTGGCAGGCACCGGCACAACGGTTGAGCGACCGCTATTTCGGCATCTCCGAACAGGATTTTGTCGATACCATCAAGATAAAGATGTGGGAGGGGGCCATCATTGTGCCCGTGGAAATCGAGGGGGAAACCAAGAACCTGATGTTCGACACAGGTGCCGGGACAGGGTTCTGGATAGGAGAAGAAGAGACGTGGATGCAACCGATGGGCGCCAGTATCACCACCCGTGACGCCCAAAACAGAACGAAAAAGAAGGCGATGATGAAGATTCCTTCCCTTAAAATGGGACATCTCACCATCAAGGGCTATCCGGTGGTGGTGGATGAAGGGCTCAGTGATTTCACCTGCGGCATCATTGACGGCGCTTTCGGCTTCGACCTCGTCTCCAAGGGCATCTCGTTCAAATTCGACACCCGTGACAGTCTGCTGATTATGACCTCCCGCAAGGGCTTTTTCGCCAAAGAGGAGAAAGGACACGCCAAGGTGCCCTACAAAGTTTATGGCAACGTACCCTTCCTGTGGACAAAAATTCCGTTTGCCCACCCGAGAATGCTTTTCGATATGGGCGCTGTGGGCGGTTGGTTCGGCCTCCCGCAGGATTTGCTGGATCTGTGGGCGAAGGATAACCCCGACATCAAGCGGCAATTGGATTCGATGACGGTGAATGTAGATACGACCGTGATGACCTACGCCGGTCTTTTCGGTGCCTCCTACGACACGGTTATTGGTGGGGAACTCTGTTTCCCTGAGATTGAAATCGGCGACATCGTCCTCAAGGAGGTGTGGGTCTCGACCGCCACGCACAACAGGGCCGTCGGTTCGGCCCTGTTGGAGCACGTCTCGCTGATTATCGACGCGCCGAAGAAGAGTTTTTACTTCCTGCCCCACGATGGCAACCCGGAAATCACCGTGGCGAACAGGGGAAGAGGCCTCAATCTTGTTCCTACCGAGGAGGGCGACACCCTCGGGGCGGTGAAGGCGGTTGTGCGCAAAGGGACGAAAGCCTACGAGAAGGACCTACGCACCGGCGATTACCTCATCAGCGTTGACGGCACTCCCATCCCGGATATGTGTACGTATATGTTGCTGGAGCGCCACGGTGCCACGAAACGTTTTGTGTTCCGCAGTCCCGAGGGGGAAATCAAGGAGGTGGAGTGGTGATTGCGAATTAATCGTATTTTTGTCCCCGGCTGTCACCTTTTCACTTGTAAGACAGCTAATCTCGCAGGCAGCGCACGGAGCCGCGGCGGTCTTTGGCCGTAGAGCCACGGGCAACATCTTGGCTGTCATAGTCTAAGCCGTAATAGTAGGCAGCCTCGCTGTAGGATTCGTTCTCCGATGAGGTCCACAATAGTGCATAGTGCCCTACATCATCATATCCGTAAGCTCTGAGAGTGCCAGCAGGCACTGCACCGAAGCCCGATGCGTTGTTGGGAAAAACGCTTTGGTTGCCCGGACAGCAATCTGTGTTGAAACTATTCCACCACGACGGGCTGGCCAGTGCCTTGGCGGTGGAAGTGGGCTCCCCATTGCAGTTGTATTCCGCTTGGTCACGGATAAAACTCAACAAAACTCCCCACTCGGCGGTGCTTGGCAGGTGCCACCCGTTGGGGCATACCCCCTGCACCCCGCTGGGCACGGCAAAACTGGAGGACGCCTCGTGCATCGCCGCCGCCCAGTCATACAGATAGCCCCGCTGCTCCAATGGAATGATGGAGGTGCTGTCGTCAAAGTAGTTGGGCTCGGGTGTGCTGTAAGAGGCGCCGGGCGTTATCGGAGTGCTATCGGCAAACATCGTTGTTCGTAAGTTCTCTCTTATCCAACACTGGCTGCCGATTTGCACGGTGTTATAGACATTGCCTTGGACATCGGTGACCGTGGGGGCGTCGGGGCAGGGCTGCGTGTTCGGGAACAAAAGTGCAACCGTCTGCGAGGCGTCAGTTTCTTGTGTTTTGTGGCCGCTTTCCACCTCCATACCGTGCAGCATCGCGAACCCTATGTATTCCATCTGGTCGCCGGGGTCAAAAGGATTGTTGGTAGTGCCGCGCGAGGCGGGTTTGGAATAAAACAGGGGCGTTTCTACCATATCTAACATACCGTTAACCGTAACGTTATTGGCACCGCCTTCGCCGTTGTTCACCATTTTGACAGAGGCGGTATGGCCGTTCTGCTGGGCTGTCAGGAAATAGGTGCCGGCAAGGGAGAGGGAGACGCGCATTTGGTAAATGGCGGGTTGTTGTGGGGACGTTTTCTGTAGAGACGTTTCAGGAAACGTCTCTACGGCAACCAGGCGCCCGGTGATATCGGTTACCGTGACCGTCACGTCACCGGGTTCGGTCACCAGCAGGTTCACCAAGGTGGTGCTGTTGAACGGGTTGGGGGTGTTTTGTGACAATTGTAGAGACGGGGCGCGCCCCGTCTCTACGTCGTGGAAGCCTGTGATGTTCATCACCAGCACGGTGTCGGGCCACGTCAGCGTCTCTTGCCAGCCTTTGGTGAGGTTGCTGACCACCACGCGGTTCAAGGGAACATACAGGTTGTTGACGGTGCTTCCGGTAAAGGTCAATGTCACCGACTGCGCGCACAAAAACGCCGCCGGGAGGAGGCATAATATTATTGCGGTAAAAACTCTTTTCATATCTCAAAATATTGGGTTGGTACAAATATTACAGCATTCAACAATTGTATTTTTCGCGGCAAATGTACAATTATTTTTTCACGTCGCCGGTTGCTGTGGACAAAATCGCAGAATTCCCGAACCGCAACCGAAAAAATTGTATTTTTGCGCTCCATTTGAAAAAATGGAAAAAACCATTGACGAACCGAAAAAACCAAATTTGGCAATTGTAAGATAATATGGCAGAATATCAAGATGATAATATTGTAACCCTGAATTGGGACGAGCATATCCGCACGCGCCCTGGTATGTATATCGGCAAGCTCGGTGACGGCTCCTCGCACGACGACGGCATCTATGTGCTGCTCAAGGAGGTCATCGACAACTCCATCGACGAGTTTATGGAGGGCCACGGGCGCAGTTTCGACATCACCATCAAGGAGAAGCGGGTGACGGTGCGCGACTACGGGCGCGGCATCCCCCTCAACAAGGTGGTGGACTGCGTTTCGAAGATGAACACGGGCGGCAAGTTCAAGGAGGGCTCAGCATTCGAGGTCTCCATCGGTATGAACGGTGTGGGTGTGAAGGCCGTGAACGCCCTCTCCACCCAGTTCGTGGCGCAGAGCGTGCGTGACGGCAAGCTCAAACGCGCCGAGTTCGCTGCCGGCAAGCTCGTCAAGGAGTATCCTATCGTGGATACGGACGAGAAGAACGGCACGCTCATCTCGTTCCTGCCCGACGACACCATCTTCGAGAATTACGACTGGTACACTGAATACATCGACGACCTGCTTTGGAATTACGTCTATCTCAACCGCGGCCTCACCATCAACTTCAACGGCCACAAATACTACTCCAAAAACGGTCTGCTCGACCTGCTCAACAAGAAAACCGGCGATGACAGGCTTTACGAGCCCATCTACCTGACGGAGGACAACTTCGAGTTTGCGCTGGTGCACACTAACAGGAAATACGGCGAGGACTACTACACCTTCGTCAACAGCCAGTACACGGCTCACGGCGGCACCCACCAGCAGGCCTTGCGCGAAGCATTGGTCAAGACGTTCCGCGACTATTTCAAGAAAAATTTCGAGCCGAGCGACATCCGCAACTCCGTCACCGCCACGATGGCCATCCGCGTCAAGGAGCCGATTTTTGACTCGCAGACCAAGACCAAATTGGGTTCCGACTATATGACGCCAGGTGGACAGACTATTCGCAACTACGTCAACGAAGTGATTGGCAGGTTGTTGGACAACTATTTGCATAAACATACTGATGTGGCCGACATCATCCTGAAGAAAATCCAGGAGGCCGAGAAGGAGCGCACGGCTATTGCGAACCTCAAGAAGCAGTCGAAGGAGATTCAAAAGAAGGTGAGTCTGCACAACAGCAAGTTGCGTGACTGCAAGTACCATTTCAACACCAATGACGCGCGTGGGCTGGAGACGATGATCTTCATCACGGAGGGTGACTCCGCCTCGGGCTCCATCACACAGTCGCGCGATGCCAACACACAGGCGGTTTTCAGTTTGATGGGCAAGCCGGCCAACGTCATCAAGACCAAGAGCGCCATCTACGAGAACAAGGAGCTGAGTCTGTTGCAGGCGGCCTTGAATTTGGAGGACGGCATCGACGGGTTGCGTTACAATAATATTGTAATTGCCACCGATGCCGATGTGGACGGGATGCACATCCGGTTGTTGCTGCTGGCCTTCTTCATCCAGCTGTTTCCGGATGTGGTGCGTTCGGGGCACGTGTATGTGCTGCAGACGCCGCTGTTCCGTGTGCGCAACCCCAAGAAGACCATCTATTGTTATTCCGAAAAAGAGAAGGCAGACGCCATCAAGAAACTCGGCCAAAGCAAACTGGAGATTACAAGATTCAAAGGTTTGGGCGAAATCGACCCAAAGGAGTTCAAGAATTTCATCGGCAAGTCCATACGGCTGGAGCCGGTGGTGCTGGATCCCAAGAGCAACATCGATGCGGTCATCGAGTATTATATGGGTAAGAATTCTATTGAAAGACAGAACTTTATCATCGAAAACCTGCGCGAGGAGATTGATAATTTCTCCGAAGAATCATAGCGGATACCCCCCCTCACTTTTTATCCACATCTTAAAGTTTGTTAAAAATAATCAAAGGGATGCGGATTCAAAAAAAAAGTGTATTTTTGTCCGCTTTTTTGCATAAGGATAAAAACTTAAACTATAAATTAAAACACAAAAAAAATGAGAAGAATTTTTACGCTTTTTGTTGCCCTCTCTGTTGTGGCAATGACCTATGGTCAGTCTCTCCAGACTATGACCCCTGCAGCCAAAATGACCGCCAAGAAATACACGGGCGTAGAACGTGCCGGTAGATCTACCGAACTTGGTTGGCTCTCTTACGCTTCCTACCTCGGAGCATATTGGGATACCGATGTGCAATCTGGTGCTGGTAACATCCTGTCCATCGACTCTCTGGGTCTTGTTGACTTCTCCGATGGCAATGGTGGTATCGTCTATGATCACCCTTGGGTTTATTCCATTGGTCAGACCTATGACCTGAACGCCACTTTCTATGATGACGCTTCCACCGAGGAAGACATCTCCCTTACCTATTCCGGTTCCCTTAACATTGACTCCGTGATGTTCCGCGCTTTCTATCTTCGTGGACCGAATATGACCCCCAATATGGTTGACACCATCATCGTGGGTATCCGTACTGATATCACCGAAGATGACGAAGCGCACTTCACCAACATTGACAACTCTTGTTTCTACAACATCGACTATGATTTTGACCTTGGTGTGCAGTCTCCTACTGGCAACAACACTCAAATCTTCAAGTTCCCTGTCGGTGAAGAACACGCTTCCACGGAAGTTCCTGATCAACCCGATCACCTCTACTATGCTGATTTCTGGTTCCCCGTCAACATCACCAACATCACCAACAAGGTCATCAGCGTTTGCTACACCTTCAAGAGAGGTTATCCGATGGGTATGATGGACACTCTGGAAAGCTACTCCCAAGTTCATTTCTTCACCTGGGCTGATCCCGATCCCCTGTACTACAGAACCAATGATCTGGCTTCCCGCTGCGAGAACCTGAGCCACGGTGCTTTCAACATTCAATTCACCAATGGTAACATTGATTATTACTATCCTGGCTTTATGTTCCAGAATATGCACTATCCTCAAATGTTCCTGAAACTCGCTTGCAACGATTGTGTTTATGTTGGTGTTGACGAAATGGAAAAAGAGAACATCTCTGTTTATCCTAACCCTGCTACCAACAAGTTCACGGTCAACCTCGCCGGTTCCGAGAAGGCTAACATCGAGATGTTCAACCTCGTTGGCCAGAAGGTTTACAACAGCACCGCTACCGAGAAGGCTGAAGTCAACGTTTCCGGCTTCCGTCCTGGCATCTATATGCTGAAGGTTTCCCAGAATGGTAAGGTTTACACCTCCAAAGTTGTTGTGAAATAATAACAAACCACTCTATAAGAAAAAGAGGTTGGAATCCCAACCTCTTTTTTTTTGCCCAATGTTCGGGAAAAATGGCGAAAGCAAGCCTAAAATTTCGTATTTTTGCCGCTCTTAAAAACACCGATATGGCCATAGAATTATCAGAACAGGAAATCATCCGCAGAAAGAAATTAGAAGACCTCTTGAACCTCGGCATCAACCCCTATCCGGCTGCCGAATATGAAGTGAATGCCACCACGAAGGAAATATTGGAGAAATATCCGCAAGACAACACGCTCTTCCAGCAAGTAAGCATTGCGGGCCGTATTATGAACCAGCGCATTATGGGCGCGGTCTCCTTCTACGAAATCCAAGACGCCGTGGGGCGCATCCAAATCTACGCCAAACGCGACGAGATCTGTCCCGGCGAGGACAAAACAATGTACAACAGCGTCTTCAAAAAACTCGACATCGGCGACATTATCGGTGTGAAGGGCTTTGTGTTCACCACTCAGATGGGCGAAATCAGCGTCCACGTCAAGGAGTTCACCATCCTCTGCAAATCTGTGTGCCCGCTGCCTATCGTGAAGGAGAAAGATGGCAAGGTGTATGACGCCTTCCAGAATCCTGAGCAGCGCTATCGCCAGCGTTACATCGACCTCATCGTCAACCCGCAGGTGAAGGACACCTTCATCAAGCGCACCAAGCTGGTGAACACGATGCGCGATTACCTCAACGAGAAGGGCTATCTGGAGGTGGAAACCCCCATCCTGCAGCCCCTGTATGGCGGCGCGGCGGCCCGTCCCTTCAAGACACACCACAACACCCTCGATATGACGCTCTACCTGCGTATTGCCGATGAGCTGTATCTCAAAAAACTCATTGTCGGCGGCTTCAACGGCGTCTATGAGTTTTCCAAAGACTTCCGCAATGAGGGTATGGACCGTTTCCACAATCCCGAGTTCACCCAAATGGAGCTCTATGTGCCGTATAAGGACTACGAGTGGATGATGAACACGGTGGAGGAGATGGTGGAGCGCATTGCCCTGGCCCTGCACGGCGACACGAAAGTGCAGGTGGGCGAAAATGTTATCGACTTCAAACGTCCCTGGAAGCGCTACACAATGTTTGAGGCCATCGAGCATTTCACTGGCACCGACATCTCCGAGATGAACGAAGAGCAGCTCGCCGCCTTCGCCAAGACACAGGGCGTGGAGGTGGACAGCACAATGGGCAAAGGCAAGCTCATTGACGAGATTTTCGGCGAGACCTGCGAGTCGAATCTCATCCAGCCGACCTTCATCTACGACTATCCTATTGAGATGTCACCGCTCACCAAAAAGCATCGCAGCAAGCCGGGCCTCACCGAGCGCTTCGAGGCGATGTGCAACGGCAAGGAGATCTGCAACGCCTACTCAGAGCTCAACGACCCCATTGACCAGCGCAAGCGTTTCGAGGACCAGCTGGAACTCGGCAAGCGCGGCGACACGGAGTCGATGGTGTTGGACGAGGATTTCTTGCGCTCGCTGGAAATCGGTATGCCCCCCACCGCTGGTCTCGGCATCGGCATCGACCGCCTGGCGATGATTATGACCAACTCGCCTTCTATCCAAGATGTGCTCTTCTTCCCGCAGATGCGTCCTGAGAAAAAGGTGGAGTGCAGTTCTGATGAGGAGTTCACCGCCCTGGGTATGGATGCCGCGTGGATTCCTGCGCTGAAGAAACTCAACATTCTTACGGTGGCCCAACTCAAAGAGGCCAACCCCAACAAGTTACTCAACGATCTGGGAGGTTTACGCAAGAAACTGAAACTCGACGTTCCCGCCGCCACGCTGGAGACAATCCAAGGGTGGATTGAGGGAATTAAGAATTAAGAATTATAAATTAAGAATTATAAATATAGTAGCGCCGTCACATTGTGGCGGCGCTGTTTTTTTACACATTGTGGTGGCGTTATTTTTTCGGAAATATCCCTTTAAATCTTGCAAAAAACAGTGTGATAATTTGCGTGGTTTGTGGGACAAATATATGCCCGCGGAACTCTCAGAAATACGCAGGCAGGATATTTACAAGATTCAAGAGGATAAATTCAGAAAAAAATTAATCGCACTTATCAAAAAAAAGTGTATTTTTGCCGCCGGTTTTGAGCCGAAGTGGCGGAATAGGTAGACGCGTTGGTCTCAAAAACCAATGAGGTAACACTCGTGCCGGTTCGATCCCGGCCTTCGGTACTAAGCGGAGATTATTCTCCGCTTTTTTTTGTAATTTTGCGCGCAAATAAACGCAAAGCATTTTACAATGAATATAGAGAAATACAGAGAAATAAAGCGGACTTTACCGGCGAGTGTGCGGCTGATTGCCGTCTCCAAATTCAAACCCGCCTCTGACATCCAATTATTGTACGACGAAGGCCAACGACTGTTCGGCGAGAACAAGGCCCAGGAGATGAAGGCCAAGCACGAAGTGCTGCCCCAAGACATTGAGTGGCACTTCATCGGCACCCTGCAGACCAACAAAATCAAGTACATCGCCCCGTATGTGGCGATGATCCACAGCATTGACAGAGCCGAGCTGCTGTGGGAGGTAAACCGCCACGCCGAGAAAAACGGGCGCGTGATACCCTGCCTGCTGCAGTTCCACATCGCCCAGGAGGAGAGCAAGCACGGTTTCTATCTCGAAGAGTGCGAGGAGATGCTGCGCAATCCGGAGTTTCCGACCCTGCAGAACGTCCGTATCTGCGGTGTGATGGGAATGGGCACCTTCACCGAAGATATGGAACAGGTGCGCCAGGAGTTCCACCACCTGCACGATATTTTTATCCACTTGAAAGACAATTACTTCCAGAACAATCCCGACTTCAAGGAACTGTCGATGGGAATGACCGACGATTACCCAATAGCAGTGGAGGAGGGCAGCACTTTTGTGCGTATTGGGAGCGCGATTTTTGGAGCCCGCGACTACAGCAAGCCCGTGAACGACTTGTAGTCAGGCATTTTTATAGAAAATAGAGATTATCATTTATCATAACAAAAACATCCAATGAGACCCAAACTATTTCTTATTGATGCTATGGGCTTGATTTTCAGAGCATATTATGCTATGATCAAGAGTCCGCGCTATACTACCAAGGGGCTGAACACCTCCGCTATCTTAGGGTTCACCAATATGTTCTACGAGTTGGTGAAGAACGAGAAGCCGACCCACATCGCCGTAGCATTCGACACAGGTGCGCCCACTTTCCGCCACGCCGAGTTTGAGGAGTACAAGGCCAACCGTGAAGCCACGCCCGACGATATCATCAACGCCGTGCCCTATATCAAGCGCATCCTCGAGGCCTTTCGCGTGCCCATCGTGGAGATGGACGGCTACGAGGCCGACGATGTGGTGGGCACTCTGGCCAAGCACGCTGAGATAGAGGGTTTCGAGGTCTATATGATGACCTCCGACAAGGACTACGGCCAGCTGGTGTCGCCCAACATCAAGATGTACAAGCCAGGCAAGATGGGCCAACCGGCGGAAATCCTCGGTCCGGAGGAGATTTGCCAGAAATACGGTATCAAACGCCCCGAGCAGCTTATCGACATTCTCGGTCTGCAGGGCGACAGCTCCGACAACATCCCCGGCGTGCCCGGCGTGGGCCCCGTGAGCGCCAAGAAACTGCTGGCCAATTACGACTCCATCGAGAATATGTACGCTTGCGGCATTAACCTTGACAAAGAGAAACAGCGCCAGCACCTGCTGGAGTACAAAGAGCAGGCCCTGCTGTCGAAACAGTTGGCTACCATTATGATAGACGTTCCCATCACGTGCGATTTCGAGAAGATGGCCTACCTGGGCCCCGACCCGGCCAAGTTGAAAGCAGTCTTCACAGAACTGGAGTTCAACGCTCTGTCGCAGCGCATTTTCCGCGACCTCTCGCTCAAGTCGGCGGCACCCGCTGAGGTTGACCTGTTTTCGCAACCGCAGGAAACTGGCGGGTTGGGGGAGAGCGCTCCCGAAAGGGTGAAAATCCTGCCAAAGGTAGTATGTGTGGAGTCGCCCGATGAGGTGCCGGAGCTGCAACAGCCCGCCGCCGCGGAAAATATCTCCTCACCTTACGATGGAGCCCCGCTCTACTTTGACTGGATTCGGCAGGAGGAGCGCATTGCGGGCTTTGCCTTTGCCCTCGACGCGGAGTGTTGTCGCTACCATTTTGTGGAGAGCGAGCACCGCCATTACCAGACGCTGTTGCGCTGGATTTTCACAGGAGACCGCGTGGTGGTGATGCACGACAGTAAATCCACATACAAATACTTGAAAGCTTTCAAGATAGAACCAACAGTCGCGATTTTTGACCTTCAGATTGCCCATTATCTCATCCAGCCCGAGACCAAGCACGAACTGGACCGCTTGGTGGCAGGGTATTTGGGATGTCAGTTGAGCGGAAATGCGGGTGAATTGCAGACGCAGGCGGTGGAGCGGGTAAGCAGTTTTGTTCAGCTTTACCCATTGTTGCGCAAAGAGTTGCAAGACAATTCGTTAATTACGCTGTTCGAGCGTGTGGAGATGCCTTTGGTGCCGGTATTGGCCGAGATGGAGCGTGTGGGTGTCAAGGTGGACGTGCCGACGTTGCAGCAGAATTCGGAGACGATGAACACGGAACTCCGTGACATAGAAAAGCAGATTTACGACTATGCGGGGATGCAGTTCAACATCGGTTCGCCCAAGCAGTTGGGGGAGATTCTTTTTGAGAAGTTGCGCATCATCGAGAATGCCAAGCTCACCAAGAGCAAGCAGTATCAGACGGGCGAGGAGGTGCTGTTGAAGCTGGCCCATAAGCACCCTATTGTGCCGCTGATTCTGGAGTGGCGCAAGCTCAGCAAGTTGAAATCCACCTACATAGACGCCTTGCCGCAGTTGATTAATCCCAAGACGGGGCGCATACACACCACGTTCACGCAGACCGTCACCTCCACGGGGCGTCTCAGCTCGGTGAACCCGAACCTGCAGAACATCCCGGTGCGCACCGAGCGGGGTCGCGACATCCGCAAGGCTTTCGTGCCCTCCGATGAAGACCACGTTATCCTGGCCGCCGACTATTCGCAGATCGAGTTGCGCATTGTGGCGCACGTGTGTGGCGACGAGCGGATGATTGAGACCTTCAAGAGCGGTGAGGATATCCACGCGGCGATGGCAGCCCACATCTTCGGCGTGCCGCAAGATGAGGTGACCAAGGATATGCGGCGCTCCGCCAAGACGGTCAACTTCGGCATCCTGTATGGTATCTCCGCCTTCGGGCTGGCCGACCGCCTGCAGATTTCGCAAGCCGACGCCCGCCAGCTCATCACCGATTACTACCGCAGTTTCCCGAAAATCACGGAATATCTGAACAACACGTTGGAGTTCGCCCGCGAACACCTCTATGTAGAGACGCTGCTGGGTCGCCGCCGCTATATCCGCGACATCAACGCGCAGAACGGATTGCTGCGCAAGGCGGCGGAGCGCAACGCCATTAACGCGCCCATCCAGGGCACCGCCGCCGACCTCATCAAGATTGCGATGGTGAAGGTGTTCAAGGAGATGCAAGAGCGGCAGCTCAAGAGCAAGATGATATTGCAGGTGCACGACGAGTTGGTGTTTGACGCGTGCAAAGAGGAGTTGGAGACGCTCAGTGAGTTGGTGCGCCGTTGTATGAGCGGGTCAATGCACCTTTCCGTGCCCTTGGACGTGGACGTGAACGCGGGGAGCAACTGGTTCGAGGCGCACTAATTACTACCCCGTCCCTTAACTCCCCTTCTGTTGCAGAAGGGGTGGCCGGAGGCCGGGGTAGTAATATGAGAGACTGGCCGTTAGGCCATCCTTGAATAACGATTGCTTACTTATTCAACATCTTCAGTTTCATAATTTTCAACTATGAATTTCCTAAGATCCTCCAACACGATATCCACGTGTTGCAGAACGTCATAGTCCGTTGTATGGAAGACCTTTATTCCCAGTCCCTCGAGAAATTTGTCACGCTTTGCGTCATAATCCATTTTTTCGTTGTGCGAGCCGCCATCAATTTCCACAACAAGTCCGAGTTTTTTTACATAAAAGTCAACGATATAGTTTCCAATGATTTTCTGTCTGTCGAAATCAAGTTTGTGGAAAGACTTCTTATGGACTTGAAGCCAAAATACGATTTCAGCCAGGTTTCCGGCTTTTCTATTTTTCCGCGCATACTCCGACAATTGTAGGTTCTTCGGAATGTTAGGGATATAGTTGTTTTTTATTCTCTTGCCATTGATGATAAGATCGTTTTTCATAATGAATGTTTTTTTACTACCCCGCCCTTCGGGCACCCCTTCTACAATAGAAGGGGAATTGGCGCCTCCGTGGCGTGAAGGCGCCACGGGAAAAAGGGAATGATTCTTTCCTTTGTAACTTTAGCTTGACAATACAATAGCCAATTCTTCCAGCAGATGCGACTGTTGTTACTCCCTTGCACTTCGGGCACCCTTTCTACATAGAAGTGGAGTTGGTGCCTCCGCGGCGTGAAGACGCCACGGGAAAAGGGAATGTTTTGCGGCAATGCAGGGCGGGTGTGTTTAGAATTACAAAAAAGCCTTCGTGAAAAAACGAAGGCTTTTTTCCAATTACAGGGTAATACTGGGAGAGATTTTAGAACGGCAGGTCGTCGCTGGGATCCGGGGCGGTTTCCACGGCAGGTTCGGGGGCCACGGGCGCCGCGCCGACGTTGGACACTTGCGTGACCACGGGTTGTTCGTTGTCGGCCTTGGTGCCCAGCATCGTGAAGGTGCTGGCCTCGATCTCCGTGATGTAGTGCTTCACCCCATTATCCTCCCACGAGCGGGTGCGCAACTTGCCCTCCAGATAGATCTGTTTGCCCTTGGTGAGATATTTCTCGGCGTTCTCCGCCAGATTGCGCCAGCAGACAATGTTGTGCCACTCTGTGAGTTCCGTGCGGTTGCCGTCCTTGTCCTTGCGGATCTCAGACGTCGCCATTGTGAAGGACGCTTTCTTAACCCCCGTTTCGAAGGTTCTGATGTCGGGGTCCTTGCCCAACCGACCAATCAAGATAACTTTATTAATACCAGACATAATGTTGTGTTTTTAAAATTCGCGGCAAAGATACGAAAAAGTTTTTATAAAACAAAATCTTTTTTAAAAATATTTTAATTTTATTTGTTTTTAGAAATAATTGTAAATTTTTTGATTTGACACTTTCCTTAAGCAGTCCCGTATTATAGGTTAAAAACAAGTCTTTTTTCAAAAAGTTATCAACAATTTATTGATGGGGGGATCAGGCTGAATATTTCAT
>ONAB01000001.1 GCA_900315705.1 uncultured Bacteroidales bacterium | reverse complement strand
CAACCTCGGCACCGACACCACCCTCTGCGAGGGCGACGAGCTGGTGCTCTCCGCCAACCTGCCCTTCTGCACCTACCGCTGGCAGGACGGCAGCACCGAACCGCGCTTTGTGGTGCGCCAACCGGGCAGCTATTCCGTCACCGTCACCAACCTCTGCTACTCCCATAACGATGACATTGACATCGACTACGAGCCCTGCGCGCAGGAACTCTGGATGCCCAACGCCTTCACCCCAAACGGCGACGGCCTCAACGACCGCTTCCTGCCCATTTTCAGCCATCCCGACGAGATCGAGGACTTCGAGATGATGATCTATGACCGCTGGGGTCCGATGGTCTTCCTCACCAAGGATATGCACACGGGATGGGACGGCGGCAACCTGCCGAGGGGAATGTACGTCTGGGTAATCCGCTACAAGAGCGCCCGCGAGGAGGAGCACACCGTCAAGGGAAGCGTGATGCTGGGACGGTAGCCGTAATTTGCGATTTGCGATTTTCGATTTGCGATTTGCGGGACTCCTCCTCACGGTGCCACACTGCGCTTCGCCTTGTGCGTTGACCCCCACACTGCGGCTTCGCCTTGTGCGGGGTTACTGGGATTTTGTCCCTATAACTACCCCGCCCTTCGGGCACCCCTTCTAGAAGAAGGGGAATGGACTGCTCAATGAAAGTCTTACGTCTAAAGTCTTCAGTCTAAAGTCTCCCCTAAAAATCCGTCCCAATTGAAAACAGGAACATCCCCTTCTTCCGGGCAATTCGGAAATCCTCCACGCCCCAGGCGTAATCGAAGCGGAGGAAATAGCCCAGGAGGGAGCAGCGCAGGCCAAGACCAAAACCACCCACAAAAGGATCCACCTGGCGGCGAATCATCACATCGATGGGACCGGAATGGATGTAACGGGTATAAAGACAATTGTCTTTCGAATAGGGCGTCAAACCGGTCCAAGCGGTGCCCACATCGCCAAAGATATTCAGCTGCAGGGAATTGAAGAGTTCGAATCCCACTTGATGACCGGCGATAAGCTGCACAAACGGAATCCGCAACTCGCCACTGAACAACACAAACGAGGTGCCGTTGCGGATGTTCTGCTGGAACCCGCGCATATTGGTGGCCAAGGTCTGGTAGGCGTAATTCTTGCTCTGGTCCACCCAAATGGAACTGTTGAACTTGGCGTTGATCCAGTTATCGACACCGCCCATAAAATAGACCAGGCGCGCGGAGCCCACGTTGGTGGAGGCAGCGGCACGCACGGCAAACGTCATATTCTTGTAGAGCTTGAAAGAGCGGCGGGCATCCAATCCCACCACCAGGAGATTCTGCGTCTCCTTCTCGGCGCGCTGCTCGTATTCGGCAAACACCTTGACCTTGCTGCCACGCCAGAGATTGGTGTAGAGCTCCTTGGAGGAGTCGAACACATACTCCAACTTCACGCCCGCCCAAAGATGGCGCGTGTCGGGCTGCTGCAAGGTGCGGTCGCTCAACGCCCCCACCGTGTTGGTTTCATAACGCCCCTTGAGCGTGAGCCGCAAACTGTTGAACTTGTCGAATGGGTATTTCAAGATATAGAAGACACTGTTGGAGGTCTGCTTATAAACGTAATCGCCACCGGAAGAGGTAATGGCCTGCCGATAGAGCACAATCTGCCGGTCAAGGCGGCGCGACAGGTTCTCGTAACTGAACATCTCCTCGTTGCTCTGCAAGTTAAACGACAAGCGCAAGCCGCCCGTGATGCGATAGTCCTCGAAAAGGTCGGTGATGCCGAACATCACCAGCGCGTTGAAGCCCGTGTTGAGGTAAATAGGCGACGTGCCCCCCTCAAACTGCTGGTACGAGGTGTTCAGGAAACTGAAGTCGGCCTGCGTCACCAACTTGTTGATGGAATACTGCACTCGATAGGGAATGCCCACGGGGATGTCAAACTCCTTCTTGCGCTTGTTCGCTACAGAATCGCCCTCCGCGGAACTTCCCCACGCTTCATCCTTCACATAGACCTGCACGAATCCGTGCTCCTCCAAACCGCTTTGGGCACCTTGCTGGAGACTGTCGCCGCCCATCCGCATCGGGTCGCGGGCAACTTCTACATTCCGGATGCGGTTATGGAATATCGATGGCGAAGGGTCTGTGTGAGCGGAAAGGTCCAGTTGGGAGAGATAGATGCGCTTGGCCTTGTCCTTGAGCTGAATGTCGGCCACCTGGTTCGTAGCCGGGTCGTAGGCCTGCTCCAGGATGCTGTGGGCACGGTCAGTCAGAGGGGCGGTCTTGGCGAAATAGGCATAGTGGATGCCCGTGTCGATTCGGCTGATGGCACTGTCGAAACGCGCCTCGTAGCGGTTGTTCAGCCCATCGTTGTCGCTGAGATAGACGATTCTCTGCTTGTCCACCCGGCGGGCGTTGTACTCGTTGGCATAACGGGTTCGCGTCACGCGCAACAGTGCCGGATCCTTCTTGCCATAGTCATACAGGAAAAGGTCGTATTTTGCCTGCGGTGCCGCCTCCATAAAGTCATCCTTCAATCCAATAGAGTCAATCTCGCGGTTCGAGGCGAAGACTATCTGCTTGGGATTCAGAAACACCGGGTCGTAATCGTCGTAAAAGTCATTGGTCAGGTTCTGGAAAGAGCGCGAGAGGAAGCTATACAAATATATGTCAGACTGTCCGTTCCGGAAGCCGGAGAAGAGCATCATCTGTCCGTCGGGCGAGAAGCTCCAGGCGGTGATTTTCTCCACATCCACCAAAAGACGTTTCTCCCATTTCTTTTTTTCCAGATTATAGGGATAATAATAGCAATGCCCTTTGTCCTCCAATGTCATACCGAGCAAATCGCCGTTGGGGTGCCAGGCGATAAGGGGGAAGGTAAGGTCGGGGTTGTCCTCGGTCTTGGCATAACGGCGGAAGATGCAGTGGGGGCGCGACTGGTTCGGGCGTTTCAGCCACACGCGAATCTGGCCGGCCTCATTGGTCACATAGGCGAGACTCTCCTCCTGCGGGGAGAGCGTGATGCGGGCATAGTCGCGCTGGGTCCTGGGGCGCTTGACAACCCCGTCGCCTTCGGGCTGCTCGCGCTTGTCGTCAGGATGGTACATCACGTAGTAGTACTTGTACCAGTTGGCGAGCAGCTCGCGGTAGCGCACGCCTGTGGCGTAGGTGATGCCCCTCTCGACGGTCTTCGCCGAGCGCGTGCGGTATAGAATCTTGGCGATGGCACCCTCCCCATACTGCTCCACGATATAGCGCCAGAAGGAGTGCCCCGCATAGGTGGCATCCACCGGCGACAACTCCTCCAAGTCGGCATAGCGTTGCGTGAGGATGCCGTCCTTGACGTGCGCGTCGATGTCAGCGCTCCAGTCCTGGCCGAAATAGGAGGCCAGACCGCTGTAGAACCAGCTGGGCACATTGATGAGATAGTCGGCGGAGATGTTGGAGCGTACGGAGGCGCCGTTCACGAGCCAGTGGGCATACACATTCATAATGCCGGCACGGATCATCGCGTCGAAATGGGCCCGGTTGCCGTCAAAATAGAGATAGATTTTGGAACCGTAGATGTTGGTCACGCCGCCCTGGTTGTAGAACTCCTCGTCATCGTAGGCGAAGTTGGACTCGCGAAAATCCTGCTGGGTATTATAGACGATGAACTGCAGTTTTTTCTGCGAGGTGTAGTTGAGCAATTGCGCCATCTCGCCGAGGTACTGGGGCACTTTGTAATAGACATACTGGGCCAGGGCCTTGCCGGTGGGATAGAAATAGACATCGTATTGGTCGGCGCGCAGGTACTGCCAGTTGAAGTTCTGGTGCTGCACGCGGTTTTTGCCGAAACTGATTTGCGAGCCATTGTAGAACTGGGCGTGCAGGGGCGATGGCACGCCGAAAAACAGCAATGCCAGCAGCAAGAAACAGAGCATCTTGCATCGTTTGAGCCGGTTCCGAAATGGATTCGTCATAGAAGGCAGCAAAAATAATAAAATAAGGAATTGAAACATAAAGAAAAATGTGTATTTTTGCCGCCCCAAAAAAGAAGCCTCGTGAAGGCACGAAATGGGATTTAAATTATTTAATAACTAACTACAAACCAAAGTTTTATGGCAACAAGAATCAGATTACAAAGAAGAGGTAAGAAGAACCAACCTTTTTACCACCTTGTAATTGCGGATGGTCGTGCACCACGTGACGGACGTTTCATAGAGGACCTTGGAACCTACAACCCGCTGACCAATCCCGCAACCCTCAACATCAACTTCGAGAGAGCGCTCTATTGGCTGGAAGCAGGTGCCACCCCTTCTGACACGGCCCGTGCGATTCTCAAACGCGAAGGCGTTTATTTGATGAAGCACCTCAAGGGCGGTATCGCCAAGGGTGCGCTCAGCGAAAGCCAGGCCCAGCAGAAATTCGAGGCTTGGAAACAGGAGAAGAACAGCAAGCTCAGCAACATCGTTCGTGAAGAGGCTGACAAGGCCCGCAACATCAAGAAAGAACGTTTGGCCGCCGAGACGAAGGTGAAGGAGGCTATGTCAGCCAAGATCGCCGCTCGCAATGCTGAAATCGCCGCTGCAGAAGCCAAGGCCGCTCAGGAAGCTGCCGAAGCCGCTGCCGCTGAACAAGCTGCTGCCGAGGCCGCAGAAGCCGCCGCTGAAGAGGCTCCCGCCGCTGAAGAAGCCGCTCCCGCTGAAGCATAATGAAAGACGAATTCTTCTACTTAGGCACACTGACCCGACCTTTCGGACTGAAAGGCGAGCTGTGTGCCTTTTTTGATACCGACAACCCGGAGCGGTACACCCAGCTCGACGCCCTCTTCCTCGACCTCGACGGCGAGAAGATCCCTTACACCGTGGAGCACATCGCCTACCGCGGCAACAACCAGTTCGTCATCAAGTTCGACGGCATCGGCCCCAATGAGTGCCGCGAGTTCGCCCAAGTGGAACTCTACCTCCCCTTGAGCCAGCTCCCGCCCCTCGACGGCAACCGCTTCTACTTCCACGAAGTCATCGGCTTCACCGTCATCGACGAGCGGCTGGGCGAGATCGGCACCTGCCAGGATTTCCTCGAAGTGAGCAACAACCCCATTATGCAGGTCAACCACAACGGCACCGAGATCCTCATCCCCGCCTCCCAACAGTTCGTCACCCAAGTGGACCGCGAGAACCGCATCCTCCACGTCTCCACCCCGGAAGGACTCGTCGAAATATACCTCCAATAAGACCCTCCCACCCCACTTTTACCGAATAAAAACAAGGGTGACGGAGACAATCAAAAAAAGTGTATATTTGCACCCCTAATTCCTGAGCGATGGACGAAAAGCAAATACGAGACGAATTTAAGCTCCGATTGTCTGGAGTTGAAGACGGAACACGCTGCTTTTCAATACATTGTGAAAAAGCGTTCTTTGAACTTGCAGAAATCTCCGAGGTTCGCGACGGTGAGTTGGATTTGCGGATTGAGATGACGAAAACGGAGAAATTGGTGAATGTCCTCTGCCAATTCAACGGCTATGTGGTGGCCCCCTGCGACCGTTGCCTGCTTCCCGTCCGCCTTCCGATGGACTTCGAGCAGCGCCTGATCGTCAAGCTGGTGCCCAACATCGGAGAAGAGCCCGAAAGCGAAGACGACGACATCTGGGTTCTCGACGAGAACACCTACGAACTCGACCTGTTCCAGTTCGTCTATGAGTCCATCTTCCTGGCCCTGCCTATCCGCATCGTGCACGAGGACGACGAGAACGGCAACTCCACCTGCGACCCGCAAGTGCTGGCCAAACTGGAGGAACTGTCGCAAAAGGAAGAGGAAAAAGAAAGCGATCCCCGCTGGGACGCCCTGAAAAACTTGAAATTAGATTAATAACTGATTAATAACTGATAAAAATTAGATACTATGCCCAATCCAAAAAGAAGACACTCAGCAATGAGAAGAGATAAGAGAAGAGCACACGATTTCATCACGGCTCCCCAACTGACCACTTGCAGTCACTGCGGCGCCCCCATCCTCACACACCGCGTGTGCCCGGAGTGTGGTTACTACAGAGGCAAACAAGCTATTGAGGTCAGCGGCTCTGCCCAATAATCAATAACTTGCGCTTTTCAAATATTTTAGGTTAGATGACATAAGCAATTATGCCATCTTTTTCTGTTTATAGATATGGACATTGTTTTCGCCACCCATAACCGCCACAAGAGCGAGGAGGCCTGCCAGATACTGGGACCCCGCTGGACCCTGCGCAACCTCCACGACCTCGGCCAGACCGAGGAGATTCCCGAAACCGCCGACACCCTCCAGGGCAACGCCCTCCAGAAGGCCCAATTCGTGTACGACAAGTACCACCTCAGCTGCTTCGCCGACGACACCGGCCTGGAAGTGGAGGCCCTGAACGGCGCCCCGGGCGTCTATTCCGCCCGCTACGCCGGCGAGCACTGCTCCTTCGCCGACAATGTCAACAAACTTCTGCACGAGATGCAGGGCAAAACCAACCGCCGCGCCTGCTTCAAGACCGTCGTGGCCCTCATCCTCGACGGGGAGGCGCACTTCTTCGAGGGGCGCGTGGACGGCACCATCATCGAGAACCCCCGCGGCGCAGAGGGCTTCGGCTACGACCCCGTGTTCGTGCCCGACGGCTTCAGCGAGACCTTCGCCGAGATGAGCGCCGAACAGAAAAACAAAATCAGCCACCGCGGGCGCGCGATGGCCAAACTGATCGAATTCCTGCAAAATATCGATTAATCCTTAAGGGAAAACACACTTACCCCGTTGTCGCGCAGCAACTCCTGCGCCTCCTGGTCCTGCATTATGCTGCCGCCAAACACCTCCCAATCAAAGGTGTGCGGGTTCGTGAACCACTGGTTGATGTCCATCTGCAAGCACAGTTGGGCCGTTTCCCCTTTCGTTATGATAAAATTCTCCAAGGGCAAAGTGACTGTGAAATTGTTGTCCACAAAACCAGTGATGCTCCCCTCCGCATTGCGCAACTGCCCAATGCCCGTGTGCAGGTTGAAGGGCCTTTGCGTGCCGTCGGCGGATTGCCACCAGCCGTTGATTTTCATATAATGATAGCCGCCGCCTAGGTTCGCCGGCCAGCTCATCGCGTTCTCCGGTGCGTCTGGATAGGTGTGGGAGACATTAAGGTCGGGGGCGAGGCCGAAAGTGAACGACACCTCCGTGTAGCGGCCGGCCGGAATCTCGTCGGCGGGCAGCCACGTGAGCGTAGAGGCGATGTCGGCGTCCACATAATGCGCCGCCTTGTCGGAACGCACCTCCACCGAAGTGCCATCCGACTTCGTCAGGGTCAGATGAGAGATGAAATACTGCGCTTCCGTCACGGCATAGCGGTTGCCAGCGGCATTCATATAGCGCAATTCGTCTTGCTGCAACGGCTCGCCGTCCACGGCAAAACGAAAGTCCACGCGCAACTGTCCCGCTGGCTTGTGACACGAAACGGAAAGAAACAATGCTGCCAGCAGCAAAAGACTACCACTCGTCCTCATACACTTCCGGCGGAAGCATTCCCTCTTCCAGAGACTCGATGAGTTCCTTGACCTGCTTGTCGATTTGGTTTAGCCACTCGTATTGAGAGGGTGACCAGTAAGGACTGTCGGTCTTGAACCAGTTCTCGATGGGAGCGGCCGCAGCAGCTCGCTCATTGAAGTTGGTGATGGTATAACGATAGCGGTTGTCGCGGCATTCCAACTTGAAGTTGTAATAGACGATGTTCTTCTGCATCACCGTGCCATCCTTCTGTTTGGAGAAGATACGCACGCTGGAGCGCATCTCGATGACGCACTTCTCGGCATCGGCGTTCTTGATGACCTCATTGGTGTTCTTATAGTATTTCTTCACCCATTCCATTGCTCTGGCATAGAGCACTTGGGGAGTACCCTCCTGCTTCACCACATCCTGGTAGGTCACCAGGTTGGTGCGCTCGTCGATGGGAAGGTCGGGCACGGGCAATTCAGTCTTGGGTTTCTGGGCGGCGGCGCAAAGCACCGTGGCCAGGAGAAACAGGGAAATGGCTATTCTTTTCATAGGGCTTGGTTTTTTCTCATTAACAATTGGAAAAAGAGGTCGTATTGGTTTTTCTCATCCTTGCGGAGATAAACGTTGTCCACTAACGCCCACTCCTCGTCTTTTATTGTGGGGAAAAACACATCGGCGGTAAAATCGGACATTATGCGGGTGATGTAAAGCCGGTCGGCGAAGGGCATAAAGAGGCGGTACATCGTGGCGCCGCCCATCACGAAGGCCTCGTCCTCATCCTTCACCAGCTCCATTGCCTCCTCGATGGAGTGCACGGTCTCGCAGTCGGGGAACGTGACGTCATCGAGTGTCACCACGATATTGCGACGGTTGGGGAGGGGTTTCTTGGGCAGTGACTCCCAGGTGCGGTCGCCCATAATGACGGCGTGTCCGGAAGTGATCTCCTTGAAGTGCTTGAGGTCAACGGGCAGGTGGCAGAGCAGCTGGTTCTGGTAGCCCAGTTCGTAGTTGTTGCCGATGGCTGCGATCATACTGAGGTTTTTCATAGGAATGGTTTTTGTGGCGGCAAAAATACAAAAAAATCGTATTTTTGCCGCCGCTGAACAACTATGGGTAAAAACAACGATAACACACAGATTGCCATCAAGAACCGGAAGGCCGAGTTCCAGTATTTTTTGCTGACCTCCTTCACGGCGGGCATCGTGCTGACCGGCACGGAGATCAAGTCGATACGGGCGGGCAAGGCCAACATCACCGACGCCTACTGCTCGTTCGTGAACGGCGAGCTGTGGGTGCACAATATGCACGTCAGCGAATACGCGGCGGGCAGCTACAACAACCATCTGCCCAAACGCGACCGCAAGCTGTTGTTGAACAAGAAAGAGATCAAGAAACTGCTCGTCAAACTCCACGAGCGCGGCTTCACCATCGTGCCCACCCTGCTCTGGATCAACGAGAAGGGCTACGCCAAGCTCGATATCTCGCTGGCCCGAGGCAAAAAGCTGTACGACAAGCGCGAAAGCATCAAGGAGAAAGACGAACGCCGCCGCAAAATGCAAGAAGAATGACCGATAACGAACAAATGGAACTGCCCCTGCCCGACTCCTTCGACGACAAGGAGAAGCTTTACTATAGCATCGGAGAGACGTCGAAGATGTTCGACCTGCCCGTCTCCACCCTCCGCTATTGGGAAAACGAGTTCGACATCATCAAGCCCCGCAAGAACAAGAAGGGCGACCGGTTTTTCTCCAAGAATGACATCTCCATTATCCGCACCATCCATTATCTCACAAAAGTGAAAGGATACACCCTGAAGGGGGCCAAGGAGGCTTTGCGCACCAATATGGTGAAAGAGGCGGAAAACGCCGCCATCATCGAGTCTTTAACTAAAATCAAGGAGATGCTGCTGAAAATCCGCGACGAGCTTTAGCGGACCTTCATTTTCCAGATATTTTCAGGGCAAGAATCAGCCCCCAACAGGGGTGCTGACCGGCTCTTTTGTATTCACTTCCAAATGTTTCAAGTCGAGGGGACTCTCCTGGTCCTTGACGCAGCGCACGGAGCGTCCGTAGCACTTGTAATCGAGGATGTTGTAACAGTCGCTGTTGTAGCTGAAGAGTCCGCAGCCCCACGCATTCTGGCGGTCGTAGGTGGTGGAGCTCCAGAAGTAGGCGTAGTTGCCGGTGTGGCGCAGGCCCTCTTCGGTATAGATGCCTGCGGGGATGGCATCGAAACCGCTCAATTGCTCGGCACGCACAGGCTGTATCCAGTGGGCGGTGCGGCTTTTCATCACCGCGCCGGCCTTGTTGCTGCCCCCCAGATTCTCCAACAGCAGCATCCACTCGTCGTTGCTGGGCAAATGCCACCCTTTCGGGCAGATGCCCCTGTGATGCTTCCCGTTAGAAGAGAAGAAGCTGTACTCATTGATGTTCAGGTCCATCGCCGCCGACCAGTTGTATAGATTACCGTAGCTGGAGTTGCGGATGGTGATGTAATAGGACTTGAAAACCGGGTAGTCGAGTGAGAACACCGGGTTGTGCACCCAGCTCTTCCCGGAGGGGGAAGTGATGCAGCGCATATTCTCAGCCATCCAGCATTGTGACCCAAACTGTACCGTGCCATACACATTCCCTTCGTGATCTTCCACCACGGGTGTGCCTTCACAGGGGACACCCCAAAGTGCAGTTTGTCCCATAACAACCTGTGTCACAATAAGTAGCAATATGATGCAGCCGATTTTTCTCATTTTCGGAAAGAGGGCGCAAAGATAGCAAAATTGAGAACACGAAACGTGGGAGCCAATTCCAATAAATGAATATGTTAATAAGTTAATAAAGTTCAAAACAAAAGGGACCCGGCCTTTTTTTTATTCCACCACCATTCTCAACACCTTGACATAGTCGCCGCTCTTACATCGCAAGTGGCACACATCCCCGCGCTGGTACAGGGAATCGGCAAAAAACATCCGGAACTCCAACGTCAAGACGCGGTTGTTTCCGTATGAGTCAGTGAGCCATTGGAGATTGCCATCTCCACTATGTAACTCCACCGGATAACTCGCCGGTTTCAGCCAGTAAAAATGCCAGTCGGCACCCGAATTGACCGCTTTGATGCCGACCTCCTGATAGGTGTTCAACAGCACCGGAATGCTGTCGTTTGTAATCTCTTGCCCATCAATGTAAAACCGCACATTCGGGTCCACCTGCAGCCGCTCACACGACATCATACCGACACTCATAATCACCAAAGCTAACAATCCAATCTTTTTCATAATTTTCATAACTCTCTTAGTTTCTTAATTTCTTAGTTTCTTAATTCTCAATTAAAACTCATACCCTACCCCAACACTCCCCAGTCCCTTGTATCCCGCGCCCAGTTCAATGCTGCCGAACACGTGGCGCCAGCCAGCCTTCACACCCAACAGCGTCACGTGGAAGGTGGAGAACTGCGTGGGCGTATAGTCACCGTTTATGCCGTCGCTGAACCAAGGATGGCGGTTCTCAGGGTAAGAGACATCAGAGCACTCTTCCTCGCCAAAAAACTGCGCGAATCCTACTGACAAAGCTGAATAGAGGGTAACGTGCGGACGGTTCAGGTAGGAGAACCGCACTTCGGGCATAAAGGCAACCGAATAGAATTCGCGGTTGCAGGAAGCTATGAAATCCGAACCGTTTTGTATCTTTTCCGGATCCCGATAGTAGGCTGTACTGAGCGACAGGCCAAGCCAGAACCATTTAGCCACACGATAGTGGTAGCCGATGGAAAACACCGGTGTGCTGAAGAAATCCTCGTTGCGCCAGCTGCGGTTGGGTTCCATTCCATTTGGATAGACGAACACAAAGTAGCGGTCAAAGAGCATCACGCCCGTGGGGTCGCACACGTCAAACTTGAACTCGTGGCGATACAGCCCTTCTTCTTTCCACTTTTCACATTTCTCAGCACACCTTTTCGACTTTTGAAATGTCTGGATGAAAGTGATTTGCGTGTTGAACATATTGCTGCGCAAGCGGAAAGTACCGTTGTCGTATGAGACTGGCATTATTTGGTCAACTCCATTATAACCGTCAACCCGTACCGAATAGTTGCCGCTGGCGAAATCCCTGAACGGGAGGTCTATGCCGACGGTCCAGCGGAGCATTCCTCCGTAACCCAACCGGAAGTAGAAACCCGCATTCGCCAGCAAGTCCACATTAAAACGATTGGCGTCCAGCACTTCCGGGGCCAGTCGCAGATGGTCGTAATACTCGGTGGTGTCAGGCCATATCAGGCCAGGCAAGGAGTACGGACTGCTGACATCGTCATCGTAACCGGCCATAAAGGTGTACCACGGCATTCGAAGGCGCACGCCGGCAGAGAGCGTCACCCACGTTTTCGGGGAGATGGGCGCGTGGAACTCAAACTTCACCGGCATCGAGAAACCGGTGCTGTAGATGCCGTAGCTGGTGTTGTTAAAGGGCACTCTGTTCTCGTTTGCTATCCACGACTCCTCCCAATCATTGCGATTGTGGAAACGGAAAGCCCCTGTGGTGCCGTATTCGAGCCCGGCTGAGAGGCCGAGGTACTTGGCGAAGTGATAAGCAAACTCCAGCCCGATATGGCCGCCGATGGAATTCTTGGCCTTCATATACTGCGTGTTAGACATCTTCGCCTTGGACAGGATGTCGGCCTCCAGCACATAACCCAGCTGAAAACCTTTGAAGAACAGGGCCTCCGGCAGGTCGGCATACCACTTCTTCTTTGGCGCTTTCTGATGGAGGGCTTTTTCTGGAGCGGACGTTTTGACGGCAGTGTCCGCCTTTGCGGGAAGGGTGTTCTCCACGGGATTCAGATTTTCGGCGGCCTTCTCATAGCCGACGTTATTATGAAGCCGGATGGTGTCGTGCAGGAATACCGTGTCACGGGAGACGATGGTGTCATAAACCTTTTGTGTCTCAATCACATAGATGGTGTCGCGCTGCTGCGCCGCAAGTCTTGGCATAAGGGCAAGCATCATAATCAGCAGCAAGCCGTATCTTTTCTTTGAAGACATAGTGAATCTCATCATTGAAGTTTGAATCTGTTAATTAGAAGATGCAGCAAAACAAAAAGGTTACAAAATATTATCAGTTGCCCAATGAGGATATAGGTTTCATACTGAAAGCTCCGAAAAGGCCATAGCCGTTTTGGATGTTGTTGTAAGTATGCAACGGTTCCAATAGCAGCGAGTTGAGATAGTCCTGTGAGTCGGTCCAGGTGTTCTCGTAGAGGAAGCAGTTTTTATCTAAAAATAGCAGATAGTAGGTGCAGGGAACAAATTCTTGCTCATCGTCTTCCAAGGGCAGTTGCTTGTCTTTCAGCAACCGTATTTCCTGTCCGTTCCGTCCCTCGTCGGAAAGGGTTTCCATCCACGTATCTCCATCGGAGAGCGATTCCAGAGCCCATTGTCTGTTCCAAAATTCGTCAGGATAATCCTCCAATCTGCCATAAAAAGCCAGAGCATAATAGTCTTCACTTGTTGGATCATCGCGCCATTGCACATACACGTCGCAGTGTGGCGTGTTGCACACTGCGCCATCGTGCGTGTCGTGGTCCACGAAGACGGTGTCGAAACGGCATCCTGTCTCGTGACTGAACGGCACCGTGCAAGAGGCCGTAATGTCTTCATATCCCGGGTAAGAAGCCCTGACAAAATAGGTTTTCCCCTCCTCTATGGGAAATTCCTGCTTGTGGAAAACATACTTTTTACAATGGTTGTCAAATTGCCCCTGCACCCAATGCTCCCCGTCGCTCGAAAGCTCCACCACAGCATCTGGGATGATGCGGATGTATCCATCGCTGCCCTGACCATACATCAGTTTGCTGTGAGACAAAACAATGCAAGTACTGTCCAACTGCGGGCACAAACGTCCGTACAGCACCAGTTTAGGTGTCTCATCGTTGATATCCCGGATATTCAGCGTGTCCTGACATCCGCCTAACAGGAGGCCTATCCATAAAAGTCCGATTAATCGTATAATATTGTTCGACTGTTTCATAATCTGTTTTAAAATTTGAAAGAATAGGTGAATGTTGGAATGATGGGGAAGATGCAGATCTGTTTGATGACAGGTACGGAGTTCTGTGCCTGCTCATCGTATTCACTTCCAACAAAATAGAAGAACGGGTTTTTATAGTTGTACACGTTATAGATGCTGACCTCGAAAATGCTCTGGCCCTTGTTTTTCTTGTGTGGTTTCAGGAACTGGACACCGATGTCAAGATGGTGAAAGGGTTTCATCCTGACATTGTTCTTGTCGCCATAGTTTTCTGTAAATCCTTGAAAAACGGTGTTGGTTATGTCGTTATTGACGTTTTCGGACAAGTTGAGATGATCGGTCATAGTATAGTACATATAGATGGAGCTTGGCAGGGTCACGGCATTGCCGGAGGCAAAAACCCATGAGGCCGACAGGTTGATCTTCGGTGTAGGGCTGTACATCACCACGATGGACACGTCGTGGCGGCGGTCGTAGCGGGCGAAGTAGGGTTTGCCGAAGTTAAGCTCGTCGAACTGCTGCTTGGTCCATGACAGGGTATAGCCTACCCAACCTGTCACTTTCCCGATCTCTTTGCGTACTAAAAACTCCACACCATAGGACCAGCCTTTTCCTGAAGTGACATTCTGACTCCATCGGTTCTGGAAATTGGTGGTGTTGGCCGGCAGATTCTCAATCATAGTCTCTATCATATCCAAGAAAAAAGAGGCACCCTCCTTGTATGCCAAGATGTTGTTCATACGCTTATAGTAGCCCTCCAATGAAAACGACAACCGTGGATTTTTCAAATCATAATGGAGGCCCAGAGCCACCTGCTGTGATCGTTGGGGCTTAACCTGGTCCGTGATGGGCACCCATAGGTCTGTTGGCAGTCCTATAGTACTGGTGCTCAGTAGAATCATACTCTGGCTCATCATAGCATACGAGGCTTTAAGGGCCAAATTCGGCAGGATGTTATAGCTCATCGACAAGCGAGGCTCGGGGGAAAAATAGGTCTTATGCGGCACAGTGAAACAGGTCAGGCGAAGGCCCGGATTGATGCGGAACTTGTTGCGTATGTTGATTTCATCCTCCACATATACTGCATATTCCAAAGCTTGCTCTTTCTCCACCCGTCTTGAGGACAAGGTGTCGCTTTTCATCACCATCGCGTTGGGCCGGGCCTCGTGGTATATGACCGCGGCACCAGTGAAAAGGTGATGGGAGGGACTGAACTGGTAGCTAACATCGTATTTCAAGGTGTAGTCGCGAATGCCCGATATGAAGTTGGAGGAGAAGGCAGCATTGTCTGCCGGATTGGCGCTGCCTGTGATCTTGGAGCGGTTGTAAGTATTCATCTTATAATCGCTGAAGATGAAGGACAGGTTGGAGAATGCCTTGTTGGAGAAGAGGTGGTTCCATCGTGCGGTAGCAGTAGCATTCTGCCAGAAGAGCCCCAGGCTGAACTTTTCCCGCTCGCGCCCCGACTGGCGGGTGTCGCTTTCCATTGAGAACTTGTCCTGGCCATAGTAGGCACTGAGATACAGCCTGTCTTTCTTGCTAATATTATAGTTCAGTTTCCCATTAACATCAAAGAAATAGTAACCGACCCCCGCACCGTCGAGAGCAAGTTTCATAAGAGGTTTGGCCAGCAGAGTGAGGTAGGTGGCCCTCCCCGACAGCATAAAGGAGGCCTTGTTCTTTGCCAAAGGACCTTCAACCACCAAGTGCGAGGATATGAGTCCCAAGCCGCCTTCGCAATGATAGCCCTCCTTGTTACCGTCCTTCATCGTTATGTTGATGACAGAGGAAAGACGTCCGCCATAGCGCGCCGGGAAACCGCCCTTGATGAGTTCCACCGACTTTATGGCATCACCGTTGAAGATGGAGAAGAATCCCAACAGGTGGGAGGCGTTGTAGATGGTGGCCTCATCCAGGATGACGAGGTTCTGGTCGGGACCGCCGCCCCGCACGTAGATGCCGGAGGTGCCCTCCGACGCCGACTGCACACCCGGCATCAGCATCAGCGTCTTGAAGACATCCTTCTCTCCCAATAGGGCTGGCAGCTGCTGTATCTCCTTGGTGGAAAGCGACAAACTGCTCATTTGCACCTGCTCACTGTTCTTCTTCTCGGCTTGTATGACGACCTCCTCCAAGGTGTTGATCTTTGACAAGTGCGCATCGTAGTCCTTGGAAAGAGCATCCGTTACCCAAAGGGTGTCATTCTCGTATCCGAAACTGTTGAAAACGAGAAACAGATTTGCCTGATAGGGCAGGGTGATGGAATAGAAGCCATAGTTGTTGGCCGTAGTGGCCGCTTGAGATACCGGTTCATATACTAAGCACCCTGGCAGGGTCTCCATACTCCCCCGCTCATACACATATCCGCTGACGGTTATGTTCTGGCCGTCTAAAAACAATATATGGAACAGGCAACAAAGAATAAAACCACTCTTCTTCATCTCAATCAATTAATTTTCAATTACATACACTGTATCCTTCACCACTACGGACTCTTTCATCCGTATTGTATCACGTTTAATGACAGTTTTCTTGATGACCACCGGTTCGGATGTCGTGGATGTCGCCGTGGTTTTGGGAGTTGTCGTTTTGACGGTTTCCTGCTTTGAAGAAGAAGCCTTGGAGCTGCTTGAAGCGGTTGATGTTTGGCTCCCCGGCTCAATAACCGCCTGCTCAGAGGGTTCTGTTGTATAAAGGACCGTGCTGTCTGTGAAGGGCTCTTCCGACAAGGAGTCAGCCGTCACCAGGGTAGTTTGTTCGGCGGGAAGTTGCGAGGGCGCCTTGTCTTGCAGTGCGTGCGTGACCAGCAGAGTTCCGCCCACGCCCACGGCGAATGAGACGGCCCCTACCAGGATCTCCTTGGCGTGCGACAGCAGCCAGATGCCTGCACTGGACTTGGAGGCGGCTGCAGCAGCGGCAACCTGGGCGTCTGTCATCGGAACCTGCGGCATACGGGAGACATCGGAGACACCTCGCTCAAACAGCCGGTCCAAATCTTCTGCACTGTCTATATGGTTTTTGTTTCGTGTCATGAATGGAAATGTAAGATGGTTGGGTTTTGTTGAATTGTCACTATGTTACGATTTTTTTGTCTGTTGGCCGTTAGAATGTGAGGGTGTTCTGATACCAGAAGGTACCGTCAATGTTGATAGTGATCGTGTAGGTGCCACTGCGAATGTTGTGAAGTGTATATTTCAATGTCTTGGAACACAAACAGTCCGCAGAGATGTTGTCATCCACGCTATAGTTGATGACGATGTCGTTTCCTGCTATCTGTGCATTCACATCCACGTTGGAAGCTGCACAGTTGAGCAACATTTCGTGGGTGACGTGCAAGACGCCGTGAGAATAGGAGAAGACAGGATCGCTTTCGCCGTCCTTCTCACCAGTATGGCAGGATGAGAGTTCAGAATCCGATACCTGCACATCCGTGTGAATGACCGGTCTTTCACAGGCCAGCAGCAGCCATAGGCTAGCCAAGCCTATGACAGATATTAAACTAAGGGTGATACTGATCTTTTTCATCATGTTGATTGTCTCTTTAACTTTGAACTCCTAATTCTTAACTTCCAAGTAGTTACTTTCTTCCGTCGCTTGGTAATGCTCGTCCGTGATGGTAAAAGTGAGTTTCCCATAGGATGGATGACCGTTGAACCAGCGGCCGTAGTGGCGTGTCTCCTCATATTGATAGAGGGTGGAACTGAAATTATAGGGACTGATGCCTGTGGTGTCCCCCGCATAATACACTACTTGTGGCCCAAGTTCCCCATCGAAGCGAAAAGTCACACTGTTACTGTAATATTGGAGAAATGCCTGTACTCCTTCTTCAAAACTGGCAGCACCGATACCGCCGGAGTGATGTATCACCACTTCCTGCCCGGGGACAAGCGTGTAGCTTTCATTTGTCCAGGTGTGGGTGGAGTCCATTCCACTATCGTACCAGCTGTATGGGGCGGGGATGACGGTCACGCTGTGCGAAGAGGCGTTACGGATGAGCATATCCTCGTTGTAGCCTGGATCGCAAGCGGTGGCCAGTACCGTTAGCAAGATAATTGTTGTGAATCGTATCGTCAATTTCATATCTGTATTATTTGGAATTTACCATCATTTTTTTCTTGTTGCCCGCACACCTGCGGCGTGCGAACCTTTATCGACATCGTCCTTCCCTACCGAACCCTGCAGACCTGACGGCCTGCACCCGAGGTCTCCTATCCAACTTCTTAACTTCTCATTTCTTTAGAAAAGTATAGCAGAAACCGTCATACATTCCGTCTTCGCACATTGAAAACACCTGCCCCTCTGCCTCGCTGTAACCGAGGGTGGCGAGAAACTTGTGCGGCGTGGCCAACGAAATCTTCCCGTTGAAGGCCTCTGCGATTTTCTTGTGCTGGGCCTGTGTCAGTTGGAAACGTATGTTGAACCAGGAATAGAAGGGTTCGTCTTGGTCTCCCTTGTTGGTGTAGAACGTTTCATCCACATCATAATCAATGCGATAGGTTCCGGAGACAACCTTCTCGCCATCTTTAAGTAGAGTGAAACTGCTGCCGTTGAAGACGAGCTCGGCCTCGAAGCCTTCACTCTCGGGGGTGAACCACACACCGGCGATGCCGCCCGTTGTGGCGGTCCACCGCCAGGTACCGTCGAGCGCTTTCTTTTCGGGTTTCGTGCAAGCGGTCATCAGAAAAGCGACGGCCATTAGGAGGATGGCTGCGCCACACACTGCGCTGCGCTTGTGAGAGGTTAATTGCTCTACCGAGCTCTTGTCTCTTCGGGACTGCTCAAGGAATAATGTTGTCATAATCTCAAGTTTTTTAGTTTCTTAATTTCTTAGTTTCTTAACTCTCATCGCCGCCAGCATCCCTTGTAACTCCGCCCTCGCGCGGGAAAGCAGCACCTTGGAGTTGGCGACGGAGATGTCCAGTTTCTGGGCAATCTGTTTGTGCGACCAGTGCTCCACAGCGTAGAGGTTGAAGACCGTGCGCTGTTTGACGGGCAACTGTCTGATGAACTCCAACAACTCCTCCTGCGAGAAATCCTCTTTCACCTCCTGGGGCTCGTCGGCCAGCGGTTCCTCAACGGCCATCCCCTCTTCCAGTGCCACCGTTTCGGGCTGGTTGCGCAGGTACATCAGCGCCTCGTTGAGGGCAATCTTCTTGAGCCACCCCTCGAAGCTGCCCCACGCGTGGTAGGTGCCCGACTTCTCTATCGCGTGCAGGAAAGCATCCTGCGCCAGGTCCTCCGCCACCTGCCAGTCGCCGACATAGCGGTAACACACACCAATCATCTTTCCGATGTGGCTCTTGTACTGCTTCGACCAAAACTCTGCTTTCTTCATCCTATCAGTATCTCCTATAAATAGGATGCAAAAAAAAGAAAAGGTTACAAATTTTTCTTAGCCTGATGATTCCAGGCCAGAAAAGAAACTAAAAATCCGAAAACTTCTCAACGGCCTCCGTCTTGGAGTTTCTGCCGTCCAGATAGGAAATGACAAACGAGGAGGTGCTCCTGTAGCTGCATTTCGACAACACCACCCTGTTGCAGTCGCCCGTGACCGTGTCGGTGGCGTTTTTCCACTCCACATAATCGGTCACATATTTGACGTAGCCGCCCTCTTCCTTTAAATTGTTGTATTCCTGATAATCGGAACCATATTTTTCAGAGAGCAACTGTTTCAACTGTTCATAAGTATAACTGGTGCTTCTGTTGAAACAGACCAGCACACTGCTCACCATATGGGTTTTGCTGGCACAAGTGACCTCGAGTTTCACCCTCTCGCCGGCAAAGATGCCTTTCATCACCACGAAATTATCGCGGCTGCCATTGGCATCGGGCAGAAAGCCCTTCCCTTTCAGTTTGGAGGAGAATGTGGACATCGTGCAGTTCATACTTATGCCCATAAATTTCAGCGGCTGAGTCTGGGCGACACCCGCCAAGACCAACAGAAACAGCACTATGGATACTATCAGTTTTTTCATCGTTTATCTAAATTCAAAACAGGCAGCAAAAATAATCATTTATTGCATATTCCCGACAACATACAAAATGTTGGAGACTCCGCGCTCGCCTTCGTGGTCGAAGCGACCGTTGTCGGAGGGGTGGTTGACAATGCCGCCGTGGGGATATTCGCGAAGATAGAGAGTGGTGGAGCCGCCACCGTCAAGGTTCAGCGCATCGCGGCAGCCCAGCCAGTGCAGGGTGGCGGCAAGCTCGTCCAAGGTCATTCCCTCCGACTGCTTGGTGCGGCCGTCCACCACGAGCAGGAGCACCGTGCCGTCGGGCCTGATGCCCACAGCCGTGCGGTTGTGGCGCTTGTTGACAAAGGAGAGGTCGTTGCGCATCGGCTGCAGCGTGTCGTCATAGATCAGGAGCGGCCCGGCGGTCATTATATTGCTGTCGGGCAGCATACGCTCCCACAGGCGGGCACTGTCGGTGCGCAGGATGCAGGGCCGGCCGTCGCGCAGCACCATCGTGCCGTATTGGTAATACTTGCGGTTCACCGTGTCCTTGCCCGGCGTGTTGATGCCATACTCCACCCCATCGATGCGCAGATGACAGATAGGATTGTGCCGGTCCATATCGAAAAATGAGCCGTTCACGGCAGCCAGAGCATCATATTCCCGGGCAATCGCCGAGGTGCGCGTGCGCTTAGGGGCATACCCAAACCGAAATTCCATACCGGATGTGGCCGGGACTTCCAGCACGGCTATGTACTGGTTGCTCCGGAAATACTCCTGCTGCGTGAACTGCACAGTATGCAACACCATCCCGTGCAGGGTGTCGTGCGACCACGCCGCCTGCACCAGGGTCAACGAATCGCGCTGGCCGAAAAGAGTTCCTCCCGCCAGCAAGAACAAGAGGGCCAATGTACGTATTATGACACGCATTTTCTCATTTTTTTGTCGGGGCAAAAATACAAAATCCTCCCTAATGCGCCACGCTCTCGTCAATTCTGCAACTTGTAAACCTTCCCCGGCCGGCACACCAGCACTCCCTTGAGCTCCAACGTCAGCAGAAGGCCCGCCAATTTCGACGGGGAATACTCCGGCAGGGCCTCCGAGAGCCGGTCAATGGCCAATTCGCCCGAAACGCGCACCAGGTCCACCACCTGCTGCTCATCGTCCGTAAGGTCCACAAACAGACTGGTTTGCACGTTTCTTTGGCTCGATTCCCAATTCATCATCTCCAGCAAATCCTGTCCGGAAGTGACCAACGCCGCCACATTCTGGCGTATGAGGGAGTGGCAACCCTCGAAATGGGGATCGAAAACCGAGCCAGGGAAGGCGAACACATCGCGGTTGTAGGATTGGGCGATGTGGGCGGTGATGATGCTGCCGCCCTTGTTAGCAGTTTCGGCCACCACCACGGCATCCGCCATTCCGGCCACAATGCGGTTGCGCCGGGGAAAGTTGAGCCGATCGGGCTGGGTGCGGAAGGGGTATTCACTGACCAGCGTGCCGCCCTGCTCGATGATTTGACGGGCCAGCGTGCGATTCTGGCTGGGATAGACCGTGCCGAGGCCATTGCCCATCACGGCGATGGTGCGCAACCCATACTCTATGGAACGGGCGTGCGTCTCAGTGTCGATGCCGTAGGCCAGCCCGCTCACCGTGACCACCCCGGCATCACGCAACTCCGACAGGAGCTTGCGCACGACGGAACGCCCGTACTCAGAAGCCTCGCGCGTGCCCACCACGGCCAGCGTCCGCGGCCCGTTGAAGTCGGCCGCCCCCAGATAATAGAAAGCAATCGGCCCGTCAGAGCAGTTTTTGAGCCGGTATGGATAATCCTTGTCCAAGTAAAAACACTGGCGTATGCCGTGCTTCTCCATCAGCCGCAACTCCTCGTCCACTTCGCGGCGCAAGGCGTCACTCACGCGCGGCAAAGGCACCCCTTTGCTCCGACGACGCACTTGCCCCATCCATAAGTCGCTCTTGGTAAACACGTTCGTGGCAGAACCCGACAAGCGCAACATCTTCTTCATCGTGGCCATCCCGAAACCCTCCAACCCCAACAACGCCACCCGGTAAAATTCTTCTGAATACATATTTTTTTTTATTATTAGATACGATTACAAACTATCCTGCGTTATTCATAATGGTTGCAAAAATAATAATTATTTTGCAATATCAAAATTATTATTAATGAAAAATAAAATTATTATTATGAATAGACACATTTATCTCTTTCTGATGGCAGCGCTTCTCCTTGCCGTCTCCTGCAAGCAGAAGTCCTCTCCCGTTTTCACTGTGAAGTCGGACAATTTCTCGACGGGCAAGGCCGGCGAGATGATTCTGGCCATTGACACGGCCTATTGGACCCCGGCGGCACGGACCAGGATTCGCGATATTATGCAGCAGCCGCAGCCGGCCATCAATCAGATAGAGCCGATGTTTGATGTGCTGCAGTGCAGCAACAAGGACCTGCAAGCCTCGTTCATCCGGCACCGCAACATCCTGCAGTTCGACTACAACCCCAACTACTCCAACAACTCCTACGAGTTGAAAAAGGACCCCTACACCAGTCCCCAGATCCACGTGGTGTTGCGCGGCAACAACCAGGATTCCTGTATGGCACTGTTCCTGTCGCATCAGGATGAAATCATAAAAGCGATGTACAACAACGACATCGCGCGCCTGCAGAACGCCCACCGCAAGCTCAACGAACCCGACCTGGAGAAGAAGATTCAGGACAAGTTCGGCATCTCGATGACGGTGCCCAGCGGTTATACGGTGGGACGTGAGGAGGAGGACTTCCTGTGGCTCCTCTTCCGCACACCGAAGAACGACCGTTTCGTGATGATTTACAAGTCGCCGGCCTACGAGCTGACCACGGACAATATCGTCTATGAGCGCAACCGCATCACCAAAGCCTACATCCAAGGCGCGGTGCAGGGCGCCTACCCCATCGTGGCCGATATGGAGGGCTACCCTCTGTCGCGCGAGTACAAGATAGGCTACCACAACGGCGTCGAGTTGCGCGGCCTCTGGGCCTCCGTGCGCGACAAGATGGGCGGCCCCTTCTACAGCTACACAATGCTCAGCCCCGACAAGAAATCGTGCATCACCATCGACGGGTTCGTTTACGCCCCGCAGGAGAAAAAACGCGACTATCTCCGTGAGGTGGAGTCCATTGTGAAATCCGTCCAATAATTTTTCATTTTTTTGTAACAAAATCAACTAACCGTGCATCTATAGGGAAAATGCACAACGTTGACAATCGAGAACTCATTGAAGGATGTCGGCGAAACGACCGATCGGCCCAACGCGCTCTGTACGACACGTTTGCCCCGATGATGTTTCCCGTCTGTCTCCGCTACATCGGAAACGAAACGGAGGCGGAAGACGTGCTCATTGAGGCCTTTGTCACGGTGTTCACGCATATTGGAGACGTGGAGAAGGCAGGTTCTTTGCAAAGTTGGATATACTCCATTGTGGTCAATGCCTCGTTGCAGCATCTGCGGAAAATGAAGAAACAACCGCAGATGGAGTCCTTCGAGGAGAACATTGCAACGCTCCCTTCCGACGGACCGGAGGAGGACTTGCACGCACAATGGGAGGCCCAGGACGTGATGCGAGTGATTGAGAAGATGCCTGAAAACTGGAGAGTCATCTTCAATATGCACGCCATCGACGACTTCTCCTTCAAGGAGATATCGGAGAAGACGGGGATGAACCACAACACGGTCAGAGTCTATTACCAAAGGGCACGCGCCTGGGCACTTGAACAACTTTCAAAAATAGGAAAAGAGCAATAAATGAATGAGCTAAAAGACATATTGAACCACTACACGCAAGAGCCGCCGGCCGGCAGCTGGGAGCGCCTCAGCCAACGGCTGGACCTTGTCCTCCCCACGGAGGGCTCTTCCGCCGCATCCCAGGCCTCGGCCACCGGTGCGGCCAAGGGCGGTGCATTCTCCCTTTCCAAGGCTCTGCTGACCGCCGGGGCAACCCTGCTGACCGCCGCGGCCGTCACCACCGCTGTGGTAGTGGGCCTGCGTCACAACGCCCCCGAAACCCCGGCACCTGAAAGCACCCCCGTTGTGATGGCCGACAGCACCGCTGTGGAAGAGACCACACCGGCAGAGGAAACGGCTCCTGCTGAAGAGCCTGTGCCCGAGACATTCTATTGCGACTTCGGAGGGGACGAGACACTGCCCACCGACAAAGCGCTGCCCGCCGACAACACGATTGTTGCCCCAAGGGCCGAAAGCACCCCCGCCGTCAGCGAAACTGTCCCCGCGCCCGCCGCAAAGCCCGCGCCGGCAGTGTCGCCCGCGCCCATCTCCCCCGCTAGCAAAAACTCTCCCGTAAAGCCCGTAATCTCCCACGTGGCCATCCCGCAGTCCTCCGTCATAATGCGCCAGCAACAAGAGGATCCCGTTGTCCAAAACGCCGACCCTGCCGATATCGAATGGCAACAGCCCTCCAAGATTGAAATCCCCAACGTGTTCACGCCCAACGGCGACGGATACAACGATTTCTTCGTGATTCAAGGCATCGAAAATTGCGTCAAGCGGGAACTGGCCGTTTATGACCGGGGCGGTCGGGTAGTTTATCGCACCCGTTCCTACGAGAACACCTGGAACGGCGACAACTGTCCTGACGGCACCTACACCTATCAATTCCTGTACTCCCAAAACGGCATTGAGCAGGAGATGAGGGGCACCGTCACCATTATCCGAAAATAGTATTACGAGCGCTTTCCAGTAAGGATTTGCTGTATTTCGTTCAACTTCATCAGGGCCTCCACGGGGGTCAGGCTGTTGATGTCGATTCCCACTATCAAATCCTTGACCTCCAGCAGAAGTGGGTCATCCAAATTGATAAAACTGAGTTGGTAACCCGGCGATGACTTCTCGATGGCAATCTTGTTGCCGTGGGCGTCGGAGCGTGATTTCTCCAGTTGTTTCAAGATTTCCTCGGCGCGGCGCAGCACCTGCTGGGGCATACCGGCCATACGGGCCACGTGGATACCGAAGCTGTGCTCGCTGCCGCCCTTCTCCAGTTTGCGCAGGAAAAAGACCTTGTTGTCGATCTCCTTCACCGTGACGTGATAGTTCTGGATGCGCGGGAACTGGTCGGCCATATCGTTGAGCTCGTGGTAATGGGTGGCAAAGAGCACTTTGGCACGGTGGCGCACGTTTTCGTGCAGGAATTCCGCAATGGACCAAGCGATGGAGACGCCATCGTAGGTGCTCGTGCCGCGGCCGATCTCATCCAACAGGATAAGGCTGCGGTCGGAGATGTTGTTCAAGATGCTGGCGGTTTCGTTCATCTCCACCATAAAGGTGGATTCGCCCGTGGAGATGTTGTCGGATGCGCCCACACGGGTGAAAATCTTGTCCACGATGCCGATGTCGGCCTTCCGGGCGGGCACGAAGCAGCCCATCTGGGCCATCAGCACAATCAGGGCCGTCTGGCGCAGGAGCGCCGACTTACCCGACATATTGGGGCCGGTGATGATGATAATCTGCTGTTTTTTGTTGTCGAGATAGACGTCATTGGCGATGTAGGGCTCGCCCGGTGGCAGCTGCCGCTCGATGACCGGGTGGCGTCCGCCCTTGATGTCCAGAGCTGTGCCTTCGTTGATGATCGGTTTCACATATCCGTTCTCCTCCGAAACGGTGGCGAAGCAGAGCAGCACGTCGATGCGCGCCGTCAGGCGGGCATTGAGCTGTATCATAGCGATGTAGTCCAACAGGCTCACCAAAAGCTCATTGTACAGCCGCGACTCAATCTCCAGCATTTTGTCTTGCGCACCCAATATCTTGGATTCCAAATCCTTGAGTTCTTCCGTGATATAGCGTTCGCCATTGGTGAGCGTCTGCTTGCGGGTCCACTCGAGAGGCACCTTGTCCTTGTGCGTGTTGGTCACTTCGATATAGTAGCCGAACACATTGTTGAAACCGATCTTGAGGGAGGGAATGCCGGTGCGTTCCGACTCGCGGCGCTGAATCTCGCCCAACACCTCGCGGCTGTTGGTGGCGAGGGCGAACAGCTCGTCGAGTTCAGCATCCACGCCTCGGTTGAAGACGCCTCCTTTGCTGACCACCACGGGCGAATCCTCGTTGATTTCCTTCTCTATGCGCGTGCAGATAGTGAGGCAGGGGTTGAGTTGTTCGGCAATCTTGGCCAGTGCGGGGTGGTCGGCCTTCTCGCACAGGGCCTTCATCTGCTCCACGGCGCGAAGCGCGCGGGCCAGCTGCAACACCTCCCGCGGGTTGATCTTGCCCGTGGCGATTTTGGAGACCATACGTTCCAAGTCGCCCACCCGCTTCAGGGCCGAGCCCAGGTCGCAGGCCAGTTCCTCATGCTGCATAAAGAACTCCACCATCGAGAGGCGCTCGTCAATCCAGACCTTCTCCTTGAGGGGCATCAGCATCCATTTCCGGAGCATTCGCGAGCCCATCGGGGTCTGCGTCTGGTCAAGCACCTGCAAGAGAGTGACGGCGTTCTCGTTGGCGCTGCCCACCAGTTCGAGATTCCGGATGGTGAAGCGGTCGAGCCAGACGTAATGTTCCTCTTCAATGCGGTTGATTTTGTTGATATGCTGAATCTTATGATTCTGCGTCTCGTAAAGATAATGCAGGGCAGCGCCAGCGGCGATGATGCCTAATGGCAGGTTGTCCACGCCAAACCCCTTGAGCGAGGTGGTTTGGAAGTGTTTGGTCAGCAACTCATTGGCAAAATCCGTCATAAAAACCCAGTCCTCGAGAGTGGTAAGCAGCATCTTCTCGCCGAAGTGCTCCTTGAAGGCAGCCACCTTCCCCTTCTGGATGACCAGTTCGGAGGGTTTGAAGTTCTGGAAGAGTTTGTCGATATAGTCATAGTCGCCTTCCGCCACATAGAATTCGCCGGTGGAGATATCGACGAAGGCGATGCCGCAGGTTTTCTCGGTAAACTGGAGGGCAGCGAGGAAATTGTTTTCCTTCTGTTCGAGCACCTTGTCGTTGATGGAGACGCCGGGAGTCACCATTTCGGTGATGCCACGTTTGACAAGTTTCTTGGCGAATTTGGGGTCTTCAAGTTGTTCGCAGATGGCCACGCGCTTGCCGGCGCGCACCAGTTTGGGCAGATATACGTCAAGGGCGTGGTAGGGGAAACCGGCCAGCTGGGTCTGCGTGACTCCCTTGCCGTGCTTGGTCAGCGTGATGCCGAGAATCTTCGAGGACTGGACGGCGTCCTCGCCATAGGTTTCGTAAAAATCGCCCACCCGGAACAGCAGTATGGCATCGGGATGCTGGGCCTTGAACCGGTTGTACTGCTGCATTAAAGGGGTTTCTTTCGTTTTTTCCATAGCTTCTCCAATAAGGTGGCAAAGGTATAATTTTTACCTGAAAAAAGCGCGTCATTTTTTTTAACAGGCACCTTTAACTTTTCCCCTTTCATATTGTCAATAAAATTTTTGAAGACGCGCAGGTACATATAAAAAAAGTGTATTTTTGCCGCCTGAAAAAACAACAACTAAAACTTAAAAAAATGGCTTACAAAATCAATCCGGATCTCTGCGCCGCTTGTGGCACTTGCATTGGCGAATGCCCTCAAGAAGCTATCTCTGAAGGCGCTGCTTACTCTATCAACCCCGATCTCTGCATCGAATGCGGAGCTTGCGCAGACGTTTGTCCTTGCGAAGCTATCAGCTTGGAGTAGTAAGTAAAATCTGAGAGAAAAAAATTACGGGTGCGGAAATCGCACCCGTTTTTTTGTTTATCCTAACGTATAGGCGTCCCTATTGTAGAGCCGCCACAATGTGGCGGCTTTTTTGGCCATTGATAAAACGTAGAGTAGAGCCGTCACAATGTGGCGGCTCTACGACGATGACCCCACATTGTGGCGGCTCTACCTCGGCGGATATCATCACACACCCCGCAAATCGCAAATCGCAAATCGCAAATCGTAAATCGCAAAGGGATTGTTACGGGTGTCAAACCAGACACACCCGGCGCAGTTCTTCCGAAAACTTCAGTATGCCGTTCTGGATGCGCTGCACGGTTTTGGGCGAGGGACGACTCTTCCCGGTAGCATAATGGCTGAGTTGGTGTCGGTTAATACCAGTGATGGTTTGCAAGTCGGCCAGTGACAACTTGCCATTAATGTATTGTAAAAAACTGGCAGTGTCAAATTTGTACTCAAACTCCATTTCAGGAAGCGAAGGCATCAGTTCCTTCGCCTCAGAATAGGAATTGGCCAAATCTCTTTTTACAGCATCAATAGTGTTGCCAGTTCCAATGAAGCCTATTTTGTGCTTGTGCTGGGGGATGGCGGTAAAAGAGCCATCATTGTTTCTTTCAATAATTACAGTGATTTTTTCCATAGTATTGTTTTTTTTTGATTACTTGACATTTACTCCAGACTGCTCTCTGACATATCCCATCAATGTTTTGCCCACATCCGCCGTTGAATGTCTGGGTAGTTGAAACCGCCGTTCTGTTATCGGACTCCACCACCATTCGTGATTTTTCCCCTCAACAAGAAAGTGACAACCACTATCTTTAAGAATCCTTTTCAACTCAGTTATTTTCATTGCCCTAAAGTTTAATTTAAAGTTTGCAAAAATACACAAATGATAATTATCTTCAATATACAAATGAATATTTTTTCCAAAAAAAAAGCCGCCACAATGTGGCGGCTCTACGACGATGACCCCACATTGTGGCGGCTCTACCTCGGCGGATATCATCACACACCCCGCACGTCGCACAATCCCCCACGTCCCGCCAGGGACGGAAGCCTGGTAGAACGATGCGGCATACCGCATAACAAAACGTCCCGCAGGGACGACACATTGTCTGTTATCCCTGCGGGACATGGATGTGAGGGGATGCAGTCAGTAGCATCTCTCCGAGGCTGTATAAGACTCCGGTAGTAGCCCGCCAATCGTCTCTTATTTCCCGAGCTCCTTCTTCACCTCCTCGGTGAGGTTGTCGCTTTCGCCGTGGAACGCGAGCGTGGTGACATCAAATATATAGGTGTAGTGGCCCGCTTCAGCCACCTTCTTGATGGCGGCCAGCAGTTTCTCCTGGAAAGGTTTCAACAGCTCAAGTTGTTTCTTCTGCAAGTCCTCCTCACTGATGGAGGCGAACTCCTGAATGCGCTCGTAGAGTTTCATCATCTCGTCTTCCTTCACCTTGAGGATGGCGGCGGAAGCACCCGAGTTGGCCAGTTGCATATAGGCGGCCTGCTTCTCCTTGAACTCGTTCACCATCTGTTGGCCAGTCTCTTCCAACTCTTTTTGGTAAGCCAGCAGGACGGTCTGGGCCGTGTCGATGCCAGGGATGTCCTTCATCAGGTCGGCGTAGTCCACGTGGCCGAACTTTGCCTTCTGGCTGTAACCGGCAACGGTGACGAACAGGCACAGGATTACAATTATCAGTTTCTTCATCGTGCCGTCCTCCTTATTTAATGCCGAGTTCCTTCTTCACCAGCGGCGTGATATCATCACCATTATCATAATAGAGCAGAATCTTCGTGTCGAAGATATAGGCATAGCCGTTGGCCTTGGCCACCTTGTCGATAGCGTTCTGAATGGCGTCCTGGAAGGGCTTGGCCAGCTCGTACTGCTTCTCCTCGAGGTCGTCCTGGGCATTGGCCTGGAACTCCTGGATGCGCATACCGAGGTCTTCCAGCTCCTTCTCGCGCACTTGGCGCACGGCGGAGGACATCGTGCCCACCTCGCGGTCAAACTTGTCCTTCTTGGTCTGGTACTCGGTCATCATACTCTCATACATAGCCTGCAGGTCAGCCTGGAAGGCCTGGAGTTTGATTTGCAAGGAGTCCACACCGGGCATCACCTGGAGAATCTCACTGGAATTGACGTGTCCATACTTCTGGGCGTTTGCCGTGCCCATAGAAACGAACATAGCAACGGCGGCAAGTAACAAAATCTTTTTCATCTTCTTATCTGTAGTGTAAATAGGTTATACAATATTATATATTATTAGTCATCCAACTCGCTGTTGACAGAGATGCCGAGTTTTTGGAGGATGGCGTTGTTGATGTCCCATTTCGGGTCGGCGTAGATGATGGTCATCTCACCAGCCGTGTCGAACACAAAGGCATAGCCCTTCTCCTTGGCATAGTCATTCACCGTGGAGATGACGCGGTCCTGGATGGGTTTCACCAGTTCCTCTCTCTTCTTGAAGAGGTCGCCGTCCTGGCCGAAGCGCTTTTTCTGAAGGTCCTTGGCGGCTTTCTCTTGGGCGATGATGGCGTCCTCGCGGTTTTTCTTCATCTGCTCGGGCATCGTCACCGATTCCACCTGATATTTTCTGTACATCGAGTCGATGGAGGCAAACTTGGCCTCGATCTCTTTCTGCCACAGCACGGCCACGCGGTTCAGCTCGGCCTGCGCCTCCTTGTATTCCGCCATATTGGAGAGAATATATTCGGAATTGATATAGGCGTATTTCTGTGCAAAGGCGGTGACAGACACCAGGGCGATCAATGCGGACAAGAATAGTTTTTTCATAGCTTCTATTTTTTTTGATTATAAACGTGGAGATAACGTGGATTTATGGTTTTTATTGTTTTAGTCTATGGAAGAATTGATGGATATGTGGAAGTGGCTTCCCCAGGCGCTCTTGGCGCGTCCGGGCACCTCGTCGAAGCCGTAGCCCCAGTCGAAGCCGAGCAGACCGAACATCGGCAGATAGACGCGCACGCCGACGCCGGCCGACTTGTACATATTGAAGGGGTTATACTGCCGCTTGTCGAGCCAGCCCTTGCCTGCCTCCAGGAAGGCGAGCACATAGATGGTGGCTGAGGGATTCAGACTGATGGGGTAGCGCAACTCGGCCGTGAACTTCTGGTAGATGCTGGCACCCGTGGAACTGCCGTTTACATAGGGCGACAGCACCTCGTCGTCGTAACCGCGCATACCAATCACCTCGCGGCCGTCGTAGGAGAAGGTGGACATAGCGTCGCCGCCCAGATAGAAGCGTCCGAACGGCGGAATGCCGATCTCCTTGTTGTAACAGCCCATAAAGCCCATCTTGAAGCGGACATTCAGCACCAGATTCTGCACAATGCGGGTGAACCAGGAGGCGTTGAACTTCCACTTGTGGAACTCAAGCCACTTATACTTCTGCTGGTCCGTCATCGTGCTGTAGTCCTTATGGCCAAACAGCGAATAGGGCGGTGTGAGCTGCACCGAGAAGGAGAAGCTGGAACCCTCGCGCGGGTAGATCGGCGCGTTGACAGAGTTACGGGCCAAGGTGAAGATATAGCTCAAACTGTTGGCGTTACCGTTGTTGAAGAAATAGTAGCCCGACCAGTTGGTCACCGTATAATACTCGTAGGAGAGGGTGTGCGACATTTGGAAATAGTCGTCGGGCCACTTCAGCTGGCTGGCCAGGGAGATGGAGGCGCCGGCGATGCTGGAGGAGCGGAAACCAGCGGTGTCTCGTTTCGAGCCATACGCCTGGCGTTGGTAGAAGACACCGACTGTGAGGGCGTTGGGCTTCTTGCCCCCGAGCCACGGCTCCGTGAAGGAGACGTTATAGTATTGATAGAACTGGCCTGTTGTGGAGACATTCAGGGAAAGGCGCTGGCCGTCGCCACCCGGGATGGGCGTCCAGGCATCTTTCTTGAACAATTTCTTGGTGGAGAAATTGTTGAAGGCTATACCCGCCGTGATGACGAATCCCATCGCACCGTAGCCCGCGCTCAGCGAGAGCTGATCGGAGCTGGTCTCCTCCACCACATAGTTGATATCGACGGTGCCGTCGGCCTCGTTGGGCTTGGGCTGCACATCCATCTTCTCCTGGTTGAAATAGCCGAGCGACATCAGCACCTGCTGTGTGCGGATGATGTCGGCACGGTTGAACAACTGGCCGGGGATGGTGGTCACCTCGCGGAGGATGACATTGTCGTTGGTCTTGGTGTTGCCCGTGACCGTGATTTTGTTGTAGCGGGCCTGCTTGCCCTCGCGGATACGGATTTCAATGTCTATGGAGTCGTTCTCCACCGCCACCTCCACAGGGTTGGCGCTGAAGAAGAGATAGCCGTTGTTCATATAGAGCGAGGCCAAATCCTCACCATCCTCCTTCATCGTCAGGTTCTTGTTCAGGAGGGTCTGGTTATAGACATCCCCCTTGCTGATGCCCAAAAGACGCGACAGCAGCGAGGTGGGATAAATGGTATTGCCCACAAATGTGATGTTCCGGAAATAGTAACGGGGCCCCTCGTCCACATCGATGTCGATGTGCATATCGCGCCCGTCCAGATAGTAGGTGTCGCGCACAATGATGGCGTCGCGGTAGCCCAACTCGTTGTACTTGTTGATGAGATTGACCTTGTCGGTTTCGTAACTTTCCTTGATGAACTTGGATTTCTTGAAGATGCTGCGAAGCTTGACACGGTCGGAGAAATAGTCGTCGAGGTGCTCCTTGATGTCCTTGGACTCGTAATAGCCCTTGTGCCGCGCACAATAGGCGATGGCGGTGTCCATCTTGTAGAAGGGCATAAAGAGGAACTTCTCCTTGGTCTCCTTCATCGAACGGAGCAACACAGCGTCGGTGACACCCTTGTTGCCGTTGATGGCGATTTTGGAGATGCGGACACGCTTGGATTTCTGGATATCGAAGAGGATGCTCTTGGCATTCTTGATTTTCTCGTCGGGGATTTCCTGCACATTCACCGAACAGCTGTAGAAGCCCTTGTCCACATAGTAGTTGCGGATAATGTTGGCGCAGGTGGTCTTCATATTGTCGTTGATGATGTTGCCCTGAGAGATGTGGAGTTTCTCGCGCAGGTCGTTCTCCTCGGATTTTGTAGTGCCCTTGAAACCGAAGGAGAGAAGTCGGGCACGGTCCTCGAGCCGCACATCAAGGAAAGCGACATTGCCGAGCACGCGAGTGACGGTGATCTCCACGTCATCGTAGAGGCCGCTTTTCCAGAGGGTTTTGATGCTCTTGGTGATTTCATCACCCGGAATGAGAATCTTCTCGCCCACGTGGAACGAGAGCAGGCGCTGGTCGAGCGGGGCGGTGCCGGAGGAGGTAATGCCGCCGATTTCATACTCGACAGGATTGGAATAATCAATCTTGATAGGACCGTCTTTGCCTTCGGAGCCCACAATAACCTGACCATAACTTGCAGTTATGCAAATCATTATAAATAGCATCAGGAAGATTGTCGCTCGTCGGGTGAATCTCATTACAGGTTATAAAAATAGGGCGGCAAAGATAGTGAAAATATCATTGTTCTCGGACCTGTTCTCCCGTTTTTCCATAGCGGCGTTCACGGCACTGGAAATCGAGCACGATTTCGCGCAGGTCGGTCTTGCGGAAGTCGGGCCACATCGTGGGCACGAAGAAGAACTCGGTGTAGGCGCATTCCCAGAGAAGGAAGTTGCTGATACGGAAGTCGCCGCCGGTGCGGATGAGGATGTCGGGGTCGGGAATATCGCCGTGATAGAGATGCTGCTGGACAGTCTCGGGGGTTATTTGTTCGGGGGCGAGCGTGCCGGCGGCGGCCTGGCGCGCGATGTTGCGGGCCATATCCACAATCTCGGCACGGCCACTGTAGCTGAGGGCCAGCACAACGGTGAGCCCCTTGTTGGCGGCGGTGCGGTCGATGGCCTCCTGGAGGGCGGCGCGACACGATTCGGGCAGGTCCTCCATACGGCCGGTCATCATCAGGCGCACCTGGTTTTTCATCAGCTTGTCCAGCTCATTGTGGATAGACTTCACGAGAAGGCCCATCAGCATCTCGACCTCCTCTTTGGGGCGGTTCCAGTTCTCGGTGGAGAAGGCGTAGAGGGTAAGGTAGCGCACGCCCATTTCGCCAGCGCCCTCGATGACGCTGCGCACGGCTTCCACGCCGTTCTGGTGGCCGAAAGTGCGCTCGTGGCCCTGCTTCTGGGCCCAGCGGCCGTTGCCGTCCATAATGATGGCGATGTGGGCGGGCATCTTGGCCGGGTCGAGAACTCTATCGTTATGGTTCATTGGCTATTGTTTTAGTGGCGGGGTTTTCTGGGCTTGTGCAGGTCGCAAGTCTTCGACTCGTTACCGAACTTCACCGTGAAGAATATGCCGGCGAAGGAGTAGAGGTCGGTGGTGGTGGTGTTGCCGCGTTGGGTGCCCGGCTTGTTATAGGGATAGGGTGCGTTGGTCTCGGGGTCGATGAGCTCGGGGGTGCGGTCGGCCAGGTCGGCCACGATGCTGCCGTGCTGCTCGCGGAGCACATCGTTGTCATAATAGACGCCGCGCACGTCATCCAGATAGTCGGTGAAGGTGTAGCGGATGCCCCATTCGGCGCCGAGACAAATGTGGCGGCCGATGGTGACCTTGAAGCCGATACCGAAGGGGATGGCAAAGCTGGTGAGGGAGTAGCGTTTGGCGGCTACGCCGTTGGAGTCGGGGATGCCCTGGCCCTCGGTGCCGAGGCTCTGCAGCTCATACCAGGTGCCGTTGGGGTGCTGTGCCTGCGGGTCGAAGGAGAAGAGGGAGAGACCGGCGAAGATATAGGGTGTGAACCGGTTCTGCTGCGGGGCGTTGTAGAGTTTCAGGAAGTTGAGCTCGGCCTGCACGGAGAGTTCCGAGATGGGCGACATAAAGCTGAGGTTGCGCTGTGCGTTCAGGGTGCCCGCGTCGGAGGCGGAGACCTTGCCGAACAGGATGTTGGCCTTGAGGGCCCAGCGGGGCGAGAAGTTGTAGCGGTACATCACGCCGCCCGCCAGGTGGCAGCCTTTGAAGAGGCCCGCCTGGTTGAGGTCGCCAAGATAGAAGGAGGTGCCGACGAGGGCGCCGAACTCGGAACTTTGGGCGCGCGCCGCCGGGGCCGATGCCATACAGAGGGCAAACAGCACGCAAGTGGTGAAAATGAGGGTTCTACGTTTCACTGCTTTCAAATTTAATTCCCCGGAGCGAAAGCTCTTGAAGGGAGGATTAAGAATCAATTCCATCGGCACAGAAAAGAGTGCCGGATGTTTTAACGCTGCAAAAATAAAAAAAATGCAACAACAATCAAAACAAATTAAAAAAAGTGTATTTTTGCCGCCCAAAATTTTATAAGTAAAGTATTTATATCGTAAACAAAAAAAGAAAGGAGCTTTGAATAACACACCTAACGCAGGCAAACCCCGCACCCCTATGGGCGCGCGCCCCAAGAAAGAGAGCCAACACAGAATCAACGAGCACATCACGGCCCAGACCGTCCGCGTAGTTGGCGAACAATTTGAACCCAAAATCGTCTCGCTGCGCGAAGCGTTGGCCATAGCTGACAAATACGAGTTGGACCTCGTGGAAATCTCCCCGAACACCAACCCGCCCGTGTGCAAGGTGATGGACTACCAAAAATATCTCTACGAACAGAAGAAAAAGGCGAAGGAAATCAAGGCCAACAGCGCCAAGAACGCCGTCAAGGAGATCCATATGGGGCCGCAAACCGACGAGCACGACTTCAACTTCAAGTGCAACCACGCCATCAAGTTCCTGCAGGAGGGCTACAAGGTGAAGCTCCAGGTCTATTTCAGAGGCCGCTCCATCATCTACAAGGACCAGGGCGAACTGCTGCTGCTCCGCTTCGCCGAGCGCTTAGGCGACTATGGCAAGCCCGACCAGATGCCCACCCTGGCAGGCCGCAATATGACGATGATCATCAGCCCCAAATCGCAGAAAAAATAAAACTCACGATAAAACGGTAAACACCAAATATAAACTTTAAAAGACTTAAAAGAAATGCCAAAAATCAAATCCAAGTCCGCCGCCAAGAAGAGATTCACTCTGACCGGCACCGGCAAAATCAAGAGACATCACGCTTACCACAGCCACATTCTCACCAAGAAATCCACCAAGAGAAAACGCAACCTGGCTTACAGCGCTATTGTCGAACACAACCTGGAACGCACGGTGAGACAAATGCTCGCACAGTGCTAATAAACCCGATTATTAACTAAAAACAAATCTTCACGTTCAGCTATCAAAGAGTTTGAAAGACAAACCGCTGACGGGAAATGAAAGGAATTAAATTATGCCAAGATCAGTAAATCACGTTGCTTCAAGAGCAAGAAGAAAAAAGATTTTGAAACGTACCCGTGGGTACTTCGGCAAACGTAAAAACGTTTGGACCGTTGCAGTAAATTCGTGGGAAAAGGGCCAGCAATATGCCTACCGCGACAGAAAAGCAAAGAAAAGAAACTTTAGAAGTTTGTGGATCACCCGTATCAACGCGGGTGCTCGCGAATACGGTATGTCCTACTCTGTCCTGATGGGCAGTTTGGCCAAGAAGGGTGTCGCCCTCAACCGCAAAGCCCTCGCCGACCTCGCGATGAACAATCCTGAGGCATTCAAGGCTATTGTGAACTTAGTGAAATAGTAGCCACCGATTTTAAATTAGTAACCAGTGTTTACCGCATAGAAAGCACCCGCAGAAGCGGGTGTTTTTTTATGGGCAAAGACGTTGCAAAAAACGGGCACTGCAACGAGCAGGGGACAGTGAGCGATATTTTTTAACAAGGCTTGAAAACGTACTTTTTCTTGATGAAAAACAGAGAAAAAGTATATTTTCAGGCCATGGCCATAGGTGGCATTCTCCGAGAAACCACGATGAACAGCAATAATTCACAGCATTCGCAATACATTCATTTCACCGCCTGCGCACCGGTCGCCTTGTGCGGCCATTCTCCGAAACCGCCACATTTTCCCGGGGCACGGCACCGATGGCACAGCCCTACTCCTCCACCTCCACCTTGCCGAACTCCACCGCCACGGGGGTGATGTAGTGCCAGCCAGCCATGGGGAAGAAGAGGGTGCCGGAGACGCGCACGCGCTTGTGGGCGAAACGCTCCGCGTAGTCTCTCCACGAGAAGGTCTCGAACAGGTCGTGGTTGGGTACCAGCATGAACTCCGACTGCATCACAGAGCCTTCGATGTCCACGAGTGCCTGCAGCTCGTCGCGGTCGAGGAAGAGCGACACATCGACGGGGGTGACGGTCTTGAGGACGAAGGCGAGGTACTCGCCGTCGCCCGCGGCCAGTCGGTAGGAGTCCACCTCGGATATTTTGTCACCGTATTCGGAGACATAGTAGAGGTGGAGGGTGCCGGAGAGGGTAGTGGGTTGCGTATCTGGTATGACAACTTGGTGTGTTGATGTTTGGGCATAAAGGGTTGCGATGTTGCTGGCGAATAAAAGTAGGCCTAATGTCAAAAATGATATTAGTGTGGACACTAAGCCTTTCATACGTCTCCAAAGGAGCATTCTCTTTAATTGTGTTGTTATATTGGGCATAATTTTTTAACTTTAATTCCGTAAACTAACTTCAATTTTAGTTGTTGATAAATCAGCAAGTCATTGTTAATAAATAAATTAGCAATGACTTGCTTTTCTCATATTTTTCACCTATTTTTGCGATTGATTAAGTCAACAAACAATAGACGAGAAATATGGCAGCAAAATACAAATTAAAAACGACAGAATCAACAGTTTCGGCGGAATTTTTTTCGCAATCGACCAATTCCGGGCTTCAGGGTTCGCCCATCTTGTTGACAACACGCTGGGTGTCAAAGGGTTGAATTCAAAATACAAATATTCCAATATCGTGGAGAACTTGACCTCCGTCTATCTCAGCGGCGGTGAGGTTCTGGAAGATGTGCACTTTTTCCGCCAGGAGGCTTTCAAGGAAAATCCGGACTACTGCTTCTGCAGCGCGGACACCATTGCCCGCGACCTGAAGAAACTGTCCGTGGAGAACGCCGAATTCCAGGCGGTAGAGAGCGGGAAGACCTACCAGTTCAACATCAACGACAGGCTGAACGGCCTACTGCTCAACGGATTGATACAACTCGGCATGGTGGACAAAGAACAGCCTGTGACGTTCGATTACGACAACCAATTCGTCAAGGCCGAGAAATACGATGCGACCTACTCCTACAAGAAGGCCTTCGGCTACTTCCCGGGCATCGCGCAGATCAACCTGCATCCCTTCTACATCGAGAACCGCGACGGGAACGCCAATGTGAAATTCGAGCAGGCGGAGACCCTGGAACGGGCTTTTGCGCAGCTGAAAGCCAACGGCATCAGGGTGGTTTCCTGAAACGTCTCTACTCCCTCAGCACAAACCTCATCCCATCCCATACGTATTTCCGGTAGCGGTTAGTCATCTCGAACGTGCAGCCGTCCGCGTCCGGATCTTTTTCCTTGAAAACCCGGACATAGACAGCGCTCTCTTTTCCGTCAAAATAGACTAAGGAGCTGATGCCGTCATTAAAAACCGTATTGATCATTTCCTCATTGTCACAAATTGTCATGTAGATGTTTTGTTTGGTGCTGTTTGGGTTCGGGGTGTCGCTCTCTTCAAAAACGGATGCCGGATGGAAACCCGTTTCGTCCAATTCGTAAGCCTGCAAGCAGTAATTGCGCTCGCCGCCCACAGAACCGTCGTATCCCCGAACCAGATACAGGGTGGAATGGCCGGTTGTAAGAGTATAAACGGTGTCTGGACATTGGCACCAGTAGCTGTTATCGTCCAGCTTATCTTCCGCCAGCCGCACTTCGCCATCAGCCCTGTACTGAACAAGTAATGACGGGGTGTAATACGTCAAGCCAATACAGCGCATGTTGCGATCCTCCGACCAAACGACCGATGTCAGCTGAGGGGCGCTTTGGGACGGATCAAAAAAGGTGAGCGAATCGAACGGATAATCCATCGACGAGGGGTCAGACTGAAGCACCTCCTCAAAAGCGTCATAGAACGCCTCATACGGAACCCGATGCAACAACTTCCATTCCGCTTCCTCCATAGAGGAGAAGGTCAGTTCAACGGAATCGTTAACCTGGATGTTCTTTTGGGGGAATTTCTGTTTATACTTGGGCATTCTAGGCTCCACTACCTCCACCCTACTATACTCCATCGCCACGGGTGTCACGTAATGCCAGCCAGCCATGGGGAAAAAGAGAGTGCCAGTGACGCGGACGCGTTTGTTGGCATATTGGGCAGCGAATTTCTTTCCCGAGAAAGGTTCGTTTGATTCGAAATCCTGCACCATCAAAAACTCGGACTGCATGGTTTCGTCATATTCCAAGAGTGGTGCCAACTCATCTACTTCAAGATATTGGGCCATATCCAATTTCTCATCCGTTTTCAGGATAAAAGCAACAAACTCACCCTCCTTGGTAGTCCTGCGATAACGGTCGATTTCCTGCAGGCTATCTCCATATCGCGTGACCTTGTACATGGTGATGGTGCCTTCGAGGGTGACTTGAGAAGAGGTCTGGGTAGTGGGTTGGGCGGAGAGTATGGAAGGCTTGAATAAAAGCAGTATGGGAAGGATGCAGGAAATGACGGATACTACAACCAGAAAAAGATTCTTCTTAAAACGCATAGGACTACGATTAGCAAGCACATTTTTTAGTACTTATCTTTTTACGATTTTAAAGACAGCACAATTACACTCTTTGGGAATCTTGTCCTCTTGGCTATTCTGAGGATCATTCTCCGTATAAGAAGCGGTTTCGATTTGATCTGGGTTCAACCCTTTCTCAATGAAGATATTGCGAACATTGTTTGCTCTTCTTTGGGCGAGATCCCGATTATGTTGTTCCGAGCCACGGCCACAAGAGTATGCTTCCACAATAAGTTTAAGTCCCGGATTCTTTTTCAAAATCGCAACCGTCTTGTCAATGTTACCATCCTCATCCTTAATCTTTGGAACATCTTTGTTCTTTGCAAACGAAATTTTGGTTTTTGACACGACATCTGAACTTCCGCTTTGCGCGTATGATGCGACAAAACAAATGCAGGCAATGATTGCCAAAATGATTCTTTTTCTCATACTTGATTGATTTTTCTTGGGCGATATACTATTTGTCTAGATTTTACATTCATCTTTGTTTCGTTAGTTCAGTTACTTTAGCATAAGCATAAGCACAATCACAATCTATAGTGCTTTCATTCATGGACCATGAAATTCTTTCTTTAGCAATTCCTGAATTAACGAAATAATTCGTTATGTTTTTGATTCGTTTTTTCATTAATGACATAGGATATTTATTAAAAATCCCCACCTCTATTTTTCGCTCGCTGCACCATGGTATTTCAATCTGCAAACCGAGATTTTTGTTGTCTTCCAATAATCCAAGTAATTTGCCAACATTCTCAAAAGTTGGTTTCGCCTTCCCTTTTTCAAAAGTGACCTTAACCGTGATGGACTGATAGTCATCCATTGAGTCTGAAGAATTACTTTGTGCGGGAGACCTTTTTCGTTTAGTAGCGCCAGAAGAAGTTCCTTTTGCTTCTTGGTGGACAATGATCATACTGGTTTGCGTTCCTTGAGGGGCATTGGCAACAAAATCAATTGTATCAATACGGTCTATTGATGTAAGGTTAGGATCACAACTCACATCCAAGGAGTTTCCATACTGCACAACATGTAACCAGTTTTTGCTGGCATCGGGGACTAAAAAAAACCAATCTCCCCTGTAAGTCACTTCCGTACGACAAATTTCGTTGAGACATTTACCTGTTTCATCGAAATACAAGTCCATATTATAAAGCCACTCCGTTGACCGTGGTTGTTTTGCGACGTAATTGCTTGAAGGCTTCTTTTGCAAAGTTTTATTTTGTTTGCTCTTGCATGCAGCCCATTCTTTTTGCACATTCTGGTCCACATAACTTGGACACTGAGTATTTAATTTTTCATAATAATCAGCAGCACGCTCATAGTCTCCGTTTTTCTTGAACTCACGTGCATCTTTCAATATTTGGACACATTGAGCATATGAAGCTATAAAACAAAAGCTAACAGCTATCACCAAACATACTCTTTTCATAACTAATATTTATATTCATTAAAAAATCTGACAGTTTATTCCGAATCCTTTTCATACGGTGGTCTTATTTGGACATCCAAGACACTATTCCCATTCGTTTGTTCTATTACATAGTCAATATATTTCAAGCGTTCTCGCATTAATGTAATGTATCCAGAGCTATCTCCTGGGTCGTATAATTGTTTCTCATTTTCACTTATGATTTTTGTTCTGGCTTTAAATAATTCTTTCCGATATTGTTGGAGTTTGTTCTGGAAAACAGTGTCTGTACCCAATTGGGGATACAACGGGTCTTTTCTTTCACATCGTTCTATTGTTTTTATCGCTCTTAACGCATCAATCACATAACCTTTATCCCCAACGCCCTTATCTTTGCCATTGACAATTAATTCACTCTTAACGTTAAATTCGAGAATTGCCTCGTCGTAAATGGTTTTAAGATTTTGAATAGAAGCATTTTCTATTTTTGGCCCAGTTGGATTTCGATGAAAAAACATAGAGATAGCTATCGCCGTCCCCGCCAAAAGCACCGCCGTAATCAAAAGCCAAAACACCCAATGTTTGGGTTTAGGGGGAGGTGGTTTTGATCCTGGATTTTTTTTTTCATTATTTGTGATATGAACGACATCAAAATTTTTAACGGCAAAATTTATATCCGAAGCAGATTCTTTCATTGAGATGGATGTCTGACCATTTCCTATCGAAAAAGAAGCTGGAATCGTAACGAACAAATCACCTAATTCATACTCCAATTTTGACTTGAAAAACGTATTGATACGTTTGATTTCATTGATATCATCCGCGAATTTTGACACTTGGTAACTAAAGCTATTCCCCTGATAACGAAATAGTTTTCCTTTCAGCAGAACATCATAAAAAGCGGTTTCAAACAAATCGTTCAGTGTATGGCAATTTAAGCAATAGACCCCTGTCACAACAAGCGCAAAGCCAAATCCCCAACAAAAACCGTCGTCACTTGAGATTTTCCGCACATAGACATATTGGATAAGTTGGTTGTCTCGCAAAACGGACAGTTGGGATTCCGAGTTGCAAGAAGTCAATATTTCTTGAAATTTTGAACTGTTTGAGTCTAACGGATATTGGTCATAGCCGTTAGGAGTGCCAATCACATATAAGCTAAAGTTCATGTCTAATTATTCCATTTGTTATAATAATTCACAGCACGTACAAATGTTGCAGGGAACTGAATAGTCCATCGGGTACCATATTTAATGTGCGCAGCATCTGCAATATCCATCACAAATGACGTGCAGTCGTGACGGGCCAATTCGTAACCCCTTGTATCATTCAACCATTCATAATACTTTCTTTGGGCGTTATCCAAATCACTTTGGCTCACCCTTACAGATGCCAATCTGGTAGCATTTTGAATTAGACGCGAATGGTCAAACACTGTTCCACCATACCCTACCAAACCTATCCCGGGAATGTCCACGAATGCATGACCAGTTTGACTCGGTTCACCTTGTCCATTAGGATCTCCAACGCCCCATGAGTAGAATGTGATGGTATATTCTTTCCTTGATTGATGATTTGATTCAATTTGGTCCCACAGCTGAGTTTGTGCCTGGTAGGCATTGGATGGTACATTAAGTAGGAATGGGGTTAGCTTTACCTTAGACCTTTTGGGATCTCCACGTTTACGAGATGCGCACATTGCTTTTACTGTAACGGTCTTTGTTTCAGAAGGAGATAATTTTGTGGACACAGATTTTGCGACAACAATATTCTGAACATTATCATTTTCTGCTTCCAACATAGTTCCTTGCGGAATATCCACGTCAGTACCTTCAGGACGATTGTTGGTGATGGTAATAGGAACCTGGAAAGATGGTCCATTTCCCCAAAAGGCATCTGGGTTGTCACAAACAGTTCCCAATTCAACTGTAACATCTCCTCCAATTACTCTGCTCAAAATATTTGGAATACCATCGCAATCGGAAACATCGAGAAGGGTCAGTCCTAATAGTTCGTACGAGTAAAAAGTGGTCGGATTATCTCCTTGTGTATTGGAACGATAATTGCCGTTTCTATCCGCAGACATTTCGGCACATAACTTTATACCTCCTATAGCATCATTTTCTATTGGAATCAATTCTGGGTAAACCTCCCGACCCAAATCAGCAAGACGTGTTTGATAATCGGATGTCACCGTTTTTGTTCCTTCAAAAGATGGGGACAAGGAAAGGCAACTTGTTTCGGAATTGCCACCTTGTTCTTCAAGAATCACCTCTTCATCGTCAGAATTAAGAATAGCGGCTATCGCATCCTCTTCTGCTTTATTGTGGCAAGCTCCTAATAACGAGCCAAAGACCATTATTAACAGGAATATCTTACGCATAATACTAATTAATAGAATTTAACAACTCTATTTTTTCTGTCAACCGATACCTCTTTAAAGTTCTTCAAAACTGATTGGCCGAGAAGAAGTGGTGCCAGTTGGTCTTCTACCACAAGTGCTTCCACATTATTTAACTGAATAGATTCTCCAATGGCAACCTCTCTTAAAATAATACGTAAGCCCACGCTGATATTTCCATCGGCAGTTTGATAAGCCTGAAGATCCAAAATATCCTCATCGGAAAGGCGTCCTTTGTCGTACAGATATTGTGCTTCTGCCACTGTTATGCATGTAGAAGACGCTCCTGTATCGAATATCATATCCAACCCTACGCCATTGATCTTCACAGGAATCACAATCGTGTTGTCGAAGGATTCTTTGTAAGGCACGGGGATGTAATCTACCTTTTCGTTTTGCTCAACCTCTTCTGTTTCTTCGTAATCGAAGTATGACCAGGAATAATCCTGCTGATTCGAATGGCAAGATAGAAAGAAAAAGAAGAGAAAAAAGAAACACCATTTAATTGTCCGCATAGTACAATTTCTTAAAAAGTTTGAGCTTATTCTCATAAAACGTCTTTTGGGAGGGTGTCAAATATTCTTCTCGTTCGGTTTTAAACTTGTTTGTGATGTTTTCAAAAAGGGTATATAATTCATCCATCACTTTATCAGCCTTATTTTTTTCTGTCCAATTTAATTGACTTAAAGATTCCATTTTTACATATATTTGATGGATTTCAGCAATCAAGCAGTAGTATTTATAGCTGCGCGGATGAATCTGACTTTTTTCTAAAGCCCTGAATTTTGAAGTAAAAATTGTGGAATCTTCGATATTTAAAAACTCATCAATAGAGACATCATATTTTGATAATTGAGGTGATGAAGACTCTACCTGATAATGTTTCGTTGTTACATTGCTAAACTCACAGACCGTTACAGCTTGAGCAATTTTTTTTGAAATATTCTCTATAACATCCGGACTATTCATGCATCTCACAAATAGAGCCCCCTCCTTAAACCATACAGAATCCACCGCATGGACAGGTGCTTTATAGACCTTCCTATCTCTGTATGTAACCATTTTGAGATTAGTTTTCGCCAAAACTGTATCTAAGCATATTTCATACCTCAGAATTGTGTCTGTTGTTTGGGCTGAAATAGGGAAAAACATGCCTATTAATACTATGCACAATAAAAATCTGTTAATATTCATAATTAATAAAAATCTGTTAATATTCATAATTATTGTATAGCATCTTGACGTGTATAAGTTTTCTTGAACACAGAACGCCCATCGACAAAACATTCAATTTCGTATTTGACGGCTTCACCCACTCTGAAAGAGTAGCGTTCCTGACCAGGATCTTTTGTTTTGAAAACACCATTAACCTTACATGTCACATTTGCATCTTTTGGATTATATTCTATGGTAACCAAATTTGTTTCTTTCTTTCCTAAAACGACTTCTTTTGATTTGGTAATATCTCCTATTCCCTTTTGTTTTACTGTAAAACTAACTTTTTGTTCATTAGGATTCTGGGAGGCGGAGGTTTTATCTACGGCGTTGGCAGGGAAAGCATTTTTTATCACATTCTGGTCTTGATCAGTCATAGTATAACCGCCTTTCGCCATTTCATCCTTAAAATACTTTATAGCAGCGTCTTTAGTATTTTTTTTCTTTGCTTCCTTCATGCATTCATTTTTGCAATCTGTCGCCAGCGTTATTTCATTTGCTTCAACATAATCCTTATACGCTTCACCATATTCCCCAGCATTAAACTTTTCTAATGCTTTTTGCTTAAGAGAATCTTTATTCAGAGTTACGGGGGGCTCCTGTTCTGGAGTTTCTACTGTCGTATCTATAATAGGGCCTTTGGAACCTTCCGGATTATCATTCCGCGAAATGTTGTAGATTGTAACTCCTCCTACAATCAAACACAAAAAAACACCTAACGATATTAGCAGCTTTTGATTTTTGTGAATAAATTTTTCAAAAGCAGAAGGTCCATCAGGTTTATCTGTTCCACCACCTTCGCCTTTTGGACCATCACCTTTTTCAAATGAATCTTTATATAATCGCAACGATCCTAAGAGGGTGTTTACGTTATCTTTTGCCGTAGCTACCTCTTTTTGTACTTCCTCCCTGAAATACGAATGAGACGGTTCAATGTTATGACATCTTTGAATTTTAGACAAAAACGTCTCCATTTTCACAGCAAATCCGTCAAGTTCGCTCATCATGGACTTGTACTGGGGGAAAAGAGGACTTACATCTCTTTTGTTATCTTGATGAGCACGTAAATTGATCAGGAAAGCACTCACCTTATTTGACCATTCTGTAGCTTTGATAAGAATGGCATTTTTTTCGATTGGAAATTTCACCAATTCCTCAACAGGAATTCGTTCAACTTCATCTCCACCATTAGAACCGTATGCTGGTGAAATAGTCACAATGCTATACTTGTTTACAGCATTGGAAACCAATTCATTACCCACATTGGCAGAAAGGCGCAGTTCCTTGTCACGTGAAACGGAGGATGAAAAGTCTATTGACCGAATACTGCTTGCGAGAGTCCCTTGTATATTTTGACTTAAAACACCCTTAATTCGCCTAATTTCATCCTCTGCTTCTGAAAACTTACCTATCTTGTACCTCGCTTGCCATTGTTCAGTCGTCAGCTCTTCAAATAGAATCGCATTTTTAACTATTGTACCATAAACTGCCTCGAAAAGTTGATACATTCTTGTAAACTCCGAGCAATAGGACTTGTTAAACACAACCGACATGCCAAAGAAAGAGCCAGTTCGTCCTCCGCTCGTGACATAGCCGTATCGCAAGTAATTGTATGAAATTTGATTGTTGTTCAAACGGTGAACAGTCATTTTTACGGGTTCTAAACTCCCGTTGTCAAAAACCTGGAAATAATTCAACTCCTGTTCTGAGCCTTCATACAATTCAAAACCATACGGAGCGCCATATATTCTTATGACAAATTCCATCGTTCTTTCCTCCTATTCTGTATTACCAACCACCTTTCACAGTTTTCATGATAGCTTTCCATAACGCGACAGGGTTTCTTTCTTTGCTCGGATTATACGATTGTCCTCCATCTGCAGTGTCATTGAAAGTACCTGCGGAAAACACAACAAAGTCGAAATTATACTTCCTCCACAATCTTGATATCGGATTTTTGTTCTCATATTTTGAGAAAATCCCAGGATACTGATTCTTAATATCTTTGAAAAATTGAGGAACATTAGGCTGACCAGCATTGATAAGTGCAGGATGCAAGTCTGATTTGTGACAAGTAAAAATCACCCTGTCTGACGGCTCGATTAATGACTGCATTTTTATAATCTTATTTGCGTAATTGAGTCTGTCTTTTGCATCTTTCCAGTTACGTTCCACAATAAACATCCATGTTTTAGGATTGTCCGTTGTACATATCTTATTAATATATAATGGGAATTCCCTGTTAGGATATTTATCATCAAAATAATGCTCGCCTGGTGCTTCTAATATTTGACATATCGGCTCACCATACTTATTCATCACTTTGACCAACATGAAATTAAGGATTTGGTTACGACTTGCCGCATAGTCGCTATTGACATTTTCGTCAAATGAGTCACACATTTTTTTATAAAATTCAGAATTGCTTGGTCTGAAATTACGGTCAGGTTCCACTTGGTAATCGTGTGCTTTCAGCCAACGGGTTAAACGCACCAAAGTCATTGTTTTTCCCGATGATCTTGCCCCGAACAAGACAATGATCGGAGTAGGATCAGAAATGACCACCTGAATTTTATTGGGATCCTGTTCTTCTTCGAACGTTAGCCCAGAGATGGGACGTTCTTCGCCAAGGTTGTTTGACTTCCCTTGGTCGAATCCATTATCTGGATTGCGGTTGTCGTCGTTTTGTCCACCTGTTGAATTATTTTTGGAATCATTCTCATTAAATTCCAAATCGAAACCGTTGTTTTCTAAATTATTATCTTCCATTTTTTATACTTATTTTTTATAAATTGCACTATACAAATACTACTCTGTTCTTCTGAACGCAATATCAAAGAATATGAATCCGGCGAGGTCAACCAAAACAGCAATCAAAATCCAGTAGAAAAAGCCCATACCTTTGTATTTACCCTTAAAGAAATCTTGCCAAACAGATAAAACATTAAACATGCGCAATGTCTTTGTTTCCGGTTCTATAACTTCACCATTAGCTGCTCTTTTCTCTGTGTACACATCCCTATCAACATATTGACCTTTAGCATCTTTCAAGAAATCCACATAGTCTCTATTTGCAGAAATCACTTTATACCCATTGTTGATAATTGGTTCTATTTGCTCCCTTAAGATTTTTGATGGAATCATTTTGTTTTTAGATTTGTAATCAGCGATCACTTCATCCGCTTTTTTTAATTTTTTTAGAGCTTTATCAGCATCTGTCTTAAAAGTAACAACATCTTGCGGTGTCATTGAACGAGCTATCTCTTTCTTCTTTTGCTCAACTTTCTCGTTTACCATAGATTGATATTGTGCTATAAGCTGCTGCCTTTTAATAGCCGAAGAAAAATTCCCCGACAAAAGTTTCAGAGGCTCACCACCTAAAACAGCATTCAAATCGGCCAATCGTTCCTTTGCAACAGGCCCATATCCTGTATTAATTGAGTTCTCTATTTCTTCTTTAAACGCTCTAAAAGCATCCCACACTTTTTCCTCGTAATTGGTTTGCGCTGCTTTAATCGCGTCCTCTACTTTAGAATTATTGGATAATTGCTGCAAATAATATTCCGTTCTTTTTATATCTCCCTGAACAACTGTTCTAATTTTGGCATTGTAGAAAAATGTATGCGTGTTAGTCGGCAAACTAAACATAACCCAAAAAATCAACAAGAGAACTATTCCACCGACTAAATGCCACCCTCTATTGTCAACTCTAATCCGCTGGTTGAAACTATCCACAATGAGTTTGGTGCCCAATGAAGAAATAACGAATAGGCCTATTGCCACCACCCAGAAAAACGGTTTAGGCCATACCAGGCTCATGTGCAAGGATTCCACTGTTGCCCAGCAACTCACCAACATAAACGCCACGAAAGCGATGATTGAGAAAATTTTTAAAAAGTTGTTGTTATTCATAATAATAACTATTGTTTGTTAATAAATAATATTCGCCAATTCTGTTCAATTTTTTCAACCTGCAAAATTACAACCCGAACTGTACAATTCCGCCATACAGATATGTAATAAATCCCATTACACTAGTCACGGAAGCGGTTTCACATCTGTCACTTTATGTTCGCCGTTCTCAATTTCCACGGTGACGGCAAATTTAAGGGTGACTTTGGAGGTCTGTTTTGGGGAGTAGATTTCCGACACGAAGTCGTGCTCCAGCACACGCGAGATGCGCTGCAGCAGCCCCACGTCAATGACCTCCCGCCGGAAGATGTCGTAAACGTTTTGCCGGTGGCAGTTCAGCCTGCGCGCGAACTCGCTTACGCTCAGACCTGATGCCACAAAGTGTTCCTTTATTTTCTTGCCTGCGTGAATCTTCATAACGGGTTTAACAATATTCATCCAAAACAACACATAAAGAAAGTGGAGCCTCCATTCTACAGTCTCCACTCGGTAGGGTCTGGACTCCCTGTTAGTAAGATACTGAAGAACAAGCCCCACCTGTTTGTATTTGGCAATAAATACTCACAAGCAAGCTTGATTTCCGATATCCGTACTAACATTCGCGAATTGTCCAGATTCACCGAGACGGATAAGCGAAAACTCGCTTTCTTTTCAATAAAATCCGATGTTCCGTTTCTCTGCGGAACAGCGGGGCAAAAATATGAAAAAGATTGATTGTCTCGTTACTTTTTTTCGGCACAGGGGAGTTTTTCCGGGATGGCACGCAGGGGTCGGTCAACCACGCAACTTGTCTAAATCGCAAGGTCACCACAGCGTGGAAACGAGAACCCAAACAATTCCAAAAAAAGGATTTCATAAAATGTATCACCACCCGAACGGGTGCGGCTCCGTGGGCAAAGCGGCCATAGGATGGTAGTCGCCCACCAGGCCCACCGGCTCGGCATTGCGGATGTCGTAGGCCAACTCAATGCAGGGACGCGCATCGTCGAGGCCAAAACCCCGGCCCTCCAGAATGCGCCGGTAACTCTCCGTGTGCAACTCTGTGAAACCGCCGCTGAACTCGAAGGCCTCGTCACCGATGGTGATGGAACGGTAGGTGCGCAACCCCTCCCGAACCGCCTCCTCAGGCAACGTGTGGGCATTGATGCTCAGGAAATAACGGACACGCGCGCGCTTCAGCAACAAGAGCCCCGCCACACGGTCGTGGGTCGATAAATGCACCACACTCCGCTCCACACCGCCGAAGATGTACACCAGCATATCCAGAAAATGGATGCCGATGTTGGTAGCGATGCCGCCGCTCTTGCGCACATCCCCCTTCCAGGAGGCATAATACCAATACCCCCGGGAGGTGATGTAGGTCAGATCCACGTCGTAAATCTTGTCCTGAGGCCCTTTGTCAATTTTCTCCTTCAGGGCTATGATGGAGGGATGAAGACGCAACTGCAGGATGTTGTTGACCTTGTGCCCCGTCTGCTCCTCGGTATAACGAAGCCCGTCCAGATTCCACGGATTGAGCACAAGAGGCTTCTCGCAAATCACATCCGCGCCGAGGCGCAACGCATAGCGCGTGTGCGCGTCGTGCAGATAGTTGGGCGTGCAGACAGAAACAAAGTCAAGATTGCCGCCACCGCTCTTGAACTTGGTGCAGTGCCGGTCGAAGAGCTCCATCTCCGTGAAGAACGAAGCGGACGGGAAATAGCTGTCCAATATTCCGACGCTGTCGGAAGTGTCGTAGGCGGCCAACAGCGTGTTCTGCGTGTCGGCAATGGCCTTCAGATGGCGCGGGGCCACGTAGCCGCCCACCCCGAGTATGGCAAAGTTCTTCGTCATAATGGCTTTTTCTCTTGGTTGTCAATGACTTCAAAAACGGAATTCTGGCTTTTGTACTCCTCCACAATATCTTTCATATCGGCCACAATGGTGAACTCGTCCTCGTTCTGGTGCTGCAACAGTTTCTCAACTTTTGGCAACAACTCATCATACTTGCAGGTGCGCACCTTGGCAATCATAATCTTCTTATGTTCGGTCTTCGTCGTGTTTTCCTCATTGGCGAGCAGTTCCTCGTAAAGTTTCTCGCCCGGACGCAGGCCGGTGTATTGTATGGAGATGTCTTTGTCAAGGGTCAGGCCGGAGAGCTGCACCATCTTCTTGGCCAGGTCGCTGATGCGTATGGACTTGCCCATATCGAAGATGAAGATTTCGCCGCCCTTGCCCATCGCGCCGGCGGTGATGACCAGCTGGCAGGCCTCCGCAATGGTCATAAAATAGCGCGTGATGTCGGGGTGCGTCACCGTGATGGGACCGCCGTTTTCAATCTGCTGGCGGAAGATGGGGATGACCGAGCCGTTGGAGTCGAGCACATTGCCGAAACGGGTGGTGATGAAACGCGTGGTGTCTTGCTGGAAGTTGAGGGCCTGCACGTACATCTCGGCAATGCGCTTGGAGGCGCCCATCACATTGGTGGGGTTCACCGCCTTGTCGGTGGAGACCATCACGAACTTCTTGGTGCCGCATCGCACGGCCAGGTCGGCCAGCGACTTGGTGCCGCCCACGTTGACCTTCACAGCGGAGCGCACGTTTTTCTCCATCATCGGCACGTGCTTGTAGGCCGCCGCGTGGTAGATGACATCGGGCTTGTAAAGCAGCATCATCTTCTCCAACTGCCGCTCGTCGCAGATGTCAAAGATGTGCATATTCACACGGTCCATCCCGTTGATTTTCATAATCTCGCCCTCGAGGAAGAAACAGGGCGTCTCGGCCTCGTCGATGAGGATGAGTTTCTTATAGGAGAATTTCAGCAGCTGGCGCACAATCTCGCTGCCGATAGAACCCGCCGCGCCCGTGATCATTATGGTCTGGCCGTTCAACTCCGGGTTGAGCAGGGAGAGGTCCAGCTGGATGGGGTTGCGCTCGAGCAGGTCCTCAATGCGCACCTTCTTGATCTGCTTGAAACTCAGGTTGCCGTTCAGCCAACGCGACACGGGCGGCACCTTGAGCACCTTCACGTTGTACGGCAAAGCCAACTCCGTGATTTCCTTGATCTTGGCATTGGTAATTTTCTGAACGGCAATGATGAGGAAGGAGACGTTGTTGTCGCGGAGAAACTCCTCCAAATGTTGGAACTCGAACACGGGCAGCGATTCCAACTGCATCCCGATTTTGTTCTCATCCTCGTCGAAGAAGGCCAGCACATTGTATTTGGAGGCGTTGTCACGGTCGATGGTGCGCTTGGTGGTGACACCCGACGCGCCCGCGCCGAAGATGACGATGTTCTTGCGCCGCTTGGAGGGGTTCATCGTCTCCAAATAATAAAGTTTGAAGGCGAAACGGTAGAATACCAGGAACACCATCGTGATGAAAAACTCCATCACCAGCACAGAGGTGGGCACTAAGAAATGCTTCGTCAATATGTAATCCACTAAATTGATGACCGCAATGGCGCCCGTGCCGGCCAGACACGACCAGAAGAGCTTCACCACATCGTTCGTGTTGGTGTAGCGAATCACCAGATGATGAGTCTCGAAAACCTCGAAGAAGAAAAACCTTGTCAGCAAAAGCAGTATCGGGGTATAGACCCAGTCGGAGAAATACAAATGCGTGGGAAACTGGAAGTTATCGCGGATAAAAAGGGTCAGGAAGATGGACAATGCCACCCACAACAAGTCAATGACCATCACCAGCCAGGGCGGGGTGATGTGCATTTTCCGCATCTTCAGATATAGCTTCTTAATCGGGTTATTCATCTCTACAAAACAGGTGGCAAAAGTACAAAAAATAGCAAATGGCCGCAGATGAAATGTGCATCCATCTACTCCTTGACATAGACGCGGGGCACGCGCTGCGACAGGCGGGTAAGCAGCTCGTAGCTGATAAGCCCAGCCGCATCGGCCATATCGGCGGCGGTGTTGCCTTCGCCATACACGATAACCTCGTCGCCCTCGTGAATCGCCAGGCCAGTGACATCCAGCATACACATATCCATACAGATTTTGCCAATGACCGGCACTTTCTGGCCTTGAATGAGGACCGTGCCCTTGCCGTTGGCCAACTCACGCGGGTAGCCGTCAGCGTATCCGATGGGAATAATAGCCACCTGCGTGTCGCGAGTAAGACGATAGCTGCGGTTATAGCCAATAGTCTCGCCGGCTGGAATACGCTTCACCTGCGTGATGACCGTCTTCAACGTAGCCACATTCTGTAAATGGCCCTGCACTTCCGGAATGCCGGAAAATCCATACAGGCCAATGCCCAAACGTACCATATCGAACTGATACTGCGGGAAACGCACAATGCCCGCACTATTAAGGATATGACGCAATATAGGATAGTCAAACGCTTCAAGTATCTTGTCTGTCATCCTTTTGAACAGATGGATTTGCTGCAGCGTGAACTTATCCTCAGCAGCATCTTCCGCAGCGGCCAGATGAGAGAAGATCGAAGCAATTCGCAATTGCGGATTGGATTTTACAACCTCAACCAATCGAGTTAAATCCGCTTCATCAAAACCCAACCGATGCATTCCAGTATCTAATTTGATATGGATATTAAACTGTTGAATTTGCGGGTGTTTTTTCAGAACATTCTCTAATTCAGAAAGATAGTAGAAATTAAAAATTTCCGGCTCCAGATTGTGTTCCACCATCACGTCGAAACTGTGCGCCTCGGCACCCAACACGATAATGGGGGTCTGGACGTGGCGCTTGCGAAGACGCACACCTTCATCGGTATAGGCCACCGCCAAATAATCTATATTTCTATAAACCAATTCATTAACTAGTTCAACATCTCCTAATCCATAGGAATGGGCCTTCACCATCGCCACCATTTTGGTCTCGGGTTTCAGGAAAGTACGATGATATTCCAGATTATGCACCAGCGCAGGCAGACTCACATTCAGGATAGTGAGATGGGTTTTGTGCTGCAACTGGGAAACAATCTCCTCAAATCTGAAATTTCGGGCACCTTTAAGCAAAATGGATTGGTAGGAGAAGTCCATATCCGGCAATTGCAAAAGCAGCGTGGAGGTGTCAGGATAAGAGAGCACCGTGGCACAGTCAAAGCAGTGGATATGTTTGCAAATGTCGTGGCCCACAGCGATAAGTGTTTCAATATGATGCTCGTGAAGCAAGGCGTTGATACTGTTGTATTCATCGTCAGACAGCTCAGTCACCTGCTCGAAATCCGAGAGGATGAGGGTTTTCCGGGGCAGTTGGGACTGCGTGTCCATAAAGTCCAGGGCGGCGCGCAGAGAGTTGATATCCAAACTGTAGGTGTCGTTGATGAGCACGGAGTGCTGGATTCCCTCCAGGATTTCGGTACGCATACTTACGCGCGAGAGCTTTTGCAAACGATGGTCGATTTGGGCAGGTGCGATGCCCAACTCCAGCATCATCACGATGCAATGGGTGGCGTTTTCCAGAGAAGCGGCGTCAAGGAAGGGAATATGATAAGTATCGGCACCTATGGTGACGAGCGTGCTGTTGCGTTCCGCCTGCCGGCGAAGAATGGGATAGCGGGCCTGCGCAGAGCCCCAGGAGGCCTTGCGCAAATGGGCGTACTCGGGGAGGGCCAGTATGGCGTTCACCTCATCGTTATCATCGTGATACACCAACACATCAGCCGTTTGGAAGAGTTTCAGCTTCTCGATGGTCTTCTGCCGGTTGTTCAGGAAAAAGCGCGAATGGGCCATCCCAATGTTGGTCAAGATGCCGTGGGTGGGGCGAATCACCTCGGCCAGGCGCTGCATTTCGTCAGGACGGGAGATGCCCGCCTCAAAGACGGCAATGTCCGTGCGCTCATTGAGTTGCCAGACCGACATTGGCACGCCGATCTGGGAATTGTAGCTGTCGGGGCTGCAGGTGACGTGCCTGTCCTCGGCCAGCATATTGGTCAGCCACTCCTTGACGATGGTCTTGCCGTTGCTGCCGGTGATGCCGATAGTGGGCACTTGGAACTGCAGACGATGGGCTGTGGCGACGGCCTGCAGCGCGACAAGGGCATCATTAACACAAAGCACATTGCACTCCCCCACCCCATCGACGCTCTTTTTCAAGGCGTCGGTCATCGCGGTCACGACAAAGTTGCGCACCCCCTTCGACAGCAACTCGGGAATGTAGCGGTGCCCGTCGTTGCGGTCAGTCTTGAAAGCAAAGAAGAGTGTCTCCTTCGGCTTCCGTATCTGCCGGCTGTCGAAACTGAGTTCCGTGACAATGGCCTTCGGGGCACTCACGAAACTTTCAACAGGATTCAGAATCTGGCGAATATCGTCTATAATCATATTAATATATATGTAATTTAGCGAAAAGGTCAACCATCCCCTCTTTATCGCCCAACTGGTTTTCCATTATGGTAATATGCGCCTGCTCGTAAAAAGGGGCGCGTTGGGAAAGGGTCTCGTGCACATATCGTCTCAAAGCATCCTCGTCATCCTGCGGGGCCAAGGGACGTTCTCGGTAAGGGCTCTTCAACCGACCGACCAGCGTCTCTTCGGATATCTTCAGGTATATGGAGGTGGCGTTTTCATTGATGCGCTGCATCGCGTCCTCAAAGCAGGGGGCGCCGCCGCCCGTGGCGATGACCAGATTGTGCTGCGAGAGCAACTCGCGCAGCCTCGACTGCTCACAGCGCCGAAAAGCAAATTCCCCATACTTTTGGATAAGCTGGGGAATAGTGATGTGATAGTGTTCCTCGATGGCGTCGTCCAGATCCACGAAGGAGAGGTGCTGTTGGGCAGCCAGGATTCTCCCCGCCGTGGTCTTTCCGGCACAAGGGAAGCCAACGAAGACGATGTTTTTCATCGCTATGCTATACTGTCGAGGATGGCCTCGATGAGGTTCTCGGCACAGTCGGCAATGTCGGAGATGCGAGCGGGCAGCATATAGCAGGGCGTGGTGAAGACCAGGTGCTCCTTGTCAGAGACCACCCCCTTCTGCTGGCTGCAGATATGGTGCGTGCCAAAGCTCTCGACATCGTGGATGGTGCGCTCGTCGGTGCCCACCGTGACGGTGACGTCACCAAGCACTCGGGCAATCATCACCGGGGCAATGCAGAGGGCGCCGATGGGCTTGTGCTGGGCGTGGAATGCGCGGATAAGGGTGGCGACATCCTCCCTCACGGTGCATTGGGCACCCTGGAGGGCATAAGTGAAGAGATTCTTGGCAGAGCCATTGCCGCCGGGGAACACCAGCGCGTCGAACTCGTTCACGTCACACTCTTCGATAGGACGTATTTGCCCGCGGGCGATGCGGGCGGCCTCCAGCAGCATATTGCGGGATTCCGGCATCTCCTCGTGGGTGATGTGGTTGACCACGTGATACTGGGTGTCGTTGGGGGCAAAGATGCTGTATGTGCAGTCGTTGCGATCAATGGCTAAGAGTGTCATCACGGACTCGTGAATCTCACTTCCGTCCAATGATCCGCAGCCACATAAGATTACGGCGAATTTTTTCATAGCATTATTTTTAAAAAAACCGCACAAGATGCCAGAAGAGGATCTGGCAACTCGTGCGGATGGTGAATGTACTTGTTATTCTTGTTCAGAAGTCGGTTCTTCGGTGCTTTCTGCCTCTTCCGCCTCTTCAGGGTTGTCGATGCTGTTGAAGAAATTACGGAAGGCGGCGCCCATACCGGGAGCTGCGGCCTCCATCGCGTCAAACTGGGTGTTGGCCATCTGCTGCACCTTCTGTGCCATCGCAGTGTTGCCGCACTTGCTGGCAAGAGTCATCACAGAGTGCAACTCCTGGAAATCGTTGGCCACCGACTGCTGGTCGAAGTTGGGTTGGCGCAGTTTTTTACTAATCGAAGAATTCAGATACTTGGCATAATAGTCAGCCACCTTGTCGAACTTCAGTTCCTTGAGACGGGCATTCAGGCCTTGACCCGGCATCTTGACACGGGTAAGCATATAGTTCATAAACATCAGGTCGTAGCGGATGTCGTCGTTGTGAATGTCAAGGGTCTTTTCATCCACCTTGTCATACCAATCGAACAACTCGACAAAGCCGTCCCAAATCTTGTTGGCCATTTCCATACCTTTCTGATCGGCCGACGGGGTATGAAGGTCGAAGTAGTCTTGCATATAGAAGACGCAGGTTTGCGTATAGCCACCCATATTGGACATCACGGAGGTGAAGGGGAAGACCTCGTCGGGCAGCACTTTGTTGCCTTGGTCGAGCACCTTCTCGGCACGCTCCTTGTCGCCACTTGCTCTGAACTGGCGGCTCAGGCGGGCGTACATCTGACGGATGAGGGGAGCCAGGCGCACGTTGTCGTCACTGTGATAGACGCGCGGGTCGTTGAAACCACCCCACAGGTAGGGATAGCTCTCATTCTGCGTGGCATTCGGGTTGTTGACAAGGTCCACACGGCTGTGGTCGTTGTAGGTGCTCATCAGGTTCTGGTAAAGTCTTTCGGTACCGATGCGGCCATACTCATAGGAGGCCGAGCGCGGGGTACGGATAGGAACCAGACGGTAGGCGAAGCCCTCCAGCTGGAAGTAGTCTTCCAATCCGAGGTAAGCCTCAGAACCCGTGGTGGAAGCGTAGTACACAGGGCGCTCCCAGTTGTTGGTAGCCAAGATGTCCATCATAATGATATAAGCCTTGGCCAGCGGGTTGACACGATCAGACTTGAGGTTCCACTCCAGGCGGTCCACCACCTTGTCGGCATCTTCAGGTTTCACGGTGCCGTTGGCGAGCACTTTCTCCTTGTTCACCTTCAGCGAGAAGCTGGCGGGGATGGCACGGCCGTTGCTGCGATAGCCCTTGTCGGCGTTGAGCAGCATCAGGGCACGGGTGTTGTCGAACTGCGGATCTTTGATGTAATCGACCAAAGCGTTGAGGTCCACAAACTGGTTGCCAGCCGGCTCCAGATAGAGCACATCGCGGGTGCCGTCCTTGTACTGCTGCCACGTCATCGAGATGGGCAGCGGGTCAGACTGGTAAGCTTTGCGCTTCATCTGATCGACATACCAACTGGTGCTGAGCAGGGAGAGGTTGCAGACGCGCACGTCGGTGCGGTAGCCCTCCACCTCCTGCACGTACCACAAGGGGAAGGTGTCGTTATCGCCCAACGTGAAGAGGATGGCGTTGGGTTCGCACGAGTCGAGGTAGTTCTTCGCAATGGCCAATGCCGTGTAGCGGTTGGAACGGTCGTGGCCGTGCCAGTTCTGGGCGCCCATCACACAGGGCACAGCGGCAAAGCAGACCACCGTGGTCAAGGCAGCGCCAGCCACCTGCACGGAGCGGCTCTTGAGTTTCTCAAAGAGATTGTAGATGCCCAACACGCCAAAGCCTATCCAGATGGAGAAGGCATAGAAGGAGGCGGCGAAGGCATAGTCACGCTCACGCGGCTGGAACGCATACATATTCAAATAGAAAGCGATGGCCAAACCGGTCATAATGAAGAGCAGGAACACGATGAAGGCGTTCGGGGTGTCCTTCTTGACCTGGAAGAAAAGGCCGATAAGGCCCAACAGCAGCGGCAGCAGGTAGTAGGTGTTATGGTTGGGACGTGCAATGGCCCTGGGCAGGTCGCGCTGATCGCCCACCATCTTCTTGTCGATGGCGTTGATGCCGCTGATCCAGTTGCCGTTCAGATAGTCGCCGTGACCCTGCAAGTCGTTCTGCCGGCCAGCGAAGTTCCACATAAAGTAACGCCAGTACATATAACCGAACTGGTAGGTCTGCATAAACTTGATGTTACGCTGCCAGTTGGGCAGGTCGCCGCGCGACAAAGCACGACGGTTCTCCTTGTCGGAAGCACTGTCAGAGTTGTAGTGATTGTTGAGCCAGCTGATATACTCGCCCTGTTTTTCGGACGACCACATTCTCGGGAAGAGCATCTGACCCGCATTGTCATAAACGGGCAGCTCACCCTTCCGGCTGTTGGAGACCACATAGCGCTTGGCCTCTTTGTCCTTCACATAGACAGGGTTGCCGTCCTTCATATTCACCACGCGGGTATTGTAGCTTTGTCCGAAGAAGACAGGATTGGAGCCGTACTGTTCGCGGTTGAGGTAGGCCAACAGGGCCACAGCATCCTCGGGGTTGTTCTCATCGATGGTCGGGTTGGCGTTGGAACGGATGACCAGGGTGAAGAAGGTGGAGTAGCCGATGAGCAGGAAGGCGAAGCAATAGACAGCGGTAAGCAGTACGGGCTTGTTTTTCTTATAACCGGCCCAAAGTCCCCAAGCGATGAGGGCAATGATGGCCAGGAAGAAGAAGATAGTGCCCGAGTTGAAGGGCAGGTGCAGGCTATTGACGAAGAAGAGGTCGAACTTGCCGGCCAGGTTCACCACTTGCGGGATGATGCCCCACAGAATGAGACCCAACAGCACCACGGATCCACCCAGGGCGAGAAACACGCCCCACTCGGCCTTCGACTTGAAAGTCCCTTTCTTGGCACAAAGCACGAAGAGCGGGATGGTGATGAAAATCCAAATCAGGAACATCCACAACGGCGGGCAGAAGAAGGCAAAGAAAAGGGAGATAATGGCGAAGGTGAGCACAGCACCCATACCAGTGGCTTCTTTGGAAAGTTTATAATAAACAATCAGCACCACGGCAGGCAGGGTCAACAAGTTCAGCAAGTGGACACCGATGGAAAGGCCTGTCAGATAGGCGATGAGCACAATCCATCGGTTGGGGTTGACGTTGCTTTTCGGGTTATCGTACTCCTCGTCCCATCGCAGGATGCACCAGAACACCAGGGCGGTGAAAAACGACGACATAGCGTAAACCTCACCCTCGACGGCGGAGAACCAGAAGGTGTCGGAGAAGCAGTAGGCCATAGCACCCACGAGTCCGGCGCCGATGGTGGCGATGTAACGCGGGAGGTTCATCTCACCATATTTGGCAATGAGTTTGCGGCCCAGACGGACAATGGTGAAATAGAGGAACATTATGGTCAAACCACTGCAGATAGCCGACATACAGTTGACGCAATAGGCCATCTTGGTCGGATCATCACCGGCAAAAAGGGTGAAGATACGGCCTATGATCTGGAAAGTGGGTGCTCCGGGCGGGTGTCCCACAAGCAACTTTGACGTTGTCGCGATGTATTCACCGCAGTCCCACCACGACACGGTGGGCTCGGCAGTCATAATATAGACGGCAGAAGCCACTATACCGATGACCAAACCGATCAAATTGTTGATCCTTTTTTGTGTTTTTGTCATTATTGTGTGTTTTTTTTACGATTTGCGATTTACGTTCTCAAGTCTTACGTCTCAAGTCTTAAGTCTATCACTTCGTTGCCGCCTTGAACTGGCGCAGGAAGCGGACGTCGTTCTCGAAGTAGAGGCGGATGTCATCGGTGGTGTATTTGAGCATCGTCATACGCTCGATGCCGAGGCCGAAGGCAAAGCCGCTGTATTTCTTGCTGTCGATGCCGCAGTTGTCGAGCACATTAGGATCGACCATACCGCAGCCGAGAATCTCGACCCAGCCGGTATGCTTGCAGAGGTTGCAGCCGGCGCCGCCACAGATATTGCAGGAGATGTCCATCTCAGCGGAAGGCTCGGTGAAGGGGAAGTAAGAGGGGCGCAGGCGGATGCGCACGTCGGGGCCGAACATCCGTTGGGCGAAGTAGAGCAATGTCTGCTTCATCTCCGCGAAGGAGACCTTCTCAGCCACATAAAGGCCTTCCACCTGGTGGAAGATGCAGTGGGCGCGGGAGGTGATGGCCTCGTTGCGGAACACGCGGCCCGGGCAAATCACGCGAATGGGCGGCTGCTGGTGCTCCATTGTGCGCACCTGCAGCGAGGAGGTATGCGTGCGCAGCAGCACATCGGGGTGCAGGTCAATGAAGAAGGTGTCCTGCATATCGCGCGCCGGATGCTCCTCGGGGAAGTTCAGCGCCGTGAACACGTGCCAGTCGTCCTCGATGTCGGGACCCGTGACAGCCGTGAAGCCGATGTCCTCGAAAATGCGGCGCACCTGGTTCATCATAATGGAGATGGGGTGCATAGAGCCCACCTCGACATTGTGCGACGGACGCGTCACATCGGCCACCTGGCTCTGGGTGCTGGAGTGCATCTCGCTGATTTCCTTGAAGGCGTTGAAGCGCTCCACGGCCGCATTCTTCAGATCGTTGATGAGCTGGCCGAAGTTCTTGCGCTCTTCGGGCTGCATATTCTTCAACTCCGCGAACAGGGCTTGTATCTCGCTCTTCTTGGTCAGGAACTGAAGGCGGAACTGTTCCAGGGCCTCCGCATTCTCAATTTGGAAGGCTTCGATTTCCTTGCGTATTTCTTCTATGGTTTTCATATATCGATTTCTGTTTTGCGGAGACGGGCACGCCCAGTCTCTACATTGTTTTTTCCGTTTTTTTTGGTAGAGACGGGGCGCGCCCCGTCTCTACATTGTTTTCCCGTTTATTTTGCGAAGACGGGGCACGCCCCGTCTCTACGACAATGTGGGTTATTCAATGATTTTTGCGCTGATGATTTTGATGTCCGTGACGGGGCGGTCGGCGCCGTCCTTGGGTTGGGCAGCAATTTTGTCAACAACCTCCATACCGGACACCACCTCGCCGAAGACGGTGTAGTCGCCATCGAGGAAGGGGGCGCCGCCGACGGTGGTGTAGGCCTTCTGTTGTTCAGGGGAGAAGGTCTTGCCGGTGCGTGCAGCGATCATATTGAGCTTGTCCTGGGAATAGACCTCCCCGTCCACGATATAGAACTGGGAGCCAGAGGAGGCCTTCGCGGGGTTGTTGTCGCGGGCGGCAGCCACGGCACCGCGTTTGTGGTAGAGGGAGGGCACGAATTCGGCGGGCACGCGGTAGTTGGGGCCGCCCATACCGAGGCGCTGGCCGGGCTTCGCGGTCTTGGAGTCGGGGTCGCCGGTCTGCACCATAAAGCCCTTGATGATGCGATGGAAGAGGACGCCGTCGTAATAGTTCTCCTTCACCAGCTTGATAAAGTTGTCGCGGTGCTGCGGGGTCTCATTGTAGAGGGCAATGGTGATATCGCCCATAGAGGTCTTGATCAGTATCTGTGTCATCTTGTTGTTTTTAGTTTCCGTTTGTACAGGATCGGCCTGTTTTTTAGGTTCCGATTCAATCTTCTTTTGCGAGGAGCACGCAGTTAACATCGTGAGACTCAATAGAATAAAAAAGAATTTCGTCAATTTCATACTTTCAGAATTTAAACGGCAAAGATATAAAAAAATAGGTAATGTCGGCGAGTCGTTTTCAAGGCCCTAATTTACGATTTACGATTTACGATTTGCGATTTACGAAAAAAGTCTTACGTCTAAGTCTCCAGTCTTAATTCTTAATTCTCCATTCTCAATTCTCAATTATTTATTGTATCTTTGCAGCCTCTTAAAAAAGAAACTATGCGCCCAGATTTTAGCAACGTAAATTTCAAGAAACTCTCTGACAATCAGGAAGATTTCAAAAAATGGGAACAAGAACACCACATCAGCGCCGACTGGCTGACTGCGGAGCAGATTCCCGTCAAGCAGGTGTATGGTGCCGATGACCTCGCCGGTATGGAGCACCTCAACTACACCGCCGGTATCCCGCCGTTCCTGCGCGGACCCTATTCCATGATGTACGCGTTCCGTCCGTGGACCATCCGCCAATACGCCGGATTCTCCACCGCCGAAGAGTCCAACGCCTTCTACCGCCGCAACCTCGCCGCCGGTCAGAAGGGCCTCTCCATCGCCTTTGACCTGGCCACCCACCGTGGCTACGACTCCGACCACCCGCGCGTGGTGGGCGACGTCGGCAAAGCAGGTGTGGCCGTGGACTCCATCCTCGATATGAAGATCCTGTTCGACCAGATTCCCCTCGACAAGATGTCCGTCTCTATGACGATGAACGGGGCTGTGCTCCCCATCCTGTCGTTCTACATCGTGGCCGCCGAGGAGCAGGGTGTCAGTATGGACCAACTTTCCGGTACCATCCAGAACGATATCCTCAAGGAGTTTATGGTGCGTAACACCTACATCTATCCTCCATTGCCCTCGATGAAGATCATCGCCGACATCTTCGAGTTCACCTCCAAGAATATGCCCAAGTTCAACTCCATCTCCATCTCCGGCTACCATATGCAGGAGGCCGGTGCCACCGACGATATCGAGCTGGCCTACACGTTGGCCGACGGTCTGGAGTACCTGCGCGCCGGTGTGAACGCCGGAATGAGCGTGGACGACTTCGCCCCGCGGCTCTCCTTCTTCTGGGCTATCGGGATGAACCACTTTATGGAGATTGCCAAGATGCGCGCCGCCCGTATGCTGTGGGCCAAGATTGTCAAGCAGTTCAACCCCAAGAACCCGAAATCTATGGCTCTGCGCACGCACTGCCAGACTTCCGGCTGGTCGCTGACCGAGCAAGACCCCTTCAACAACGTGGCCCGCACCTGCATCGAGGCTATGGGCGCCGCCCTCGGGCACACGCAGTCGCTGCACACCAACGCCCTCGACGAGGCCATCGCCCTGCCGACGGACTTCTCGGCCCGTATCGCCCGTAACACCCAAATCTACATCCAGGAAGAGACCAAGATCTGCAAGAGCATCGACCCGTGGGCCGGTTCCTACTATGTGGAGTCGCTGACCCACCAGATTGCCCACCGCGCTTGGAAGCACCTGCAGGAAATCGAGTCGCTCGGCGGTATGGCCAAGGCCATCGAGACGGGCATCCCCAAGATGCGTATCGAGGAGGCCTCCGCCCGCAAGCAGGCCCGCATCGACTCCGGCAAGGAGTCCATCATCGGCGTCAGCAAGTACCGTCTGGCCAAGGAGTCGCCCATCGAGACTCTCGAGGTGGACAACACCGCCGTGCGCGAGGCTCAAATCAAGCGTCTCGCCGAGTTGCGTGCCAACCGCAACGAGGAGGAGGTCAAAGCCGCTTTGGCCGCCATCACCGAATGCGCCAAGACCGGCAACGGCAACCTGCTCGACCTCTCCATCAAGGCCGCCCGCGTGCGCGCCTCATTAGGTGAAATCTCCGACGCCCTCGAAGTGGTGTTCGGCCGTTATAAAGCAAAAATAAATTTGATATCCGGCGTGTACAGTGCAGAACAACACGACAACGACACCTTCAAGAAGGCCGTTGCAATGTGCGATGAATTCGCAAAGAAAGAGGGCCGTCGCCCCCGTATTATGATTGCCAAGATGGGCCAGGACGGCCACGACCGCGGCGCCAAGGTGGTGGCCACGGGCTATGCCGACATCGGCTTCGACGTCGATATGGGCCCGCTGTTCCAAACCCCCGCAGAGGCCGCCAAGCAGGCCGTCGAGAACGACGTCCACATCCTCGGCGTCTCCTCCCTCGCCGCCGGCCACAAGACCCTTGTGCCGCAGGTGATGGAAGAGCTCAAGAAACTGGGCCGTGAGGACATTATGATCACCGTGGGCGGTGTCATCCCCCCGCAGGACTACCAGTTCCTCTACGACTGCGGCGTCGCCTGCATCTTCGGACCTGGCACCCGTATCGCCGACTCCGCTGCCGCTATGCTCGAAATTCTTATGAAAGACGAATAATTCTGTTTTGCCCTCTATGAATATTTGAAAGTGAAGGGGAGCGCATCTGTGCTCCCCTTTGTGTTGCCAAAAATGTCATCCACAACCCAAAAAACGCAGCAATGAAGACTATGTTGCAAGAAATCCGACACACCTTGCACCAACTGGCCGAACCGTCCGGACAAGAACACCATACCCGAGACTTCCTGTTGCAGCATCTGCAGGAGTTGCACCCCACCCGCATCCACACCTTCGAGAACAGCCACAGCCTGCTGGTTCTCTTCGACTCAGGCGCGCCAGGACGCACCCTGTTGCTGCGCGGCGACTTTGACGCGGTGCGTGTGCCCGAGACCATTGACTTGCCCTACACCTCACAGACAGAGGGCGTGTCGCACAAATGCGGCCACGACGGTCACGCCACCATCCTCTTGGGGGTGGCCCAAGCCCTGCATCAACAACCGCCTGCCAGCGGGCGCGTGCTCCTTTTCTTCCAGGCCGCCGAGGAGACCGGCGACGGGGCCCGCCAATTGCTGGAGACTGGCATCCTCGACACCTACCGTCCCGATGCGGTGTATGCGTTCCACAACATCCCGGGCGTTCCCCTTGGGCAGGTGCTGTGCCGCCCCGGCAGCTTCACCTGCTCGGTGGTCAGTTGCGACATAGAACTGACGGGGCACACCTCGCACGCGGCAGAGCCCCTCAAGGCGTTGTCGCCCTACCCCACCGCCCGCGCCATCACCGACCGCCTGCTGGCACTTAACCGCTACGAAATGTCGCGCGACGATTTCCAGCTGCTCACGCTCGTGCAGTTCCGCGTGGGTGAGGTGGCCTACGGCGTCACGGCAGGAGAGGGCGTGCTGCGATTCACACTGCGTGCCAAAAAGGACGAGCAACTGCAAAGGCTCAAACGCGAGTTGCAACAGATTGTGGAGGATGAAACCGCCCGCACCCCGGGATTACAATATAATATAGTATGGAAAGAGTACTTCGCCGCCTCTGAGAACCAGCCCGAGACAGTGGAAAAAGTGCGACAGGCCGCAGCACAATGCGGATTGGAATACTCGACGAAAGAGGAGCCCTTCTCGTGGGGCGAGGATTTCGGCCTGCTGACACAACACTACCCCGGGGCACTCTTCGGCATCGGCTCCGGCACAGAGCAACCGCCCTTGCACCACCCGCACTTCAATTTCCCCGACGAGTTGCTCCCCATCGGAGTTAAGATGTTTAATGCTTTGCTGAGAGTTTAGACGTAAGACGTAAGACTTTAGACGTAAGACGTAAGACTTTCGCAAATCGCAAATCGTATAGTTAATAGCCAAAGGCTAACGGCTGAACAGCGTGGATTCCACCAGTTCACAGAAGATGTGTCCCAGCATAATGTGAGACTCCTGGATGCGCGGGGTGTCGGTAGAGGGCACGTTGAGAAGGATGTCAGCATAATCCTTCATCTGGCCGCCGCTGGCGCCGGTCATTGCCACGATATGGAGCCCCATCTCCTTGGCAGCCTTGAAAGCTTCGAGGATGTTTTTGGAGTTGCCGGAAGTGGAGATACCAACGATGACATCACCTTTTTTGGCGGTGCCGCGCAGCAGTCGCGAGAACACCAGGTCATAGCCGTAGTCGTTGCCCACAGCAGTAAGATAGGATGTGTTGCAGTGCAGAGCCTCGGCATTGAGCGGGGGACGGTCGAAGTAGAAGCGGCCGGAGAGTTCCGCTGCCAAGTGCTGGGCATCCGCCGCACTGCCGCCGTTGCCGCAGAAGTGGACCTTGCCACCGGCCTTCAGCGACTGTACCATCGCATCGGCCGCCGCCTGCACCCGCGACATCAACGCCTCGTCCGACAAGATTTTTTGTTTCACATCAATGCTCTCCCGTATGGATTCTTGTATTCTGATATTCATAATAAACTATTTTTTTCGTGGGCAAAAATACAATAAATTTGCGATTTGCGATTTACGATTTGCGATTTACGAAAAAAGTCTTACGTCCAAAGTCTCCAGTCTTAAAATTCTTAATTCTCCACTCTCAATTCTCAATTATTTATTGTATCTTTGCATTTTTAAAACAAATTATTATGAAATCAAAGATACTGGCATTTTCTTTATGCGCATTATTATGCGGAAGGGCAGCTGCGCAAAGGACATCCGACACCCTGTTCGTGGCTTTTTACAACGTGGAGAACCTTTTTCATCCGACCAACGACTCGTTGACGGCGGACGACGACTTCACTCCAGAGGGCTCCTATCATTGGGGGTATAAACGTTATTTCAAAAAGATCAACAATATCGCGAAAGTCCTCATCGCGATGGGGAAAGGGTCACCGCCAGGCATCGTGGGTGTAGCGGAGATTGAGAACGACCGCGTGCTGCACGACCTGTGCCGCCGCTCGCCGCTCCAGAGGTTCGGCTACAGTTTCGTGCATCACGACTCGCCCGACCGGCGCGGCGTGGACGTGGCGCTGCTCTACCGCGACAGCCTCGTGACCGTGCTGCAAGAGAAAGCCATCCCCGTGGTGTTTCCCTTCGAGCCGAATACGCGCAATCGCGACCTGCTATATGCGCTCGTCCGGCTGTCGTGCGGCGACTCCCTGCACATCATCGTCAACCACTGGACCTCGCGCTTCGGCGGCTATGCGGCCACCATTCCCAAGCGCAACTTCTATGCCGACGTGGCGCGCTGCCTCGTGGACTCCCTCCTTGCGCACCACCCGCACGCCAACATCCTCCTTATGGGCGACTTCAACGACTACCCCACCGACGAGAGTATGGAGCATCACCTGAGGGCGCATAATCCATTGAAAAGCGCCGCTTTGGCAGACGACACTCTCTTCAATCTGATGTATCATTTTGTGGCGCAGAACAATGTGGGCTCGCACAAGCACGAGGATTTCTGGGGGTGCCTCGACCAACTCATCGTCACAGGCAGAATGATCAACGGACAAGGCCGGCTGCAGATAGCCAGCAACGTGCCGCGCATTTTCAACGAATCTTTCCTCCTGATGCCCGATGAAAAATATGGTGGCGTGAAGAACTACCGCACTTACTCTGGCCCACGCTATATCGGGGGCTTCGCCGACCATTTGCCAGTCTATGTCCGCATTGTCACTTCCACAAAAAGGGAAAATCAGTGATGGTAGGGCTCGCCGTGGAGAATGGTGAAGGCCCGGTAGAGCTGTTCAGCGAAGATAAGCCGCGTCATTATGTGGGGAAAGGTGAGCTGGGAGAGGGCAATCTTGGCATTCTGGCGGGCATAGACATCGGGAGAGAACCCATACGCGCCGCCAATTACAAACACCAGGGCCTTCTGTCCCGTATTGGCCTGCTGCTGGATGAACTGGGCAAACTTCTCAGAAGTGTACTCTTTGCCCCGCTCGTCGAGAAGCACCACCACGTCGCCGGGCTCTATCTTCTTCAATATCAACTCGCCCTCTTTTTTCTTCTGCTCGTCTTGAGACAAGGATTTGGTATTCTTAAGATAAGGTATGGCCACAGGCTCAAACACCGTGTAGAACTGCAGTTTCTTGGTGTACTGGCGGATAGCTTCATCAAACACGTCGCCATCAGCGCGGCCTATCCATATCAATTTTATTTTCATAACTACAATTTCGACTCATCAATCGGGAAGATGATGTCGCTATGGTTGGCGTTGTGGAGCAGGCACTGGTCGCAGATGGTCAGTTCGCCGTTGAGGCGACGTTGCACCATATCGCTCAGCCGATCCTTGAGGGCCGGGATCTCCACGTAGTTGCACACCTCGTTGGCAAAGGCGAACATCAGCAGTTTGCGGGCGCTGCGCTCGCCAATACCGCGGGAGCGCAAATAATACAGGGCCTCCTCGTCAAGTTGGCCCACAGTGGCGCCGTGGCTGCACTGCACATCGTCGGCGTAAATTTCGAGGAAGGGCTTGGTGTTGACCACAGCCTTGTCGGTGAGCAGAATGTTGCGGTTGGTCTGGTAGGCGTTGGTGCGCTGCGCGTCAGGCTGCACCACCACGTGCCCGTGGAATCCCGCCTTGGCCTCGTCGTCCAGAATGCCCTTGTAGAGCTGGAAGCTCTTGCAGTCTGTCGCATTGTGACTCACTTTGATCTGATTGTCACAATGTTGCTGCTTGTCCACCAAATAGAGTCCGTACAACCTGGTCTCCGCAAAAGGCGCGTTGAGGTTGACGCGAATGTGGTTGCCCACATAGCCGGCATTGAAGGTGATGGCATTGGACAGGAAGAGCGAGTAGGCCTCCTGGTTAACCAAAAGATGGTGGAAGAGAATCGAGTCGGCCTCTTTGTTCTCAGTCTTATAGTAATGCAGGGTTGCATTTTCGGACAGGGAAATCTCAGTGACGACATTCAGGAAATTGCTGCCGCTCTGGATAGAGTCGTCGCACTGGATGAGCGAGAGGCTGGCGTTGCGTCCCACGCGGACGACGTGGCGGTTCTGCACCAGCAGGTTGTCGCGGGAGTTCACCAGGGAGACGATTTGGAACGGATGCTCCACCTTCACGTCGTCGGGCACATAGATGAAGACGCCGTCGTTGAACTGCTGTTCGTTGCTCTCTATCAGCTCGTCACGCTCCTCGGGAGCAAAGCGCGACAGGCAGGGCCGTACCAGTTCGGGGCAGCGTTTGAGGGCGGTTTTGAGGCTGCCGGCCACCACGCCGTTGGGGTATGTGGCCAATTCGTCGGCATCCTGCACGAACCAGCCGTTCAGCATCGGCAGCATCACGGAGCCCATCTGGCGCACCTGGCATTGGAAATACTCCTCCACCGGCCGGTAGGGGTCGGGAGTGCCCTGTTGCTGATATTGGGTGATTTTTTCGATATATGATGGGGATTTCATTATGCTAGTTTTCCTTGTTCATACTCTTCCTTGATCCAGTCGTAGCCACGCTTCTCGAGCTCCAGAGCCAGTTCCTTGGGACCCGACTTGACAATCTTGCCCTCGAAGAGGACGTGTACCACATCGGGCACGATATAGTCGAGCAGGCGCTGATAGTGAGTGATGACGATGGTGGCGTTGTCGGGGCGTTTGAGCTGGTTGACGCCGTTGGCGACAATGCGCAGGGCGTCGATGTCAAGGCCGGAGTCGGTCTCGTCGAGGATGGCGAGTTTGGGCTCAAGCATTGCCATCTGGAAAATCTCGTTGCGTTTTTTCTCACCGCCGGAGAAGCCTTCGTTCACGGAGCGGTTGCTGAGTTTTTCGGTCAGTTCCACCACCTTCTTCTTCTCGTTCATCAGGCGGAGAAACTGGGCGCCGTTGAGCGGGTCAAGGCCACGGTACTGGCGAATCTCGTTGAGGGCGGTGCGCATAAAGTTGGCGATGCTCACGCCAGGGATCTCCACCGGATACTGGAAGCCGATGAAAATGCCCTCGCGGGCGCGGTCCTCCACCGACAGGTTCAGCAGGTTCTTGCCGTTGAAGAAGATGTTGCCGTCGGTGACATCATAGCCCTCCTTGCCGGCAATCACAGAAGCTAAAGTGCTCTTTCCCGTGCCGTTAGGGCCCATAATGGCGTGCACCTCACCCGGTTTGACCTCCAGATTGACGCCTTTCAATATTTCTCTCTCCTTGATGGAGACGTGCAGGTTTTCTATCTTTAACATACTAACTTTAATTAGGGGCGCAAAAATACACAAAAATATGGCAAGATGAATCTGAAAAATCATATCTTTGCACTCGCTTAAATAACCGCGTCCAAGGGCGCGAACAAACACTGTGATTATGTTCACTACCTACTCTGCTTCTGCTGGTTCCGGCAAGACCACCCATCTGGTGGCCGACTATCTCGCGCTCTGTTTCCGGAACGACAGCCGCCACCTGGGCAACACTATCCCCAACACCGGGACCTTCCGCAAAATACTGGCCATCACCTTCACCAATGCCGCCGCCGCCGAGATGAAGGACCGCATTGTGCAAACGCTTCAGGACTTTGCCTTCGTCCCATACAACGACTTCTCCGGCCGTGCCAAGGCCATCTACAATATGATTATCGAACAACTTTTCGGCGTTAAAGAAGCCACACCACAAATGGAGGACTTTATGCGCCGCGAGTCGCTCGACCTTTTACGCAACATTCTCTATGACTACGCGCGCTTCTCGCTCAGCACCATCGACAAATTCTTCCAGCAGGTGATACGCTCTTCCGCCCTTTCGCTCAACCTCAACCTCAACTACTCTGTGCAAATCGACCTGAACGAGTTCTTCATTCAAGCGGTTGACCAACTGCTCAACGAGTTGTCGGCAGGCTCCGAACTGGCCAATAAAATCATCGACCTCCTCAACGACAGTATGGAAGACTCCGGCAACCTCAACGTGGACAGAGAATTGCGGCAAGTGCTTGACATCCTCTATGAGAATGCCGAGAAAAACTACGACTATTTGCAAGTCCTCAACCAACTCACTCCCGGACAATACCGACAAGTCATCAATCAATGGCGCAAAGACCGCAAAGAGAAGCCCGACATCATCAGGAGTGCCATCAAAGACCACGTCGCCAAAGGCAACAGCCATATTCAGAATCTGAAGGGCATCTCCTTCCAAAAGCCCACCCTGGCCCAATGGTTCAACAAGGTGATGGATGACCCCATCACCAACTACGAGCAATCCATCGATGTTTTCTTGAACGACAGGGGCACTTTTTTCCGCAAAACAAAATTCACTGCCAACGAGCAGGCTTTGATCGACCAGGAAATTCCTGAAATCATCAACTGTTTCAACCAGATCCGTGACATTCAGGACCAACACCGACCGCATTATCTGGATGCCAAAATCCTGCTCAAGAACGCCGACAAACTGATGTTGCTGTTTGATTTGCAACTGAAGATGAACGAGATTAAAAAACAGCATAATTTCTTCATACTCAGCGAATCCAACACCTTTATATATGACCAGATAAAAGGAAAAAACTCTCCGGAAATCTTCGACCGTATTACCTTCTCCCACTTTTTCATTGACGAGTTCCAAGACACCTCCCTGATGCAGTGGCGAGACCTCAAGCCCTTGATAACCAACAACTCCTTGGCCACTGGCGGGCAAGTCACCCTCTTCGGGGACGTCAAACAGGCCATCTATCGGTTCCGTAACGGCGATGCCGACCTCTTCTACAATCTCATCGATTATAACCGCCTTCAAAACGACCCGGACCTCAAGCTGGTCGGTCCTGACAATTACCACAACGAAACATTAGGCAACAATTTCCGCTCCTCCACACCTGTCATTCTTTTCAACAACGAGTTTTTCAAACAATACAGCAAGAATTTGGGCTTTGAGAACTACTATGAAGACGTGGAACAAAAGGTGCCCATAACGAAGCCCGGCCTCGTGGAGGTGATGCTTTCCGGGAGTGTCAAATCCGACGAGAACAGGACACGCACCTGCCAGCATATCGACAAGAAATTGGAGCAACACTTCACCGTAAACCAGGACATCACCAACGAGGACGCCGAAGTGTTCCGCGCCGTGCGCGACGCTCTGGAAAGGGGCTACGACTACGGCGACATCGCCATCCTCTATTCGGGTAACGACAAATGCACCCGTATGGCCAACCTCCTTTTGAACTACGGTTGGCCCGTCGTCACGGAGCAATCCCTGGTGCTCAACGCCTCACCGGCCGTCAACCTCATCATCCAGACCCTCAAGCATCTTGTGGACCCCAGCGACCGCGTGGCACAAACCTCCATCCTGCATTATCTCGCCCAAAAAAACGGCAAGTCGGAACTGCTTCAAAAGAGACTACTCCAAATCGCCGACACCAGTTTCCACACCCTGATGATGGAGATTCACGGCGAAGACCTGCCTACCGACTGGTTGTCGCTGCCCCTGTTTCTGCTGGTCAAAAAAATCATTGTATTCTACAAACTTGAACAAAACCAGGACCCTTTCATCGTGGATTTTGAAAACATCGTATTGAGTTATCTGCAAAACCGCAACGGCGAGCCGGCACAGTTCCTCCTCTGGTGGCAACAACTCCTCGACACCAACAATATGTTCACCCTCACCCTTCCCAAAGACCTCAACGCCATCAAAGTCAACACCATCCACAAATCCAAAGGATTAGAATATCCTGTGGTCATAGTTCCCTTCAGTTCCACCTCCAACATTTTGCGTCCCGTATGGACCCAGACGGTCAATGGCGATGTGGCCTACATTCCATTGAGCAAAACAGACTGCATAGGTTCCTCTTTCGAACCGCTATATCAGGAAGAGGCTCTCAGCAAGGAGATGGACACGCTGAACCTGCTGTATGTGGCGCATACCCGCGCGGGCGACATTCTCTACATAATCACCTCCCCGCAACAAAACGGGAAGGGTTACGGCGCCGCCTTACAGCGGCTTATCCTCAACAACGAGCAGCACACCACCCCAAGCGACCCGCTTCACTTTGTGCAAGATACGGGGGAACCCTGTCTGCACTATGCCGGCGACCCCGGTTTCAAGAAAGTCTGTCGTTCCACATCCGTGTCAAAGCCCTTCACGCCCCCCATCACCAGCTCGCCATTTTCCATCCAGGACATCGCCGCGATTGTGGACACTGAGGAGGCGGAGACGCAACAGCGCCTCACCGGCACCTTCGTGCACGACTTTCTGGCCAAGCTGACGAAATTCCCTCAGAATACGGCAGAAATGGAGTCGCTGCTGGCCGAAGTGGACGAGGAGCGTCGCCCTCGGTTGCGCGAGGCCTTCCTCAAGATTATGGGGAACCAGGAACTCGCAGCCTGCTTCGCCCCGGAGACACCTTGTCTCAACGAGACCACCATCCTCGCCCCTGACGGCACAGAACACCGCCCCGACAGGATTGCATTGCTGCCCGACAAGGTGATGGTCATCGACTACAAAACGGGACAAGCGCACCCCGAATACCAAAAGCAGATCGACACTTACTGCGACCTGCTCCGGAATATGGGTTATAAAAATGTGGAGGGAAGACTCCTTTACATTTAGACGATTTCTTCCTTGAGACGCTCGGCGTTCTCGGCCACCTGAAGGGCTTGCAGCACCTCCTCGATGTCGCCGTTCATAAAGTTGGCGAGGTTGTACATCGTGTAGTTGATGCGGTGGTCGGTGACGCGGTTTTGCGGATAGTTGTAGGTTCTGATCTTGGCGGAACGGTCGCCGGTGGAGACCATCGTCTTACGTTTGGAGGCGATTTCATCGAGGTATTTCTTGTACTCCTGCTCGAACAGACGGTTACGCAGCACGCGCATTGCCTTTTCGAGGTTCTTGATCTGGGATTTCTCATCCTGGATGGAGACAACGATGCCGCTGGGGATGTGGGTGAGGCGCACGGCGGAGTAGGTGGTGTTCACGCACTGGCCGCCAGGACCGGAGGCGCAGAAGGTCTCCTTCTTGATATCGGCTTGCTTGAGCTCCACATCGAACTCGTCGGCTTCGGGAAGCACCACCACGGAGGCGGCGGAAGTGTGCACACGGCCCTGCGACTCGGTCTGGGGCACGCGCTGCACGCGGTGCACGCCCGACTCGTACTTCATAATGCCGTACACGCCCTCGCCATTGACGGAGAAGACGATTTCCTTGTAGCCACCCACCGTGCCCTCGGTCATCGAGATGACCTCTATCTTCCAGCCTTTGCGGTCGCAGAAGTGCTGGTACATACGGAACAGGTCGCCGGCGAAGATGCTGGCCTCGTCGCCGCCCGTGCCCGCGCGGATTTCCATCTGGGCGTTCTTGCTGTCCTGCGGGTCTTGCGGCAGCAGCAGCAAACGGATCTCCTCTTCCAGTTTGTCCTTCTCCTCGGCCAGGGTGTCGAGTTCCATCTTGGCCATATCGCGGAACTCCTCGTCCTTCTCATTGGCGAGGATTTCCTTGGCATTGGCGATGTTGCCGATGACATCCTTATAGTGCTTGTACGCATCCACCACGGCCTGCAGGTCTTTGTAGTCCTTGCTCATCTTGATGAACTTCTTCATATCGTTCATCGCGTCGGGCTTGGCGATATCCTCGCCTATCTGCAGCCAGCGTTGATATATAATTTCCAGTTTTTCAAGTAAATCATTCATAATCGGACCTTTCTCAAATCAGGCGGCAAAAATACAAAAAAGGAGAATGCAAACGCACTGCCGCTGCACACATCAAAATTATTGCTACTTTTGCCGCCTTTCTTTGGAAAATTAGTATGATGAAAAAAATATTATTTTTCAGCATCTTGCTGATTAGCGTTCTCTTCTTGAACGCACAGAACTACACCATCCGGCAGAACACGATGAGCAAGCTCTCCATTGTGTTCAGCACGCCCAAATTACAAAGCAGCTTAGTGAAAGTCGGAGACGCCCACTATGCGTCCCTCTCTATGGACGGCTACGACAACTCCACGAAAGTGGGTTATCCGTCACTGCCGGAACTTACCAAACTGATTGAGATTCCCTTGTGCGACGAGGTCAACGTCCAGATTGTGTCGGCAGACTATGAGGAATACGATGCCGCCGCCTTAAATGTGCTTTATCCCGTGATGCCCAGCCAAGAGAGCTGTTCCAAGTCCGATACGGGAAAACGTCCCTTCAACAAGAACGAAGCAGTCTATCGCACCGATGCTTTCTACACCTCGCAACCGGAAGTGGTCACCGCCCACAAAATCGGCACTATGCGTGATGTAAACCTGGCCAGTGTGGTGGTTAGTCCTGTGGCCTACAACCCTGTCACGAACAAGATCCGAGTCTATAACCACATTGAGGTGGAAATCACTTACGAGAATGCTGACATCCCGGCCACCTTGGAGATGAAAGACAAATACTACAGCCCGTTGTTCCACGCAGCCAAGGAGGCGGTCATCAACCCGATGAACACACGCAACGAGTTCAACATCACCCCCATCAAATACCTGATTATCGCCAACGATATGTTTGCCAACAACGACAGTCTGCTGGCTTTTATCAACTGGAAAAAGCGTATCGGTTACCTCGTGGAAATCGCCTACACGAACACTGTCGGCACCACGACCACGGCCATCAGGGACTATATCCAGGCGGAGTACACCAATGCCACAACGGAGAATCCGGCGCCCACCTTTGTCCTGCTCGTCGGCGACATCGAACAGATACCCGCTTTCACGGGCACTCAGAACCATAAGACGGACTTGTACTATGCGAGCTGGACCAGCGGCGACAATCTTCCGGACTGCTACTACGGCCGTTTCTCAGCTCAGAATGTCAACCAACTGCTTCCGCAGATTGAGAAGACTTTGATGTACGAGCAATATACGATGCCGGACCCATCCTATCTGGGCAGGGCCGTGTTGATTGCCGGCAATGATAACATATGGGCTCCTACCCACCTCAACGGTCAGATCAACTATATCTATGACAATTACATCAACACCGCCTCCACCACACACAACTACACCACGGTGTACAAGCATTTGTATGACTGCTCCAGCCAGGCATCGATCATCCGCCAGGAGATCAGCGCCGGATGTGGCTGGGTCAACTACACGGCACACGGTTCCGGATACGGCTGGAATGAGCCCGCGTTCAACTGTTACCATGTGCAGCGAATGAACAATGCCGACAAATACGGTTTTATGATCGGGAACTGCTGTCTGTCCTGCACCTTTGGAGACCCTGAGTGTTTTGCCGAAATGCTCTTGCGTGTCCCCGACAAAGGGGCTGTCGGCTATATCGGCGGTTCCGACATCACTTATTGGGATGAGGACTTTTACTGGTCTGTCGGCTTCCGCAGCACCATTGATTCCACCCCGACGTACAATGCCAACTCTCTGGGTGCCTACGACAAAATCTTCCACACGCACGGGGAGAATCACAACGCCTGGGTCACCAGCATCGCGGGCTATATGACCGCCGGCGATCTGGCGGTGGAAGGCTCAAGCTCATATCTGAAGCAATACTACTGGGAGGTTTACCACCTGATGGGTGATCCTTCCCTGAAGCCCTATTGGGGCATTCCAGCCAACTTGACCGTCAACGCTGACGAGTTTCTCTTGGTGGGAAGCACCAGTTATGATGTGCAAACCGTACCCTACGCCTATGTGGCCCTGACCTACAACAACGAGTTGATAGCAGCCGCCTTCACGAATGCCTCCGGTTATGCCAACCTCACTTTCAGCGCCGTCAACATCCAGGGTGATTATGAGTTGGCTGTTTCGGCGCAAAACCACATCCAATTCTTCAAGACCGTGCAGGTCATCGCCCCGACGGGACCCTTCGTGGCCGTCTCCTCTTCCTCCTTGTCGGAGCAGAGTGTCCCTCAACCGGGTTCTACTGTGTATATGAATGTGGCCCTGACCAACTACGGTGTGGCTGCGGCCTCCAATGTCACGGCCACGCTCAGCAGCAGCTATCCGGGCGTCGTCATTCCTCAAAACAGCGTGAGCGACAACAGCATCGCTGCAGACGCCACCAGCACGCACAACAATGCCTTTACCATCGTATTGCCTGCCGATGCCCAGGATGGCGACGAAATTCCTTTTGTCATCACCACCACCTTCGGCAATGATACCACCACCAAGTATTTTACGATAATGGTTGTGACTCCGTTATTCACCATTGAGAACGTGGTCCTTCAGAACGCGAACGGCGCCGCCTCCTTCGCTCCCGGCGACATAGCCAATGTGACGGTGACTTACGCCAACGCCGGCCACAGCCCTCTGACCAATGCTGTTCTGCGCCTCACCAGCCGTTACAGTCTGGTGACCGTGAACACCCCGGCCCAGAGCATCGCGGTGTTGCCTGCCGGTGCCTCCGCAACCGCCCAGTACCAGGTAGCTATCAGCACCGCGGTGCCGGATATGACAACCGTGCCGCTCTACGTGAAATGCGTAATGGGCCAGGACGTCATCGTGGACACCATCTACTTGACCGTTGGCACTGTGATGGAGACCTTCGAGACGGGCGACTTGACCGCCTTCCCGTGGCAGACCAACAACAACCCGTGGTTCGTCACCAATGAACAACCCTACGCCGGCAACTACTGCGTCCGTTCCAAACAGGACTTGGCCGACAACGACCAATCTGAATTCTTCATCACGATCAACTGCTCCGCTGGTGCAAGCATCTCCTATTTCCGCAAAGTATCTTCCGAGGACGGCTATGACTTCTTCAAGTTCTACATTGACGACACCGAGATGGACAGCCAAACGGGTTCCACCGGCTGGTCGCAAGCCTCCTTCCCTGTCGATTTTGGCACGCACACCTTCAAATTCAGTTACCAGAAGGACTCTGGTGTCATCGGCGGCAGCGACTGCGCTTGGGTGGACAACATCGTCCTCCCCGGTATGGGCAACCTATGTGTGGAGGACATCAGCGACAGTGTAGGTGTTGAGACCCACAATGAGATTCTTTTCAGTGTGTTCCCCAACCCCACCACCGGAATGCTTTATGTGCAAAGTTCTGAACCGGCTCAGCAAATCGTGATCTATGACTTGAGTGGTCGCCAGCTTATGAGTTGCAACGGACAGGCCGAACAACTGAACACCATCAACGTCAACAGCCTGACCAGCGGAGTCTATTTCATCCGCATCTTCACCACTGAGCAGCACTCTTCCGTTTCCAAGTTCATCAAACAATAGATTCATCCACAAGTTTGTAGGATTGTTACATTGTGGCATTTCCCTACAAATGATATAACGAAAAAAGGAGAAACAATTGTTTCTCCTTTTTTTGGGCGGACCGGACGAGACTTAGGTTATTCATTGCACCTGATTGTTGCAGTTGTTTGTATTCATTTAATTACATTGCAAAGAAGTGAATACCAGCAAAATACGCACAGTCAATTAAATGAACACATAGTGTATGGGTTCGCAGAATGACGCCTTCTTATCGTGGCGGTGCATTTTTTGGGGATGAAAAATGCACGGGATGCAAACAACAACGGCATTTTTTGTAGTTTTGCTGCGTCATTCCTTCATAAAAAAACAATGTCATGATAAAGAGACTGTATTACACCCTATTCGTCGCAGTGCTTGCCTTTACCATACCGGCGAATGCACAAACAACAACATCCGAAAACACATACAAAGGCTTCAACATTACCGCGAACGCCACAGGAGGTGTGTGCAGCTATCTGTTTTGGTCAGACACTTTCATACAAGCAGGCGGCGGAGTGGGTTTCCGATACGATTTCAGTCGATTTTGGGGAATCTACACCAGCTTGGATTACGAAAGCATATTCAAACCGGCGAACAACGAGCATTACCATTTCCTGAGGATTCCGATTGAGATGGAATTCCACACACGGCACTTTTACGCCCGCGGCGGCCTTTCCTTCGGCATTGGATTAGAAGCTTGGACGGCAGCAAATGCCAAAGAGTGCTTTAACATAGGGGAGACGGTGCTCGAACTCGGAGGCCGCATCCCATTGACCGCCAATGACATCCTCACAATCGGGGTCAACAGCAACATATCGGTGGGTTTCGAAAAGGTCTATCACGACGGTGTTGCCTATCGAGGGTTGGATACAGCGCCCCCTCGTTTCGGTGCCTGCCTAAAACTCGGCTACGAACACCGTTTCTGACACTGCGGCTTACGTTTTTATGACCTGACGTTTCGGGCACGCTTTCCGCTCATATTTCGCCCTAGATAACTCATAATCGCTGCAATCGTTGTCTTGGTATTAGGGTAAACAAAAACGCGGTCGTTTTGTTTGACTGCGTTTTTGTGTCATATGTTTTCCGTTGATGAACGTCTATCTTTGCCCCGAAAGACGAAGATATGGATGCCCTGTGAGACCGATAAGTACAGGGTATGAAAGTGTCGCGCATACCGAAGAATCATTCGAGCAACTTCCGTCCCTCCTCCGTGAGCACATATCGCTGCGTAGGACTGTTTGGCGAATTGGGCTGGGTCATCTCAACCAGCCCAGCCTCTAAAGCAGGGGTCAAGTAATTTTTAAGAAACTTATCGCGGCTATTTAGTTCGAGTTTCTCCATTAACACGCGTACAGGTAAATCCTCTTTATTCAAGACTTTAATGAGTCGAAGTACTTGTCCCCTTACTTGTCCCCTACTTGTCCCCTCTACTTGGTTACTACTTGATGACTGCTTGGTTACTTCCGGGTCATACTCCATTGAATAAATGGTAGTTATGAAGTGACTGGAAGAGGACTTGAACTTCGGTTTCCGGTCTTCCTTATATGACTCCAAACCCCGAGTCTCATTGCAGATGCGCTTCAATCCGCTGCCCCGCTTCTCCATATAGTCCAGCTGTGCCATCACGTCAGCCAATATGGGATTACGCCTGTCAGATGATACCTCTTCAATGTCAAGGTCTTGCACCTTTTGTCCGTTGTACATTCCGCCGGGGGACGTTATCACCAACCTGTCGTCGTAGATGTCCAAATGCACCTCGCCGCCCATCACCGTATAATCTCGGTGGATGAAATGATTCACCAATGCTTCCAGTACGGCTCTTTCTGCATACTCTGGCTTGTTCTTTCTGCCGTCAGGTAACTTTTCCCATCCTTTCCGCGTGCTCGACTTCACGAAGTTCATCGCTTCAAGCAGCAACAGCAAAATGTTCCCCTTATACTCGGCATCATTCAGAGCGTCGTTCTTCTCCAGTCCAGCCCATCGGGTACAATATAGTCTCGACTGGCTGAGCTCACAATAGTCCGTGAATAACATTCCTGCATTCGTAAGGAAGCCTTCTTTTGTCACAAGCCCGAACGATTGCAGGTACTTTTTATCCCATTCTTGTTGTGTGCGTTCCCTGAATGTACTTGCAAGCAACGCAAACGAATAATCTTCAGTCTTACAATCCGTACGTAGAGAATCGAACGTCCTGTTAGTGCCTTTCAGTACCAGACGCACCATCTCCTCGGCCGTAGCGGGCAAACTCTCTTCCCCGTTACGCACGAAGGCGACACGCTGACCGTCACCGACATAATAGTATGGCGTATAGTTGCCTTCGTGAATCTTCACTTGCAGAATATTCCTGCCCTCTACCTTTAACGGAATCATCTCCATATCAGGCAGCGGGTCCATACGGTCACGGATGTGTATGCTGATAGTTTCACACACGTGCTGTACATCATCAAGACCTCTGACGAGGCCGTCGTTATCAACGCCAAAGAAAAGCGAACCGCCACGAGTATTGGCGAAAGCACTTACGCTCTTCAACCAACTTTTGGGTTTCCGCTCCTCCAGCCCAACCTTATAGTCATACGCTGTACATTCCGCTACCAGAATTTTCAAATCCGCTGTGGTCTTGATATCTTCCATACTTCAATCGTCAAATCAAATCAGGTTGCAAAACTATGAAATTTCCGTTTAAGAAAAAGGAATTTTGGCGCGTTATTTTGGGAATAAAAAAAAGAGATGCATTTCATTGCATCTCTTTTTTTTGGCGGACCGGACGAGACTCGAACTCGCGACCCCATGCGTGACAGGCATGTATTCTAACCAAACTGAACTACCGATCCGTTTGTCGTTTTGACGGCGCAAAAATACACTTTTTTTTAATAATCCGTCATTTTTTTGAAATATTTTTTTTGAAACTTGTATATTGTTGATTTTTAGTATAATATATCAACATTATTTTCTTTTAACCTCTTCATTCTTGACGCCAGTGTCACCAAATTTGAATGGATTATTCAAGAAATCCATCTTTTATGACGCGATTTGGGGAGACTGGAGACTTTGGACTTAAGACTTAAGACCGGAGACCTTATAGTTCATCGCTCAACAGCTAAAACCTCCACGTCAAACCAAAGTAATAGAGGAACGGAAGTTGGTAAATGATATCGTTGGTGGTACGATTCACGTAGAATATGTTCTTGTAATTATAGACGTTGGAGAAGGAGAGACTCAGTTCCAGTGAGTGACGCTCGCCCAAGAAGAACTTCTTCTTGGCACCGATGTCAAGGCGGTGATAGTGGGGCAGGCGCGCCTGGTTGAACTCTGCCAGCAAGAAATAGACATCCTCGTTGGTGAGGATGTAGTCGTCGGCAATACTGACCGGATCATAGTGCGGATAGTACGCCTGCGTCTGCGTGAAGGGGAAGCCCGTGCCGAAATTCCAACGCGCGTCAACCTGCCACGACTTGCGTTTGCCAAACGAATACGAAGCCAACAGGTTGATGTTGTGACGGCGGTCGAAATGCGGCGGATATTGGACGACATTGTCGTCACGCTTCACCCAACCCAGGGAATAGACAAACCACGTATAGAAGCCCTTGTGCTCGTACTTGACCGTGATGTCGCCACCGTAGGCGCGACCCTTCTCCCAAATAAATTCAGGCTCGGAATCGTACATACGATATCTGTTGACCGAGATAAGCTGGGAGAAATTCTTGTAATAGGCCTCCACATTGATGTTGACTTTGGAGACAGGATCGTACTCGATGCCGAAGATGACATGCTGCGATTTCTGGAGACGCCCTTTGACCTCCTCCTCGCTATTATAGCGGAACTCGGAGAGCATCGTGCTGCTGACAGGCGACGAGATGAAACCGGAGAAGAGGCTGACCACGTCGCGGTCGGATGTCACGGAAACAAGGTTCTGGGAATAGAGGCCGCCCGCCAATTTCAGACGCAGGTTCTTGAGAATGTTGTACTTGATGGCCAAGCGCGGCTCGGGAGAGGCCTCGCCAAGCGAATAGTAATACTGCAAACGGAAACTGGGCTCGATGAGCAATTTGTTGCGGAAATTGTATTTGAACTTGGCAAACAGCGACAAATCAGTGGTGTGGTCCTCCATCCCGATTTCGGAGCCGTAACGTGTCGTATATTGGTAGCGGGTGTTATAGCCCACGGCTTCAATGCCCACGTTGAGCAGGCTTTTGCCCAAATAGTAATTGAAGCCGAGATTGAAGGTGAAACCATCCATAGAACTGTTGCGGGGAGCGGCCTGCTTGTCGTTAAGACTGCAGTCATAGTTGGAATAGGCCAGGGAGCCCTCAATAGTGGTGGGCACGTCGCCCGGCACAATCATAAAGTTCGCTCCGATGCCCCAGTTGGTCCATCCATAGTCGGCCACAGACTGGTATTTGACCTTGTCGTCAAAACGGAAACCGAAGAGGTTGAGTTTGGTGCCGTTCTGCGTGGCCAGCGTGATTTTGCCATAAAGATCCAAGAACCCGAAGGGAAGGCCCTCGTCGCCCACATAGGGGTAGAAGAAGCGGGAGGACTTGTCCAGATAGGAGCCCTTGCCCGACAAGATGAAACTGAGGGAGGTTTTCCGGTCATCTTTCAGTTTGACCAGCGGACCTTCCAAGAGCACCTGGCTCTGGATGTTGCTGAGGTCGATTTTGCCAGAGATGTGCTTTTTATTGCCGTCGCGCGTTTTAATGTCCATCACGGAAGAGATACGCCCGCCGAACTCGGCCCCGAAGCCGCCGGTATAGACATCGGCGCTGCTCATAATGTCCATATCAAACACGGAGAAGATGCCGATGGAGTGGAACGGGCTATAGAGGATGACGCCGTCGAGCAGGAGCATATTCTGGATGGGCGTGCCGCCACGCACATAAATCTGGCCGCCCTGGTCGCCGGTGGAAATGATGCCCGGCAGCACCTGCAGATATTGCGCAAAGTCGGGCTGACCGCCGATGGAGGGCATCTTGCTCATATCCTTGGGCGTGACACTGATGACGGAGGTGCGTGTTTCCTGCTCGCGCCGCTGTCCCTCACCCACAATCTGCACCGCCTCCAACATCGTGGAAGAGGGCTTCAGAGAGTAACGTTTGGTGACAGAGGCATCTTTGCTGAATTCGATTGTATCGATGATGTCGGTATAACCCATATAGGAGACCTTCACGGCATAGGTGCCTTGAGGAATCTTGTTGATCATAAACGCGCCTTTGGCATCGGAAAGCGCACCATACGAAGTACCCATCAACTGGATGGTACAATACGGCAAGGTGGCACCGCTTTCGTCATCGTAGGTAAAGCCTTTTAAAACGGCATTTTGTGCAACCAATGTCAAAAAACTGACACTGAGCATTATAAGAAGTAAGAGTAATCTTTTCATCTACAAAAAATTAAGGCGCAAAGATACGAAAGAAACCAATATCCCCGCCTGTAAAAAACCGATACAAAACAGGGGCTAAATGGCCTGCCAACCGATGTCGGTTCGATAGAAAAGGTCGGGGGTGATGAGGTTTTCCACTCCTTCGTAGGCATCCTTACGGGCCTCCTCGAAAGTGTTGCCCCTGCCGACCACACACAACACGCGGCCGCCGTTGGAGTACCACTGTCCATCCACTCGCTGCGTGCCCATATGGAACACGGTCTGGCTGGCATTGTCGAGATTGCGCAGCGGCAGTTTCTTCTCATACTTGCCGGGATAGCCCTTGGCGGCGAGCACCACGCCACAGTAGCTGTAGGCAGAGCACGCGGGAGCCACGGGCTTGTGTTCCAGTAGGTCCAGAATCATCTGGAGCAAGTCACCCTCAAGGGCAGGCAGCACCACTTCCGTCTCGGGGTCGCCAAAGCGGGCGTTGAACTCGATGACCTTAGGGCCATCCTGTGTGAGCATCAGGCCGCCGTAGAGGATGCCGCAGAACGGGCGTCCCTCCTTGACGAGAGCAGCGGCAGTGGGCTTCATAATATGCTCCACGGCCCAGTCGATCTGGGCTTTCGGGATGACGGGCACAGGAGTATAGGCGCCCATTCCGCCCGTATTGGGCCCCTTGTCGTGGTCGTATGCACGCTTGTGATCCTGCGCCACAGACAGGGGAACCACCTGCTCGCCGTTAACCATAGCCATCAGCGAGAACTCGGGTCCCTGGAGGAACTCTTCCATCACCACCTTGCCCTGTCCGAAACGGTTGTCAAGGAGCATATCGCGGAGGGCCTCGTCAGCCTCCTCCTGAGTTTGCGCCACCACAACACCTTTGCCAGCGGCCAGTCCGTCGTATTTGATGACGATGGGGGCGCCCACCTCGTCGAGATACGCCTTGGCGGCGTCGTACTGCTCAAAGGTGCGGAAGCGGGCGGTGGGTATGTCGTACTTGGCCATCAATTCTTTGGCAAACTGCTTGCTACCCTCGATAAGGGCGGCCTCGCGGGTGGGGGCGAAGATGCGCTCGCCCGCCGCCTTGAACGCGTCGGCAATGCCGCACATCAGGGCCGCCTCCGGTCCCACGACCGTTAGGTCGATGCCGTTCTCTTTCACAAAAGCAAGCAAACCTTCCACGTCCGTCTCCTCAATGGGCACACGGCAGGTTTCCACATTGCGCAACGTCAGCATACCGTCGTTGCCCGGCGCAAAAAAGAGTTGGGGTTTCAGGGCCGACTGGGCCAATTTCCAAGCGATGGCGTGTTCACGGCCGCCACGACCGATGACTAATATTTTCATTGTTCCTTTTTAGTTAAGACATAACCGAGGTAACGCGTCATCACCTCGTCAACATAGTTCACAGTATGCTTGCCGGGATAGTGCCCGCATTTGACAACGGGGTCGCTATAGTAGTCCCGGTGGGATTTCAGAATAAGATAATGGGCCACCTCGTCCCATTTCGTGGCATCGCCGCCATATTTCTTACAAAGCGCCATAGCATCGAGGATGTGGCCGGGACCGGAATTGTAGGAGCCCGCCACGAAATAGTAGATTTGCGTGCTATCCACTTTGTTTTTGAAAATATTGTGCAAAAAATGGATGTATCGGGCGCCGGCGTAGAGCTGCTCCTCCACTGTGGAGGTATCCGTGATGCCGTAGCGCTCACAGGTTGCCGGCATCATCTGCATAATGCCGAAACTGCCGCCCATACCCAGCACATCAGAGGTAAAATGGGATTCCTGATAGACTATGGAGGACATAAACTTCCAGTCGAGGCCATATTTGGCGCAGGCGTTCTGCATCACCTTGTCGTAGGAGGAGATGCTGTTGCGCTTTTTACCGAAAGAATTCTGGATGATTTGCGAATGACGCGACAGGTAACGGGTGCAGAGTTTTTCGTACTGCTTGGTGGTCTTGAAGTCTCGCAGCCACTGGTTGATGGTGTCGTTGAGGGCCCCATTGTTGCGGTTGAGCACCCACGTGCGCGGGAAGTTCTCCCCTATTCTCGGGCCGAGGACAAGATGTTTATAGAAAGGCAGCATCGTGATGGCCACGTTGTAGTTGCACACCACATAGTCAATCAGCGTATCCTCCAGCATCTCGAAGAGATCCTCGACACTGGCATCGAAGTCGTGTTGCAGTTTCCATTTCTTGGGATCGCCCAGGATGCTGAAATCCACGCGGTTGGCATATTTGACGGAGGCGTGCACCACGTGATTGCTGGTGGAGTCCAAAGGACAGTTTTTGCGCATAATCAACACCGGATAGGTATAGGAATGGGGCTCCGATTCCACAATGTACTCGGGATGGAACATCTCCTTGTTGAAATCGAACCCTACAATGTCATACTGGTTGGAGAAGGCCTTGATGAATGCTTGCGAAGGGTCGCTCTCGACAGTGATTTCCACCGGGCGGTTGAGGTCCTTGCCCAATTGTTTGATCAGGTCGTATTGGTAACCAATCACGGAACCGTGGTACACAAAGTAGTCGGCGGCGTGATAGAAAATGAGAGCCGTGATAGTGTCGCTATGGACAGGTTCCTCTTTTTCGTGCTTGTGTTTGACAGGAATGGGGAGGTGAACAACACGCCCGTTCCAAATGACAAACGCTGCCAGTAACAGCGTTGCCAAAAGCAAGAAAATGTAACTATGGGCTTTCTTTTTCAAGATTTCTTATTTAGGGACATCCCCCACCGACAAACTCCGGGGGGAATTAGGAGTACAAGGCGATGATAGTGCTCATCGCTGGGTTTCCATCAGAAGAATCAGTTTCTCTGTGGTTTCGCTCTCATAGAGCTGCACTTGGCCGGCCCCCGTGAACAAAACGCTGTCCACACCACCGCTGGCATTATGGACCGTGTCATAATAAGTCACGGTGACATCAAGCAGGGCGGGATACGGGAATACGTGGAGGAAAATGCCCTTGTCGTTCGTGTATCCCTCCGCACGGGCGTGTTCGGCATACTCTTCCTTGCCCACAACGACGTGTGCGTTGGCGGCCACTTTGCCAGTGTCCACGCCATCAAACACACGACACACAACCTTCATCGTGCAACTATAATCACGTTCACATTCAGAAAACAAGAAGATGGCGCAGAACGCCACCAAAGCGAGGGTTATCAGGATACGTGTCTTTTTCATAATCGTAATTTTAATAAACAGGATACAAATAGATGTCCTTTTCCACGTCCTCTCCATCCTTGACCTGCACTTCGGTTCTGCCGGAGTAGTACATCGTGGGATTGCCCATATCATCAAAGATGGTGTCCAAAGCGGTAATGTTCATCAACAGGGGATGATAAAACTCGAATGTGATGGAGCCGTCGGAGCCGGTATAACCACGTGCTCTCCGAACATCTTCGCTGCAGTAGTTGGTGCGAGAGTAGTAAACTGTGTCGCCATTTGCACCTACCACATAGCTGTCCGTAATGTGGGGAGACAGGCGATTGGTGTCCACTTCCACCCACACCCCGCCAAACGGGCCAGTTGTGTCCTGCTGGTCGGAAACATAATAGCAGGTGAGTTTTACCACATTGGTATGGTCTTTTTTACATTGCGCAAACAAAAGGACCATAGCGGCCAACGCGAAACTCAAAAACAAGAATCTAATCTTATCCATTGTCTTAATAATTTTTAAGCCGCAAAAATAATAAAATTGTTTTTACACTCGGTTTTTTTTCTAAGACAAGGCCAGACAACCCATTGTCACTACTGGGAAAGGTTCAGGGTCACGGCAATGCCGGTCTCGAAATTCATATTCCGGTATTGATTGTCAATATGCGGACGGTTGATGGTCTGGTCATAGTAGAACTTCAAGCCCACCATACGGCTGAACTGGTATTCGGCAGCCACGTTGATGGTGGCAGTCAGCATACCGGACGTAACCTGGTCAACCTCCTCCTGGATCTTGCGCAGCGTGGTACGGCTGTCCTTGATGCCGAAACCGGCCGTCAGGTTCAGGTCGCTGACAAACTGCCGTTTCTCGCCGGCGAAAATCAGTCCGAGCTTGAGGTCCTTGAAACGATAACCTCCGGCGAAGGACAACTCCCAAGAGGCCGTTTCCGTGATCTGGTTGTTGGAGAAACTCAAGGCTATGTTGCGGTTTTTCTTGTATTCCACCTTGAGCAGCATACTGTTCTTCAGCGTCATATCAAACCCGACCAACGGTCCGAACTGCTCCGACAGCGACATCTGCGACAACTCATAATTGGGCATATAGTCGCCCATCGTGTTGCGAACGTTTCCGCCCTCCACATAGTTGACGTTGGTAGCGTATCCGCCTATCTGATAGGTACAGGTGTAGTTGTGCACCAAGGAGAGGCTCTGGAACACCTTGTCCACGCCCTTGATCTTGGAGAAGCCGTTGTAGTTGAGGCGCCAGTTGGGCAACGGTATTTTCAAGAAAGGCGAAGAGATGTTGGTCTTGGAAGCATCCTTGCCCAAATAGGAGGCGAAGAAGGCACCCATCAAGACATCCTGCGACACTTGGCTGTATCCCGACGGGAAACCGAACTCATCCACCTCGCCGTTATAGTCAGGATTGGCCTCCGCCAGACGCTGCGCGATGATGCCACGCACATTCTTGAACTCTTCGAAGATGTCTTCCTGATTGGCAAAGAAGTTCTTGAGACCGCAATAGGTCATACTGAAGGAGCCGCTGCGCTGCGGGGTGAAGTGCGACACGTTGCCCGCTTCGTCCACCCTGAAATACTCGGAGAAGTTCTGGGTGAAATTGCGGTTTGCCGTTACATCAATGCGGAAGTCCTTGAAGGGCTCCACAGTGGCTCTCAGGTTGATGACTTCATTCTTGGTACGGCTGTAAGCCATATTCATCAGAGAGTCGGTGGTCAACCAATGGTTGCGGGCGCCGATGGCCTGGATATCCGGCTGGGCACCGAACACAAACAGGAAGCCCGGCGAAGCGTCGGTGAAGTCAAGGCCGAGCATATTGGGCGTGCCCATATAACCCGGCAATATAGTACCATTGCCCTGGGAGTAGTTGGCAGAGACGTTGCGCAAAAGCATCAACACACGGAGCGTCCCGTCCAGTATGATTTTGCCCACATTGGGTCTTTCCTTCAACGAATCCTGCGCGTTCCTTCCCTTCTTGTTCTTCTTGGTCGCATCGGCCGCCAGATCCTCCTTCTTCATCTTGTCCTTGCCCGTCTTGGCCTGGTCTTTGCCAGTGCTCTTTCCGCCACGTGTCCTGCCCTGGTTAATCTTCTTGAGATAAGGGACATTGTTGTAGAGGTTCACCATATTCAATGTGGCATTGCCTTGCATCTGGTTAGAGTTCTGGATAGTGTTGCCCAGATAGGAGAGCGAAAGGGCGGAAGCTGTGTACATATAAGTGGAACTGTAGCGCACATTGGCGTTCACCCAGTTGAAAAGCGGAATCTTGTTGATCGGTATCTGGTAGGTGCCGTTGAAGGTCTGCCGGAAATCGGTAGTACGTCCGCCGCGGCCAATGCAGTGCCACACGGAGTCTTTCTCACGGCGGGTGTCGATGAGGCCCTGCGGCTCGTCGATACGTGCAGACGCATCGGCACGGTACTCCAGGCGCAGGCTCTGGAAAATATCCCAGTTTATCGCGTAATTACGGGTCCAGTCGAATGTCTTCACGAAACTGGTGTCCACAATGATGTTGCCTTGGCTCTTCGGACGATATTTGAACTCCTGCAACTCACGGCGCAAGGAGGTACGGATGGTAACATTCTTGGGCATCGGGGTGATGTTGAAATCCCGGATCAGCGCCAGCCACTTGGACCTCATCCACTTCACCTTGTTGAAAGGACGATAGTTCTTGGGGTTCGTGCTGAAGGTATATCCGATTTCACCATCGTGGATGAATTCGTTGTCCATCTCCAAGTCAGGGTCACGCTGAATCAATTCGGAATAGGAATAGGAGAGGTCGAAGTTCTCGATATCCCAAGGATGCATTTTCAGACTTCCTTTTTCAAGGTTGCGCTCTTTTCTGACATTCATCAAGTTGACATTCTGGCGCTGCACAAACGTGTTGGTCAGATGGCGGATGGAGTCGCGCTCCGCTTGGGTGTCGTAGGTGGCCAAGTCGTCCTTGAGCTTGACATCCGGATTGAGCGGGTTGTACTCGGGCGTGCTGACACCGAGCGAGTAGTCATAGTGCAAGGGGATGCGGATTCTCCATTTCTCGGGGAAGAAGACCTTGCCACCGTCAAGGTTGGCGGCGACGTCAAGATTGTACTTGGTCTCCATTGAACGTTGCGTGACAGACTGCTCAATGCTTCCGAACCCCGGGGTGGAGTACTGCCCCGACACGGTGATGTCGCCGACATCGGCCAGGTTGAGTCGCCCGCGCAACAGCGCCGCGAAGCCCTGTTTGTTGTCAAAGCCGGAGAGCCGTAACTCGTTAATCCACACCTCCACGGACTTCGGCAACATATCGTCGTCATCGTTCAGCGATTTCTTCTTGGGGTTGCGAATACCGACCATAATGGTGGTCACATCGCTCAAGTTGGGCACACCCACGACCGTCATACGGTTGTTGTCGTCCATATAACGGGTGTACGGGACGAGGTTGCTGCTATGCAGGCCGTGGCGGACCGCCATATTACGTTCCTGTTTCAATGCCACGAGAGAGTCGAGATAGACGAACATACGGTTGGCCTCGGGCCAGATGGCGTTGGTGTCCTTACCCACATACCACGGGGTAATCTCGATGGGCAACTCGTATTCGTAGTAGTTCTCCGTAAAGTCGGAGCCCAAGCGTACAAAGACCGTCACGTCGCCCTTGCGGAGGTCGCCGCTGCTGTGGACGTCCTCGGCGTGGATAAACATCTGGAGGTTGTTGAACTGGCGCAGGTCATACGAGGTACTCTTGTAGATGGCACGGGCGTCACCATCGGGCAGGTCCACCGCCTTGAGCGTCAAAGCCTGCTCGTTGATTTCACGGAGACGGATCCCCTGCACCTCTTCGCGTTCGATGCCTGGAGGCAGCATATACGGGATGGGCGTGCGGTTGGCATTCTCCTCAAAGCTCACCGTACCTACATAGAAAGAGCCCTCGCCATCGCCCTGCGTCGGAGAGTAGTCGCCCTCCTCCTGCAGACTGAGGTTGTAGGTCCGCCAGTCGGCACGCACCAACTCAAATGTGGCGAAACGGCAGATGATGGGTTCCTCAAAACCGCGCATAAACATACGCATAAAGCGGATGGAGTTATAACCCTGCATATTGTTGACCACCTTGTCGGGGCTGTGAATCGGGATACGGAACTGGTACCACTTAGTCGTGGGGCGCGTACCGTCGGGCAGCGGACTGGGCACCGCCTCGTAGATGTCGTTGATGTAGTTTTCACCCACCACCATACGCTCAGGCGCCAAGTCAATCACATATTGATAATAACGCTCATCCTCGCTGAGGGTGTTATCGTTGTTCATATCCTCCATATTGGGCAGCGAAGAGCCGGTCGTCGGATAACTTTCGGGGCTTTGACTATCAGTGGGCGAGTTGCCTTCGGCATTGTTGAAATATTTGTAGCGCTCCACCACTTTCATATCGGCATTATCATAGTCGGTGCCGCGGAAATAGTGGAAGTTATCGGACGACGGGTCAGCCACGGCGTCGGTGTAGGCCTGCGATGTGGTGCCGAATTCGTTGGCCAGGAGATTGAGATAGGTATCCTGGAAATAGGTGCGCTCCCGGTCATCTGGCAAGCCATCAAAACCGACATCCTGATGCTGGCGGGCATTGGGGTCGATGTCAAACGCATTGACAATCAACTGCACGGTAGGCACACGTCCCCAAACGGTGAACTCCACATCCTCGTCGGAGCCGTCAGATGGCAAGCCATTTTCGAAGAACTTCATACCATCGCGCAACACATCCTCGGAGATGTCACCCAAATTGAAATAGAGCTTACCGCCGCGGTGGTTGGGATTGTCGATGAAGGGATCCATCATCCAGAACTCGATGTACTCGTAATTGGAAGTTTCGAAGTCAGTATTGTCGAACTTGCGCATAATACCACCCCAACGGGTTTGGGGATCGTTGAGCGCGCCATTGGCATCCACACCACGGGAAACGCCCTCGGCACCGTTCACATCATAGTTGTACGGGCCACGTTCCGAAGGATAGAAAGCCAAGTTAAACACCGTCATATAAGTGGTCAACTGCGTCTCAGCCTGCTGCTTGTACGGGAAAAGCTCGGTTTCATACACCGCACGGGCGTACGCATTGGAGAGGTCCTCCACCGTCAGGTTGCGCGGCGTGGCGTTGGAGTTGTCATAGAACAGCGGGTCAATGATGTACCACGACAAACGGGCGCGGTTGTAGCCGTAGGAGAGCCTCTTGCGGACATTGTCGGAAACCGACATCGAACCTGCCTCCGGGAAGAGGTCAGGTTGCCCCTGCGGTGTGGAGGCCAGCACCCAGTTCGACATCGTCATCAGATCGATGGTGGACTTGGCCGCCTCGAAGTCGTCGATGTAGGTGGTGCCCTTCTTGCCCACCGCGTGGTTGTGGCCCGGCACAAAATGAGCGAACTCACCGTCCAAATTAAGGTTCGACTTGGCCGTCGTGCTGTGGAAGGTGATCTTGTCGATCATCTTCGTGATGAAGGGCAGCTCCGTGCGGTAGGCAAAATTCATACCCCACAAGAGGTTGTTGATAGGCTCTTCACCATAGTTGACCTTATTGGTATAGGGACGCTCCTTCAAGTTCAAGATCGTGGCACCGATGCTGAAGTCCTTGGAGAAGACATAGTCGAAGTTGGCACCGAACATCATCTGGTCCTTCACCGTGAAGTCGTTGTCATTCTCAATGGAGATGGATATCGGGGTGCCAGAGTTGAGCACGCCCTGGTTGGTGATGGTGAGCGTACCCATATCGTAGTTCACCGTGTAGTCCACATTCTCCGTCAGGGTGATACCGCCCGCCGTGACGCGGACAGAGCCCTTCGCGATGTTGGTGGAGTTGAAACGGTATTCAGAACCATACGAAGACTGGTAACTGCCTTCGAGGTAGTACTTGTTCTTGTTGGTGATCTGCTGCGCCATCGTCTTGGTCATCGTGTACAAAGAGTCGAAGGCGTAAAGGTCGGCCAGGGCCTGTTCCTCGGGTGGGAAGAGTTTGCGGAGGTCCTTGCCGAAAGGCTCCACCGTCGGGAAATAGATACGTCCGTTCTGGGAGTTGATGGTTCCGCCCGTGGTGGCCGCCCCGTCAATGAAGTCGAAAATGCCATCCGGGGAGGGATCCTGTTGTTTGTTCAAACGGTCAAGTCCCATCAAACGGATCAAGGGGATACCCTTGTTGGAACCCTGCGTGAAGAAACCGTTCGCAATACCGTCGGCATCGCCCTTGTACAGGATGTTCAGGATGAACTTCTCGGAAGAAACCTGATACGCCGAAAGGTTGTACACGTTCTTCATCATCAAGTTCCACAACGGCGACTTGGTGTCGAGCGTCGTGCTCTTCAACAACTTGACGCGAATACAGTTCGGAGATGCCACCTCATTGGAGAACTCACCCACCTGATAGACGTGGTCGTCGCCAATGATGGTGTATTGGAAGGCCACGGCCAGCACTTGGTCGGAACTCAAGGCGGAGTTGAGCGTGATGAAACCCAGTTTAGAGTTGAAGGTGTACTCACTGGGCGAGAGCAGACGGGCGCTCTCCACCTTCTCATAATCGGTACCCGATTTCAGACCCAAGGAGTGCAGGTTGTTGGAAACATTGGAGATATTGCGAATGATGGAGGAGTCGGCCACAAAAATCAAATTGTTGGTCTCATTGTCAGGATACTGACCTCCGCCATACATCGGGTTATAGGAAAATCCGTTAAAAGAGGGGTTGTATTCACCCAAGTCGGTGAACGCCACGATATTACGGTTCTCCTGGGTGGCAGCGCCAATCGTGGTGCGCCACACCTCAATCTTGGTGATGACGATAGGAGAACTTACCAGCGGCAGGGTACTGAGGAACTCGTTGTAGTGGTCGCGGAAATACTGGGAGATGAAGTAGTGGCGGTTCTCCTCGTACTCGTCAGCCTTGAAATAGAACTCCTCCTTCTCGGCACCGCCCGATATGGTGATGGTCTCCGAGTTGCTCTTCTTCTGGGAGGCCACGGCCGTCACCAGCAAGTTACCGAACTTCAACTGCGTCTTGACACCGAAAAGACTCTGGCTACCCGTAATGAGCGTGCTGTTCAAAGGCAGCGTGACGTTACCAAACTCGATGAGTTGCAGGATTTCATCCTCCTTGCCAGCGTATTTCAGCTTGATTTTGTCCATATTGTTGTCCAACCTCAGCTCATCGGTAGTGTAGTTGAGGTTGAAATTGATCTTCTCGCCGATACGGGCCATAAGGCTCAACTGGATGTCCTGGTCAAAGTCCAGGTTGATATTGCGGCGCTGTTTGACGGGGACGTTCTCATTCTCGACGTGCGTGTATTTGACGCCGAACTTGATTTCCATACTACCGGCCGGCCGGATATCGATAGTATTACTGCCGAAAATGCTCTCGAAAATGTCACCGCCGATGTGGAGCTGCGGGATGATTCCGCCGCCACGCCGGTTGCCGCCGCCGTAAGAGGTGCTGTGGTTGTACCAGTAATCGTTGATGCTCTGGCGCAAGTCGTAACCCACATACTCGTTCACGTCCATATAGGCACCCGGGCCAAAGGGCCGGTTGCCCGTCATATATTGGAAATTGTAGGTGTTGGTCTCCGGATCGTACTGTATCTGGGTGCCGACACCCGGCGGGTTCTGGAGCCAGAAGGGACTTTGGTAAGAGTTGTCCAACGGATTGACCGTGCCGGGAACTGTGCCGGGCGGATTGGTGTCAGGCGGGAAAATGCCCACCTCCGACAGTGTCGCCACCCTCTCGGGCATTGCATAAAGTTCTCCCCTTTGCAGGCATAGGCACATCACAAAGGAGAGCAGGGCGACAACAATATGTATCTTCTTTTTTATGTTAGTTTTCAAAACAGATTCTACTATAATAATTTCAACGACTTCTTTATCAACTCCTCAACAGACAAGTCGATACCCTCGGCCTTGATAACCTTGTCGAGCACAGACTCCGCGCCCGCCTTCGGAAAACCGAGAGCAATCAGGGCAGTTAACGCATCATATTTGTTATTATTGTATGCAGTCGAAATTTTTGTTTGCACCGCCCAATCCGTCTTCTTGGTCTTGTCCTTCAACTCCACAATCAGGCGCTGGGCGGTCTTGGCCCCGATACCCTTGATGGACTGGATCGCCTTGACGTTCTCGGTGGCGATGGCGTTGAGCACCTCGCCCACACTCATCGAGGAGAGAATCAGGCGCCCCGTGTTGGGACCGATGCCGTTCACGGATATCAGCAACTTGAAGAGCTCGCGCTCCTCCTCCTCCTTGAAGCCATACAGGATCTGGGCGTCCTCCTTCACAATGAAATAGGTAAGCAGGCACACCTCCTCTTTCTCCTGGGGCAGCGCCGAGAAGGTGGCCAGGGAGATGTTGATGTAGAAACCGATGCCACCCGCCGTCTCCACGATGGCGTAGGCCGGATTCTTCTCCACTAATATTCCTTTTATATAACTTATCATACTTTTCTGATGAAAAGGTTATTCAAAAAATCAAGAATCGAGTTCCTGGGCTTTCTGCCGTATGAACTCGATGGCTTGCAGATTCCGGGTGGAGACCACATCTATCCAACCGCTCTCGATGGGATAAACGTGCCCCTCCTTGACAGCTTTGAGCTGCGTGTAGGGGTATTGCGACTTGAAGGCGTCGCAATCTTCCGACCGGATGATGATGATGTCGGGGTCAGACTTGAACAGGAACTCGCGGCTCACATTCCAGTTGGAAAGCTCGGCACCGATGTTGCGGCAACCGGCCAGCTCTATCATCTCGTGGATATGGGAGCCCTTCGGGGCGGTGAAGTCGCCCGCGTCGCCAAAGCCCACCACATAGAACACGCTCTTCTCGCTACCCTTCAGCTTCTCGTTCTCCTGCTTGAGTTGTTCGATGCGCTGGCGCCAACGCGTCGCCTCCTCACTGGCCTTCTGCTCGCATCCGGTAATGCGCCCCAGCACCTCTATCATTTCCGACATCCCCTCAATGTTGGACTCCTCCTTGATGGTAACCACCGGAATGTTCATCTTCTCGATAGTTTCCACATCCTTTTCGGAGACCATCGAACCGATGAGCAGCACGTCGGGGTGCTGCGCCAGCAGGGCTTCCATATTGATGTTCTGCATCCCGCCGATCTTGGGGATCTTCTCCACCTCGGGCGGATAATGGCAGAAATCCGACACGCCCACCAGCTTGTTTTCCGCACCAATCATATAGAAGATTTCGGTGATGGCGGGGGAAAGAGACGCGATACGTTGGGGAGCCTTCTCCAACACGATTTCCCTTCCGTATGAATCCGTCCACTCAAAGAAACAAGACGGTGCAGCATCCTTCGTTGCCTGGCGGCAGCCAGCCAACGAGCCCACTAACACCGTGATGATGAGAAGGATCTTGAGGATTCTTTTCACGGATTATTTCAAGACAATATTATTGTATGAACGGAGACTCTCCAGGATGTTGGTTCTGACGTGTACAAAGTCGTCAGCGCCGGCCTCCTTGAGGGCCTCGATGGCCTCTGTAGGGTTGCCGGCCACCACGAACGGAAGTTCGGGGAACTGGGCCTTGCACTGCTTGGCGGCCTCCACACCGAGGGTGGCGTACTCCTCGTCGGAGCTGCACACCACGATGATGTCGGGACGTGCCTCGGCAATGGCCTTGACACCCTCTTCCACGGTGGCGAAACCGGAGGGTTCCACAATCTCGTAACCGGCACAGCCGAAGAAGTTGGTGACGAAGCCGGCACGGGCCTGACGCATAGCCAGGTTGCCGAGCTTGAGCAGATAGACCTTCGGGCGGTGGTTCTTGGCAGCGTAACGCTCCGTGGCGAGACGGAGTTCCTCGAATGCCAATGCCCCGCGATAGCTCTTCAGCCCTTCGCTGTCGTCACTCTTCATACGCTCGATCTTGTCGAGCATCTTCTCGTTGATATTGGGATAGTTGTTCGTGCCGAGGAGAATATAGCGGCGGGTGGCGATATCCATATCGCGTTTCTGGCAGCTCTTCTCAATAGCGGCCTGGATGGTGCCGTCGGCGATAGCCTTGAGCGCACCACCGGCACTCTCCACTTCCTGGAAGAGTTTCCACACCTGCTCGGCAATGGAGTTTGTCAGCGTTTCAATGTAGTAAGAGCCGGCGGCGGGATCCACCACGCGGTCGAAGAAAGACTCCTCCTTGAGCAGCACCTGCACGTTGCGGGCAATGCGGCGGGAGAATTCGTCAGACTCCTTGTAGGTCACGTCAAAGGGCTGCAGCGACAGGGCGTCGGTGCCGCCAATGACGGCGGACATACCCTCCGTGGTGCTGCGCAGCATATTGACGTAGGGGTCGAAAGTGGTCTTGTTCCAGGTGGAGGCCACCGTGTTGATGCGCACTCTGTAAGCGCACGGACACTCCGGCTTGTATTGCTCCACCATCGTGGACCAGAGCAAGCGGGCGGCACGCAACTTGGCAATCTCCATAAAGTAGTTGGAACCCACGGAGAGCGTCAGCTGAATGCGGGAGGCCACCTTGGCAGGCTCAATGCCGTGCTCGGTGCAGAAGGCGATGTACTCGTTGGCCAATGCCAGCGTATAGCCCAACTCCTGCACGATGGTGGCGCCTGCGTTGTGCAATGTGATGCCGTTGACATTGATCAGCTTGAACTCCCGCTTCGTCTCCATCTTCTTGATCAACTCCACAGCCTGCATCATATCCTCCTGCTCGCTGTGATAGAACTTGTTGTGTTTCAAACGATAGGTCAGCGGGTCGAAGTTGATGCTTCCGGAAACCTTCTCCGGATCAATATTATGTTTGTGGATATAGTCGGTCAACAAAGTTGCCAAATCCAAGTAACTCTTCACGTGGTTGAACTGAACGCCCGTCTGCTGAAGGTCGATGCCGGCGAGCAGGGTTTCCAGCGCGTCCGCATTCTCGACTCGGGAGGCGTTGAAGGCGATGATGGTGGCACCGCGTCCCAGCGCATCTACCGCGATGGCGTTGGCCTTGGCGGGGTCGGCCTCCTCCACCTCCTGCACGATTTCCCAACGGTTGTTGTCGGCCTTGGTGCCGCGCGTGTAAGGGAACTCGCCCGGCAGCGTGTCCAGATACTGGAGGTCGTTGAGATTCTCGGCCCGGTAGTAGGGGCGCACATTAAAGCCTTCGTCGGTACGCCAAACCAGCTTCTTCTCGTAGTCGGCGCCCTTTAAATCCTTATTGATGGTTGCTTCCCATTCCTCAGTGGAAATAGGCGGAAATTCAGTGAATAATTTTTCTTCAGCCATATAAAAAATTGTTTTTAAAAACGGCTGCAAAAGTACAAAAGATTTTTGTTACTTTTGCACCTCAAAATAACTCGCATTCTTTTTATAATAAATAACACTATTTAAGTATGGCAAAAGTTCTCATCATCGGTGCAGGCGGCGTGGGTGCCGTGGTTGCACACAAATGCGCTTCCGTGCCGGAAGTATTCTCTGAAATTATGCTCGCCTCCCGCACCAAGTCGAAATGCGACAAGATCGCGGCGGAAATCGGCGGAAATCGCATCCAGACCGCACAAGTCGATGCCGACAACGTGCCCGAAACCATCAAACTGCTCGAGGCCTACAAGCCCGACCTGCTCATCAACGTGGCCCTCCCCTATCAGGACCTTCCCCTGATGGATGCCTGCCTGGCCACCAAGACCAACTATATGGACACCGCCAACTACGAGCCCCGCGACAAGGCCAAGTTCGAGTACAGCTGGCAGTGGGCCTACCAAGACCGCTTCAAAGAGGCCGGCATTATGGCCCTCCTCGGCTGCGGCTTCGACCCCGGCGTGACCAGCATCTACACCGCCTACGCCGCCAAGCACTACTTTGACGAGATCCACTATCTCGACATCGTCGATTGCAACGCCGGCGACCACGGCAAGGCCTTCGCCACCAACTTCAACCCCGAAATCAACATCCGCGAGATCACCCAACGCGGCAAATACTGGGAGAACGGCCAGTGGATCGAAATTGACCCGATGTCCATCCACCGTTCCGTAGAGTACCCCAACATCGGCGAACGCGAGTCCTATCTGCTCTATCACGAGGAGCTGGAGTCGCTGGTGAGAAGCTATCCCACCATCAAGCGCGCCCGTTTCTGGATGACCTTCGGCCAAAAGTACCTCACCGTGCTCAACGTGCTGCAGGAAATCGGTATGACCAGCATCAAGCCCATCAAGTACCAGGGCGTTGACATCGTGCCGCTGCAGTTCCTGAAAGCCGTGCTCCCCGAGCCCTCCTCGCTGGGCGAAGGCTACCACGGCCAAACCTCCATCGGCTGCCAGATCAAGGGCATCAAGGACGGCAAGGAGCGCACCTACTATGTGTATAACAACTGCGACCACGCCGAATGCTTCAAGGAAATCGGCGCGCAAGCCGTTTCCTACACCACGGGCGTGCCCGCGATGCTCTGCGCCAAGATGATCCTCACCGGCACCTGGAAGGGCACCGGCGTCTTCAACGTCGAACAGTTCGACCCCGATCCGTTTATGAAGGAGATCGGCGGCTACGGCCTGCCCTGGCACGAGGTCATCGACCAACCGCTTCCCGTGTACAAAATGGGGAATTAAGTAAAAAGCCCCGCTTTGGTTTTCCAAGGCGGGGCTTTTCGTATAATGGCTGATAATTGAATCTCTTATCTCTTCACGATCTTGGCCGTGCGGGCACCGCTCTTCACGAAATAGACGCCAGCGGGCAACTCGTTCACATCCAACGTGGTGATGTCGTCCTGAGCCACAGTGCGCAGCACCTCGGCACCCTGGAGGTTGTACAGGACAACGGTCTCGTTGGCCTCGGTCTGGATACGGATACTTCCGGTGCAGGGGTTCGGATAGACCGACAACACCGTTTGCTCATAATCGGCAACACCCGTCGGCGGGGTAACGGCAACGACAGGGGTGCTCCACACGGAGGCATACATCCAGTAGTCGCCGTAGGAGGGGTCCTCCACCCAGACGCTCGAGCCCATTTGGGCGCAGCCGTAACCGCCGAACTTCACATAGTCGCCGGCATTTACAGTTTGGGCATCAGCGGCATCGGCAAAGCCACCGTTCACATTGTACACCACATAATCAGGCAGAATACTGTAAACCTGTTCACCATCGTTGAACACCAAGTCGGTCAGCCAACTTGGGGTGCCTGCAACAGTGAGACGAGGGTCGGCGTTGGCAATGTCGGTCAGCATCGTGGCGACGGTCACAGATTCGCCGTTGAAGCGGTAGCCCCACGCCAGAGCGTTGGGAGCCGTGCACCAGTCAACGATGAAAACGGCCTGGTTGCTGCCCGTGCCCACCCAGTATTGGATGGCAGAGGCGCTGATGGTGGCGTCTTCGGCAGGAACACCGGGAATCTCGACCGGCTCGATGGGAGTGTTCCACACAGAGGCGTGCAGCCAATAGTTGCCGTAAGTGGGGTCCACAATCCAGACGCTGTCGCCGGGCAGCGAACAGCTGTATCCACCGAATTTGACATAGTCGCCGGAGTGGAAATACTGCGCGTCGGCCACGTCGGCATAGCCGCCGCTCACATTGTACACCACATAGTCGGGCGAGATGCGGAACGTGTCGGCACCTTCAGCATAATAGAGGTCCGACAGCCAGCTGACCGTGCCACTGAAGCCGAGGCGGGCGTCGGCGGCCACGATGTCCGTCAGCATAGTGGAGACCAGCACGGAGTCGCCGTCAAAGCGGTAGCCCCACGCCAGCGCGGTGTCGGGGTTGCACCAGTTCACGATGAAAACGGCGCTGTTGCTGCCAGTGCCCACCCAGTATTTCACGCGGTTGGGAGCGATGGTGACATCCTGATACTGGGCCTTTGCACCCATCAGGACGGAACAAAAGATAACGATAAAAAATAAAACTTTTTTCATAAGCAATTGTGTTATAGTTTATTAAAATAGTTGTTTTATTCGGCAATCATAAAAAACAATCCTTCCCACCGGCATCGGCGAGCATAAACTCTAACGAAAAGCAAAATGGAAAACCTCCATTGTTTCGCAGAAGCCTATCTCCCGAAGCTTTCAACGTTTTAGATTCAATGGCAGGTTTTCTGACTTGTCCCCCCTTGGAAGTCTTCCCATCAATACGACAGTGACTTTTGGTTGGCTCCTCGGGGCTTTCCGGACTTACAGCAGCGGGTACTGTGCAGGACTCTCACCTGCTTCCCTCTCAAGATTTCCGAAGAAATCTCTCACCATAAAATCGGCGGCAAAAATAATCATTTTATGTTTTCATAAAATACGTTTGAAAAGAAAAAAAACATCTATTGACATATTTATTCACCTTTGAAATTTTGATAATTTTTCAAGTGCAAAAATAGTAAAAAAATCGAAAAGTCAAAAGATAATAGTAAATTAAAACAATACGTAACAGAAAGTATCAAAAATCATCGCATCAGTAGTAATCCTCCACAATAACAACGAATACAACGCCGTTGTAAATCGGTTGTTTGTATATCACTCCCTATGAAAAAGATATTGCAGTTTCTTCATAAGCACAGTGACAAGAATTGGCATTACATCATCCCCGTCCTGAACATCATCCTCATCGCCATTTCTATTTGGCTTAATCTCACCTTCAACGGTGGCTTTTGCGTCTTTGTGCCGTGGGCGATGACGGTGCAAATCGTCTGTTTCGTCAATATGGTCACCTTTACCTGGCTGGAACAGACTCCCCTCTGGCGGCTCAATGCGTTTCTTTGCGGCATCAGCACAGGAGTATTCTTCTATTGGGTGATTTTCTCCGGGGTTTTGGTCATTCTGTTTCCCGTATCCATTTTGTTCATTTTCTTACTGGTCTGGCGAAATGTGAAACATCCGGTCCGGGAACAGTCAAAGCCGTGGTATTTTGCCGGAATTGCAGTGTGCGTGGTGTTCGCCATCGTGTCGGCAATCCTTTTCTCCTCCGCAGCCAAGAAGGTCAAAAACGGGGAATACGACACCAAGAACCCGATGACCGAGCGTATTTTGGGGATGCATTTCCGTTACCATACCCGCATCTGCATCTACGACGGCTGGCGACCGCCGTTGCACGACCCCGCTATGGTGATAGGAATGCGACTCACAGGCGACAAAGATCCGCTGGAAGGGATGACCTTGGAAACCCGTCTCCAACTTTACCGCGAAGTGTATCCGTCGCTTCCTGTAATAAACGAATGTGCCTGCTCAAAGGAGTCGAAAGAATACCATTATTTTGATGATCACCTTTGGAAAGCATTGAGGCTCAAACCAATGAAAGTAATAAAACGAGTGTCGGTTTGGAGATGCGGAGTATCTGTTGAATCAAACAATGAGAGATTGAAAGATGCAGGATTACCCTTTTCTTTCACCAATACGGAATTCGACTATATTGTTGCTCGTCTGAAAGATGGCTCCGACACTCTTACATCAGGAAGTGCAGGTTCTTATTTCGATGAAGTTTCACTTGTGGAATTCGACGGACAGCCAATGTATCGACTTACCTGTTGTGCTATGGACAGCGACAGCATAAGCTATTGGACTCTTTTCGTTTTGCCCAACGGCATCCAATACGCCACGGAACCATTCAACCTCCCTGATCATTGTAATTACATCTATTGGTTCGCATCGAAATCCATCAATCTTATGGATTCCGTGGAGATTTTCTATCCTGAGATTGATGTCAAGGATACGGTGAAGCTATACCGGATTGAGACGCGATAGGTCAGCACAAATAAAAGCGTGCGGAAACAACCGTGTAATTGAAAATAATGTATTTTTGCCGATTGAAAAATGTAACTATGGAAGTTGTTGACACAAAAAATGTTATTGATCTTATCCGAAAGACAGTACTGTCGGTGGATCCTACCGCGCGGATTTTACTATATGGTTCGCGAGCCAAAGGGACTGCTCGTCAGGATTCGGACTGGGATATTATTGTGTTGGTCAACGATCCTGATATGAATTTTGATGCACGAAGCGATATTTCATACGATTTATGGTGGAAAGGGCTCCAAATCGGTGAGGAAATCAACGCTTTTACATATAGTACCAAACAGTGGGAAACGGCACCGCCTTCCTTATTTAAATTTAATGTCTTAAAAGAACATATCGAACTATGAGTTTGTCTGAAGAAGAAAGAGTTGCGGTAGTGAATTACCGTATTGAAAAAGCACAAAATGCCATTAATGAAGCGGAAAAGGTGTCGGCAATTGGGTTATGGAACATTGCGGCCAATCGCTTATATTACGCTTTATTTTATGCTTCTACGGCAATTTTGATTAAGAAAGGATTGTCTGCCCACACTCATACGGGCGTGATTGCTATGATAAGCCTTCATCTTGTACAACAAAATTTATTGTCAACAGAAGACATCCGACTGATCAGAAAATTATTCTCATTACGACAAGAAGGTGATTATGAAGACTTTGTGGATGTCACCAAAGAAGAAATCCAACAGTATTTGCCGATGGTGAAAGCATTGTTGGATAAGATGATTAATATTTGTCAGGAATTGTAGGTTAAACTCAGTTTCGTGGCATTTTTCTGGAATTATTGTGTATTTTTGCACCTACGTTTCAAAATTGGAAATTTTATTAAACACTAATACATTGTCTATGAAAAAAACTTTTCTGCTTACGCTGCTCATCGGTCTGCTATCCTATGGCACCACGATGGCTTGCACCAACTTCATTGTCACGAAAGGGGCCAGCAAAGACGGCTCCTGCTTCATCACTTACGCCGCCGACTCGCACTCGCTTTACGGTGAACTCTACTACCGCCCGGCCAAGGACTATCCTGCCGGCACGATGATGGATGTCATCGAGTGGGACACGGGCAAGTTGCTCGGCCAGATCCCCCAGGTGGCGCACACCTACTCTGTGGTGGGCAATATGAACGAGTGGCAGCTGGCCATCGGCGAGACCACCTACGGCGGCATCAAGCAACTGGAACAGGGCCAGGGAATGATCGACTACGGCTCCCTGATTTACATCGCCCTGCAGCGTGCCAAGAACGCCCGCGAGGCCATCAAGGTCATCGCCGAACTGATGGACACCTACGGCTACGCCTCCGAGGGCGAGTCCTTCTCCATCGTTGACCCCAACGAAGCTTGGATTATGGAGCTCATCGGCAAGGGCGAGAAGATGCTCGACGCCAAGGGCAAGGTGGTCAAGGGCTGGAGCAACGGCGCCGTGTGGGTGGCCCGCCGCATCCCCGACGGCTACGTCTGCGGCCACGCCAACCAGTCGCGCATCACCACCTTCCCGCTGCGCGACGGCAAGACCTCCATCACCAGCAAGGAACTCGACAAGATCTTCCTGCCCGGCATCGAGACCGTCTATTCCTACGATGTCATCTCCTTCGCCAGACTGAAGGGTCTCTATCCCGCCGACCCCAAAAAGGCCCCGGATGCCGAGTTCAGTTTCTGCGACACCTACGCGCCCGTCGATTTCGGTGCCGCCCGCGGCTGCGAAGCCCGCGTGTGGGCCTTCTTCAACCGCTGCAACCCCGCCGAGATGGCCCAATACGAGGACTATGCCCGCGGTGACAACCTCAAACACCGCTTCCCGCTCTGGATCAAACCCGCCGACAAGAACAAAATCGATGTCCGCTTTATGATGCAGGCTATGCGCGACCACTACGAGGGCACCTCTATGGATATGACCAAGGACCTCGGCGCCGGCCCTTACAAGTGCCCGTATCGCTGGAGACCTATGAACTGGAAATACAACGGTAAGGAGTACATCCACGAGCGCGCCACCGCCACCCAGCAGACCGGCTTCTCCTTCGTGGCCCAATGCCGCAGCTGGATGCCCAACAAGGTCGGCGGCATCTTCTGGTTCAGCGTCGATGACGCCGCAAGCACCTGCTACGTGCCGATGTACTGCGGCATCAACAAGATACCCCACCAGTACGCCGAAGGCAACGGCTCTATGGTCGAATACTCCCCCACCGCCGCCTTCTGGACCTTCACCAAGGTTAGCAACTTCGTCTATAGCCGCTACAGCGATATGATCAAGCACGTCAACGAGAAGCAGGACCTCTTCGAAAACCGCTTCATCAAAGAGACCAACACGATGAGCAAGGAGCTGGCCGACCTCCAGCGTAACAACCCCGACAAGGCACAAGCCATCATCAACGACTACTCCCTGAAAGCCGCCAACGAGGTGTGCCAGGCCTGGAACGACCTGTTCATCTACCTGCTCGTGAAATACAACGACGGCAACGTGAAGAAGGAGGAGAACGGCAAATTCAAAGTCACCGACACCAAGATTCCGCAATGCGAATTCCCCGACCAGCCCGAATATCCGCAATACTGGTACAAGATGATTGTGGATGACTGCGGCAAGAACATCGAAGCGAAATAGCACGATATGACCGCCAACAAAAAAAGCGACCTTTTCGGGTCGCTTTTTTTGTTGGGTGTATTAGTTGCAAGTCCAATTTAGAACTGTCCTAAAAAGGGGATGTTTACACTTTGTGGCGTTCTGTATGTACAACGGGGTATATGTGCGAGTAGTAGATGTGAAATTTTTATATTTTTTGCAAAGAATCGTTAAAATTGCGGAATAAAAAAGATTTTTTCCACATCTTCGTTTGTAGGAAGAAAACCACAGTAAACAATATGATACTCCTTTTTCCAAGTGAAAATAATTTTACTTGTGAATCTATGTGCCCAGATTGTTTTCTTCGTTTTGTCTGTAAGAATTTCCATTTTGAAAATCATTCTTTTATCATTTTTAAATAGGACATCAGGATTCCCTTTTAAATCAATACTGTTCTTGAATATACCTCTATAAACAAGATTGTTATTAACATAGATTGACACAATGTTGTTGTCATTAAGATTGTATGGATTATTTAAAAAAGTTAGCTTTATCCATAAATTATCACCACAATTCCCTTCTATTCTTTTACTACAGTAGTCTTCCACAGAACTGTATTGAAATAAACTTTTCCCTAATTTATTATTTTGAACGATATTGATGTGATGACAGGAACATTGTGAAAGGCCACAGACTATAAACAACACTATCTTCATTATTTTTTTCATAATATATTTCATTTGCAATAGATTTTTTTGAATCCGTATGGAATACAGTATTAACACATCTATTTATGTACGAATATTTTTTTCCTTGCTCCTGTACCTGCCTTTGGTAAAGTAACGCTTCCGTTAGAGTTAAAACCATTTAACCAACGATTCCATTTGGCCATAAAACCTTGTCCTTTATTCATTTCCGAATATGTACTTTGCCCCTTAAATCCTGTTACGGTAGAACCTGTCATTATGGCTAACGTATAAGCTAACGATTTTCCCCCTTCCACATCTGTTGCAGAGTTACAACTATATAAGTCTATAATTGCATTTTCAAAGGCTCCTTGATGGAGTTTCACTATGCTTTCCATTCCCCAAGAGAATGAAGATTGATTGTCTTGATTGTAAGCAAATTCAACAGATCCAACGAATCCGTGTCCAAAAACAGTCAAACTAGTTATCTTGTCCCCAGTTCGTGCATCAGACAAAAATGGGGAATTAATATCTTTTGAATTCAGATAATTAGTGAATTCCTCTGCAGAACCTATAGCCTGAAATTGCACTCCTAAATCATTTGCAATCGATTGAAACTTTGCTATATCTTCTTCTGAATAACCTGCCGTCATAACGGCCCAAGTTATAGATTCATCTCCGCCTGCGGATTTCAATTCTTTCAAACGATTGATTGCAGGTTCAATAAAATTGTATTTATATCTGTTACCATTATATTCTCCACCAGAAACAACAATTCCCTCTTCCCCATTCGGGTCCACCAACTTCACCGGGTTGTCCGCGCAGTACACATACGGGCTCAAAGACGGATATTTGTCACTCATCGGGTCGACGCTGAGCCAGATGCTCAAATCGGAGCTGTAATACCTTGCTCCAAAGTAGCTTAAGCCTGTTTCCGCGTCCTTTTCTTTCGCGGAGAAGGTGTGAGTCCAATTAAGAATTAAGAATGGAGAATGAAGAATTGTGGTAGCGTCGTCACATCGTGGCGGCGTTGCGGCGGAAACATGATGTGCGCCAAGATGTTGGTTGTTGCATCCCTCATCCCCGTTAAGGGATGCATATCTGTAGCTGATGGCGTCCCCGCACGCAGGCCAAATCCCCGTGAGGGGATTCATAAGACAGTATGTACGGCAACGGTTCATCGGCGGTGGTTTTGGAGGTGGCGAAAATACGAAAAAAATGGCAATGATATTCCTGAGGGTGAAAACAGATGACATATTGCAAAGAGCCTCCATTTCGCATCGTGAAAGCGCAGTGCTTCGGGGCAAGCGACACCTGCGGTGCGACAGGTATCCGCCACGCATCCCGTCACCACACTTGCTACGCTTCGTGTGGTGTTACAAAAAGGAAGGCCTCTTCGAGGCCGATTCTATCACATTGTCATATCTCATCCAGACGTGTTCCGAAGGAACATCCTTCTTCCTTCTCTGTAACCCCACATATGTAGAGACGTCACAATGTGGCGTCTCTACGCGTGCGGAGAGCGATGGTGTGGGGGAGTGGCGGCGCGTTCACATATCAAAAAAAATACTATTTTTGCCTCATCTAACAATTGTGTATGAACCAACACTTTACACATACCGTTTCCCCGATTCCGATGCTCTTTGCGGATTATCACACCTTCTCCGCCAAAGAAAAGGACGCGGAAACAGGCTTAAGCTACTTTGGAGCAAGGTATTACAGCAGTGATTTAAGCATCTGGCTGAGCGTCGACCCGATGAGTGGGAAATATCCTCATCAATCAAACTACGTTTACTGTAGTAACAACCCGGTGAGGCTGGTGGATCCGAATGGGGAGGAGATTTCTGAGCATATAGACAAATATGGGAATATTATAGCTCATTTTAACGATGGGGACAATAGCGTATATTTACATAAAGACGGAACTACAAAGGCGGATATAGAGGCACAACAGAAGCGGCTAAATAATACGGGAGGAAACGGTATCAAGGTTGGTGAATTAGGTGGTAATATAGATCAATCCTCTTTTTTTGGTAACAAATTAGAGAATAGTGCCCAATATGCTCGTAAAATGAAAGAGATGGGAATTGTTGACCGTTATCTGTCTTATTTCGAAAAGGTGAAGCCAACAGGAGATTGGGATTTGAAAAGTAACACAAAGACTATTTGGGGTGTTGCTTGGGAACATGACAAAGGTAAATATACTACTTTTTCATGTGAATATTTTTCGGGAGCTACAGCGGCGGATGTTGGTAATTTTCACGCTGGATATACAGGTGTAATTGCGGGTTTTTCTAAATATATGTTGTGGAAAGGGGCTGGAGGAGCTGAAACATACAAAGCGTTCGACAATGAACATGTAGCAGAAGGATTATGGAGACTAAATGGTTTCATAAGTCCACTTAACATAAAGTCCGGTGACAGATGGCGAGAGTTCAGATTCAACACAAAAGGGATGAATGCGGCAAAAAAAACAATTCAATAATTATGAGAAAATTCTTTTTATATTTTATTTTAGTATTGTTACTTATTTGGGTTTCATTACTTGGGGTACTATTTATATTCATATTGTACACCCATAGTTCAAATGATAAAGATATAGTTTATTCTAATAGCAGAACAATTGGTGATAACTTATTTGTTGAAACATATCAGATTTATCATGGAGGTGTTTATGACGGAGATGCTTATGAAATATATCTTACAGACTCAATGTTATTTAGAAAAAAATTGGGTGACTATGACGACCATGATTGGCCAAATGTAACCGTAAGTGGCGATATAGTTGTTGTTAAATGGAATGATTACCAACTCTTGAGAAACAGAGTCCGAAACTGTAAAATTTCCAAGCTTAAAGAAAAAGGGTATGACGACTTGTTAAACAAGCTTTACGTACATTAAAAATATAAATGTGTATCATGCAGGATATGGTGGTTTCTTTATTAAACGTAAAAAGGATAGAAATATGTAAACATCCCCTTTTTATGACAGTTCTAAATTGGACTTGCAACTAATCCAACAACAAAAAAAAGCGACCCGAAAAGGTCGCTTTTTTTATGGATAGTGGAAAGATTATCCCAGCATAGCCGTATAGGCGGCAGCGTCCATCAACTCGGCCACTTGGGCGGGGTCGGTCATATTGATCTTCACGATCCAGCCTTCGCCGTAAGGATCGCTGTTCACCAAAGCGGGGTTGGCTTCAAGGGCCTCGTTGAACTCGAGCACCTCGCCACCCACAGGCAGCATAAGGTCGGCCACGGTCTTCACGGCTTCGATGGTGCCGAAGACTTCGTCCTTGTCGAGGGTCTCGCCCACAGAGGTGATGTCAAGGAAAACGATGTCACCCAGCTCATTGGCAGCGTGGGCGGTAATGCCGACGTAAGCGACGTCGCCATCTACTTTCAACCATTCGTGATCGGCGGAATACTTCAGATTCTCGGGAATATTCATAGTTTTAGGGTTTTGTGATTATAAAAAAAGTGAATAATTGTCAGATTAAACGGTCATTATCTCCTTCTCCTTGGCCTCCATAATCTTGTCGATCTTGCCAATAGCCTCGTCGGTGGCCTTCTGGATGTCGGCCTCCAGTTTCTTCACCTCATCCTCGGGTGTGCCGTCATCTTTCAGCTTCTTGGCCTCGTCATTGGCGTTACGACGGATGTTGCGAACATTGACCTTGGCCTGCTCCGCCTCCTGTTTGGCCTTCTTGACCAGCTCTTTACGACGCTCTTCGGTCGGGGTGGGCACTACCAGGCGGATGAATTCGCCATTATTTTGCGGCGTCAGACCAATGTTGGCAGCCAGAATGGCCTTCTCGATCACGGGCAGCATATTGCGCTCCCAGGGTTGGATGACAATCTGGTGGGCGTCGGGCGTGTTGATGTTGGCCACCTGCTCCACGGGGGTCGGGTTGCCGTAATAGTCCACCTTCAAGCCCTCCAGCATTTGCGGGGAGGCCTTGCCGGCGCGTATTTTCTGTAATTCCTTATCAAAGAAAGCGACGGTGGAGTTCATATTCTCCTTCGTTTGCTTGAGACATTGTTGTGTATCCATCTTTATTATGCTCTTAAATGATTATTATTCTTGTTTTTGTGCATCTTGATTGGCCTTGGAGGCTGCAATCTGGGCTTTCAGGCGCTCCAGTTCCTTGAGTTGGTTGCTGCGCTGCTTGCGGATGCGGCCAAGCTCCTTCTCCACGAATGTCTTGTTCCACTTGAACGCGATGCAGTAGTGGAGGATGACCACGAGCAGCCAGACCACCGTGATGCAGATGAAGACCTTGAGGATAGCCCATTTGATGGTGAAGTCCGTGACAATGGCATTGAACAGGGTGAAATAGAGCACCCAAAGGAGCAGGTTAACAATGACAAAGAGGCCGATGTGGATCTTGAAACGCACGCGGCTGTTGGCCACGGTCTGCATCTTGCTCTCCTCTTGTACGCTAATGTCGGGAGTAGTCTCGACAGTCTTGTTATTGTCTTCTTCCATAATATATTATTGCAATAGGGTTCCGATGGGTTCGCCTTGCAGCACCTTAAGCAGGTTGCCGGGCTGATTGGCGTCATATACATAGATGGGCATTTTATTCTCTTTGCAGAGCGTGAATGCCGTCATATCCATAATCTTCAGGTTGTTGCGGTAGGCCTCGTCAAAGGTAAGGTTGGTGTACTTGGTGGCAGTGGGGTCCTTTTCGGGATCGGCGGTATAGACGCCGTCCACACGGGTGCCCTTGAGCAGCAGGTCGGCCCTAATCTCGACAGCGCGCAGCGCGGCACCCGAGTCGGTAGTGAAGAAGGGGTTTCCCGTGCCGCCGCCCATCAGGACGACATAGCCGGACTCCAGCAGCTCCACGGCCTTGCGCCAGGAGATCTTCTCGCTCACGCCCTCAATGGCCATTGCGGTGAGCACCTTGGCCTTGACGCCCATCTCTTCCAGCACAGCCTGCACAGCCATAGCGTTGATGACGGTGGCCAGCATACCCATCTGATCGCCCTGCCGGCGGTCGAAGCCCTTGGAAGAGCCCTGCACCCCGCGGAAGATGTTGCCGCCGCCGATGACCACACCCACCTGCACGCCCTGTGCCACTGCCGACTGGATCTCGGAGGCGAAATGGCGTACCATCGGGTACTGTATGCCGTATCCGTCGTCACCCATCAGCGATTCGCCACTCAACTTTAATAAAATGCGATTGTATTTCATACCTAAAAATTCGGGTGGCAAAAATACAAAAAAAACTCTCCCTTTATAGAGGAGAGTTTATTTTATCGTAAGAAAACTGAATTTTTACTCTTCCGTTTCAGCCACCACGTGCAGCTTGAGGCTCACCTTGTTGAAATCCTTGTGCAGGTTGACAAGGGCAGTGTAGTCGCCGAGTTCCTTGATGTGGTCCTCGTTCATAACGATCTTGCGGCGGTCGATTTCGATGTCGTGCTGCTCTTTCAGGGCGTTGGCCACGGCGATGGAAGTGACGGAGCCGAAGATGGTGCCCTTATCGGACGCCTTGGCGGGGATGGTCAGCTCGAGGCCGTCGATCTTGCCGGCGAGGAACTCAGCCTCTTTGCGGATCTTCTCAGCCTTGAAAGCGCGCTGTTTGAGGGTCTCGGCCAGCATTTTCTTCTTGGCGGGCGTTGCCAACTCTGCCAGGCCCTGGGGAATGAGGTAGTTGCGGGCATATCCGTCCTTCACCTTGACGAGGTCGTCGGCATAACCCAAATTGTTGACGTCTTGTTTCAATATGATTTCCATAGTATTGTCTCCTATTAGTAGTTAGATTTTAAATTATCGGTCACGAACGGAAGCAGAGCCAGATGACGTGCTCTCTTGACGGCCTGGGCCACCTTCTTCTGATACTTCAGGGAGGTACCGGTCAGACGACGAGGCAGGATCTTGCCTTGCTCGTTCACGAATTTCTTCAGGAACTCACCGTCCTTGTAGTCGATGTATTTGATGCCGCTCTTCTTGAAACGACAATATTTCTTCTTCTTGATGTCGATTGCAACAGGGGCAATGTATTTGATGTCGGATTGTTGTGCCATAATTATTCTGCTACTTCTTCTTTGTTAGACTCTTCGTTAACTTCCTCAGCCTTCGGAGCAGGAGCGGCTTCCACTTCCACGGTCTCGGCGGCTTTGGCATTGCGGTTGGCGCGTCTCTTCTCGGCGTAAGCGATGGCGTATTTGTCCATACTCACGGTCAAGAAGCGCATAATGCGCTCGTCACGACGATATTGCAGCTCCAAGTTGGCCACAACTTCGCCTTCGGCCTTGAATTCAATTAAATGATAAAATCCGGAAGATTTCTTCTGGATGGGATACTCCAGCTTGCGGAGGCCCCAGTTCTCTTGATGAACGATCTCAGCGCCTTTGTCGGTGAGAATCTTCTCAAACTTTTGTACCGTTTCCTTCATCTGATCTTCAGACAAAACGGGCGTCATAATGAAAACGGTTTCGTACTGATTAACCATAATTTTTTAGTTGTTTTTGTTTAAAATTGTGTTTATTTTTTGGGGCGGCAAAAATACACTTTTTTTGATTTGTTCAACTTCCTCATACAAAGTTTTTTTTAACAATTTTGTCCCCACATTTTATCCATAGACCGACTATTACTTTTTTTTGTACTTTTGCCACTCATTTTTAATACTGCACACTCTATGAAAAAACTGCTACTCGTTTTATTGTGCGCCTTGGTGGCAATGGGGCAAACTGCTTTCGCCCAAGACGATAGCCAAGGCAAAAAGGCCAAGGCCAAGAAAGAGAAAAAGGAGAAGAGCGAAATCCGCACCGGCTGGACATTCGGCATTCTGCCCAGCGTAGCCTACGACGCCGACAAGGGTTTCCAATACGGCATAATGTCCAACATCTACGACTTCGGCGACGGCTCAACCTATCCCGAATACAAGCAGTCGATGCGCGTGGAGGCCGCCTTCACCACCAAACGCTCCGGCATCTTCCGCTTCTCCTACGACACCAAGCAACTCATCCCCAACCACCGCCTGTCGCTCGACGCCGCCTACCTGCCCGACGCCCTGTGCGACTTCTACGGCTACAACGGCTACCAGTCGGTCTATAACCCCGGATGGTGCCGCAAGAAATCCGACGATTACATCTCCCGCGCTTTCTACAAATCGCACCGCGACCTGCTGCGCCTGGCCGCCGACATCGACGGGCCCATCGGCGACAACTGGCGCTGGAGCGCCGGCCTCGGACTCCTCTGGTACAACATCGGGCGCGTGAACCTCGAGATGATCAACCGTGGCAAAAAGGAGGAGAACATCCTTCCCGACATCGACGGGATGTATGAGAAATATGTCAAGTGGGGCCTGATTTCCCCCGCTGAGGCCAATGGCGGCTGGCATCCCTACCTCCGCGGCGGCATCGTATATGACAGCCGCGACCGCGAACAGAACACCCACAAGGGCATCTATGCCGACGTGTTCTGGACCTACAACGCCGCCTTCGGCGAGGACAAGGGCTTCAACAACCTGATGTTCAACGCCGCCTTCCGCCACTATGTGCCTGTCTATAAGGACAAGATCACCTTCGCCTATCGCGTGGCCGCCCAGATGACCGTGGCCGGCAACTCGCCCTTCTACCTCAACAACTATTACAACAACCTCTTCATCCAAAGGGCCATCTATGAAGGCCTCGGCGGCGGCAGCACAATGCGCGGCATCCTGCGCCACCGTGTCACCGCTCCCGGATACGCCTTCGCCAACGTCGAGTTCCGCTTCAACATCTTCAAGTTCGACGTCAAGAAAGAACACTTCTTCATCGGACTCAACCCTTTCCTCGACGCCGGTATGATCCTGCAACCTTACAAGATCCGCGAGAACGAACTGCTGGCCAGCATCGCCCAAAACGACCCCGAATTTGACCTCGCCGACCTCGACAACTACATCCTCTTCGGCGACCAGGCACAGGTCTTCCGTCCCCACTTCGCCGCCGGCATCGGCCTGCGACTGATGATGAACGACAACTTTGTGCTCGCCGTCGATTGGGCCGCCCCCTTCGACCGTCGCGACAACCACAGCCTCTCCAGTTTCTACGTGAAAGTGGGCTATATGTTCTAAAACATCTCCGTGATGAAAGAGTTCCGCGATTTTCCGCTTAAGTCCTACAACACCTTCGGGATGGAGGTCGCCTGCGCCCGTTTTGTGCAGGTGGACCGCGAGGAGGAGATTTGCTCAATGGCCGAGCTGTTCCGCACGCCGCACTACATCCTCGGCGGGGGCAGCAACACCCTCTTCACCAAATTCTATGAGGGCACCATCATCCACCCCGCCTTCGGAGGCATCGAGCGGGTGGAGGAGACTTCCGACAGTGTGCTGTTGCGCCTGGCGGCCGGCGAGCCCTGGGAGAATCTCACGGAATACTGCCGGCAAAACGGCCTCTACGGACTCGAAAACCTCACCGGCATCCCCGGCCTCGCCGGCAGTGCCCCCGTACAGAACATCGGCGCCTACGGCACGGAGGCCAAAGACTGCATCGAAAAAGTGTACGGCTACTACACCGACACCCTGCAACCCTTCGCCCTCTCCAACGCCGAGTGCCGTTTCGGCTACCGCAACTCCGTCTTCAAACAGGAACTCAAGGGCAGATGCTTCATCACACACGTCCATTTCCGGCTATCCACCCGCCCGCGCTTCAACCTGACCTATAAGGCTCTCGCCCAGGCAATGGAGGGACACGAGCCCACCCTCGACAGCGTGACGGAGACCATCCTCTCCATTCGCAACAGCAAACTCCCCGACATCTCCAAAATCGGGTGCGCGGGCAGTTTCTTCAAAAATCCTGTTGTGGAGGAATCCCAGCACCAAGCCCTCTTGGCCCGATTTCCCGACCTGGTATCCTACCCCGCCGAACCCGGCTATGTGAAACTGGCTGCCGGACAACTCATCGAGAAGGCTGGCTGGAAAGGACGCCGCATCGGCGATGCCGGCATCTACCCCCTTCAAGCGCTCGTCGTGGTCAATTACGGGAACGCTAAACCCGAGGAGATTTCCCAAGTCTATGGCCAGGTTATTTCTGACGTAGAGAACCTTTTCCATATTACCTTATCACCCGAAGTCAATATCATCTGATCCAATACCTTGAAAAGAAAATTATCCATATTGCTGATTTGCCTTGCTGCCGGCTTATGTATGAGCAGCTGCGACCTTTTCAACAAGAAAAAGTTCGACGAGGCAATGCTGCCTGGCCACTGGCAGTCGGGGACCCTGCACGAGTACTACGATGCCAACGGCACCGGCTACACGTGGGACACCTCCGACGATGTGGGACCTGAGGAGGCCCAACCCTTCACCTGGACCCTCAACAACGCCACCCTTACCCAGAACCACCAGATGGAGATGGGCGGCATCGTGCCCAAGACCTACACGCTCACCACCCTCAACACCAACACCCTCGCCTACCACGACGACTACGGCAAGAGCTATACTTTCACCAAACAACCGTAAAGCAAAATGAAAAAAGGGCTGAAGATAACGCTTATATCCCTGCTGTCGCTGTTGGGGCTGTTCCTCTTGACAGTATGCTTTGTCCTGTGGTCGGTGTTCTCGCCCGCGCGGCTCACCAAGCTCGTCAACCAGGAGGCACCCAAATTCCTCAACTGTAACTTCCACATCGACAAGGCCGACCTCACCCTCTTCAAGACCTTCCCCCACGTCGGCATCGACCTGCACGGACTCCTGCTCCTCAACCCCGTCTATGGCGCGCCTACCGACACGCTGCTCCACGTCAAGCACTGCACCGCCTCCCTCAATATCCGAGAACTGCTCAACGACAAGCACATCGCCATCCGCGACTTTCATCTGCAGGAAGGCAACGCCAATCTCTTCACCAACCCCGTCGGCCAGACCAACTACAATGTCTTCAAAACCACCTCCGACACCACATCCGAATTCGTCTATACCGTAGATCTCGAAAAGGTGCAGGCCGACGATGTGAACCTCTCCTATATCGACCTCGCATCCAAGGTGAGGGCCAACCTCCACGACCTCGACCTTCTGGTCAAGGGCTCCTTCGAGCAGCACGATGTGCAAGGGAGCGTCAACCTCAACAGCCAAGCTTTTGATGTGGTCACCCTCGACGAAAAACCCCTGCTGGCCAAATGCGACCAGCTGGCTCTGGATTTCACCGGCGACCTGCTGCAACTGGACTCCCTGCTGGGCACGCTCCACCTGAAGGCCGGCAACCTGACCCTGCACTCCGGCGAAGATGCCTATCTGGATTCCGCGGATGTAGCCCTGGCCTCTGACATCAGGCTCGGCCTCTCCCGCCAGGCTTTAGGCCTGAAGGACGCGCAGCTGGCCCTGGCCGACTACAAGCTCTCCCTCGAAGGTGAAGCGCAGCGCGACACCGCCACGGGCGACATCCGGATGGACCTCCGATACAAAACCGAGACCTGGCCCCTGAAGGAGGCGCTCGCCTTTATCCCCGAAGCCCTCATCGGCAACGCCCTCGACGGACTTGACCTCGACGGACGCATCGGCCTCACCGGCACCGTGACCGGGCACTACAACGAACAGGAGAAGCCGCTCATCACCTCCGATGTCACCCTCGACGACGGCACCTTCGCAGTGAAGGATTTCCCCTTCCCCTTTGACCACATCAACAGCCAATTCCACGTGGACCTCGACCCCAACAACCTCACCAACGTGACCATCAAGGAGTTGAGCGCCTACACCGGTCGCAACCACATCACTGCGCAGGGCACCGTCAAGGATCTGCTCGGAAAGATGCTCTTCGACTTGGCCTTGAAAGGAGACTTGCAGATGCAGGACTTCAAAAAACTGCTCCCCGAAAGCATCACCCGCTTCAATGCCAACGCAAAAGCCGACCTCAAGGCCTCTTTCGACCAGAGTCAAATCTCGTCAAAGGCGTTCGACAAGATGAACGTCAAGGGGCACATACTCTTCACCAACCTCGATTTCCTCTATGATGACTCGTTGGCCCTGAAATCGCCCTCCCTGGACCTCGACCTCGACTTCCCCGTCAAGGAACGTCCCTACCGCATCGGGGAGTGGGCCCATCTGATTGCCAAGGCCCCGCACCTCACTGGCAGCAAGACAGGATTGGGTGACGTCACCGCCGCCGACGCGCATCTTGACGCCTACGTCAACAACCTCTTCGACTCCACCCTCACCTTCAAGATGGGCACCACCTACCAGTTTGCCACAGTGGAGGCGCAGACCGACACCGTAGAGGCCACCTTGCAGCATCCCTCCGGCACCTTCGTGATGCAAAACAGCGAGCAGCTCTCCCTGAAATATGCCGGCGACGCACTGGTGGCCACCGTGAAGGGAACGCTGGCCGCCCGCACCGGCAAACTCAACCTCACCGCCGCCTCCCACTACAACACCAAAGGCAAAAACGCCCTGTTGCGCTGGAACCCTGACGTAAAGCTCAAGCTTGCCCAGGGCAACGTCATCTTCGACAAACTGGACGAACCCCTCGGTATCCCGTCCCTTGACGTGGACTTCACCCCCGCCCGCTGCCACATCAAGGAGGGGCGCATCAAACTCGACGAGTCGGAATGCCGCGTGAGCGGAGAGATACGCAATATGGACAAGTACTTCGACAACCGCGGACTTCTCAGCGGCACCCTCGAACTCACCTCCGACTATCTCGACATCAACCACATTATGAACCTCGTCAACGGACTGGGCGCCCCCGACTCCCTTCTGGCCGAGAAGTCCGAGAGCTCGGAGGCCGACCCCTTCATTGTGCCCCACGGTATTGACATCCGTGTGAACACCTCCATCAAGAAGGCTCTTTACGAAGACGCAGAGATCCGCAACGTGGGCGGGCACGTCGCCATCAAGGACGGCATCCTCGTGCTGGACCAGATGGGTTTGACTTCCGACGCCGCCCGTATGCAGCTCACCGCACTCTATCGCACCCCGCGTAAAAACCACCTCTTTGTAGGTCTCGATTTCCACCTGCTCGACATCAAGATTGACAAACTCATCGCTATGATTCCAGAGGTGGACACCATCCTGCCGATGCTCAAGTCCTTCGCTGGCAACGCTGAATTCCATTTTGCCGTGGAGACCTACCTCAAATCCAACTACGACCTCAAATACTCCACCCTCCGGGGCGCCGCCGCCATCAATGGCCACGACCTCGTTGTCCTGGACAACGAAACCTACCAAAACATTGCCAAGAAACTGCGGTTCAGCAAGAAGACCGAGAACAAGATTGACAGTCTCTCCGCCGAAATCACGATTTTCAAAAACGAGATCGACGTCTATCCTTTCGCCGTCTCCATCGACAAATACCAGGCCATCCTCTCGGGACGCCACAACCTGGATATGACCTATAATTATAATGTATCTCTGCTGAAGCCCATCCGGTTAGGTCTTGACATCATCGGCACCGACAAGTTGAAGTACAAGCTCGGGAAGGCCAAATACGCCGACTTCTTCAAACCCGAACGGCAGAACGTGGTGGAAAAGAACGTGATGCAGCTCAAGCAACAAATCAACCAGGCTCTGCGCTCCAACGTCCGCGAACAACCGGTGGAACCGTAATAATTTTTTTTAGTATTTTTGCCAGCAACAAATTTTTGTTGACCAGAAATATAAAACAACCACTATTAAAACTATCGCTTATGAAAAAGTACGTTTGCAAAGTTTGCGGTCACGTGTATGACCCCGCCGAGGGCGACCCTGATAACGGCATAGCCCCGGGCACCGCTTTCGAAGATCTTCCCGACAACTGGAGCTGCCCCATCTGCGGCGTCGGCAAAGAGGATTTCGAACCCGAAGCATAAAAAAACAGGGCAAAAGCCCTGTTTTTTTTATAATCATTCCTATCTATTCATCCCCCTACATTTTCAACTCCTTTGAGCGTATATGACAAAAACGCATCTTTCAAGGTTCTGCGTAAGGGATCATAGATTTGTGTCCTCTTCCAACAACCACCTCCACGCGGGGATGATCTCTATGATTCCATAGTTATCCTCTAATGACCCCTCTTCGTCATAAGTGATAATGACGCGGCGGCGGCAAGGATAAACCTGCGGCAACTTGCCGAGCGCGACAGATTCCCTGCGCAAAGTATCGGGGTCGCCGATTGAGTAGGAAACCTGCACAGCGAGCTCGTCATCGGGCACATAGAAATCCACCTCTATGTTGGTGTTGTAGAAGAACACACGCTCATTGTCCTCATCGTGGCCGTATTTGCGGAAAAGGGAAAGCGCTACCAAGTTCTCCAACAAAAGTGTTTCGCAATCCATCAGCTGCAGTGACAACAGGCCATTGTCTATGAAATAATATTTGCTGACACTCTCCTTTTCGGCAAAAGCCGAAGCGATGTTCCTCACGCGCAACAATAACCAGGCATCTTCAGAAAACCCCACGTGGCTTGAAACCGTAGGCACGCTGATTTTGCCCGACACAATGGAAAGGATCTTTGAAATTCGGTTATAGGATATAGGCTGCCTCACACTTTCCGCCATTTTCTTGAGCATCAGTTGCAACAAACGAGGATTTGAAATGCCATTTCGCTGAACGATGTCGCCAAGGTAAATTTTCTGATAAACACTTGACAAATAGTTTCTTTTGACCGGCAAATTAATGGATTCGGGCAGACCACCCCAAGTGAAATATTCACGATAGGCATTCATAAAACGGCCTTTGGATTCCGTGGCCATAAGCGACAACTCATCAAACGGAACATTTCTATAAGACAAGTATTCCCGAAAACTGAACGGATACACCTCTATGGGAAGATAACGTCCACCCAAAGTGGCCATAATTTCCTTTGAAAGCATTTTGGCATTGCTGCCTGTAATGAAAACATTGTATTTTTTGTCGGCAAGGTTGCGGGCGAACTTCTGCCACCCCTCTATGTTCTGCATCTCATCAAAGAACAGCATCGGACGCTTGCCATACATCTCCTGATGACACTCCAAAATTAGATTGAAATCATCTGGCATAAAGCCCTCCAAGCGAGTGTCTTCAAAATCCAAATAGAGCATATCGGCCCAAGTATGACCCTCATCAAGCATCTGACGCATTTTCTGGAAAAGGAGAAATGATTTCCCTGAACGCCGCACCCCAACAAACACCTGCAACGGGGAACTGTCCAAATCGTATTGGCGTGGGAAAACACTGTATTGCTCCACATCCTTCTGATTGTCAAGGAGAATCTGTTTCAGCGTATTTCTAGTTATGGCCATATTTTTCACAAATAGATTTTATTAAATTGTATTTTATAAAAACGGTGCAAAAATATAAAATTCTGTTTAATAAAATACGATATGGGGTTTTTTTGTTAAAAAAATCCATATCGTATAAAAACTCGCAATACGCAGAGATTACTCGTACCGCAAAGCGCTGATGGGATCCATATTGGCCGCCTTCTTGGCCGGATACCAACCGAAAAAGATACCCGTGAGGGCACACACCACAAAGGATAGCACAATAGCCATCTGACTCACCACAAAGGGCATTTTCAGCAATTTGGAAGCGACGTAGGATATGATCAGCCCAAAGATAATGCCGATAATGCCGCCTATCAGACTCAAAATCACACTCTCGCACAAGAACTGCAACTTGATGTCGCGGTTGTGCGCGCCGATGGCCATACGCAAACCAATCTCCTTGGTGCGCTCCGTGACCGTGACATACATTATATTCATAATGCCGATGCCGCCCACCACCAACGAGATGGAAGCGATGGCGGCCAGCAATGTAGTCATCAATCCCGTGACCGAACTGATGGTGGAGACCAGTTCCTCCTGCGTGCGGATGTCGAAGTCGTCGGTCGCACCCTGCTTGATGCCGTGGTTGCTGCGCAAGATGTAGGTAATCTCCGTGGCGGCCAGCTCCGACTCCTCCTCGGAAGTGGCCGAGGCAAACAACATATTGAAATAGTTAATGCCCAAAAAACGCTTCTGAATGGTGGTGTAAGGCGCCAACACTATATCGTCCTGGTCTTCCCCCATCCCGTTCTGACCCTTCGAGGCCAAAACCCCTATCACGGTCATCGGTATCGACCCGAAACGGATGGACTTGCCTATCGGGTTCTCGCCGTTGGTAAACAACTCCTTCACCACTGTCTGCCCAATGACACACACTTTGTTGTAGCGCTTCACATCCTCCTCCGTAAACATCACCCCGTCGGCCAACTCGTATTTCCGGATTTCAAGGTAGGCATCCGACACGCCATTGACAGAACAGCTATGGTTGTTGTTGCCATAGATCAGCTGCTTGGCGCTGCTCACCATAGGCGACACGGCGGCCACATAACGGGTGTTCTTTTGTATAGATGCCAAATCCTTGTCGTCCAAAGATTTGGATGACGACATTCCCATATCCACACCGCCACGATGCTGACGGGCGGGCATTATCATAATCATATTGGAGCCCATAGAGGAGAGCTCCGACTTGACGCTTTGCGTGGAGGCCTGCCCGATGCTGACCATCGCGATGACCGAGGCAATGCCGATGATGATGCCCAACATCGTCAGGGCGGTGCGCATCTTGTTGCGGAACAGCGAGCTGATGGCTATTTTGACAAGATTTCCGATATTCATAGCTTAATCTTCTTTTTGGAGGTTGATGGCGGCCAGCGCCTCGGCGGCCGACTGGGTGTTGATGGGGGCGTCCTCGATAATCTGCCCGTCGCGGAGCTTGATCTTGCGCGTGGTAAAGGTGGCGATGTCTGGCTCGTGCGTCACAAAGGCAATCGTCTTGCCTTGCTCGTGAAGGTCCTGAAACAGGCTCATAATCTCGTAGGAAGTGCGGGTGTCAAGGTTGCCGGTGGCCTCGTCGGCCAGGAGTATAACGGGGTCGTTGACCAACGCGCGGGCGATGGCCACACGCTGCTGCTGACCGCCGGAGAGCTGGTTGGGCATATGCTCCATACGTTTCTCCAAGCCCACCAACTTGAGGGCCGCCGCCGCGCGCTCCTTCCGCTCCTTGGCCGGCACAGTGTTGTTGTAAAAAAGCGGCAGCTCAACATTCTCCAAGGCTGTGGTGCGCGCCAGCAGGTTATAGTTCTGGAACACAAAACCAATCTTGCGGTTGCGCAGAGTGGACAACTCGTTCTTACTCAAATTCCGGATTGACACCCCGTCAATAATATAGTCGCCGGCAGTGGGCGTGTCCAAACATCCCAGAATGTTCAGCAGCGTCGATTTTCCCGAGCCACTAGTACCCATTATGCTGACAAACTCCCCCTCCTGGATGGTGAAGGAGACACCTCGCAAAGCGTGCACATCCTCACTGCCTACGCGGAACACGCGCTCCAGACGTTCCACTTTTAAAATATCTTTTCCCATAGCTATCTGGTCTTGCGCTCGGGTCGCCCGGGCATAAACGGATTGGAACTTCCACTATTGCCGCCCTTGTTTCCATTCGGCATCCCTCCCATCGCCTCGCTGACGCCAATCACCACTTCCTCGCCCTCTTGCAAGCCTTCAGGAACCAGTGTCTTGACACCATTGTTCAATCCAACCGACACCCTGACCTGCTCATAATTCTTATCTCCCTTCTTCACCCAGATGGTCTTCTTGGTGATGTCCTTCAGTCCCTGGGCAATTTCCTCCTGGTTTTTGTATAAAGACTGGAAGGTATAGCCTTTTTTCTCAAACTGCTTCATCACATCCGGCTCGATAGTGGTGAACAACGCCGTCAAGGGGATACACACCCCGCTCTCTTTCTTGGTGGTGATGCTCACGTTGGCCGTCATACCGGGGAAGAGTTTCATCTCGGGGTTGGGTGCGTTGATGATGACCGTATAGGTCACCACGTTGGAGGTCACCGTGGGATTGATGCGCACCTCCTTTACCGTGCCGGCAAACACATCATCAGGGAAGGCATCCACGGTAAACGTTACGGGCTGGCCGGCCTTCACTTCGCCGATGTCGGCCTCATCCACGGAAGCCTGCACCTGCATCTGAGTCAGGTCATTGGCAATGGTGAACAATGTCGGGGTGCTGAACGAAGAGGCCACTGTCTGGCCCTCCTCCACAGCCTTGTCCATAATCACCCCGTCGATGGGCGAATAGATGGTGGCGTAGGAGAGGTTGGTCTGGGCGCGCGACAACTCCGACTGGGCGGTCTTCAGCTGGTTCTTGGCCAGATTCAGCGAGTTCACCGCCGACTCGTACGACTCCTGCGTGGCCGCCTTATTGTCGTAAAGCGCCTTCACGCGGTCGTATTGCTGCTGCGCCAGAGTGAGGTTGCTCTTCGCGTTCGAGACGCTGGTCTGGGCCTGCGTAAGCTGCTCATTCAGATTGGAGCGGTCCAGTTCAGCCAGTTTCTGGCCCTTCTTCACCACCGAGTTGAAATCCACGTAGATGTGCTCCACGATACCAGACACCTGCGTGCCCACATCCACTTTGTACACGGGCTGCAGTTCGCCAGTGGCCGTCACCGTCACCTCCACACTGTCGATGGAGCTCCGCACCGTGTTGATTTGCAACTCTGCGTGCTTGCCCTTCTTAAGAACAAGTGACAATATCAACGCCAGCAGCACCACCGCCGCGATGGCCATAATCCATTTTGCTTTTTTAGATAACTTAGACATATAACAAATGATTTTCTAAACTCAATTTCTTAATTTCTTAGTTTCTTAATTTCTTAACCTCCGCCCCAACAACTTAATAATTTAATGATTTAATAAACTATAGTCTCACCGGCACGCCCATCAACACATCCAAAATCTTCCTTTGCAGAACAAACGAGTACTTGGACTGCATATATTGGTTGAGTTGGTTGATATAGTTGGTTTGCTGCTGGATGAGGTCCACCGCAGTGATGGAGCCGTACTTGAACTTGAAACTGTAGGCGTTATAGTTGGCCTCATAAGCCTCCTTTCGGGCCTCGGCCACGCGGTAGTCGTTTTGCGCCGACAGGACGTCCAGATAATATTGCTGCAGTTCCTGATCAATCTGGTAAGAGACCTCTTGTTTGGTCAGTTCGGCCTGTTGCACACGCAGTTGCGCCTGTTTCACGCTGTTGCGCACCTGACTGCGCTGGTAGATGGGAATGCTGAGGTTGAGTCCCACATTCTCGCCCAGGCCGTGCCAGAGTTGCGTGCCCCAACCCAGGTTGTCGGACTGGTTGTTGCCGCTGTAGCCTGTGCTGATGCCCGTGCTCAACGACAAAGAGGGGTAGAAGTTGGATTTCTGCAACTTGACGTCGTACTCCGCGCTCGCAATGTCGTTCTCGGAGATTTTGAGCTGAGGCAGATAAGCCCTCGACTTCTCCATCAGCTCCGGCAAGGTGGGCACCTCAAGGTTGCGGAAGAGCGTGGCGCTGTCGGGGCGCACAATGGCAAGCTCCTCGCCTGGTGCAATAGAAAGCAAATTCTTCAGTGCCAGATAATTATTCTGAATGTTGATTTTCGTATTCTCGATGTTGTACAGGTCGGAGGTGTATTGCGCCTGCAGCATCTTATAGTCGCTCTCCAGAATCTGGCCCACGCGGAACTGCTGCTCGCCCTGCTCCATCTGCTCGCGGCTGCTCTTGAGCACCTCTTCTTGATAATCCAGAAGATCCTGGTTCATCATAATGGCCAGAAACGCCTGTATGATGGAGACACGCACCTTATCGCGGCTCTGCTGCAACTCAAGGTCCGACTGTTCCACCTGCAATTGACTCTTTTTGATGTTGTTATAATTGTAAAGCCCGCTGAAGAGGGTCATTCCGGCGTTGATGCCGTAACTGCCGTTCCAGCCGATGGATTTCTGATAGTTGTTGGCATTGAACCCTTGCGACGCGGAGGCCGACACCGACGGGGCGATGTTCTCCTTCGCCTGCCGCAAAGAGATTTCCGACGATGTGACGTTCAAACCGGCGTTCTGCAGGGCGAAATTATGCTCCTCCGCATAACGAAGGCACTCTTCCAAGGTGAAGGATTTTGAGGAGGAACGATTGTCAGATGGATTATCTTGCTGCGCAATTAATTGACATACAGATAAAAGAATGGCTAAGATTATAGGGATTCCTTTTTTCATACAGCGTAAAATTAACTATTTAAAGACTATAGTTTTTACCATAAGTTTAAAAAAACATATAAAAAAACACTTTTGTTAAAGAGGGGCGTGTCGGCGTAATTTTCGTATTTTTGCCGCCTTAATCATAAGATATGAAAAAGAATACCATTCGGCTCCTCATTCTTGCCGCTTTACTGTTGGCCTGCTTGTTGATTGTACTCTTCAAGACCGGCGTCATCCACGGTGCCAACCGCACCCCGAAATCCGATATTTTTGCAGTGAAAGACACCGCCAACGTCACAAAAGTGTTCATCGCCAGTATGGCGGGCGACAACGTGCTGCTCACCCGGAAGGATGGCATTTGGTATGTGCAAGACTCAATCCGGGCTATGGACAGCAAGGTGGAAGAACTGCTCTCCACCATCCGCAACGTGACCCTGCAGCAGACGGTGCCCAAGTCTGCCCAGTCTAACATCAACAAGATGATGTCGGTGAATGCCGTGAAGGTGGAAATATACCAGACCAAGCCCAAGTTCACCCTCTTTGGAATGAAATTATTCACTAAAGAGAGACTGGTGAAGACTTACTATATGGGACCGTCCACGATGGACAATATGGCCAACTTCGCCATCCTCGAGGGCCTCGACGAGCCCTGCATCGTACACAACCCCGGCTTCAAGGGTTTCCTCACCCCGACCTACTCTTTCAAACCAGTAGATTGGTACACCTGCGACCTCTTCTCCACCAAGATCACCCGCATCAAAACACTGGAGGTAAAGGACTTCGAGAATCCGGAAAACTCCTTCACCATAGAGAAGACCGGAGCCCGTTTCTTCGCCCTCTATGACGCCCAGCACCAGCTGGTGCCCGACTATGACACCGTCAAGTTGCTGGATATGCTGGCTGAATACCGTGACAAGAATTATAATCAGTTCGTCACCGACCTCAGCGCCGAACAGCGCGATTCCATATTTCGGTTCAACCACTTCAAAACCATTACGTTAACAGATATAGACGGTCAGAAAACCACCTTGGAGATGTATCGCAAGCTGACGCCCGACGCCCTCTCTCTGGACGCTATCTTAGGCGAAGATGCCACTCCTAACGAACTGCCCTATAACCGCGACAGGTTCTATGCCGTACTGAACGGAAACAAGCATAATCTGGTGCAATGCCAGTACTATCACTTCGACCGCCAGTTGCAGCCGTTGTCTTATTTCCTCAAACGCCAATAGCATCATTGCTTTGACCGGACATATCCCTTATATGGAACGTTGCCTGGAGCTGGCCCGGTTAGGGCTGGGCCGGGTGCAGCCCAACCCAATGGTGGGCGCTGTCATCGTGCACGATGGGCGCATCATCGGGGAGGGCTATCACCACCGCTACGGCGAAGCGCACGCCGAGGTGAACGCCCTTGCCGCAGTCAAGGATCCCGCCCTGCTGAAGGATTCCACCCTCTACGTCAACCTGGAACCCTGTTCCCATTTCGGGAAGACGCCGCCCTGCGCCGACGCCATCATCCGCCACGGCATCCCCCACGTTGTGGTGGGCACCGTAGATTGCCACGACAAGGTGAACGGCAACGGCATCGCCAAGTTGCGCGCTGCCGGCGTGGAGGTCACCGTGGGCGTGTGCGAGCAGGAGTGCCGCGAACTGAACCGCAGATTCTTCACATACCACGCTCAAAAGCGCCCATACGTCATCCTCAAGTGGGCCCAAACCGCTGACGGCTTTATGGATGTGGACCGCTCCGACGGCCAACCCCACAACTATTGGATCACCAATCACGCCCTGCGCGTGCTGGTGCATAAATGGCGCAGCGAAGAGGACGCCATTCTGGTGGGATACAACACGATGGCCAACGACCAGCCTCAACTGACCACCCGCCTCTATCCGGGCAAGAGTCCCCGGCGCTTTGTGATGCAGCGCGGCGACGAGGTGAACGCCCCTCTGCCCTGCACAGCCGTCTCACCCGACGTGGCGACCTGCCTGCAGCAATTGTACGAGCAGCGCATCCAGTCGGTCATTGTGGAAGGCGGGCGCAAAACCCTCGACCGCTTCATCGAATCGGGACTTTGGGACGAGGCACGCATCCTGGTCGGCGACGTGACCTGGGGCAAAGGACTGCCCGCCCCCACCCTTTCGGAAACGCCTGAAGAAAAAGAGATTGTGGACAACAACACCCTGCTTTATGTTCGAAGACACCTATAAGACCATTGCCGCCGCCGCGACAGGCAGCTACAGCGAGAAACGCAGCAAGTTCCTCGCGTACGCCTTCCCCGTGAAGACGGAGGAGGAGGTGAAGAAGCATCTTGCGGAATTGCAGAAGCAGTACTACGACGCGCGGCACCACTGCTACGCCTACATCCTCGGACCACACAAGGAGGCCTATCGCCTGAACGACAACGGCGAGCCCTCCGGCACGGCGGGCAGACCCATCCACGGGCAACTGCTCTCCAAGGACCTTACCGACACCCTGGTGGTGGTGGTCCGCTATTTCGGTGGCATCAAGTTGGGTGTCAGCGGTTTGCAAAACGCCTACAAGGTGGCCGCCAAAGCTGCGCTCGATGCCGCCACCATCGTAGAGAAGACCATCGAGGAGCAATATGATGTGGTCTTCGATTATGTGCAAATGAACAGTGTGATGCAACTGATGAAAGACCCCGGCGTCACCATACTCAGCCAGCAAAGCGACCTCAACTGCACCATCCGCTTCAGTGTACGCCTGCGCGAAGCCGACCGCATCGTGGCGGCATTAAAAAAAGTCGCCGTCAGTGTGACTGCGGCGACCTTTTAGCTTAGAAATCATATCCGGCCAATTCCCCTCGCGGGTGGATGATGGTGTATCGGGTGAACCTGTCATCCGCCGTGAATCCATCCCCGTAGTTGACGGAGCCGTCGGCCTTCGTCTGCTTCACCAACTTGTTGCTGAGGACCGTACGGGTAAGCTGGTTCCACTCAATCTCTTCGGTACGCAGGGTATCACCCTTAATCACGTCGATGATGACCACATTCTTAGTGGCTTTGTACTTGGATCCGTTCACCTCGCAGGCATAGTCAGCGGAAAGTTCCGCCTGTTTCTGCCCATATTCGGTGAAGGAGGTCACCTTGATGCCTTTGGGAAAATCCGCGAAGGTGGAATCCCCGTAATAGCGGTTCATCAAAGGGGCGTCCAGGATAAAGCTGACCACCCCCGAGTCGCTCATTGTCAGCACCATATTCTCGGCCGACTCGTCGGGATATTTCCCTTCGTACTCAAAGAGCACGGATTCTTTGCTCTTTTGATGGCAGGAAATAAAAAACATCATAAGGCACGAGGCCATTATGATGTTTAGGGTAATATGATTTGTCCTTAAAGACATTCTGTATTAACGAACGGTAGTGCTTTCCTGAATCCAGCAGCCCACTCTATAAGAATCACCAGCCTTGAGACCGCGTTTGAAAAGATCGTCCTTGCTGGGGTATCTCAGGTTAGCACGCTCTTTGGCGGCATCTTTTTCGCAGCTGGGGTCAACCGCGACGGCTTTGGCGTATTTGTCGGCGGCAGCCCAGCAGCAAGCCAGAGGCAGGTCCTCACCGGAACATCTGCCAGCGGAGGCAGCGTAAAGTTTTCCGATCAGGATGTAGGCCTTGCCCATATTGGGATTGGCCTTCAGAGCAGCGTAAGCGGCGTTGCGGGACTCGGAGTAGGCTCCCTTGAGCTGATAAGCGACAGCGATGGTGTAGTTGGCATCGGCTCTCTGCTCGTTGGTCTCACTCAATTCGATGGCAGTCTGCAGATATTTGATGGCAGCATCCAGTTCGGCGTTGTCTTTCGTGTTGCCCCAGCTGCTCAAAGAGAGGTTACCCAGCCAGAAAGCGGTATTACGGTTCGGGTTGGCGTTGTGAAGCACCTGCAGGGCCTCCTTGAAGACAGGGCTGGAAAGGCAGCCGCCCTTGTACATCGTCATCACCATCTTGTTGATGGCGGAGATATCATCCTTGCTGGCGGCAAGTTTCTTGGAGTAAACCTCTTCCAGCACTTCGCAGGAGGCGTACGGCGTCACAGCGGTTTCAATCTTCTTCAGGGTTTTGCGATAGTTCAAGACCAGTTTCATCTGGCGGGCGGTGTCGGCAGACAGCACCTTGGCCTGCTTGTCGTAGGCCATACGGTCGATTTGACCAGCCTCCAGTTGGGCGTTGAGGGCCTCCAGGGCCTCAGACTGCTTCTCGTACTTGACCAAAGCGTTGTTGGTGGAGACATCCAGATAGTCGGTAGCACGTCCGTAAGCCTCAATGACATAGGAAGTGTCTCTTTTCGACTTGGTGACGATTTCAGCCAGCTGGAAGTACTTGTCCCAAATGGCGGGCTGAGTCTTCTCCTTCTCCATTTCCACAGACTGGATGAACCAGTCGAGCACTTGCATCAGTTCGTCGGAGGTGCAGTTTTTTCCACGATAAATCAGGGTGTTGTACGCCTTGAATCCCAAGCCGTAGCCCTTCGTGAACTTTTCGGGGAAATAGTTGCTGCGAACCTCATAGGAATAGATGAGCGTATCGATGAGGTGTTCTCTTCTCAAAGAATCCTTCTCATCCTTGATAAGGTTCTGCAACATATTCTGAGCATTGGTATATACGCCATCCCACGCGCACGGGCAGTGTTTGACGATATATTGCCAAGCCTCGTATGCTTCCGCATAGTTTTTGGCCTTGTATGACATATTGAAAAGGCTCACTTGTTCAAGGCCTTTCAATGAATCCTCCTCGGTTGCACCATATTTGAAGGGGCATTGAGCGAAGAGGGAGCCGCCAAAGGCAAGCATCATAATTGCAACAACTAATTTTTTCATCTTTCTAAAACTTTATTTTTTAAGGTTATTCAATTTTCATTCTTTGGTACCACTTCTCTTGAAGAGTGAAGTTGAGTGTGAATCTGAAGTAGTTTTGTCTTACAAGTTCGTTGGCAAGTGTTCCCATTTTCCCATATTCAAACAGCAAATTGATACTCGAGTGGGTGATGAAGGTATTCAATGGAATTCCAATGCCCAAAGAGACTCCAAATTCGGAGATAGGTTTATCGCGGAGGAAAAATTCTCCGGTGGAATAGTGGGCGCCGACACGCACGGCAAGACGCTTGAAGAATTTCGGGGAGAGCGGATCGGGCACATATTGGAAACCCAGGGAGGCGCTGACGGCATCCTTCAGGGAGTCGGAATGCTGCATAAACTTGTACCGGTTCCAATTGTTCCAAGTGACATCAGCCGCCACGGTGATTTTTTCCTTATAGGAGTAACTTATGCCTCCTCCCACAGACTGGGGAATGTGCAGATTGCCGCGGGAAGCATTATCATACAATGCTGTATCATAAGTGGTTACTGAATTATAGGGACCTTGATAATAGTTAATCAACAGGTTTTCACGCGCCCAGATGTAGGCGGTGTTGCCATAGACAGCACCAAGGCCTATCTGGTGTTGTTCCTTCACTTTGAAGACATATTGAAGACCGGCATTGAGATAAATGCCGTCGAGATGATAGGCATCGGTGATGTTAGTATTGTAGAAATTGGTGCCTGAGAATTCCGTTCTGCTGGAATTGTAGATGGACCCGAACATATAGGCAGTGTTGAGGCCAATGGAAAGTCCTTTGCACAGGCGGAAGGCATTGCCCCAGTAGAGTTGGTTGAGGCCGCCCTTGCCCGAGTATTCGTAAGAGACCTCGCCTATGGGGTTCACGGTGCGGGAAGCGACCATATCATAGCCGATGGTACTGAAGGGGACAAGGCCGACGGAGGTACGCCAATGGCGCGTCACCGGCAACCCGATGGCCAGGTAGTCGGGGCGCACGTATGTGTTTTTCTGCGATAGATTGGCGTCGCCGGAAGCCAAGGAGGAAACATAAATGGAAGCGGCGACATCGGCCACAAACGACAGGGAGTCAAAGGCGGCGTACGAAGCGGGGTTCCGGAAATTGATGAAATAGGGACTTTGCATAGCATAGGACGTTCCTCCCATCCCGTTCAGGATGCCATTGGAGGCTTTGTTCACCACCCCGATGCCGAAGATAGAGTAGGGTTGACGGATCTCATTCTGCGCAAACGAAACATTTGCCAGAAGGAGCATCGCCAATCCTAAGAACAGTATCGCTTCAAGTTTCCGAAACATTAAAATGCAAGATTTCATACAATCCCAACAGCACTAAATTTTGGGCGGCAAATATACTATTTTTTAATGAACTTTCCAACAGTGGCGCATCGCCGCCAGACAGAACGACTTTCAGGCCGGAATATTGTGTTTCATAGCGAGAAATCATTCCCTGAATCTCACAAACATAGCCATTTACGACGCCAGACAGGATGGATTGCGCCGTGGAATTACCGACCAGATAATCCACGGGCTCAGGGTCGAGCAGAGGCAGGTGCGCGGTGAATTGCGGCAGCGCCCGCAAGCGCATCCGCAGTCCGGGGGCGATGGTGCCGCCGAGGTATTGGCCGGCGGCAGTCACCAGGTCAGTGACGAGGCAGGTGCCGGCCTGCACCACCAGCACGTTGCAGTCGGGGAAAAGAGCGTGCGCCCCAGCGGCGCTGGCAATGCGATCGGCACCCAGCGATGCTGGCGTGGCATAGCACAGCGTCACAGGAAGTTGCAGGTCGGAGGTCAGCCGATAGGTGGGCACCCGCGTTTTCAAGAACTCCTCCAACGGGGCCGCCTCGTCGCCCACCGAAGAAAGGATGGCGGCCTTCACCGGATATTGCGAAAAGAGCTGTTGCAAATCCTCCAATGTCAGTTGCTCCTTGCGAAGCCATTGGCACTGTCGGCCATTCTGGTCAAACAGGGCTAATTTCTGACTTGTATTTCCAATATCAATGGCTAAATACATATCTATTTGACTAACAATATTTTCAATCCTATAAGAATCAGCACCACCCCGCCGATTATCTCCGCCACATTGGCCTTGACGCGGGTGCTCCAGCGGCTGGTCAGGCCATAGCCTAACAATGACATCAGGAAGGAGACAACGCCGATATGGGCGACTGCCCGACCAATGCGTGTTTCCTGCATCATCGCAAAGCCGAAGCCCACGGCGAGGGCATCAATGCTGGTGGCCACCGACAATAGCAGGACCGTACGGAATTTTGTGATGTCGAAAAGATCCTCCTCCTTGTTCCGGACGCCTTCCAAAATCATTTTTCCTCCTATAAACAGCAAGATCAAGAAGGCAATCCACGGGGCAAAGCGACTGATGTAGGAGACGAGGGCCTCGCCGCCGAACCAACCAATGAGGGGCATCATCGCCTGGAAGGATCCGAAAAAGAATGCAAACAGCAGCACCTGGCGGAGTTTGAGTCGGGGTTGTGACACGCCTGCCGTGCAACTTACAGCAAAACAGTCGAGAGCCAGACTGACAGAGAGGACGAGAAGGTCGAAATAGGACATCATCAAGACGAATAATACAGTTATGCGGCACGGGGTGCCATCAAGCGGCAAAAATACAAAAAATGGAAACAGGAGATGTCGTATGCGGAGGGGCTAAAAGAGGGTGGGTTCCCAGTTGTGCAGACCTTTGGTTTTGACGGACTTGAGAGCCTCCTCGTTGAGGAACTTGACCTTGCGGGCGACACCCCAGCGGTAGCCGCCGAGCGTTCCGTTGGTTCGGACCACGCGGTGGCAGGGCACGATGCACATCACCGGGTTGGCGCCGACGGCCTGGCCTACGGGACGGGCAGATTTGGGACGGCCGATGCGGGTGGCGATGTTCTGGTAGGTGGTCACCTTGCCCACAGGCACCGTCAGCAGGTCGCGCCACACATTGATTTGGAAGGGGGTTCCGTAGAGATGCAGGCAAAGGTCGGAAACTTTGTCATAACGACGGCGCAGCAACAGCAAGGCCTTGCGGTGAAGGGCCACGGTGCGGCAACGGAACTTGGCCTTTGGAAAATGGCGTTTCAGGGTCTCCACCGGCGACCATTTCATCGCCGCGGGCATCAGGAAACAGACGCCCTTGGCTGTGGATGCCACCAATACACGCCCGAAAGGGGCGGACTGGATGCTGTAGTTTATGGTGAGCGGCTTCTGCACACCCGCAAACTCCTCCGGCGTCATCGGCTCAATCCAAACTTTTATCTCGTTCATCTTAAGCAGTTTTAGGCGGCAAATATACAAAAAATAATAAAGTTGCGACCCTGTTCGTTTTTCATCCGACGTCACGTCTCTGTTCATTGCTTTTTTCATTTTAACCATTATTAATAAAAAACATATTTGGTTTGTGCGCCATTCCTTACTTTTTTGTATTTTTGGCCCTCGTTAAAATAAAATAGGAATCTTATGAGAAAACTTGGTCAACTTCTATTCTTATTGACTATTATCCAAATAGTTGCATTTTTCAGCAGTCCGATTTCCGCACAGAAGCTGAAACCCGCCGACGTGCCTGCGGATGTCACCCAAACCCTCGAATTCCAATATCCATACGTCAAAGTGACGGGATGGCTGAAGGAGGGCAACAACTATGTTGCCACCATCAAGGACGAGGGCACCAACGGGAAAGTGTACATCACCAGCTCCGGTGAGTGGCTGCACACGCACTTCAACGTTCCGCAGAACGAGCTGCCTTCGTCAATTATGGCGTATGTGCGCCAGAACTACCCTGACTTTGTGGTGAGCGAGTCCTGTTTGGAAGAGAAAGATAATGAGAAGACGAACTACTACCTTGAGGTGAAGCCCGATGGTGTAGGTGCGAAGCCCTCCATACTGCTGTTCAGCTCCACGGGGCGCAACGAGCTGGTGTCGCGCACCGACCCTGAAGACTTCAAGGACCCCTTAGCTCCGGCCGAGAAGCCCGCGCCCAAGGCCCCGGCTCCGAAGGCTGACAAGCCCGTGGCCGACAAACCCGCCCCGAAAGCCGACAAGCCCAAAGAGGAGGCTCCAAAACCCGTCAAGGAAACCGCTCCCAAGGAGCCCAAACCCGTGAAGGAGACTGCCCCGAAGGAACCCAAGGAGGAAAAAGCCGAGAAACCCAAGAAAGAAAAACCCGAAGTGGTGGTCACCGACGAGCACGGCAACGTTGCCCTGAAGCCCAACACCATACCTGAGATTGTCACCAAAGCCTTGGCCAAGAAGGTGATGCATCCCGAAGACCTCAACTGGTTCAAGATTGACAGCTGCTATGTGGCCAAATGCGTCTATTCCGGCAAGAAGACCGCCGTTTATATCAAACCCAACGGTATGTGGGACAAGACACTCACCATATTGCCCGAAGAATCGGTCACCGGCCCGATGCTGAAGCATCTCAACGACTTCTACAAAGGATTCAAGTTCAAGACCGCCGTGCGTGAGCAGCGTGCCGACAAGCAGGACAAGACGATGGTGGACTTCTACGAGAAGGCCAACTACAAGGCCAAACTGGTCACCACTGTCATTTTCGACAAGACCGGCAAGCTGATCCGCACCATTGACCCCGACTACCAGTTGGGCGAGGCCGGCAATCAGAGCAGTTCTGATGACGATGCGTTGGACAAATATTATGAAAAGATGAATATGACGCTGGACAACGACGACGCGAAGAGCGTGCCGGAGAACGTGAAGGCCGCTTTCCGTCTCAAATATCCGCGCGTAACCAATGTGGAGTGGAAAGAGGACGACGAGATGAACTTCCAGGCCATCTTCTTCAGCGCCCGCGGCAAGGAGATCTGCGTCTTCAACAGCTACGGCGAAATCGTGGAGACGATGGTGATGGGCAAAGTGGAGAACCTCAACGCCACCATCCAAGACTATCTCAAGAAGAACTACAAAAACTTCAAAGTCACCGAGTTCTACAATGTCCGCAAGATGGCCGAGAAGCTGAACTGCTACAAGGTCTTCATCGTGAACAAGAAGACCAATGAGGAGGAAGTGCTCTGGTTCAACACCTCGGGACGGCCGTTAGAATAGACCTTGAAGAAAAACCAATAACCTATGCAATACAACGAAATCAAACTCAACATCACGCCTTCCGACCCCTGGAAAGAGATTTTCACGGCAATGATGGCCGATATCGGCTGCGACAGTTTTATGGACGGGGAGACGGAAGAGGAGTTGTTATGTTACATTCCTGTGAAGGATTATGATGAAGCCGCTGTCAAGGAGGTGGTGGAAAACCACGGATTCCCGGACGTCAAGGTGACCTGCACTGTGGAGGCGATGCCCGACCGCGACTGGAACAAGGAGTGGGAATCGAATTACACGCCTGTGGTCATTGCCGACCGCTGTTACGTGCGCGCGCCCTTCCACCCGGCGCGGCCCGAGATGGAGTTCGACATCGTCATCGAGCCGAAGATGTCGTTCGGCACCGCCAAGCACGCCACGACCTATCAGATGGCCGAGTACGTGTTGGAGACCGATATGGAGGGCAAGTCGCTTTTGGATATGGGCTCCGGCACGGGAGTGTTGGCCATTCTGGCACGTCTGCGCGGCGCAAGCCCCGTCACCGCCATCGACAACGACGAGTGGGCCTATCGCAACGGGCTGGAAAATGTGGCCCACAACCACTGCGAGGACATCCAGGTGCTGCTTGGCGACGCCTCGTTGCTTGGCAAAGAGAAATACGACATCATCCTCGCCAACATCAACCGCAACATCCTTCTCAACGACATTCCCACATACATTCCCTGCCTGAACGAGGGAGGCCTGCTGTTTTTAAGCGGCTTCTATGACGGCAAGGACCTCGATCTCTTGCGGCAATGCTGCGAAGAGCACGGAATGCAATATGTTTCGCACAAAGTGATGGACAACTGGGTAGCCGCCCAATTCCGCAAAATCCAATTATGAAGAAATACATCATTCTCCTGATTGCGCTGTGCAGTGCACTTATGGTCCAGGCACAGCGTTTCACTTCATTTTCACACGACCCCTCCAAGACTGTCGAGGAGATGAAAGAGTATCTTTCGACCGTTAACAAGGACCGGCAGAAGGAGGCCGACGAGTTGTTGAAAGAGTTCACCGAATACTGGACCACGGGCATCAGTGCCGATGCGCAAGAGGCATTCATCGAAGCATCCAACAAACTGATGAAGCGCAAGATGCGTCCTATACCGCAGTTTGCCTCGTTTATTCACGCCTATATGGCTTTCACAGCCAGTGACTTTGCAGACGAGTTGACCGTGTGGAACCAATTCGTGGACTACCACGCCACCCACACCTTAACGCAATTCCCAGCCAAGATGCAGCTCTACACGCAGTTCTTCAAGAACAACATCCTCAACAGCGGGGACAACGTGCAGTGGACGGCGATGGGTTGGGCCGACAAGATGGGATTTGACCAGGAGCCCTATTTCGACTTCAAGGACATCAATCTGATAGCCTCATCCAAGAAAGACAGCTTTGAGGTGGCCGACATCAGTGGCCGATACTATCCCTCGCGGCTGAAGTTCAATGCCAAGGGGGGCAAAGTGTTCTGGGACCGTGCCGGTCTGGACCTTAGTGTGCGCGCCACATTGCAGGAGAGTGAGATTGACCTGCGCTACCCGCAGTTGCGGTCGGAGCACGCCACCTTCCACTACCCTGCCCTGTTCAGCGAGCCCATCTACGGGCGTGTGGAGTACAAGGCCTCGCTGCCCACCACGGAGGAGAAGGCCACCTACCCAAGATTTGTCAGTGAGAGCCGTATGCTGGCCATCCCCAACCTCTACCCCGACGTGGACTATGTTGGCGGTTTTGAGTTGCGCGGTTCCTCCATCTTCGGAACCACGGAGGGCGACACCCTCGCTATGGTCTCCATCCGCCGCGAAGGCGAGGTCATCATCCGGGCACTCTCCCACAGTTTCCTCATCAAACCCACCAACCTGCTCTCTGAGGATGCCAAGGTGAGTCTCTATCTGGAAACCGACTCCATCTACCACCCGGCCGCCAACTTCAAGTACGACAACGAAACCAAGGACCTGCTCATCTCCCGTCCCAAACAGGGGGTGGGCCGTTCCCCATTCTTCGACTCGTACCACAAACTCGACATTTATGTGGAATCTGTGCAGTGGAATACCAATGACAAGCGCATTGAGTTCCGCCCCATCGTCGGGCAGACGGTTGAGAGTTCAGCATTCTTTGAATCATACAATTATTATGACGAGTCGGTGATGCACGAAATTGCCGGCTACAACAATGTCAACCCCTTGTACACGCTTTGGCAGCTGTACAACGGTGAAGATTACGGTCCGGTCACCATTGAAGATGTCATCCTGTGGTTCAACAAACCGCCCTTGGACATCAAAGCGATGATGATTGACTTCGCTGCCCGCGGCTTCATCGAATATGACATCAACAACAACCAGCTTTACTATCGTAGCAAGATTGCCCGTTATCTGAACAATCAGGTGAAAAAGCGCGACTACGACTACATCCGTTTGGAGTCGAAGAACCACTACGCCTCGCTGGACCTGCTCACCAATGACTTGAAGATCACGGGGTGCGAGTTCTTCGTGCTCAGTGACCCGCAGATTGTGAACGTCTATCCGATGAACGAGATGGTGACCGTCAAGAAGAACCGTGATATGGTGTTCTCGGGGCGCGTCATCGGCGGTTTGTTCGACTTTGTGACCCACAACTGTCATTTCGACTATGACCGTTTCCTCGTGGATATGGATGTCATCGACACTTTGATTATGTATGTGGAAGACAAGAACGGTCCAGTGGATATGTACGGTGACCATCGGTTGCAACGGGTTCGCAGTCAAATTGAAGAGATTTCCGGCGTCCTTTACATTGATGTACCCGGCAACAAGAGTGGTATGGTGGATTATCCCGACTACCCCATCTTCGAGGCCCGCAAGGGTGGCAAGGTCTTCTACGACCAGCCCTATGTGCTGAACGGTGTGTATGACCGTAACCGTTTCTTCTATGCCGTGAACCAGTTCCGCATCGTGAATCTGGACAATTTCGTGATTGACTCGATGAAGTTCACCGGAGCGTTGGTGTCGGGTGGCATTTTCCCGGACATCGCAGAGCCTTTGCAGGTACGTCCCGACTTCTCGCTCGGTTTCCGGCACAAGACCTCGGGTCTGCCAATGTACGAAGGCAAGGGCGGCTATCAGGGCACTATTGACCTCAGCAACAGAGGCTTGCGCGGCAAGGGCAACATCGACTACGTCACCTCCCACACGATGTCCGACAGTTTGGTCTTCTACCTGGACTCCACCAACGGCAACGCCAACCAGCACAGGGTGGATGAGCAACTTGCCGGCACCGAGTTCCCGCCCGCCTCTGTGGACGAGGCCTACCTGCATTGGGAGCCTTATCAGGACCAAATGTTCATTCATACCCGCAAGAACCCCATCAGCATCTTCCGGGAGACCGAATTGGTGGGCAATTCCAAAATCACGCCGTATGGGATGTTCGGCACCGGTGTCTTCAAGTTCAACCGCGCCGACATCACCTCCAAGCTGTTTGCCTTCAAGCATCACGAGGTCAATGCCGACACGTCTGACCTGCGTATTTACGACATCAGCGAAGGCAACGACAACATTGCCTTCACCACTGACAACTACAACTCGCACGTGGACTTCAAGACCCGTGTAGGCCATTTCGTCGCCAATGGCAAGGCTTCGGAGGTCTATTTTGTCAAAAACGAAATCAAGGCCACGGCCAAGGAGTTTTTCTGGGATCCCATTGACTCCACGCTGCTTCGTTTCCAATGGGAAGATGACTATAAGAACACGGATATTGACAACACGCCCATCCGCGATCTGGTGGATATGGCACCGGAGCCGGGCAATGAGCTTTACGCCGCCGACCCGTCGGTGGGCTACCGATTTGGTGCGTTGAGTGCCGAGTTCGACTTCACGCAGAACGTCATCACAGCCCACGGCGTGCGCTACATCAACGTGGGCGATGCTGCCATCACCCCGAAGAACGGGGATGTGACCATCCGCAAGAAGGCCGTGATGGATCCGCTCAACAAATCGCGCATTCTGGCGGGCCGCGACAACAAATACCACGAAATGTACAACTGCAACACGCGCATCCAGAGCGCAACGCGTTTCTATGCCAACGGCTACTACGATTATGTGGATGCCGACGAGCGGGTGCAGTCCTTGTATATGGATACCATATATTATATGAAGGAGACCATCGGGCACGCCAAGATACCATTGGAGAAAAACTTCCAGTTCAGCGACCAGTTCGGTTTCGACGGCCGCGCCGAGTTGCACAGCACGCAGCCCTTCCTCTCCTACTTCGGCGGTGTGGAAATCCGCACGGGTTGCGACACGGTGCCGCACGCCCGTATGAAGATTCTCCAGCAGGTGGACCCCAACAACATTATGTTGCAAATCCACGATCGCACCAAGGATATGAGTGATCTGCCCGTGAAGGTGTCCATCTCCTCCTCCAACGTCACCGGCCGCATCTATACTGCCTTCGGTCACGCCAAGCACCAGCGCAATGACGCCGACTACATCACGGTTTACGGCTACATCACCTACGACCGCGATACACGTGAGTTCCGGGCCGCCTCCAAAGAGAAGCTGGCAGACTCGAGCGCCCACGGCAACATCATCACCCTGCGCACCGACGACTGCGTCTCCATCGGCCGGGGTAAGATTGACATCGGAGCCAAGTTGGGCCGTGTGGATTTCACCACCAACGGTACCATCATCAACTATATGTTCGCCGACTCCGCCGAGATGTTCGCCACCACCTCCATCAACTTCTTCTTCAACGATGAAAGTATGCGTTTGATGAACAAGGCTTTGGACAACAACACCAATCTGGAGTTCGTGGACGTGTCGGAAGACGAGGCCTACAACGAAGCCCTGTATGAGATTCTTGGAAAGACAGAATATGAACGTTATATCCGCAACGCGGCTCTCGGCAACAAACGTCTGCCCGAAGCTTTGCAAGTGAAGTTTATGTTCTCCAACATCGACTTTGTGTGGGACAAAGACCTCTCCACCTTCAAGTCGCAGACCACTCTGCCCCTCATCATTTGTGGCGGAAAGACTGTGTACAAGATGGTGCCCGGCCGTATTGTGGTGGAGAAAAGAGGCTCGCGAAACAAGCTGTACGTCTATTTCGAATTTGACGAGCAGTTCTACTACTTCCAATTCGACAACAATGTCGTGTCGGCCTTCTCGTCGGATGTCAACTTCAACAATGCCATCAAGAACACCAAGGCCAAGAACCGTTCGTTGGCGCCTGACAACGCCGCAGGTCTCCCCTCCTTCACCTACAAGTTGGGCAACAGAGGGTGGAAGAACAAGTTTGTGAAGAACTATTTCACCAATATTGAGGAGGAGGAAGAACCGGATGAGCCCGATGGCGAATAGTGCAAAAAAGCAGAAGTGATGAAACCCTTATTGATAGCTGGACCTTGTGCCGCCGAAAGCGAGCAACAGTTGCTGGAGACTGCCCGGCAGCTCCACGAAATTGTGTTTGTGCACAACTGGGAGTTGGCCTTTTTCCGTGCGGGAGTGTGGAAGCCCCGCAGCAATCCTGACAGTTTTGCCGGTATGGGCGAGAAGGCCCTGCCCTGGCTGGCACGGGTGCAGCGCGAATGCGGATTCGCAGTCTGCACGGAGGTGATGACCCCCGAGCAGGTGGCGTTATGCGAACGTTATGACATCCACACCCTGTGGATCGGGGCGCGCACGGGGGTTGATCCCATCGCGGTGCAGCAGCTGGCGGATGCCGTAAAAAGCAAGCCCTTCACCATCCTCGTGAAGAACCCGATGGTGCCCGACGTCAAGCTTTGGGCCGGCAATGTGGAGCGTTTTCTCAAAGCCAACGTGAAGCAGGTGATGGCCGTCCATCGCGGCTTCGCCGACAGCAACGAGAACGTCTATCGCAACGCACCCTGCTGGAACATCCCCATCGACCTGAAGGTGCAGTACCCGGACCTGCCCATCCTGTGCGACCCGTCGCATCTCTGCGGCCACACTCGCTGGATTCCGCAGATTGCGCAGCTTGCCCTCGTGTACGGCTTCGACGGCCTGATGCTGGAGTGCCACCCGCAACCCGACCAGGCACTCAGCGACGCCGACCAACAGGTCACTCCGCGCCAATGGGAAGAGATTATCGAATCGTTGGTCTTCAAGAACAACGTCCCTAACCGCGAGCTCATCAAGCAGCGCGCCCTTCTGGAAAATGTGGACACGCAGCTCAGCGAATTGTTGGCCAGGCGCTTCCAGATCGTGGATGAGATTGCCCGCATCAAAAAGGAAAACAACCTGCCCGTGGTGCAGCCCCAGCAGTGGCAACAAGTTTGCAAACGCTATTTAAAACCCGGACAAGACATTCAATACCAAGAGTTCATTGAGGAATTCCTGCAAATCCTTCATCTTCATTCCATCAAGAAACAACAATCATAAAATCGCCCTGTTATGAACGGCAACCGTCGCGAAACCATCATCTCCATACTATATTTAGTCATCGCCTTCCTGGCTGGAATCTCGGTGGCCATCAACTTCTTACCCTCGAAGAAAATCACGCCCGCCAACCCGCAACTTTACAAGCTCAACGAGGTGATGAACTACATTGACAAATACTATGTGGATTCCGTGGACGTGGATTCCATCTACAACAACGCCATCAATGCCATCCTGCAGAGTCTGGACCCGCACTCCTCCTATTCTACACCGGAGGAGAACAAGGCAATGATGGAGTCGTTAAGCGGTTCGTTTGAGGGGGTGGGCATACAGTTCAACATAATGAACGACACGGTGATGGTCATCTCCACCATCTCGGGCGGGCCCTCCGAAAAGGCAGGCATCCGTGCCGGCGACCGCATTGTCACCGTAGATGGAAAATCCCTCATCGGGGCCACCAACGACAAGGTTTTCAAGTTGTTGAGAGGCCAAAAGGGCACTCGTGTCAAATTGGGAATTTTGCGTCCAGGCTTTGACGAGACCTACACCTACGAGGTCAAGCGTGACGTCATCCCCACCTACACGGTCGATGTGGCCTATATGTTTGACAAGCAAACCGGCTACATCAAGCTCAACGAGTTCGGCAGCACCACGGCGGAGGAGTTCTCCAGAGCCATACTGAAACTGAAGCAGCAGGGTATGAAGCAATTGGTGGTGGACTTGCGCGGCAATGCCGGGGGCTTTCTCGACGCTGCCATCCAAGTTTGCGACGAGTTGCTGCCCAACAAGCGGGAGATAGTCTCTGTGGAGGGCTTGAACGTGCGCCCCGAGGTCTATTACGCCACCCGCAAGGGCAACTTCGAGAACGGCAAGGTCGCCATCCTCATCGACGACTTCAGCGCATCGGCCTCTGAGATTGTGGCCGGCGCGGTGCAGGACAATGACCGCGGATATGTAGTGGGCCGCCGTTCCTTCGGCAAGGGTTTGGTGCAAAGGCAGTTCGACCTCAACGATAAGAGCACCATACGGCTTACCACCGCCCGCTACCACACGCCCAGCGGCCGCTGCATCCAACGCAATTACAAGGAGGGCACCGACGCCTATTACGAAGAACTGTACAAACGTATCACCAACGGCGAGATGGAGTCCGAAGACAGCATCAAACTCGACAAGTCGGAGGCCTACAAAACCATCGGCGGGCGCACCGTCTATGGCGGCGGCGGCATTATGCCCGACTTCTTCGTTCCTTTGGAACAGACTAAGAATCTTGAAGGTTACTACGAAATCGCCAACACGGCGACCCTCATCCAATACTCCTTCCATTATGTCACCCAACAAAAGGAGAGCCTGAAGAAGAGTTATCCTACCGCCCGGGATTTCATCACCAAATACAGCGTCAGCGATGCCCAAATTACGGAAATATTGGGTTATTACAAAAAGCTGACCAAGCACAACGCCCCTGCATTGACCGCCGGCGACCGTCAGGAACTGAAACAGTGGACCAAGGCACTCATCGGCCGGAACCTCTACGGCAACGAAGCCTTCTACCCTGTCATCAACACCACCGACAAGACCATTCTCAAGGCCATCGAAGTGATGAAATAGATGCTGGAAGACACACCCCGCTACGCAAACGACTCCAGATTCAGCTCGTCCAGCAGCTCCATACCGCGCTCGTTGAGCAGCGGCATCAGCACATAACGCAAAATCACAGATTGCGTGTGGCCGGAAAGCACATACAAAGACAAATTGGCATAGAAGAAATTGGCATAGGCCGTGGCATCAATGTCCTCCCGGATATGATAACTACGAAGTCCTTTGCGAATAATGCTCACCAAAAGACTTCTGAAAGGGGTTTCATCGGTAAAAAAGAGGCCATTATCCCAATCATATTGGAAGAAAACACGATTTTCTTGGGCAAACTGCCTGAACTCCCACATCAACAGCACCACCTCTTCCACAGAATGGTTACATTGCAAGAGCTGCTCGTTGAAATAATCCACAAACTGGGCGTGGCAATATTGCAAGGTTGTTGACACGGAGGTTTCCTTGTTGACATAACGGTTGTAGAACGTTTTCCGGCCAATCTTCATCGCGGAGGCAATCTCGTCAATGGTATGATTGAAGCCGTTATCCTTATAGAACAGATACAAATCCACCGTTTTCTGTTCCTTACGGGATATGTCGATGCCCTTTTTCATCACTTTTGGCTTAAGAAATCCACCGTATAGCGCTCTTCCAGCCCGCGCAAATTGGCCACACGCTCCACCTGGCCGTTATGGACATACACATACGTCGGGAACTGGCCGAAGACGATGTTAAGCGCCTCCACAGGGTTGATGGATTCATACCGATAGCCTTGCGTCTCCGTCTCTTCCTGGAAACTCCGCACAGATTTCTCCGAGCCCCAAATCATAAACACCAGCCTTGTGGAATCCAGCTGATTATTCTGGAAAATAGTGTGGATTTTAGAGGCACTGATCTTGCAGTACTTGCAGCCAGAAGCAAGATAGCCAATCACATAGTTGCCACGATCGAGCTGGAGGGCCTGTGCGGTGGAATCCTGCATAAACTGCGAGAACTTGGCCATATCGACTTTCTGCTCTTCGCGACTGAAGATTTGGTAGAAGGAGTCCATCGGGAAAAGGGCGAAGGGCACCGCGACGGACGCCACAAGCAGGGAGATTCCCAAGGCCACTTTGCCGCGGAAATGCCAGTCATCCTCCTTGCGGATGAGCAGCAACAACAGTATCAAAACCAAGTTCTTCACAATCGACCACGCGGGGTTGAGTTCCACCAGTTCGCCCATACAGTGACAGTTGGCATCATTCCGGAACAGGGCCACATAGACCAAAAACAGGGTGAACACGATCATCATCGCCATTGTCAGCCACCAAGTGGGCTTGTACAGAATCTTGGCGATGAGGAAACTGCCCAACAGCAGCTCGGCGGCGATGACACAGCGGGCGACGAAACCCGAGAACACAAAGCCGAAAAAGTCAAGACTGTAGATGTAAATCTCAAACGTGTCCAGGGAGAATATTTTCAGGACAGCCGACACGATAAACATCAATCCGATGAGAATGCGGATAATGGTTTTTATAATGGTTGCGGTTTTAGACATATATATAATATTGTATAGATGAACAATGACGGGACTTACACCTCCGAAACCAAACCTCTGGGAATGGCCTCGAGAAGAGTGCGGGTATATTCGGTTTGCGGGTGGGCGCAAAGCTCGTCGGCATCGCCCTGCTCCACAATGCGGCCCGACTGCATCACCACGATGCGGTCCGACATAAACTTCACCACGGAAAGGTCGTGGGAGATGAAAATATAGGTGAAATGATACTCTTGTTTGAGTTCGTTGAGCAGGTTGAGCACCTGGGCCTGCACGGAAACGTCGAGGGCGGAGACCGACTCGTCGCAGATGATGAAGCGCGGGTTGACGGCCAGGGCGCGGGCGATGGAGATGCGCTGGCGCTGACCTCCGGAGAACTCGTGCGGATAGCGGTAGAAATGCTCCTCACCAAGATTGACGCGCTCCAACAGGGCGATGGCTTTCCGCTTGCGCTCGGCATCGTTCTGCCCGATGTTATGGACGCGCATCGGTTCCATCAGGGCATCACCCACCGTAAGCCGCTGATTGAGCGAGGAGTATGGGTCTTGCAGGATAATCTGGAGATCCTTGCGCATCTTGCGCATCTCTTTCTGGGAAAGATCCATCAGGTTGACACCTCTGTACAACACAGCTCCGGCAGTGGGTTCTATCAGCCGAATCATCGAGCGGCCTAAGGTGGTCTTGCCGCAACCCGACTCGCCCACCAAACCCAAGGTCTCGCCTTCATACACCTCAAGACTGACATCCTGAAGGGCATTCACATATTGTCGTTTTTCAAACAATTTGTGTTTCCTGACGGGGTACTGTTTGCTAATATGGCGCAACTCGATGAGGGGCTTTTCGGCATAAAGCTGCTGGTGGAAAGCGCGCCGCTCGTCGGGAGAGACACAAAGATTTTCCACGGCTTGCTCAACGCCTTTTTGCCGTTGCTGGATGAAATCGTCCACCGTGGGCAACTGTCGCAGCCGCACATCCAGCGAGGGGCGGCACGCCAGCAGTCCCTGTGTGTAGGGGTGTTGCGGATGGAGGAAAATATCACGGATATTGCCGTGCTCCACCACCTGTCCTTTGAAGAGAACAATCACCTGGTCGGCGATTTCGGCCACCACGCCAAGGTCGTGGGTGATGAAAAGCACGCTCATCCCGTGCTTGCGCTGCAGTTTGCGAATCAGCTCAAGGATACCCTTCTGGACAGTGACGTCAAGGGCGGTGGTCGGCTCGTCGGCAATCAGCAGGTCGGGCTGGCAGCTCATTGCCATTGCGATCATCACACGTTGCTTCTGTCCGCCCGACAGCTCGTGCGGATAGGAAGTGTAGATTTGCTCGGGACGGGGCAGCATCACCTCACGGAAAAGGTCGAGGATGTGGGCCTTGGCCTGCTCCTTGGTCATTGCCGTGTGCAGCTGGAGTTGTTCCATAATCTGGTCGCCACACCGCAGCACAGGGTTCAGCGAGGTCATCGGCTCCTGGAAAATCATCGCGATACGGCGACCGCGAATCTGCTGCATTTGCTTCTCGGAGGCTTTCAGGATGTCTGTCGGCTGCTCCTTGCCCTCCTCGTGGAAGAGGATTTGCCCCTGGGGATAGCGCGCAATGTCGGTGTTCAGCAACTGCATCACCGACAAGGCCGTCACCGACTTGCCGGAGCCCGACTCGCCCACAATGCCCAAGGTCTGCCCCTTGCACAGCTGCAAACTCACCTGATGCAGGATGGGATTCCACTCCTCATCACGCTTCAGTTCCAGCGACAAATCTATTATATCCAACAGTTTTTCCATAGAGAGCGCAAAAATACACCTTTTTTCCAAATGGACGCATCGGCCAAAAGAGGCACATAAAGAAAAAAAACTATCTTTGCACCCTTGTTTCAAGAAAGACTGGAACGGCAACGCCCAAGTCCTTGATAACAACTATAAAAAACAGACCGAAATGAAAAAACTGCTGCTTATATTAATCTGTTGTATGGGAGTGATGCTGTGCCACGGCCAGTTCACCCGACCCGACTACAACGCCATCAAGAAGGCAATCTCCAATCCGAAATCGGAGTTTTACTACCCCAAACTGCTGGAACGGTACTATGCCGGCGACACCACCTTCACCACCAAAGAGAGCCACTATCTCTACTACGGCTATGTGTTTCAGAAGGAGTACGACCCCTACGATATGTCGGACCTGGAGTTGAGGAAGCACCTGCGGGAACTGCCTTCGGTGAGCGATGACGATTGCCGCGAGCTCATCGCGATGGCACAAGAGGTTTTGAAGAAAAACCCATTCAAAGTCAGCGCTTTCCGCACCATATTATATTGCTGCGACCAGCTGGACAGCACGGAATTGGCCACCAAGTGTTCCTGGATGCAGCGTAACTTCGCCATCGCCATCATCGAGTCGGGCAACGGCAAAGAGCCCTCCTCTGCCTTCTATGTCAACGAAGTGGAACACGAATATTTCCTGCTCTCTTTGTTCGACCTGACACCCGGCGGACAGAGTCTCCAGGTCATCAATAATGAGCGCTATGACGTGATGGAGGTTGACGAGAACGATTACAAAATAGAAAAACTCTATTTCAATCTCAAATCATTCTCCATTAAATAAGCGACTTTTATGCGGTATTTCCTGCATTTGGCATACAATGGAGCGCCCTTTTTCGGCTGGCAGGTTCAGCCCGACCATCCCTCCGTGCAGGAGGTGCTGGAGCGGAGCCTGTCATTGTTGCTGCATCAGGAGCACATCGCGGTGACCGGTTGCGGGCGCACCGACACGGGAGTGCACGCTGCCGACTACTACGCCCATTTCGAACTGGAGGAGACCCTTGACACCGAGGGGCTGAAACGGCTCCGCGACCAGCTCAACAGCTTTCTGCCCAAGGAAATCGTCATCTTCAACATCTTTCCCGTGAAGCCCCGCGCCCACGCCCGTTTCGACGCCGTGGAGCGCACCTACCAGTATTTTGTCTCCATCCGGAAAAATCCCTTCACCTTCCCACAACGCTACTTCAGTTTCCGCACACCCGACATCGAGCGGATGAACGAAGCGGCCGCATTGTTGCTTGAAAACGAGGATTTCACGAGTTTCTCCAAGGTACACACCCAAGTCAACAACTTCATCTGCCACGTAACACACGCCCAATGGGTTTTGGAGGGTGATGATTTGGTATTCACCATCACTGCCAACCGTTTTCTGCGCAATATGGTGCGCGCCATCGTGGGCACCCTGTTGGACGTAGGGTTCGGGAAACTCAGTGTAAGTGATTTTCAAAATATTATCAATCAAAAAGATAGATGCAAAGCCGGCATCTCTGTCCCGGCAGGTGCACTTTTTCTGACAAATGTACGTTATAACTGGCCTGAAATCATAGAAGATAATGACGAATAAGACCCATACCCTATTTCTCAAGACACTCCCGTTTTTTTACGGCATATTGATACTGCTCATCGTGTGCGGCGGCTCTCTGTTCCAGGGTTGCCATCGCGGCTATGGCGATGACGTGAAGTTGGAGTTCTCCACCGACACGCTGATGTTCGACACCGTGTTCACCACCATCACTTCGGTGACACGCAATTTCACCGTGAAGAATCCCGGAAAACAGCCTGTGAAGTTGCGCATCTGCCTGGCCGGGGCGCAGCAGTCGTACTACAGCATCAACGTGAACGGCCAATCGGGGGTGGAGTTCGATGAAGTGGAGATTCCGGGCCGCGACAGCATCTTTGTCTTCGTCAAGGTCAACATCAACCCCACCGACCACAACACGCCCTATTTGGTGACCGACTCTGTGCTGTTTTACAACACAAACCGCAGGCAGGCCGTACAGTTGGTGGCCTTCGGTCAAGACGCCCACTTTATTGTGGCCGACCACGGCGGCTCGATGCCCTACAAGATTGTGGCACACGAGCACGAGGAGGTGCACTGGACCAACGACAAGCCGTGGGTCATCTACGGATGGGCAGCGGTGGACTCGCTGGGCAAGCTGATCATCGACCCCGGCACGCGCGTCTATATCCACGGCGGTGGCATCTGGGTCTATCGTTACGGCAACATACACATCAACGGCACGGTTGACCAACCCGTCATCATCCGTGGCGACCATCTGGAGTCGTTCTTCGACGCCGACTATGCCCAATGGGACCGCATCCTCATCAACGAGGGCACCCAGGACAACCTCATCGAGAACGCCATCATCTCCCACGCCGCCATCGGCTTGGAGACGGACATCCTGCAAGAGTTCCTAGGCAACAAGACTATCGTCAACAACACCATTATACGGGACAACAAGTTGTACGGGGTGCTCTGCCACGCCGCCAACCTGGAGATGAACAATTGCCAGGTGAGCAACAACGGCACCTACAGCATCGCGATGCACGTGGGCGACTACAAGTTGAACCACGTCACGGTGGCCAATTTTACCACCTCGGCGCGCAAAACGCCAGCCGTGCTGTTGAGCAACTATTATGATGTGACGCAAATCAACGCCGCCGGCGAGTATGAGACCGTCTATATGATGGGCGATGCGAATCTGGAATGCAACAACTCCATCATCTACGGCAACCGCTCCGATGACGGGGACGAGTTCGCCATCTCAAGGGCAAATGGCGCGGAGGTGGATTTCACTTTCCATAACTGCATCTTGAAGAAAGAGAATTTGGGCAGTATGTTCATCAGTTGTTTCAACCTGCCGCCCAAATTTGTCAGCGACTACAGTCAAAACTATAACTTGCAGGAGGACTCGCCCGCTATTGACAACGGTATGAGCGGGTTAGGCATCACCACCGACCTATTGGGAAGGACACGCAACGGCATCCCCGACATCGGAGCCTACGAGTATTATCCCGAGCCCGACACAAGGGGATTCCGCTGGTTGGGAAGGCGATAGGGAGACCTGCTCCCTATGCCTCCGGAGCAACAAGCCAGATAATCAGATAGAGCAGTCCGCCAGTTCCACAGATCAGGACACTGGCAAGGAAGAGGATTCGCACAATGGTGGAATCGATGTCCAAGTAGTCGGCAATGCCGCCACAGACGCCACCGATTCTGCGGTCGCTCAAACTGCGGGTGAATTTTTTTCGCTCACTCATAGCTATCTCAAAAAACGTTAATTTTTAAAAATACAGGTCGCGCTCGCCGGCCTTGATGCGTTCAATGCGTTTCAAGACCTCGTCGCGGAACTTCTCATCCACATTGGGCATATTGTTTTCGATGACCTTCCAGCCTTTGGCGGCCACCTCGGGCGTGGCGTAGTCCACCAGATATTCGCTCAGGGTGAGGATGGCGTTGGGCGTGCAGTAGCGTTTGATGAAGCCGGGCACGCTGAATTCCATAAAGTGCTCGCCGGTGCGTCCCAAACGGTAACAGGCTGTGCAGAAGCTGGGGATGTAGTTGCCGTCCAGCAGCTCCTCGATGATGTCGCCGAGATTACGGTCGTCACCTATCTTGAACTGCTCGCGGTGCAGGTTCTGGTCCTCTTGCTTGTCGCTATTTTTCTCGGTCTCCTCGTGATGATATTTGTAGTCGCCAATCTGGAGGTTGGTGCCGCCATCAATCTGGGAGATACCGTATTGGATGGCCTTGGCGCGGAACTCGGCCGTCTCACGGGCGGTGAGGATCATACCCGTATAGGGTACGGCCAAGCGGAAGATGGCGATGATCTTCTCGAACGTGTCATCATCCACAAAGTACTTGGTGTCGATGTTCAAGCCGGAGGCGTCCTTGATGCGCGGGAAGGAGATGGTGTGCGGTCCCACGTTAAAGCAAGCCTCCAAGTGGTTGGTATGGCGAATCATAGCCAACACCTCAAAGCGCCAGTCGTACAGGCCGAAGAGGATGCCCAGGCCGTTGTCGTCGATGCCAGCCTGCTGCGCGCGGTCCATCGAGGTGAGGCGCCACTCGTAGTTGCCCTTGATGGTGTTGGCGGGATGGTACCAGGTGTAAGCCTCGGGGTGATAGGTCTCCTGGAAAATCTGATAGGTGCCGATGCCGGCCTCCTTCACGATGCGGAAGCCCTCCACATCCAGCGGGGCGGCATTGATGTTGACACGGCGGATGGAGCCGTTGCCCTTCTTCACCGAGTAAGCCAGACGAGTGGTGTGGGCAATGTACTCGGGCGAATATTTCGGCGACTCGCCATAGACGAGAATCAGGCGCTTCTGGCCATCATCCTCCAGAGCTTCGATGTTGCGCACAAACTCCTCATCAGAGAGCGTGGCGCGCACCTGCTCCTTGTTGGAAGAGCGGAAGCCGCAATATTTGCAATTATTAACACAATAGTTGCCCACATAAAGCGGGGCGAAGAGCACGATACGGTTGCCATAGATGCGGCGTTTCAGCTCGCGCGCGCCCTCTTTGATCTCCTCCACCAAGGCAGGGTCGGTGGTGTTGACCAGCACGGCGGTCTCCTCCATCGTGAGGCGGTTTTTGGCCAACGACTTCTCAATGATGGCCCGCACGCGCTCGGGCGTGCTTTCGGTTTTGTTGATATAATCCCATATTTCATCGGCATCGATGAAAGGTTTTCCTATTTCGTCGGGAATACGACATTTTTCTGGATTGAATTGCATATTGTTAGGGGTTTTATGATTTGCGATTTACGATTTGGTTCCTCCTCAAGGCTCCACTGTCTCCTCCTCAAGGCTCTAAGGGTTCCTCCTCAAGGCACCACACTGCGCGACTTCGTCGCTTGTGTGGGGTTACTGGGATTTTGTCCCTTCGGGACTGCTTAAGGAAAGTCTTAAGTTTTACGTCTCAAGTCTCCATTCTCACGACGCCCTCGTCACCACCGCCTTGGCTTCGATGTTGTCGAGGCGGCCCAATTTGCCGGAAAGGGCGTTGATCTGGTTGGTGTCGCCTTCCACAATGAGGGAGATGACCGCGACAGCGCTGTCGCGGAACGGCAGGCCCTGACGGGCCAGGACAATGTCGGCGTACTGGGAAATCACAGTGTTGACCTGCGAGGCTACGGCGCGGTCCTTGACCAGCACCGTGACGGTTCCAATTCTCTTTTCCATTAGTGAAACTTTTGGATTAGGTGATTGTTATTTAAAGCGCGGCAAAGATACACTATTTTCCAAATGGTTGGGACAAAAATATATGTCCACAAAAAATGTATTTTTGCGGAAATTATCAGCGATGGTATTCAGTAGCATAGAATTCATCTTTTATTTCCTGCCGATAGTGCTGGTACTGTACTATCTGGCGCCCAAAGTGGCCAAGAACATTGTGCTGCTGCTGGCCTCGCTGTTTTTCTACGCCTGGGGTGCCCCCGACTTCTTCCCCATCTTCATCGTTTCGATGATCTGCAATTTTCTCATCACCGGAAAAATGCACAAGACCACAGAGACCAGAGCCAGAAAAGGTTGGCTGGCCTCGTCGTTGATTCTGAACATCGGGCTGCTGGCCTATTTCAAGTATATGAACTTTTTCGTGGACAACGTGAACGCGGTGCTGGCTTTCACGCATCACGCCACGCTCCAATTCGCCCGGGTGGCGCTGCCTATCGGCATCTCCTTCTTCACTTTCCAGTCGATCAGCTATACCGTTGACGTGTACCGCAAGGTCTCCGAGCCCCTGAAGCGGTGGTACGACTATATGCTCTACATCTCGCTTTTCCCCCAGCTGATTGCCGGCCCCATCATCCGGTACAACACCATCGCCGAACAGCTGGTCAATCGGACGATACCCGTAGAGGGACGTGTGGCGGGGTTTCGGCGCTTCGCCATCGGGTTGGGCAAGAAAGTGCTGATTGCCAATACGCTTGCAGTGCTGGCTGATGAAGTTTTCGCGATGGACTACCTCACAATGTCGTCGGGCAGCGCCTGGATGGGCATCCTCGCCTACACCTTCCAGATCTATTTCGACTTTTCCGGCTACTCCGATATGGCCATCGGAATCGGCCAGATGTTAGGGTTCCGATTCAGCGAAAACTTCAACGCGCCCTATATCAGCCAAAGTATCAGCGAGTTCTGGCGAAGATGGCACATCACTTTGGGCGGGTTTATGAAAGAATACTTGTATATCCCGTTAGGCGGCAACCGGATTTCCAAAGGACGCACCTATCTTAACTTGTGGATAGTGTTTCTCATCTCGGGTCTTTGGCACGGCGCCTCCTGGACTTTCGTGCTTTGGGGCGTCTTCCACGGCACGTTCCTGATCCTGGACCGGCTGTTTATGGTGGATTTTCTGAGAAAAATCGGAAAGTTCCCCTCCATTATGCTAACCTTCCTGATTGTGGTGTTAGGATGGGTGCTCTTCCGTGCCGACACCGTCGGGGAGGCTTTCTCCTTCTACCGGGCGCTCTTCGCCTTCCGCACGGGCGCCTCCGCGACCATCTCCTCCCAATGTATCCTGTTCTTCGGACTGGCCATCGCGTTCTCCTTCCTGCCCGCCCTGAAAATCGGGGACCGATGGATGGAGGCGTGTTTTGACAACAATCCTTCACAAAAACGCACGATAGTACTGTTTATCGTCACAATACTGCTGTTTTTCCTCTCCGTCGGCGCACTGGCCACCAACGACTTCAATCCCTTCATTTATTTCCGGTTCTGATGAAAAAGCCCTCCCTGCATATTATCCTGTTTGCCGTCATTATGGCTGTGCTGTGTCTTCCTTTGGTACAGCACGTTGGGAATATTTTCCACATCCGGAAAGTGGACGGCTTCACCGCCCCGGTGGAACCTGTCAAGCTGAGTCTGGAAACCTATCGCAACCAAACCTATCAGGAGTATGTGCGGAAGAACCTTCAGAACAACTTCGGATTCAGAGACATATACATCAGAGCCTACAATCAGTTTGTGTACAGTTGCTTCCACGAAACCACAAACCACAACATTGTAATGGGGCGAAACGATGAGCTCTATCTGCAACAATATACGAATGTTTATACTGGCAAGGTGCTCCACGACCATTACGGCACCGTGGACAGCGCGCGCGTGGCGATGCGGCAGAACGTGGAGCATACCCTGCGTGTTATCGACACCCTCCGGCGATTCGGCACCAACATCATCGTGGTGCTGGCCCCTTCCAAGCCCCTGATCTGCCCCGAATATCTGCCCGATCAGATTCAACGGGAGCATTGTTCCTTCTCCATTCAAGAAGAGTATGCAAAACTGTATGAAGAAGCCGGGGTGGAACACATCAACTTCGTCCCGATTTTCAGAGAGTTGAAGAAGACAAGTCGCTACCCTGTATATACCAAACACGGCACCCACTGGGCCTACTCCACCATTCCCTTCGTGGCGGACACAATACTGCAGAAAATCGCGTCGGTCAAGCACTTCCCAATGCCACACACCATCTATGTGGACAGCAATCTCACGACAAATCATCCCAACAGCGACAGCGAACTGGAGGCGCAGCTGAACCTGCTCTTCCCTCTTCGCCACGACAGGATTCCGAATCCACGCTACCGGCTGGAAACGGGCAACTGCTCTCGTAAGCCCAATCTGCTGGTTGTGGGCGACAGCTATTTTGACCAATTGAACAAAACGGACTTCGCCAAAGCATTTCAGAGGGTTGATTTCTGGAAGTACAATGAGACAGCCTATTCTGACAAAAAGGAGCGCAGTGGGAAGATACCTCTGTTACATCGCTACGAAATCATCACACAGGCGGATGTGATATTGCTGATTTTCACGGATATGCACGCCTATGACTATTTCTTCGGATTCCTCAACACCGTGGAGCGTGCGTTGGAGGACGGTCCCGGCTATGACGCAGAGGAGACCATCCAGGGCATCATCGTCCGGATCAAGGCCTCGCCGGAATGGTACGACAAGGTGGTGCGGCAAGCCAAGGAGAAGGGCATCAGCATCGAGCAATGTCTGCACGACAACGCGCAATGGGTGTTCGAGCAGGAGCACCGGTAGCGGAAAAACAGACTTTTCGAGGTTATAAAAACAAAAAGCACCGACTGAATCGGTGCTTTCGTTTTGCGCTCCCTCAAGGACTTGAACCTTGGACCCTCTGATTAACAGTCAGATGCTCTAACCAACTGAGCTAAGGAAGCGGTTCGTTAACCGCTTGGATTAACGGCTGCAAAAATACATTTTTTTTCAATACTTTCATCACCCGAAAAAAATTTTTACTTTTGCAGCGTTTTTTTACAACAGATTATTATTACAAAACTGATTATCAATATAATAAAAATATCATTCAATGAAGATCACATTCAAAGAAATCCTCAATGAGGCCAAAAACTATCTTTTTATCACTATCGGTTTGGGTATTTTTGTGTTCGGATGGTCCGCATTTATGACTCCTTATGAAGTCACTGGCGGCGGTGTGGCCGGCATTGCCTCCATCCTCTATTTCGCCACGAAAATCCCCATCGGCTTCACCACTTTCGTGCTCAATGCCATCCTCATCGCCATCGCCTGGAAGGTGCTGGGGCCCAAATTCTGCATCAACTCCTTGATATGCACCCTGATTATGTCCGTCTTCTTCTACATCGGGCAACGCATTTTCACGCAACCTATCCTGGACGATATGTTTATGAGCGTCATCATCGGAGCGTCGCTCGGCGCCCTGGGAGCCGGCATCTCCATCAACTGGGGCGGCAACACCGGCGGCCTGGACATCATCGCCCTGATGGTGGGCAAATACCGCAACATCTCCTACGGCAAGGTGAATATGATGTGCAACCTCCTCATTGTCGGCTCCTCCTTCTTCATCCTGATGGACGTGCAGCGACTGGTGTACAGCTTTGTGGTGCTCTTCGTCAGTATGTTGGTGGCCGACAGCGTCATTGACGGTTTCCACCAAACTTATCAGTTTATGATTTTCTCCAAGAAAAACGATGAAATCTCGCAGCGCATCAACCAGGAACTGCACCGTGGCGCCACCTTCCTCAAAGGATACGGGGCCTACGACCGACACGAAAACGACGTGCTCCTCATCATCGCCCACCGCACCGACAAGGTGCGCGTGAGCCGCATCATCAAGGAAATCGACAGCTCCGCTTTCGTCACCATCACCAAAACGTCCAATGTGTTCGGAAAGAACTTTGATACGTTGAAATTGTAGAATTATAGACGTAGGACTTTAGACTTAAGACTTTCCTTGAGCAGTCCCGAAGGGACAAAATTCCAGTAACCCCACACAAGCGACGAAGGAGCGCAGTGTGGTGCCGTGAGGAGGAACCCCACACAAGCGAAGCGCAGTGTGGTGCCGTGAGGAGGAGACTATGGAACCGTGAGGAGGAACCCCGTAAATCGCAAATCGTAAATCGCAAATCGTAAATCGCAAATCGTCAATATGATCACCACTCCCGTTAATTGCAAAATCAACCTCGGACTGAACATCATCCGCAAGCGCCAGGACGGTTACCACGACCTGGAGACCGTTTTTTTTCCGACCGATTTCTATACCGACAGGCTCATTTTCGAGCCGGGCGGGGAGGAACTGGTGTTTGAGTGTCGCAGTCCGTGGGACACTGGCGCCGACTGCGACAACCTCTGCGTGAGGGCCTTCCGTTTGCTGCAACGCGATTACGGCATTCGTGGCGGGCAATTGGTATTGGAGAAAGGCATTCCCATCGGCGCGGGCCTGGGCGGAGGCTCGGCCGACGCTGCCTTCACGCTCAAGATGCTGACGGAGGCCTTTTCGTTGCCGCTCGACAACGCCCGCCTCAAGCAGTACGCCGCCCAACTGGGCAGCGATGTGCCCTTTTTCATCGACAATGTCCCGATGTACGCTACTGGGCGAGGGGAAATTCTCACTCCCATTGCGCTCGACCTTTCCGGCTACCGCCTTGAAATCGTGAAGCCCGACATCTCCGTTTCCACCAAAGAGGCGTATGCCGGCATCACGCCGCGCGTGCCCGAGCTCAACGTGCGTGACATCATGCGCCTGCCCGTGGAAGAGTGGGACGGAAAACTGCGCAACGACTTTGAAGAGAGCATTTTCCAACGGCATCCTGAATTGGCGGAACTGAAGGCTGGAATGTACCGGAAGGGCGCTGCCTATGCCGCAATGAGCGGCAGCGGCACCGCCGTGTTTGGCCTGTTCCCTAAATAAAAAGAGCGGCCGTCAAAGCCGCTCTTGTATCTCATCATTATTTGCTTTTTATTCCTGCCAGTTCACGGAAGCGTGCCGCCTCCTCTTTCTTGCCGCGCTTCTCGAAACTCTTGGCCATTGACTTGTACAGTTGCCTGTAGGCCGTATTCTGGTCAATGTTCTGCATTTGGTTGTACTGGAGCCAGAGCTGCACAAAGGATTCGTCGAAGCGATCCACATCCATCACCTTCACAAACTGCTTCTTGGCATTGACAAAGTCTTTTTGCTGCAGATAGAGTTGGATGGCAAGCTGGTAAGCGCCGGCATATTTAGGATTCTGCTCCTCGATATCAAGAAGAATATCGAGGGCGGTTTTGGCATCTTGCTTATACACATACGCATACGCCCGCATATAGTTGGCCATTTCTGCTTCGGGGTCAATCTTGTGATAGCGGTCGAGGTAGAGGAGGGCGCTGTCGGGACGATTGGTGCGCACATAGCACTCACCGATTCCGAGGAGGGCGCCGATATTGTCGGGATCCACGGCAAGGGCCTGCTGATACAGCGCGATGGCGGAGTCGAGTTTGGTATTGTCGTTCTTCATCTGCGCGGCCAGGAAATCATTTTTGTCTTGGCGTTTAAGGATGATACAGATGGGCACGCCGTCCACATCGATGGTCTTGACCGTGTTCTTTGGCGGGAAATAGGGGCTACGGAGATATTCGGGCGCAATGCCGGTGACAGTGAAGATGGCATAGTCCCAGTCGGAGTTCTCCTTCTCGTACCAGCGGATGAAGGTGGGCTGGAAGCGGGCGGTGTCGTGGCGGAAGAAATAGTTGACGGAGGCGGTGTGCCAAGTGCCAACCCGGATTTTGGAGCCGTCGGCTTTGGGCTCGGCATTGGCAATGACCCATTCGGAAGCCGCACGCGTGGAGTGGTAGTAGTAGTCGAGCTCATATTGGCCGAGGGCCTTCTTGGTGCCGCCTGCCAGCTCGTTGAAATAGACGTATTCGTAGGGGTGGTTGGCGATGATATGGCGGATGGGGCCGATGAGCAGCGCCAGCAATATCACCACGCTGGCAACATTGACGATGATGCCCTTCGTAGAGACGGGGCGCGCTCCATCTCCACCATCATTTGCATCCCCATTCTCCATTCTCAATTCTTCATTCATAATTCCCAATTTTGCCTCCACCCATTTCACCAGCGTATCGAAGCCCCAGCCGGCGGCGACCACCATAGGCGGGTAAGCGAACATAGCGTGGCGCCAGCCGCCATAGACGTTGGCCTTGGTGAACACAATCCAGAACACAGGGAAGAAGAAGGTGAAGAAGAGGAAGAATGCCCAGAAACGGTCTTCTTTCTTGCGCCAGCAGAAGACGAAGAAGAGGATGACGCCCAGAATGACCGCGATGGGGATGGTAATAAGGATATATTTGGGGGTATAGTACCACGGCAGGTAGTCGGACCACTGCATCGTGCCCTCGAAGAGCTGGCGGAGAGAGACACTGAAATGAGACATCCCCGTAAAGATCTTCACCATGGTTTTTATTGGTGAAGACATTATATAGGGCCATAACGCAATACAAAGTCCAAATGTAACTAACCCGATAGCGATGACAAACAATGCGTATTTTCCAATAAGTTTGACATTACTTTTAGATAAACTCTGCTTTTTATTGATTATTATATGATATATAATAAGGAATAGCACCAGATAAGCGAACAGCAAAAAACCGGCAAAACGGGAGACAATAGCCAGTGCGGCGAAGACCGCTATCTTAATCGATGTGGATATTTTCGGTTGCGGATATTCTTTGATAAAACTAAAAACATAATATAGGCCCGCCATCATCATAGAGGCATATACTAGATCCTTAGGATTATTAAAAGAGTGTCCTAGGAATCTCGGCGAGAAAAAGAGCAATAGCAGAGTGAACACACCTGCCCTCCATCCCCCCAGCTTATAAGCCAACAAGCCTGCAAACAACACACATATCCATCCAAAAATGGAATTGCAAATATGTCTTAATTGGCTGTAATTATCAACGTCAAACCATTGGGTGAGAGCATAGGTGAATTGATCAAAAAAACCACCGTGCATTCCCATATCTTCATTTTGAAGGCAAGTGGTGTCTTTGCCACCTGTGGCATAATAATTATAGATTTGTTCTGCGTATGGCCACTGGAATCCATCCTCGTCACCGCTGTTCCCGGCATCAAGACTCATTAAAGGCAGTATAAACAAAGTGGCGACCGTTATGATTACGAACAACCAAAACCAAATGTTTTTTTTATTTTTCAGAAAAAACTCTTTCATTAGGGCTAATTAAAAATTAATCTTATTATTGATGATATATTCGGGACGGTCTTTTGCCTCATCAAACAAGTTACCGATATATTCTCCAAGAATCCCGATGGTGAGCAGTTGGATACCTCCAAAAAAGATGACAATAAAAACGATGGAAGTCCATCCTGTAACAAAGAAAGCCGGATGTACGATTTTGAGTATCAGGATAGTTAACGCATATATCAAACCAATGAGCACAGATACCAAACCAGTCCACAAAGCAATTTTAAGGGGCTTTTTGGAGAAGGACAACAAACCTGTGGAGGCGAATTTGAGCATCTTCTTCAATGGATATTTAGTCTCCCCTGCGAAACGCTCTTTCCGCTCATAATAGCAAGGGACCTGTTTATAACCCATCCAGCTTATCAAGCCTCTAATATATTTGTTTTTCTCGTGTAATCTGTTGAATTCCTCAATGATTTTCCTGTCAATGAGTCGGAAATCGCCAGTGTCCACAGGAAATTGGACATCAGAAAGTTTGTTTAGGGTACGATAGAAGTATTTAGCAGTGATGAGTTTGAACTTACTTTCTCCCTCTCTTTTTTTCCGCACACCATAAACCACATTGGCATTTTCTCTTTTCTGAATGTCAAGCATATCCAAAATCACCTCGGGAGGATCTTGCAGATCCGCATCGATTATCACGGCCAAATCCCCGTTGCAGTTGTTGATACCAGCCGTCACTGCACATTGGTGTCCAAAATTTCGCGAAAAGTTCAAAATCTTGACCGCACGGTCCTCTTGCGCCAAACGACAGAGCATCGGGAACGTTTGGTCCTGACTGCCGTCATTTATGAAAACAAGTTCATAGTCCATCCCAGTTCTACCCATAACTTCTGATAGCCGTTTATATGTCTCTTGGACAACCAATTCCTCGTTATAACAAGGGATAATAACACTTAATAACATATCTATTTGTTTTGTATGGAATAATAATATCTAGCAAAGTGATTATAATTTACAGATTGTATAGGCTGAAAGACCCGGCATACGGATTCCGATCCATCTAAACAATCTGAAAAAATAGAAATCACAGAGTAAGAACAACTCATACACCTTGGAAACGAAAGCGCCCCCATTCCATCCGCCAGCCCCTTTAGGTTCTGTCAGAGGGGCTCCTTTGATTTTCTCAAGCATCTTTTGTATTGCTCGCGCCACTATGAGAGTTGTAAAGAAATATCCATTGTCCAATTTTTGCAAGCCGGCTGCAACAATTGTTTTTTGGAGCATCTTTTGGGTGTATCGTCTGTAATGCCCCACAAATTTATCGTGAGAACTGAACAATCCGTTGTAAGCAGGGACGGTTATCATAAATATCGTATCTGGTCCTACAAAATCAGAGGATGCTATGCTTTTCAGGAATTCAGCATCTTTCTCAATGTGTTCCAATACATCCATTAAGAAAACTACGTCTGCCTTTTTACCTTGTAAATCGACCTTACTAACGTCATCAACAAATACGATGTCTTGGTTCTTGAGCCTCATTTGTGAAATAAGTGCATCATCAAAAGCAGTGTCCACTGCTACCGCTGTAGTCACCGTGTGCTTTTTGCAGAATTGATCCAAGAAAAAAATATCTCCACAACCTATATCGATCACAGAATCTGTTTTGCCTTTCTCAAACAGATGTCGTTTAAGTAAATGCATTACAACTTTGGCTCTTGCGTATTCCCAAGGATGATTGTTATGAAGATTCTTCTTAATGTTTACATCGAGTTCTTTGATATCCATTCTTTAAAAAATTAAATCACAAATCAAATACAAAACATACTTTTTCGAAGTTGCAAAAATAAAAAAAATATCATTATCTTTGCCGCGAATAAACGAATTGGGGAATATGAACGAAAGGTCTCATCACGGTCGGACTATTGGCACCAAACGCCTTGTTGCCACGCTCTTGTGGCTGGTTTCCCTTTTTGCCTGTTACGCCCAGTTGGACACTTCGTTCTGGTTCGTGGCGCCGGAGGTGTGCCAGTGGAACAATCCGACGAATTTTGACCGCCCCATCAAACTGGTGTTCTCCACGCCCGGCAACGTATCAGCCACGGTGACCATCACCCAACCTGCCAACCCCGCCTTCACCCCTATCCAACAAAACGTGCCTGCCAACGGCAGCGCGACCGTGGACCTGACCAGCCATATCGCCGACATTGAGAATGCCCCGGCCAACACCGTGCTCAACAAGGGGCTGCACATATCCAGCACTCATCCCGTCAACGCATATTACGAGGTCTGTATGACAGGATTGACACCGGAAGTGTATGCCCTGAAAGATCGCAATGCCTTGGGCACCAACTTCTTCGTGCCTGGACAGAACGAGTATATGAACGGCGACACCTACCAGCCCACACCTCTGAACCGCGTGGACGTCGTGGCCACGCAAAACAACACTGTGGTGACGTTCACGCCGCGGGTCGCAATAGAGGGACACGCGGCGGGCGTGCCCTTCTCCGTCACGCTCAACAAGGGCCAGACCTACTGTTACGCAGCCGTCGGGCGACAGCCTGCCAACCACTTCGTGGGCAGCACCATCACCTCGTCACAACCCATCGCGGTGACGGTGAGCGACGACCTGCTGGACCATCCCTCGGGCGGGCAGGACTTGGTGGGCGACCAGACCGTACCCGTCGAGCAGGCAGGCCTTGAGTTCGTGGCTATCAAGGGCGAACTCTACCAGCAGGCCGACAAAGTATATGTGACTGCCACCGAGAACAACACGCACATCTATGTGAACGGCTTGACAACCGCGGTGACGACCCTCAATGCGGGACAAACGCACCCGATTGGGTTCGGAGCCAATAGCAGCACGCTCTATATTACAAGCGACCGTCCCGTGTATGCGTTCCAGCTGACAGGTCTGGGGCACGAGTTTGGGAGTGCCGTGCTGCCGTCCGTACAGAACACAGGGTCCACGCAGGTCAGCTACAAGAGGAGCACGGGCTCAAGCCGACAGATGACATTTAACCTCATCGCACGCGCTGGCACGGAGGGCAATTTCACGCTCAATGGCAGCAGTACCGCCATCCAAGCCTCTGACTTCCATCCCGTGGCGGGCACTAACGGCGGGTGGGTGTATGCCTCCCTTGACATCCCCACTTCAGTGGTAGATGCCAACCAGACAGCTGTCGTACGCAATCCGGCGCCTTTCCATCTCGGGGTTTTCGAGGGAGGCACTGCGGGAGGGTGCAGCTACGGTTTCTTCAGCGACTATCAGCGTTATATTGCTTCCGATGTCGCCACCTATGTAGCCTGTGCAGGTGAGAATATCACCATTCACATCACATCCATCGGCGACTATAACGTCAACTGGTATGCCGACGCCACCGGCAACAACATCATACACACTGGCACATCCTATACTGTGACGAAAAACCAGGATTCCGTGCAATATGTCTATGCCCAATTGTTCGCTGCCAATGCTTTCGGCGACAGACTCCAAATCCCGATCCTTCTCACCACCCTTTGTGGTGACACCTTGGACGGCGACTGCGAGGGTAGGGTTCTCTATCATCAAGATTTCGGGGGCAACAGCGTCTCCGACCCTTGGATCTCCCCCACAGATATTGTCGGCGGGCACTCTGATCTGCTTTTCAGCGGGACATCCACCTCTTCCGGCCATTACTGCCTAGTTAAGAAATGTTCTGAGACCTGGGCTGTTCAACCAAACTATGACCATTCCCATCTTGGCGACCCTGACATCGGATACTTTATGTACCTCGATCCTGGACCCAATCAAATGAACGCCATACTATATGAAATACCCATAAACGGCTTGTGTGACAATGCACGGCTCAATTTCAGCCTGTGGGCCACCGACCTGCAGCGTAATTACGCACACCCCGCTTTTGAGATGCAGCTCATCAACTCCGACGACAGTTCCCTGCTTGTACGCAGCCATATTGTTGATGTGCCCCGCAATAATCCGTTGATTTGGCACCAATATGGATTTTCATATTCTTTGCCCAACAACGTTCACGATGTGATTTTTCGCATTATCAACAAAAACGTTGACAATATTGGCAATGACTGGGCCATAGATGACATTAAAGTCACTTATTGTGGCGGCGAAGCTCTTATTCTGAATCCGTCGGCAGACACGACATTTTGCCTTGGCGAACCAGTGACTCTTTCTGCCCTGTTTGTGCGTCATTCCATCCCAGCCGATGCAACATTGGAATATGAATGGCAGTATTCTCCTGACGGTGTCAATTGGCAGGACTTGCCCAACAGCGGCCATCTCCAGTATTCCATACAAAGTATGTCCCGGGCCAATGTGGGGTTTTATAGAATTCAAGTGGCGGAGACGGGATTGCTAGACGGGCTTTGTTCCTTCTATTCTGAATCCATCCACATTGCCGCCGACAGTTGCTTTGTGGAGCCTTGCGACACCCTGTTTCTCAGCGACAGTGTCTGTATGGGAATGCCCTACGAAAACTATGGATTCTCATTGACACAGACACAAACGAACTATGCAGGCAATCATATTTTCGACCGGCATACAATCGGGGCAAATGGATGTGACAGTTTAATTCGACTATCCCTTAAAACATTGCCATTGCCTCAATTCAGGATTGAAGACGGAGGGGTGGATTTCTGCGAGGAGTATCGTATCTCATTGGAGGTTCAGCCTGCGATGGAAGCGTATGTTTGGAGTACGGGAGCGACCACGCAATCCGTAGAAGTGATGCAATCGGGTCATTATACGGTTACGGCAACGCAAGGGGAATGTAGTTTCTCTGTGCCATACACTGTTTCTGCTTGTACATTTAACATCTTTGTTCCCAATGCAATATCTTTCACCAACAAGGACGGGTTGAATGATTATTTTCAAATCTATTGTCCCGACCCCGCCTCAATTCGCGATTTTGAGATTCGCATCTACAATCGGTGGGGCGAGTTGGTGTTTATGTCAAAAGATCCAATGTTCAGATGGCGACCTGACAATGAACGATCGGCCCCACAGAACTCGTTCTTTAATTATTCAATTCGATATCGTGGAACGGATGGAGCTATGGAGTTGCTCAAGGGCGCAGTGCTTATCCTCTAAAGTTCCCCTCGTTGTTTTCCCAGCTCAATACAAATCAAATTACAAAAAAACTCATATCGATTCAGTTGAGTTTTTCTATTTCTTTCACAGAAAGTCCTGTCAATTCTGTAATTAGGGTGTGGGGGATACCGTTGTTCTTCATTTTGGCGGCGATTTCCGTAGCGGCAGTTTTCTTCCCTTCCTCACGGCCCTCTTTCAAACCTATTTGATGACCCTCCTTCAGCCCCATCTCGATGCCTTCAGCGCGCCCTTCGCGCACGGCGGCCAACAACTCGTCCTGATAACAAAAGAGGTCGTCGAAATGCCGGTCGTACTGGCGCCGTTCCTTCTCTGTCATCATCATATAGATGAGTTTCGTCCGGGCCGCCGCAAGCCCCGGTGCTGTGGTGCCATCCTTGATGTGGGCGTTGCGGAAGTAGTCCATCCACTCCTCCAGCGGATTCTCGGCCACCCTCTTGTTGAAGGCCTTGACTCTGAGAATATAGTACTCGGGAAAGATATTGTTGTAAGGCTCCATCCCGATAAGATCGCGCTCGTGCTTGTTCACCTTCAAAATGTCGTGCGTGTTGACACCACTGAAGACAGTTTCACCGTGATAAAAATAGTCCTCCCCCACCCCCAGGTCGAAATAGACGATGTTAATGCTATACACCTTCTTGACCGTCTCATATTCCTCCCCCTTCTTCACGTGCTCGACCACCGCTTTGGATGCTCCGAAGACCATTCGCTCCAAATAGTGCACCTGGCGCGTCTGCTGCACCTCCACCAGTATAATCTCATTGCGCGTGGTGCGAGCCTTGATGTCCACACGATTGACCTTGCCCAGTTCGTGGTCGGCATTGCTCTCGCTCTCCAGTATTTCCACTACGGTAACGGGCTCCCCAAGGACAACCGTGAGGAATCCTTCCAATATGTCAAAATTGGCCTTGTCACGAAGCATATACTTGGCGGCCCAGTCGAAACGGATGTAGCTTTCCATATTTTTGCGGGTTTGATTTTTGGGTCCGCAAAGATACCCTTTTTTTTCTTTTTTCATCACAACGTCAGATTTTTTTATTTATAATTTTTTTAACCGGCGGCAAAAATACAAAAAAATCAGACGCTAATTTATTAAAATATTAAATAGTATGAAATTATGTGTTAATTGTTAAAAGTAAACACAATTAAGGAGCGAGTTGTGTTTAGAAGGCTGACCTCGAACATATAATCGTGACTAAAGTAATAATAAGGTATCTTACACTACCGGTTAGCTTGGGCCTGGAATCCGCGCTTGGCGACAAGCTTGCACAACCCGCGCAAGTACCCCCATCCGTAACTGATGTGCACCACAAAAAAGACAATAGGCATCCACAGGAGCACGCGCCAATTCTTGGCCAACTTCTTCCCGAACCAAAGGGCCAGCAGAAGATATAATCCCAACATCGCTATGTACAGCCACCGGAAAAACCGATGCACAAAACAGAGCCCTGCTCCCACTATCAAAGCTAACACAAACGCCAACGGGAAAAACTGCCGCACCGTGGCAGGTTTCCCCAATTTGCTGTTAACCAATGGTTTGAATAAGCCATACTGGTAAAACATTCTGGACACTTTCCCGATGGTGTCGCGTGCGAAGTAGTCGATGACCACCTCGGGAACCAGAAATATCTTCCCTCCTTCCCGGATGATGCGCCCGTTGAACTCGTCATCCTGGTTGCGGATAAGTTCTTCATCGAACATCCCGATGCGGTCAAACAGTGAGCGGTGGAAGAAACCAAAAGGCACTGTATCCACCTGCCGGTCGCGGTCAGCACCGATGCGGAAATAGGAGTTGCCCATCCCGAAGGGAGAGCTGAGGGCGGCGGCGATGGCCTGGCACAGCGGAGTCTCCTTGGCGGGCAGGGTGCGGCACACGCCCCCCACATTGTCAGCCTCGAGCGTCTGTAACTTCTTGGCCAACACGCTCAGATAGTTGTCGGGATACTTCGCGTGCGCGTCGATACGGGCCACCAGGTCGCCCTTGGCGACACGTATGGCGGTGTTGAGGGCCGTGGGCACAATGCGCTTCGGATTGTCCAAAAGATGGATGAACGGGTATTTTGCTGCATAATCGGCCACCAATGTACGCGTGCCATCCGTGCTCATTCCGTCCACAAAAATGACCTCCAACTCATCCTTCGGATAGTCCTGGCGCAGGATGGACCCCATACATTCCACAATGTATTGCTCTTCGTTGTAAATAGGACAAATGACGGTTAACATATCGAGGGGATGTCATAAATTTTCTGATATTTTTCTGCAATCTCCTCCCAGTTGAAGCGGGCAAAGGTCGCGGGCCGTTGATACTGCTCCGGTTGGGTGAGCAATAGCCACAGGGCCTCGGCAATTCCGTTCACGTCGGTGGGCGTGACGGCTTCCCCCACCTTCTCTTCGAAAAGTCCGTCAATACCCTCCCCTTTGGTGTAAAGCAGGGAGAGTCCTTGCGACAGGGCTTCCACATACACCAGTCCGAAGGTTTCGTGCAACGAGGGCATCGCAAAGACGCGGTTCTCGGCGTAGATGTGTTGCAATTTCTCCTTGTCATACACTTTGCCGAGATACCGGAAAGTGCCAGGATGCTGCTGCACGAGGTCCAGCACCTCTCTCTCTCGGTTGCCTCCGCCGCCAACCAGGTCGAGATGGACGTCGGGCATTTGCTGCTGTAGTTGCAACACCGCCTGCATCAGGCGCAGCACATTCTTGTTGTCGTCGAAAAGACCCACGTAGAGGAGACGGCCCGGCGCGGCGGCGGATGGCGTAGCCTGCAGATGGTCAAGCCAGTACGGGTTGACGCCATTGGGGATGATCTGGCTTTTCTGCTGCAGGCACGATTTCATCCCACAAAGGGTCCAATGATTCTCCAGGCGACGGTGCAAAGCGGGGGTAATGAAGATCACCTGGTCGGCCTCGCGGATGACGGCGCGGTGCACCCACCACAGATGGGGCATATACCGCAAAAAGGCGTTGACGTCGCTGTTGCGCACCGCCACGATATAGGGAATCCCATAACGCTGTTTGAGGCGCAAGGCCACGGCCCCGTCGCTGAACAGGTTGGTGGCGTGTGCATAACGAATGTGCGTAAGGTCCACCTTCTTGCCAAGGTCCTTGACAATGACATCTATCTTGTGGTTGAAGAAAACACGGTGCAAAGGCCTCAGAATGCAGGAATAGACGATGCGAGTGTGCGCTCCTTCAAAGGCATTCCCGCCCTCCAGTTTCGGGTCACGGATGGGCGAATAGACCACCTGCTCCACGCCGGCCCGGTCCAAATGCCGGTACAGTTCGGCGTGCACAGTGCTGTTGGGGAAGTCATTGCAGATGTGCAGCACTTGGTGAGGTTGCCCGTCGTCGGCAAGAATGGCGTGCCGCTCGCATTGCTGGCGGCTACGCAACGTGACACCGAGCAGCAGGAAGGCCATCATTTGCACCGACCCCGGACCATACGGGAAGTTGGGCTCCACAAAACTGACAATGAGCGGCAAAGCACAGGCCACATAGCCCACATCCTGCAAGTCGGTCTTGCGAGAACGGAACAGGGCCACCACGGTGGTGATGCCAAAGTAGAGGTAAAAGCCCACCAAGGCGAACGACCAAATGCCATAACGCACCAGACGGAGCAATATATAATTGTGTATGAGCAGAATGCCCGAAGAGGATTCCTGCTCACCCACAACAGAGTCATTGAAGATGTATTCCAGCCCCTGCTTGTCGCGGGCCCACCTGTTGGATGTGACCACATCCAGGTTCTGCGAGGATTTTCCGCCCAACATAAAGGTGTGCAGCTCCTCACTGAGGAAAGCTGTGTAGAGAATATAGCCAATCAGACAGAAGCAGAGGAGCGTGATGACCGTCTTCAGGTCGATGCGCCAATTGCTGTCCTTAATAGTAATGAATGCGGCGCAGACCAACAGGGCAAAGAAGTCGGAACGGGCGCGGATAAGCAGTAGTACCAGCATCGTGAGGATGAACAGTACCAGAAAGTGGGTCCTTTGTTCCTTGAGCTTGATGCCGAAAAAGAGGCAAGCGATACCCGCAATGGCCAGCATTCCGCCTACCTGGTTCTTGCCTTCGTTGAACATATAATACTCCGGAATATAAAGGCCGCCAGCCCAATAGAAGCAGTTGAGAACACCCATCACGATGAGCCCCAAGGTGTAAAAATAGCAGATGTTGGCCCACGTTTTCAAGTCGCTGTCCAAGGAGATTCCGATGCCCACACAAAGGAAAGCAATCACCAATTGGGTAAGGTCGGAAGGCCGGAACCGATGGCCTGTGAAATGGAAGATGACAAATTCGGCAAGAACGATGACTATGGTAAGGGCAAACAGCCGCATAAAACGGGCTGAGAAATATTTTTCCACCGAAAAGGTGAGGATAACGGATAGGGCCATACTCCCCATAATCGCATAGCGAAGGATATAATAGACCTTGGTGAGGTAAATCCAGGGCAAATAGGAAGCCGCTACCAGCGTGAGGGTAAGAAAGAGCAAGTATTTGGCGATGGTCTGTTTCATAGTGTCAAAAGGAATAGGGTATTAGTGTGTTTCCGGCAGGGTGATCATTTGTCCAAAAAGCAAATCGGTGGAGGGCAGCCGGCCGTTGTCGAAGCCGCCACTCGGGGTAAAAGTCAGCTCGCCGAAGTAGGGCTTGCCATTTTCGAGGTAGAAATCGGCGCGCACAAAGGGGAAAGGCTTCGACAGCGTTTCCGCATAGTCGAAAAGTTGGTCGATGCCGTCAGGTTTGGGAAGCGTAAAGCCTTCCGGTGCCTCGAGTCCCTGTTTGTTGAGCCGCTGCAGTTCCCATTGGCGGTTGAAGAAATAGAACGAAGGGCGCTCGTTTTCACCACGCCCGTAGCAACAGAGCACATACTCGGCTTTCCCGTTGAAACAGTAGAACTTGTAATCCACCGGGGCGTGCCCGTCATCGGTCTCTATGAACTGTTCGCACAGGATGAGTTTTTCATCAATATCGTACTGGGGCTCGGCGGCGAGGAGATGGAACTTGATTTTGCCGAAACGGTTCAGGTCGCGCACGGCGGCAGGGATGTCGAGCCGGCTTTTGTCGGGGCAAATGACATTACCGCCACAGCCGAAATTCCATTTCAGCACGAACTTCTCTGGCAGCTTTTCCCAGGGTATCTCACTGGCGGAATGGTATTTTCCCAGCAACGGGTTAAGGATGTGCCCAAGGCCGCACGCCTCCACATACTCACGCACGCGGTACTTATCAGCGCATTGCTTCACAAGATCCTGATCGTAATAATGAATCTTCAGCCACTGCAACTTCTCGTCCATCGTTTGCGGATGGTCAAGGTTCAGCTTTTTGTGATGGCAATGGCGATAGAGAAAACGCACGTTCCAACGGGGCGAGAGCGTGGTAAGCAGGTACCGGAACCAGATATTGGGAGTGGAGCGCAGGTTCATCGTGATGTGTTTTAGGGGGTTCAGTATTGGAAACGGCGGGTAGTCGTGTCGAAGGTGGCAAGATGGTCAAAGCCGCAGCGCATCAGCTCGTCGCGGGCCTCTGGACAGAACTGGCCGAGGTCCTCCGATTTGTGCGCGTCGCTGCTGATGATAACGGGAATGTCCAACTTCCGGGCTTTTTGCAACAGAGTGGTGGAGGGATAGAAGGCATCGCAACGCTTCTTGTAAAGGCCGCGGGTGTTGACCTCGATAATCAGGTCGTGTTGCTTGATGAGTTGCAGCGCTTTGTCGGCCAGAACTTGGAACCAGGGCTCGTCGTCCTCGAAGAAACGATGCTGGTTGTGCATCTTGATTTTGTCAAAATGGGCGATAATCTCAAAATGCTCTGTCTCAATCATCTCGAAGGTCTGCTCCCAGAAACAGGTGACAGCCTGGCGGATATTGTGTCCGAACAAACGGTCAAGACCTTCGTCGTAAATCTCGCGCTTGGAACCGTCGATAAACCAGAGACCTTCGCCGTGAGGGGGTAACACGAGGTGCACCCCACCGATGATATAATCCAAGTGATGCTCCTCGCGGAATGCATCGAAAGACTTGGACTGTCCGGGGATGAAGTCGCATTCCAGCGACTTGAGCAGCGTAACGGGCGTATGTTGTTGCAGTTCGTCAATTTCCTGACAATAGGTATCAATCTCCTCCTCCTTGATTCCAAAGTCGTTTTCAAAGGGGACAGGGGCGTGGGAGGAGAATCCCAATTGGGTGTAATGCAGTTTCTCAGCTGCGGTCACGAATGCCGAAAGAGGTTCTTTTCCGTCGCAGTAGAGACTGTGTGTGTGGTAGTTTGTATTCAGTTCAATCATAGTTTGTTGTCCTTATGGTTCCGATGGTTATAGGGACTGCCTGTCATATATATTCAGCAACTCGTTGCTCTGTCCTGAATGGGAGGAGTTATAAAGGTTGCTGAGGAAGATAATGATCAATCCGTCTGACGGGCGGTAGGCCCAGAGGTTATGGTAGCCGTTCCAGAGGCCGCCGTGATAGACGATGAGCCCGTGCTCGGGACTCTCCTCGAGATGGACGCCATAGCCGTACATATCGCGGGGAACCGTGCCGTTGGGAAGTTTGTTCTGGCAGCGGGTGGCCTCGTCAATCCAGTCTTTCGTAAGAATCTGGTATTCCATAAAATAGACATTTGTCCAGCGTACGAGGTCTTCGGCGTTGGTGAAGACACCCTTGTCGCCAAGGATGCCGTTGAGACGGTCGTAGAGGGCCAAGTTCCCGGTTCTCCAATGCCCTCGCGTGAGCGGCAAGGTCGTCACCCCCTCGAGGGGTTTCACGTTGACATAGTCCTGGCCTTTGCGGACGGCGCATTCGGGTTGCTCGCCGCCAGGATAGAGTCCTACCAACTCCGTGAAGAAAAAGGTGTTCTTCATCCCCGCCGGTTTCCAAAGGTGGTCGCGCACATATTGTTCAAATGACTCTCCGGACACTATGGATACGATGGAGGCCAACAAAGCGTAGTTGGTGTTGCAGTATTTGTACCCTTGTCCGGACAAGAACATCCGCTGGGGTTTCGTTTTGACCAGGATGCGCACCAAGTCATCGTTGGTGATGAAGGTGGCCGTATCGTAAATCTTGTATTCGAAATTGAAATATTCGGGCAGGCCGGAAGTATGGGTGAGCAGCTGGCGCACCGTGACCTCCTTGTAAGGGATGCCGGGAAAATATTGCCCAAGGGTGTCTGACAGGCTCATTCTTTCCTCGCTGCAGAGCTTGAGGATGGCGGCGGCGGTGAACTGTTTCGACACGGAGGCCAATTCGAAGATGCTGTTGGAGGTCATCGCGTTGGATGGCTGGAGACGGCGTTTCTCAAGTTCCGAGGCCGGCATCCATCCGTAGCCGTCGTGGCTGCGGTAGAGATGGAGGTATCCGTACGCCTTTTCTACCAAAATAGTGTCGTGGCGTGCTATCAAAATGGTGCCATTAAGCCGCTTGCCGAGATTGTCGGCGAAGAGCGTGAGCGAGTCGATCAGCACATCACGGTCGTTGGCATTCCCGATGTCGGGAATGGCCGTGGTCAGGTTTTTGATGGAAAAGGGGACGAGAAATCCGCCAGATGAATCTTTCCGTAAAAAGCAGTCGGCTTTCAAGAAGCTGATGCACAGGAAGAAGACAAAAAATATAATCGATATTCTTTTCAACATAGCAGTTGCAAAGATAGGATTTTATAGAATACCGCGACCAGTTTTTCGGCACGAAAAAATCCCATATTCACAGGGGGCTATCCATTCATAGAGGCCAGGAACTCCTCGTTGTTGCGCGTGCGTTCCATCTTCTCTTTGAGGAAGGTCATCGCTTCTATGGTGTTCATATCGGCGAGGTGGTTGCGGAGGATCCACATTTTCTGGAGCACTTCCTTCTTCTGCAGCAGGTCATCGCGGCGCGTGCTGGAGGCCATCAGATCGACAGCGGGATAGACGCGCTTGTTGGAGAGTTTGCGGTCGAGTTGGAGTTCCATATTGCCAGTACCCTTGAATTCCTCGAAGATAACCTCGTCCATTCTGGATCCGGTTTCGATGAGGGCAGTGGAGATGATGGTGAGGGAGCCGCCGTTTTCCACGTTACGGGCCGCGCCGAAGAAACGTTTGGGCTTTTGGAGGGCGTTGGCCTCCACACCGCCGGAGAGCACCTTGCCGGAAGCGGGCGCCATTGTGTTGAAGGCACGCGCCAGACGGGTGATGGAGTCGAGAAGGATGCACACGTCGTGGCCACACTCGACCATACGCTTGGCCTTCTCCAGCACCATATTGGCAATCTTGACGTGACGCTCGGCGGGCTCGTCGAATGTGGAGGAGATGACCTCCGCATTGACGCTGCGCTGCATATCGGTAACCTCCTCGGGACGCTCGTCAATGAGCAGGATGATGAGGTATATTTCAGGGTGATTGGCAGCAATGGCATTGGCGATATCCTTCAGCAAGACAGTCTTACCGGTTTTGGGCTGGGCCACGATAAGGCCGCGCTGGCCCTTGCCAATAGGGGCAAAAAGGTCAATGACGCGGGTGGACAGGTTGCAGCCCGGATGCCCGGTGAGGTTGATTTTCTCGTCAGGGAACATCGGGGTAAGGTAGTCGAACGGGATACGGTCACGGATGTCGTCAGGATTGCAGCCGTTTATCTTGTCGATCTTGGTAAGCGGGAAATATTTCTCGCCGCTCTTGGGTGGACGGATGGCGCCATAGACCGTGTCCCCGTTTTTCAAGCCGAAAAGCTTGATTTGGGAAAGCGACACGTAGATGTCGTCCGGCGAAGTGAGGTAGTTATAGTCGGAGGAGCGCAAGAAACCACAATTGTCGCTGGTGATTTCGAGCACGCCCTCTGCCATCACCGTGCCTTCGTACTGGGATTCAGCCAATTGTGCTGTCTGCTCTTCCAACAATGTGTCAAATTCACTCTTGGCAGGGACAGGGGTGGGGTCTGGGGCTGGTTGCGAATGCTCTCCCTTGGGACGCTTGCGGTGCAATTGGCGTTTTTCATCCTGTGGCCGCAATTCAGTTTCGGGTTCTTCAGCTTTAACGTCTTTGGACGTATCGCCTTTCTCCTCAAAAGTATAGTCAGAATTGATTTTCTTGGGCAAGACTTCCGGATCCAAAATAGGGATAGCAGGTTCCTGTCCAACTGTCGTGTTTTCGCGGTTAGGGGTTACTGATTCGCTCTTTTTGGGTCGGCCGCGTTTGCGCTTCACGGGCACCACGTCGGCAGGTGGTTCCGGCACAGGGACTTCTGTCGAGGGCGTTGCCTCGGTCTTGGGCTTGCGCTTGCGTGTCTGCTTGGGCTTCTCGTCCAAGGGGAGCGGATTGGCGAACAAAACGGGTTCTTCAATGTGCTCTTGAATCTCAATGGATTGGGGTATATCTTTCTCCGGAACCTGGGAGGTCTTGAAAAGGTCTTCGATTCTTTTTTCCGGGATGTTGACTTTGACAGTTTTCTTGTTTTGGTTAGAAGTTGCCACTGGAATGTCGTTGTTTTTGGTTATTCTCTTCCGCTTTGGCTTCTTTTCATTACTATCACTTGTAAACATTATGGGGGAATTTGTTATACAATAATCTTTATTTATTGGTAAAAAGGCAACACCGAAGAAGGGATAAACAGGTGCTTGCCCGCGGTTTGTAAATGGAGCGGCAAAAATACATTTTTTTTTCATATTTTTGCGCCCTCGTAAAAAAATGTCTTACAACCTCAAAAATCTCATAGGGAAATTTCTCACGCCACAATTCATACGGTTTGTGCTGGTGGCAATGCTGAACACAGCATTCGGGTGGATTGTCTTCGTCCTTCTGCGTTTCTTGCTGGGGTTCACTCCGCTGAAAGAGCCTTTCGTGCTCGCGGCATTTTTAGGCACGATTATCAGCGTGTTGTTTAATTTCAAAACCTATGGGAAGTTAGTTTTCAAAGTTGGGGACAATCGTCTGATATTCAAATTCATAATGGTTTGCACCCTCACTTATTTTGTTAACATCTTTGGCATCGGATTGCTGGAGCAGGTTGGGGTGAATAACTATTGGGCCAGTGCGTTGATGGCTTTACCTGTCGGCCTCTTGAACTATTTCTGCAACAAGATTTTCACCTTCCGACACGACACAAAACCTGCCCATTGGTGGGTGATGTGCAGCATCATTGCCATCGAGTTCATCATATTTTTGATAATACGACTCCACGGAGCTTAGCCCCTCTGTTAAATTAACAAATCCACGTTAATTTAACTTTATTTTTATTTATCATTTTGATTTCGATAAAAAATAAAGATTTTTTTTGTATTTTTGCCGCCGTTTTAAAAATACATAAACAAAAAAATCTAACAATATGATAAATAAAGAAAAAAAAGGGTATCTTTGCGGACTTGAAAATCAAAATCAAAAAGCAATGGAAAAGTATATCAGATTCGACTGGGCGGCCAAGCATATGCTCCGCGACAAGGCCAATTTTGACATATTGGAAGGATTCCTGACGGTGCTTCTGGGTGAAAAAATCACCATTGTGGAAATTCTGGAAAGCGAAAGCAACAAGGATAACGAGCGGGGAAAAACGAACCGTGTGGACATAAAGGCGCGCAACACCCGGGATGAAATCATCATCGTGGAAATCCAACAAGCCCGTGAAATGCACTACTTGGAACGAATACTCTTCGGCGCTTCCAAGGCCGTCACGGAGCACATCGAGAAGGGCTTGAAATACGAGCAGATCAAGAAAGTGTACAGTATCAACATCATCTATTTCGATATGGGCACCGGAGATGATTATATTTATCACGGGGAGACCGTATTCCGCGGGGTGAACAAACACGACATTTTGCAGGTAAACGACCGCGAACGCGACATATTAGGGATGCGCCCCATCAACGATGTTTTCCCCGAATACTATATTTTAAGGGTCAATTCGTTCAATAAAAAGGCCGAAACACCTTTGGAGGAGTGGATGGACTATTTTGGGAACGGCAACATCAAGGACGACACTATTGTGCCCGGACTTGAAGAGGCGCGGAAGAAACTCATCTATATGATGATGAGTGACAAAGAACGCAGGGTGTATGACCGTCATTTTATGGATATTGCCATTTATGAGGACCAATTGGAAACGGCTATGCTCGAGGGACGTGCCATCGGCTTGGAGAAAGGATTGGCCGAGGGTCATCAAATAGGGCTGGAAAAGGGACTTGAGGAGGGACTTGAGAAGGGGCTTGAGAAAGGACGCAAGGAAGGACGTAAAGAGGGACGCAAAGAAGGACGCAAAGAAGGACGCAAAGAGGGACGCAAAGAAGGACGCAAAGAGGCGGCATTGGAAATGGCCGCCAAAATGAAGCGCAACGGACTTCCTTTCGATCTTATCACCGAAATCACTGGACTTTCCGTTAATGAAATAGAGAATCTCTAACCCATCATCCTTTCGAAACCTTTTTGCGAATCGGGTCGCAGGTGAGGCCAATGCCGAGTTTTTTGAAAATCTTGTGATCAATCTCGCTAAGCATCACTGTGGAATGCACTTGGCAGCCCTTCAGTTGCGGCAGACACTCCAAGGCACGGCGACAGTTGTCATCATTCAAACTCAACATAGAGAGCGCCACCAGCACCTCATCGGTGTGGAGCCTCGGATTATTGCCGTGCAACAGGGAGACCTTGGTCTTCTGTATGGGCTCTATCATCTCCTGCGGAATGAGTTTGACGCCGTGATCGATGCCGGCCAGATGCTTGGTGGCATTGAGCAACAAAGCGGCGCTCGGTCCCAACAGCGAACTGGTCTTGGCGGTGATGAGCGTTCCGTCAGCCAACTCAATGGCGGCCGCCGCCACTCCCGACAGTTCTCTGCGCTCGCGGGCAGCCACCGTGGCCCGACGATCTTCAACCTTGATTTTCGCCTGCTTCATCAACAAGGCGATTTTGTTGACTTCGTTTTCGGAGGATTTTCCGATGGCCAGATTGCATAATGCGGTGAAATAACGTCGAATCACCTCCTGACGGGAAGCCTCACAGCACACTGCATCGTCAGAGATGCAGAAACCAGCCATATTGACCCCCATATCGGTGGGCGACTTATAAGGATTCTCTCCGTAGATGCCTTCAAAGATAGCATTCAACACCGGGAATATCTCTATGTCACGGTTGTAGTTGACTGCGGTTTTGCCGTAGGCCTCCAAATGGAACGGATCAATCATATTGACATCATTGAGGTCAGCGGTGGCAGCCTCGTAAGCCACATTCACCGGATGCTTCAATGGGATGCTCCAGATGGGGAAGGTCTCAAACTTGGCATACCCCGCCTTAAGTCCCCTGCGGTTCTCCTGATACAACTGACTGAGACAGACAGCCATCTTGCCACTGCCCGGTCCAGGTGCTGTAACCACCACCAACGGACGGCTGGTCTCCACATAGTCGTTTTTGCCAAATCCCTCCTCTGAATCGATAAGATCAACATTGGTGGGATATCCTTCGATGGTATAATGATAATAGACACGGATGCCCAGACGCTCGAGACGCTCGCGGTAGGCAACCGCACCGACCTGTCCGTTATAGTGCGTGATAACCACGGAACCCACATAGAGTCCACGGCTCTGGAACACTTCGCGCAGGCGCAAGACATCCTCATCGTAGGTGATGCCGATGTCACCCCGCACTTTGTTCTTCTCAATGTCGATGGCACTGATGACAATGACAATTTCCGCATCGTCTTTCAATTGCATCAACATCCGCAATTTGCTGTCGGGCTGAAAACCCGGCAACACCCTGCTGGCGTGGAAATCATCGAAAAGTTTGCCCCCAAACTCAAGATAGAGCTTGTCCCCGAATTTGGAAATGCGCTCTTTGATGTGTTCCGACTGTATTTTCAGGTACTGGTCGTTGTTAAAACCTATTTTCATAATTTTCGCATTAGCAATACGGGGTGCAAATATATAAAAAAGATGCGAGCAAGACCGCATCAAAAAAAAGGAAGTTTGAACACTTTATTCTTAATGTGTATTTTTAGTATTTTTGCCCGTTTTTACAACCGTTCATTATTATTACAACATCTTAAATATTAGTCATCTATGAAACACGCATTCCTCCTGTTCGCACTTGTTTGCATATTTTTTTCTCCCCTATTCAGTCAGGAGACCGAGTTGGTGGGGGCCAACTGCACCTCCATTATGGTGGGCTGCAAGGCCACTACCGACGGGTCGGTGATTACCTCGCACACCTGCGACAGCAAATACCGCACCTGGGTGACGATGGAGCCTGCCGCTGACCACAAGCCCGGCACGATGCACAAGGTCTATAAAGGCACAATGCACACCGAGACGCCCAAGAGTATGGAAGGAATGACCTTGGCGGGTGAAATTCCCGAAGCGCCTCACACTTACGCCTATATGAACACGGCCTATCCCTGCCTCAACGAGAAGCAACTGGCCATTGGCGAGAGCACTTTCTCGGGCCCCGACACGCTGGTGAACCCCAACGGGATGTTCCTCATTGAAGAGCTGGAACGCATAGCACTGCAACGCTGCGACAATGCCCGTGACGCCATCCGCCTCATCGGCGAGCTGGTAGCCCAGTACGGCTATGGGGATGGCGGTGAGTGCATCACCATCGCTGACAAAAAGGAGGTGTGGCAGATGGAAATCCTCGGCGAGGGCCCCGACAAGCTCGGCGGCATCTGGGTCGCACAGCGCGTGCCCGACGACGAGGTGGCCGTGAGCTGCAACGTGCCCCGCATCGGCAAACTCGACCGCAAGAACAAAGACTACTTCCTCTGCTCCGACAATATCGAAAAAGTGGCCAAGAAGTACGGCCTCTGGGATGGCAAAGGCGACTTTGTGTGGTACAAGGCCTTCCCCTCCTCCTATAGCAACGGCAAGAACTTCAAGGAACGCGAGTGGTACATCTTCAACGAGCTGGCCCCGTCATTGCACCTCGCCCTCGATGCCGAGGAACTGCCCTTCTCCATCAAGCCTGACCAGAAGGTCGATGTGCGCAAGGTGATGGAACTGTTTCGGGCCAACTACGAGGGGTGTCCTGAGCTGGACCAGACCCAGAACCTGCTCTATCCGCGCAAGCGCAAAGTAAACGGGGAGATTGTCACCGACACGGTGGTGTGCCCCAACGCCAACCCCTGGATGGACGCCAGCGAGCGCGCTATGTACAATATGCTGAAACCCGACGCGGTGACCTTCTACCGCGGCGTGGCAATGTCGTGGTGCTCATACTCATTCATCACGCAATGCCGCGCGTGGATGCCCGACGAGATAGGGGCGCTCTGCTGGTTCTCGCTTGAAAACCCTGGCCAAAGTCCGCGCATCCCTGTCTTCTCCGGTGCCTCCAAGATGCCCGCAGGCTTTGATATATGCGGCCATTTCCGCTACAATGAGAACGCGGCTCTTTGGCACTACCGCAAGGCCAACAAACTTGGCCAAGTGCGCTGGGGCCTTGTCAAAAAGATGTTCTATGACAATATCCAACGGTACGAGGACAAGGCATTTGACGAACTGCCCGCCTTGGAAAAACGCACTCAGGAATTGCTGAACAATGGAAAGAAAGAAGAAGCGCAGGCTCTGCTCAACCGATACACGTCTGACTTTGCCGGTGCCACGCGCCAGACCTGGCAGGAGATGGAAGCCAGTATGTGGGAACGCTTCTGGACCGGATTCTAACGGGGCCAGAAACGGTTAGTGATATCCACCATTTTACCTTTGTCCACCCGATACATCCGCTGGTTGGTAGTTTTGGACTTGAGGCCGCCCAAGTCAGGGCGGTAGGGTCCCAATTTCACATAATCGAACAAAGACAAAGAGGAAGATGTCGTGTTGGTGGCGGCGTCGGGGAATTGCTCACGCCCGGAGTACCAGGCCGTATGGAGCTTGGTATGACGGCGCACGTGCCCCATCAAGCGCTTCACCTCAGGCCATTGGCGGTCGCCCCCCATCAGGCAGACACACGTGATGAGATTCTTGTATTTGGCTGTCAGGTTGTCGATGACCTCTTCGGTCAACTCGTGCCCGATATCTTCCCATAAGTGCGGACTATGGCAGCCCACACAATGGTTCGGACAATGGGTGATGTTGATGGCCAGCGTCACCTCATCGGGAATTTCCTGAAAGACAATATCGTAATTATAGAACTTCATCGTGGGTCGCATTGGCGTAGTAACGACGGTGTTCCTCTTCCTGACGTGCCTCGGAGAAACTGCTCACCCGTTTCATATAGCCAATCACGCGCGTGAGGTAGTCCACATTCTTGCTGTGGCAGACGGGACACTCCTTGAGATAACGCTTGTCGATGTGACCACAATCGTTGCAAACGGTGTTGGGAATATTGAAGGTGAAGTAGTTGCAACCTTCAACTGCCGCCACGCGAAGCAACTGGCGATATTGGCTTTGCGACAGATGCTCTTCCAGATTGAGGTGAAGGGCGGAACCACCGGTAAGGTGGGTGATATACTTGCGGCCGTGCAGACGGAACTTGTCCAACGGATTGGTATTGGGATCCTCCACAATGTAGAAGTAGCTGTTGTAGCAGTCGCGGGGCACCTGATAGCCATCCTCGCGGTCCCACTTGGCGTGCTTCACACCCACGTTTTCCGCCGGAATCATCTCGCAGTTGAAAAGCAGGTCCTTGGTGCGATAGCGCTTGTTGTAGGTCTCTATCAAACCGAGAATCTCCTCTACAAAATTCTGATACTGAGGATTGTCGGTGATGGGGATATGGAGGTATTCGGCAGCCTCCACCAAACCGTTGATGCCGATGGTCAGATATTGGCGCGACATTGCAATGTAACCGGCGTCGAAGAGCGGCAGCATTCCCTTTTCAAGCAGATACTTGAGGTTCTCGTTGTAGCAGATTTGTACCTTATGGGTAAGGTCCACCATCTCCTCCAAAAACTCGAGGTAGGGGATGTTGTTACGGTGGGCATACTGGATGCAGCGATTGAGGTTGATGGTGAGCACACTTTTGGAGCCCGTGGAGACACCGCCGGCGCCGAGAGTATAGCTGAAACCATTGTCCTGAATCTCGTTGCGGAGGCGGCAGCAGCTACTCAAAGAGTCGGCATTGTCGCTGAGATAGGTGAAGAAGGAGTGCCCTTCCGCATACATCTCGGCCGTGAAGTCGCCATACTCCTTGTCCAGCACGTCGCCGTCCTTGGAGAGCAGGGCCATCGTTTCCACCGGGAAGGTGAGCACGGCGCGGGTACGCTCTTTGTTGAACCAACGCATAAAACGCTTCTGCAGCCAGTTGAGCGAATCCCAATGGGGCTCGCTGCCGTCGGGGAAGCGGAAGTTGGCGAAGAGGCTCTTGAAGTAGAACTTGTCGTAATATGCGATATTCCAGAACACTGACTGGAAATTACGGGCGCCGGAGGGCTGGTTGATGGTATAGACCACCTGCTCGAAACAGTCGGTGATAACCTTGTCGATGGTACGCTGCTTGAGGGAGAGGTCCACCACCTTGTCGGCTTCCTTGTAATAGTCGGGGCCGTATTCGAGCTCGATGAAATAGTTCATATACATCAGGAACTCGGGAGTGGCGCAGGCACCGCTGAGCATACTGGAAACCATAAACACCATATTGACGAAGCCGCCGCAAAACGACTTGAGGTTGGTGGGGCGTGAGGCGTTGCCGCCGATGCTCTGGGTGCCGTTGAGCAGCCAGGGGTACATCGTCACGCTGGCACAGTAGTTGGCGATGCTAGTCTCATCATTCTTGTAGATGAAATGGTTGTTGAGGTAATAGAGGTACTTGTCCGCCAACTCCTTGCCATAGACATCCTTGATGCGGTCGCAGAGCATACGGCGGTTGAGGCGTATAAAGCTTGACTTGGGCAGTTCGCCGATAAGTGTGGCGATATTCTTGCGCTCCACATTGGCGTTGGCATCGTACTTGCTGCCCGTGGCGGCGTTGCGCGCGTTGCAGTAGTTGATGAGGAACTCCATCTTGTCCTTCACCTCACGGTCCTCATAATGCTTCTGGCGATAGAGGATGTAGGCCTTGGCCACCTCGTAGTAACGTTCCGCCATCAGGGAACGCTCCACCTGGTTCTGGATCTCCTCCACGGCGATGCCGTCATAGATGTTGAGGCGACTCAGGATATTGGTCATCGCCTCCTGAGAGGCAAAACCGCCCACGGAGATGAAGGCCTTGGAGATGGCGTTGCGGATTTTGTCCACGGAAAAAGGCTCTCTCTTTCCGTTTCGTTTGATGATGTAGATGTCAGCAATCATAGGTTGTTTGTGTGGTTTGTTAAGTTGTACTAATAAGGCAACTTACAGGTAGGCAAGACTATCCCGATAGGACACGTATGCTTTTATCCCGAAAGCTACAAATCTGGTGTCAGGCAGGTCTTCTGGCTTGGTCCTCCTCCGGCGCCTTCCCAACAATGGTGAATTGTCAGTGGCATTATACCGAAGGCTTTATAAGAACCTCACAGCTACGGGAATAGCTCCTGATTTTCACAGGATTCCCTATTGATCTCAAGGAACCTGATACCGGTTGCAAAAATAAAATTATTTTGGCGATGGGCCCTTTTTTGAGGGGTAGATTTTATAAACACTCCTTTGCCGTTTGTATCAAGGTGTTTATAAAAAAAGAGGTGAAAATGTTGATAAAAAAATATGGGCTATTTTTTCTCCACAGAGAATCCAAACTTGCCGAGAATCTTGCCGAGTTCATAGTAGTGCCCGTGCGAATAACTCACTAAATGAGCACGTTGCAATTCCAAGGCATCGGTCTTGTGATTGAAGAGCGATTCGGCGGCGTGCACGGCCACAATGTCGGCGATGAACATATCGTGGGTGCCCAGCGGCACAATCTGCTTGACCTTGCATTCGAGGTTCACCGGGGCTTCGTGGATGAGCGGAGCCTGCACTTTCGTGGCTCTCGTCGGGGTGAGACCTGTCTCGAGAAACTTGTGGTACTTTTGGCCGGAGCGCACCCCGCACCAGTCGGCGGCAGTGACCAGGTCGCGGCTGACCAGGTTGATGACAAACTCGCCGCTCCTTTTGATGATTTCATACGAATGGCGTTGGGGCCGCACGGAGATGAAGCACATCGGCGGGTCGGAGCAGAGGGTGCCCGTCCAGGCGATGGTGATGATGTTGTACTCATCGATGGAACTGCCGCAGCTGACCATCACTACCGGGGAAGGGTTCAGCATATTGCCCGCCCGCAGGATTCTTTTTCCGTTTTTCTTGACCATATATAATATAATATTGTAACCTGTGGATTTGAAAAAAGACGTCCCACGGCTTGGGTGGAACGTCTTTATGGTTTTTGTCAACAGCGCGGACGACTATCGGCCGACCGAGAACGTGTTGCGGTTGGGGATAATGAGCAGCGGCAGAGCCGAGGTGCTCAGAATCTGGCGCATATTGCGAGAGGCGGTGAAATCAGTCTCCTGCTCCTCACGCATAATGGTAATCAGGTTGGCGTCCATATCCTTGGCAGCCTTGAGGATGGTGCTGCACACATCGTTGTTGCCGACCGTGTGGGCTTCGGCCACATTACGGACATTGGCGTCGTCGCACATCTGCATCGCATTGCGCAGCTGCACATTGATGACGTGCTTGGATTCCGGAGTGTTGGGATAAATCACACCATACAAGTAAACCTGTGCAGCGAAGATCTTAGCCAAATAGATGGACATCTTCATCTTCTGAAGGGTCTCGAAACTGATGTCAACGGGCACGAAGATCTTGGTAAGGTCGCGGTTGATCTGGATGTTCTCACGCATAATGAGCACCGGAACCTCGGCATTGTTGATCATACGATAGGCGTTGTTGCCGATATAGCCCTCCTCGAAACCGGAGGCGCCGTGTGCACCCAGCACGATGATGGACTCGGGGAACTTGGAGGCGTACTCATTGACCTCCACGTGGGGCTTGCCCTCGAGATAGACGCTGTTCACCACACATTCGGGAGCCTCTTGCTTGCACAAGTTGGCCCATTCCTGCATCTTGGCTTGAATATGCGTCATAAAGTTCTTGGCTTCCTCGTCATTTTCGGTCATATTGTTGGACACGCCCGGAGCTTTCACCCACACCAAATGGAGGGCGGCGTTGGAACGGATAGCGATGGCGACGGCGTGCCGCATAGCGGTCATTGCGCTATTGGAAAAGTCTATACCTACAATAATATTTTTCATAGATTCGGGGGGTTTAAGGTTGATAAAAAAGACTATTTGGAATCACTCGAGTAGTTGGGAGCCTCGGAAGTGATGGTGATATCGTGGGGATGGCTCTCAAGCACGCCGGCGTTGGTGATGCGGCAGAACTTGGCCTTGTGCATCTCCTCGATGTTGTGGGCGCCGATGTAGCCCATACCGGCCCGCAAGCCGCCAGCCATCTGATAGACCACTTCGTAGAGGTCGCCCTTGTAGGGCACGCGGCCCACAATACCTTCGGGAACAAGTTTCTTGACATCCACGACATCGTTCTGCATATAGCGGTCCTTGGAGCCCTGCTGCATTGCCTCCAGAGAGCCCATACCGCGATAGGTCTTGAACTTACGGCCGTTAAAGAGGATGGTAGTGCCGGGCGACTCCTCGACACCTGCCAGCAAGCCACCAAGCATCACGGAACTGCCGCCCGCGGCGAGGGCCTTCACGATGTCACCGGAGTAGCGGATACCACCGTCGGCAATCAGCGGGATGTTGTAGGGTTGGAGAGCCTTATAGACGGAATAGACAGCACTCAGTTGGGGCACGCCCACACCGGCCACCACACGCGTGGTGCAAATGGAACCCGGTCCGATGCCCACCTTGACGGCGTCGGCGCCAGCATCGGCCAGCATCACGGCAGCCTCGCCCGTGGCCACGTTGCCCACCACCACATCTACCGATGAGAAGCGCGACTTCACAGCCTGGAGCGTCTTCACGACATTCATCGAATGGCCGTGCGCACTGTCGAGCACCAGAGCGTCCACGCCGGCCTCCACCAAAGCGGCGGCACGTTCCACTGCGTCAGCGGTGATGCCCAGGCCCGCCGCCACACGCAAGCGGCCCTGACTGTCCTTGCACGCAAAGGGTTTGTCCTTTGCCTTCGTGATGTCCTTATAGGTAATCAATCCCAGCAACGTCCCATCCTCGGCCACCACCGGCAGCTTCTCGATCTTGTGCTGCTGCAGGATGTCGGTGGCACGGTTGAGGTCCGTGTTGCGGGAGGTGGTGATGAGGTTCTCACGGGTCATCACCTGGTCAATCTTCTTGTTGAAATCCTTCTCGAAACGGAGATCGCGGTTGGTCACAATGCCGATCAGGATATTCTTTTCGTCCACCACAGGGATGCCGCCGATCTTGTACTCCGCCATAATGCGCAGCGCGTCGCCCACAGTCTTGTCGGGACCGATGACAACGGGGGAGTTGATCATACCATTCTCGGCTCTCTTCACGGAAGCCACCTGCCTTGCCTGCTCGGCGACCGGCATATTTTTATGGATCACGCCGATACCACCCTCGCGGGCGATGGCGATGGCCATATTTGCTTCGGTCACCGTGTCCATAGCAGCAGAAACAAAAGGCAGGTTGAGGTTGATATTGCGGGTGAAGCGCGTCTGAAGACTCACTTCCCGCGGCAAAACATCCGAATAGGCGGGGATTAACAAGACATCGTCAAATGTCAATCCGTCAAGAGATATTCTATCAGTAATAAAGGACATAATTCACATATTTTATTTTCGTGCAAAAATATAAAAAAAGAGGGAAAATGGGAATGGAAAAAGATTATTTTTGCAAATTCAAAACTAAAAAAAACAATTGTTTCATTATCAGATTCTTATAATATGAAGAAAGTTATCCACACCGACAAAGCCCCCGCCGCCATCGGTCCTTACAGCCAAGCCATCGAAGCCAACGGTATGTTGTTTATCTCCGGTCAGATTCCCGTTGACCCCGCCACCGGCAACGTCCCGGAAGGCATCACTGCACAGACCGAGCAGGTGATGAAGAACATTTCCGCCATCCTCGCTGAGGCCGGCTACACATTCGACAATGTGGTCAAGACCACCTGCCTGCTGAGCGACATCGCCAACTTCGGCGCGATGAACGAGGTTTATGCCAAATACTTCACCTCCAACCCGCCCGCCCGCGCCGCCTTCGCCGTCCGCGACCTGCCCAAGGGCGTAATGGTGGAGATCGAATCCATCGCCGTGAAATAGCCATTAGCTATTAGCCATTGGCCATTAGCCGTTCGTGCTAATCGCCAACTGCTAGTCGCCAACAGCCAATGAACTATCTCGCCGTCAACAATCTCTCCAAAACGGTTGGGGAGAAGCTCCTGTTCCGTAACATCACCTTCGGGTTGGAAAAGGGACAGAAGAGTGCGCTTATCGCCCGCAATGGCACGGGCAAGAGCACGCTCCTCAACATTATTGCCGGACGCGAAGCGCCCGACGAGGGCGAGGTTGTCATTCGCAACGACATCGTTGTCTCTTATCTGCCCCAGATGGACAGTTTCAACGGCGACGACTCGGTGCTGAATGCCCTCTTTGACGAAGAGACTCCCGTGGTGCGCGCCATCAAGGAGTACGAAAGCTGCGTCACCCTCCTCGAACAGGGGATGACCGACAAGGTACCCCAGGAGCGGATGGACAACGCCATCCTTGAAATCGACCGGCTCAACGCCTGGGACTACGAGTCTCGCATCAAGGAGATACTCTCCAAGTTCGGCATCCACGACATCTTCAAGAACGTCAACCAGCTGTCGGGCGGGCAGCGCAAGAAGGCCGCCCTCGCCAAGACGCTCATTGCCGACACCGACCTGCTGATCCTTGACGAGCCCACCAACCATCTGGACGTCGAGATGATCGAGTGGCTGGAGAACTACCTCTCTTCCGCCAACATCACCCTCCTGATGGTGACGCACGACCGTGCGTTCCTCGACCGCGTGTGCAGCGACATCTTCGAGTTGAGCAATGGCTCGCTGTATCATTATCGCGGCAAATACGACTATTTTGTCGAGAAAAAAGCCGAGCGTCTCGCCAACGAAGCCGCCGAGCACGATCGTTTGCGCAACCTCTACCGTCGCGAGCTCGAGTGGGTGCACACCTCCCCGCAGGCCCGAACCTCCAAGGCGCGTGCCCGCATCAACCAGTTCGAGAAACTGCAGGAGCAGATGGACCGCAAAGTGGAACAGGCCCCCGAAGCGTTCAAGGTGCAAGCCGAAAGAATCGGGCACAAAATATTGGAAATAAGCCATCTGGATTTCGCCTATCCCGACCAGACCATCATCAAGGATTTCTCCTATATCTTCAAAAGAGGCGAGAAATGCGGCATCGTCGGCAAAAACGGCACCGGCAAGAGCACCTTCCTGAAGATGATTATGGGCGAGGTGCGCCCCGACGGGGGCAAAATCACCCCGGGTCTCACCATCAAGTTCGGGTACTTCTCCCAAGACGGGATGGTCTATGCAGGCAACAAAATCGTCCTCGAACTCGTCAAGGAGCACGCCGAGGTCATCCGGATGGACAACGGCAACTACATCAGCGCCTCCCAGTTCCTCAACCACTTCGGCTTCCCCTTCAGCCAACAGTACACCTACTACGAGGACCTCAGCGGCGGCGAGAAACGCAAACTCCACCTGCTCATCACCCTCTTAAAAAATCCTAATTTCCTCATCCTCGACGAGCCCACCAACGACTTCGACATCGACACGCTGAACCTGCTGGAGGACTTCCTGCTGAATTTCGGCGGATGCCTCATCATCGTCTCCCACGACCGTTGGCTGATGAACAAGCTGGTCGATCACATCTTCGTGTTCGAGGGCGACGGGAAGATCAAGGACTACTACGGCAACTACACCGAATACCGGCAGGCCAAGGACCGCGAACTGCGCATCCAGAAGAAGATCGAGAAGGCCAACCGCCCCGTGGTGGAGGAGCAACCCGTCCGGGAGAACGTCAAGAAAAAGCGCTCTTACAAGGAACAACGCGAATTAGAGCAGCTGGAACAAGAAATTTCGGACTTGGAAAAGGAAAAAAGCGACATCGAGGGCAAAATGGCATTAGGGCAAGGCACTCCGGAGGAGTTTGCAGAATGGGGCCGCCGCTACAACGAAATCAACACGCTGCTGGAGGAGAAGGGCGACCGCTGGCTGGAACTGTCCGAAATCGGCGAGTGAACCTGGGAACAATCTCGTTTTTAACAAAAATAAACACTATGGTTTTCGACCAATATTTCTATCATCCAGACCTGCTCCAGCCGATGGTCACGTTGAGTGCCGAGGAGTCGGAGCATTGTTGCCGGGCGCTGCGCCACCGGGCCGGCGACGAAGTGCTGCTCACCGACGGGCAGGGGCGCGAGGCCTCCGCCGTGGTGGTGACCCCCAACCCCAAGGCCTGTCAATTGGAAATCGGGGAGGTGCGTGAGAATGTGGGGGTGCGCAAGCGCCACCTGCACATTGCCATCGCCCCTACCAAGAACGCCGACCGCATCGAGTGGTTTGTGGAGAAGAGCGTGGAAATCGGCATCGAGGCCATCACCTTCATCATATGCGACCATTCGGAACGCCCGCGGGTGAATATGGAGCGCCTGCGCCGCGTGGCCATCGCCGCCCTCAAGCAGTGCCAGACCACCTGGCTGCCCGCAATGGAGGTTTTGACTTTCAAAGAGTTCATCGAGAAACAGCGTCCGTGGGACGCCGACCGCTATATCGCCTGGTGCGATGACCAAAACACGCGCCAGTTTGCCGCTGAGACCTTTGCCACTGACCAGGTTGTGTTGCTCATCGGCCCCGAAGGCGACTTCAGCGAGGCGGAAATCGCGACCGCCCGCGCGGAGAAGTTCATCGAGGTGAAACTGGGCAACCGCCGCCTGCGTACCGAAACCGCCGGTCTCTACGGCTGCACCGTCGTGGCAACCGCCCCTTTCCGGGAAGAATAATTTTGTATTTTTGCAACCCCCATATATAATATATATTGTATGAAAAAATTTTTGTTCTTGTTTCTGTTCGGAGCTCTTGGATTCTCCCTAATGGCCCAAGATAATAGTACCCCCGCCTACACATTCGGTGTCCGGGTGGGCGTCAATGGCTCCTCGCTACTCATCCGGCAAATCTCCTTCTCCTATATTAGCGGGAAAAATTACACCTCGACGCAAAAGATGAAAATCGGCGCACACGCGGGTTTTGTCTTTGATGTGCCGATCAAAAACAAATTCCATTTCCAAACCGGACTCCTCTACGTATGGCAGCGGTTTGGCCAGGAACAGCAGTGCCGCTATATGGAAGGCGATATCGAAGTCTCCACATCCAGCTATTCCATCGGATCGATAAACACTTACACCACGCACCATCTGCGCCTTCCCCTGATGATTAACTACCATTTCTCCACCAAACCCAACCACCTCGTTGTGGGCGCCGGTCTCTTCTTGGACGGCACCTTGTCGGGGATGTTAGCCTACGATGCCTCCGCCATCGTAACGACCAACTCGGTGGAGAATGGCACCACCACTACCACTACCCAACACTATTTCGGCAGCGGCAGTCTCGACCCTTATAAAAACGAGCGTCAAAGACTATACTATACTCTTGACAACGAAGATTATGTCAACTCCTATACTGTTCACAATGGCAAAATGCTGAAACGGATGGATGTGGGTGTCGCCTTGGAACTCGGCTATCAAATCTCGCAATTCTACATCGGAGTGGGCGCTGATTTTGGTTTGTTGAATATGTGCAAGGACAAGAGCAAGGGCGGTTTTTTCAGCAATGGCTTCGCGCAGCGCAACTTCAACCTGCAGCTCACCTTCGGCTACAACATCCAATAGCCTTCATTATTTATAATAGAATAAACAACCCTATGAAATATATCGGACCGCACGTCAGTGCCACAGGAGGTGTGGAAAACGCCCCGTTGAATGCCGCCAGCGTCGGCGCCACGGCGTTTGCCCTTTTCACCAAGAACCAGCGGCAGTGGGTATCGCCGCCCCTCACCGCCAAGTCCATAGAGGCCTTCAAGGCCAACTGTGAGCAGGTGGGCATCACCGCCGACCATATCCTGCCGCACGACAGCTACCTCATCAACCTGGGGCAGCCCGAGGCGGAGGCGCTGGAAAAATCGCGGCGCGCGTTTTTGGACGAGATGCAGCGCTGCGAGCAACTGGGACTCACGATGCTCAACTTCCATCCCGGCAGCCATCTCAAGCAAATCACCCTCGAGCAGTGCCTTGACCGCATCGCCGAAAGCATCAACATTGCCCTTGACAAGACGGCTGGCGTCACCGCTGTGATTGAAAACACCGCCGGGCAAGGCACCAACGTAGGGTTCAGTTTCCACCACATCGCCGCCATCATCGACAAGGTGGAGGACAAATCGCGCGTGGGCGTGTGCATCGACACCTGCCACACCTATTCCGCCGGCTACGACCTCAAAACTGAGGAGGGGTATGCCCAGACATTCAGGGAATTCGATGAAGTCATCGGGGCACATTACCTGCGGGCCATTCATCTTAACGATACAAAAAAGGAATTTGCCTCCCGGGTGGACCGTCACGACAGCATCGGAAAGGGACTTTTGGGCATCGATTTTTTCAAACGTTTTATGAAAGATCCCCGTTTTGACGACATCCCTATCATTCTGGAGACGCCGGATGAGACGCTTTGGCCTTCGGAAATTATTATGCTTCAAGGATTTACAAAATAATCCAAAACTTTTCCGAGAAAAAGAAAAAAAATGTATCTTTGCACGCTTTTTGAAAAGCATCTAACTGCTGCGTTCTTCTAACGGTTAGGAATCAAGATTCTCAATCTTGCAATACGAGTTCGATTCTCGTACGCAGTACTCCCAAAAAATTTTCTTAAATCGTATTATCAATTAATCAAAATCTCCAATGAAAATATATCAAACCAAAGAGATCAGAAACGTTGCCATCATTGGCGGTAACCGCGTAGGTAAGACGACATTGGCCGAGGCTATGGCTTTTCACGGCGGTGTCATCAGCAGAAGAGGTACCGTAGAGGACAAGAACACCATTTCCGACTATCGCGAAGTCGAGTTGGAAAGACAACAGTCCATCCAAAGCACGGTGATGTATGCTGAATATCAAGGATGCAAGATCAATATGGTGGATTGCCCGGGTTTTGATGATTTCATTGGCGAGGCCATCGGTGCAATGCGCGTGATGGACACCGCTTTGATGGTGATCAACAGCCAGAACGGCGTGGACGTGGGTGCCGAGATCCAATGGCGTCACACGAAGGCTATGAACGTCCCCGTGATGTTCGTCGTCAACCAGCTCGACCACGAGAAGGCCAACTTCGATGAGACTCTTCATCAGCTCAAGGAGTACTTCGGCGGCAGCGTGATGCCCCTGCAGTACCCGGTGAATGCCGGTGTCGGCTTCGACTCCGTCATCGACCTGCTCCAGATGAAGCTCCTCAAGTTCCCCGCCAACGGTGGCAAAATGGTTGTGGAAGACATCCCCGCCGACCAGATGGCCAAGGCCGAGGAGATGCACAGCGCTCTCATCGAGGCTGCTGCTGAAAATGAAGAGTCCCTGATGGACAAGTTCTTCGAAGAGGGCACCCTCTCCGAAGAGGATATGGTGAAAGGTTTGAAATTGGGTATCGCCAACCGCGGCACTTTCCCGGTGATCTGCACCTCCGCCCGCAACGACCAGGGCATCGAGCGTCTGATGGACCTCATCATCAAGAACTGCCCGACTCCCGACGAGGCTCCCGCTATGAAAGCCACCAACGGCAACGAGCATAAGTGCAACGCCGCCGAGCCTTTCGTGGGCTTTGTGTTCAAGACCACCATCGAGCAACACCTCGGCGAAGTCGCCTTCATCAAGATTTGTGACGGTGAAGTCGTGAAAGCTGCCGACCTGCTCAACACCACCACCAACACCAAGGAGAGAATCTCCCAGTTGCTTGCTTTCGCCGGCAAGAACAGAGTGGAGGTTGACAAAGCCGTGGCCGGTGATATCGTGGCTACCATCAAGCTCAAATCCACCCCGACCGGCACCACGCTGGTGGCCAAGGGCGAGGATGTGATTGTGCCCACCACCTATCCCGATCCGAAGTTCCGCACCGCCGTCAGAGCCAAGAACAGCGCTGACGACGAGAAACTCGGCGCCGCTCTCAACGAAATCCGCAAGACCGACCCGACCTTCCTGATGGAACAATCCAAGGAACTCAAGCAGATGATCATCTCCGGTCAGGGCGAGCAGCACCTCAACATCGTCAAGTGGATGATTGAGAAGCTCAACAAGATTGAAGTCGAATACTACGCTCCGAAGATTCCTTATCGCGAAACCATCACCCGTTCCGCTGAGGCTATGTACCGTCACAAAAAGCAGTCCGGTGGTTCCGGCCAGTTCGGTGAGGTTCATATGCTCATCGAGTCCTACTACGATGGTATGCCCAACCAGACCAAGTACCCCATCCGTGCCACGGAGACGTACGACCTGCCTTGGGGCGGTAAGCTCATCTATAACAACTGTATCGTCGGCGGTGCCATCGACGCACGCTTTATGCCGGCTATCCTCAAGGGTATTATGGAGAAGATGGAAGAGGGTCCCCTCACCGGTTCTTATGCCCGCGACATCGTTGTCAACATCTACGACGGTAAAATGCACCCCGTTGACTCCAACGAGTTGGCATTCAAGTTGGCCGGTCGTAACGCCTTCAAAGAGGCCTTCAAAAACGCTGGTCCGAAGATTCTCGAACCCATCTACGACGTGGACATCTTCGTTCCTTCCGACCGTATGGGTGATGTGATGACTGACCTCCAGGGCCGCCGCGGCATTATGATGGGTATGGACAACGAAGGCGCCTTCCAGATCATCCACGCCAAGATTCCGTTGGCAGAACTCAACAAATACTCCACCACGTTGAGCTCCATCACCTCCGGCCGTGCCTCCTACAGTATGAAGTTCGCCGAATACCAGCAAGTTCCTGTTGATGTCCAGAGCGAAATCATCAAAAAGTACGAAGAGGAAAACAAAGACGAAGAATAATATTTGTTATTGGAATATTTATCAAAAGCGGTGTTTTTCACCGCTTTTTTTATGTCTGCACTGTTCGGAAAAACATTATATTTGCCGCCTAAAAAACCTCTATGACACACAGTCGCCGCATCTTCTTCCCGCTACTGCCCACAATACTCCTCGCAGGAGTGCTCCTGTGGATGGCTACGGGCTGTGCGCATAAGGATAAAAGCGAACCGTCACATACAGTCCTGTACGACACGACCGGCCTTCGCAATGGCGACCTGCTGTTCCGAACCGGCCACGGCTACGAGAGCCGTGTGGTGACCAACTTGAGCGCAGGCAACTTCTCCCATATCGGGATTGCCTACCACGACGGAAAGCAGTGGTGCGTCTTGCACGCTGTGCCGGGCGAGGCCGCCAAAGGTGAACCCGAATACCTCAAATGCGAGCCCGTCGGCGAGTTCTTCCGCCCCGACAGAGCCAAAGCCGGGGCGCGCGCCCGTGTTGATTGCGGCGACTCCATCGCGGATGTCGCCTCGCAGCACGCCCTGCAACTCGTGCAGCGCAAAGTGCTCTTTGACAACCACTACGACTTGGACGACACCTCCACCCTCTACTGCACTGAACTCGTCCGCCTCATCTTTGCCGACTGCGGCATTGACCTCTGCGAGGACCGGTGGCACCGCGTCCCCATCCACACCAACGGCCCCGTGGTCTTCCCGGAAGATATCTGGAACAGCCCTCTGCTGACTGACAAAATCATTTTTGAAAATCAATATTAACCTATATTATTAACCCTAAAAACTTTTATTATGAAAAAATTCATTGCAGCAACCCTCATCATCGCGACTGTTCTGCTCATCACCGCCTGCGGAGGCAACAACTCCCCCAAAGCTGTGGCCACCAAGTATGTGACCGCCTTGCAAAATGGCGACAAAGAGGCCGCCGCCGACTGCTTCTATTACTCCGGCACCGATGAAGAGAAAGCCGAACAGCGTAACCAGATGATTTCTCTGGTGGAAAAAGGCATCAAAAGCGTGGAGAAAGACGAGGGCATCAAATCCTTCAAAGTGACCAATGTGGAAGAAAACGGCGATAAAGCGGTTGTCTATGGCACAGTGACCTACGGCAACGGCAAAACCGATGTCAACGACGAAATTCCCACCGTGAAAGTGGATGGCAAATGGTATATTGACACCAACAAATAAACAGAATGGCAAATTTCAGCATTTGGGAAGTCCTTTTCCTGCTCTGTTTCGCGGTCAGTTGGCCGGTGTCCATCGCCAAATCCATACGTACAAAAGTCGTGATAGGCAAAAGTCCGTTCTTTATGTCACTGGTGATTTTGGGTTACATCTTCGGCATCATCCATAAGGCTTTGTACAGTCACGACATCGTGATATGGCTCTACGTGTTCAACGCTGTGCTGGTGGCTACCGACCTTGCACTCTATTTCACCTATATCGGCCGGAACCGCAAAGAGTTACAACAATCCAAGTAGTATTTAGGAAATTTGTATTTTTGCCGCCGTGTTTCGGTATATAGTAAAAAAGATCGGTTATGGCCTGTTGCTGATGCTGGGCGTGGTAACACTGGTGTTCTTCTTGTTCACCGTGCTGCCCTCCGACCCTGCCCGTATGATGATGGGGCAGCGCAGCGACTTGCAGACCGAAGAGGCCATCCGCAAGGAGATGGGCCTCGACCTGCCCCTCGGCGTGCAGTACTTGGCCTACCTCAATGATGTTTCCCCTATCTCGTGGCACAAAACCCAAGAGACCGAATCATTCTTCTATCTTGACGACAACGATTACCACTATGTGAAGATACTGCCTCTGGGCAAGTCCGCCATTGTGCTGAAGGCCCCCTACCTGCGCCGCTCCTACCAGAGCAAGCGCCCCGTGGGCGAGATTATCTCCGAGGCCTTCCCAAAGACTGTGCTCCTGGCCCTCGTCTCCATCTTCTTCGCCCTCATCGTGGGCATTGTCATCGGCATCTTCTGCGCCTTGTACAAAGACACTTGGTTCGACCACGTGGCGCTGGTCTTCTCCGTGCTGGGAATGTCGGTGCCCTCCTTCTTTGCGGCCATCCTCTTTGCGTGGGTGTTCGCTTTCCTGCTGTCCGACATCACGGGACTCAGTATGTTCGGTAGCCTGTACACGGTGGACGATTACGGCGCTGGGCAATACCTTGACCTCAAGAACCTCATCCTGCCGGCCATCACCCTGGGCATCCGTCCCCTGGCCGTGGTGGTGGAACTGACCAAAAACTCGCTGCTCGACGTGCTGTCGCAGGACTACATCCGCACCGCCAAGGCCAAAGGCCTGCACAAAGGGGCCATCGTGATGCGCCACGCGCTCAAAAACGCCCTCAACCCCGTGGTCACCGCCATCTCCGGCTGGCTCGCCGGACTGCTGGCAGGCGCCGTCTTCGTGGAATATATTTTCGACTGGAAAGGGATGGGTGTCGTCATCGTGGACGCCCTCGACAAATACGACTTCCCCGTGGTGATGGGATCGCTGCTATACGTATCCATCGTGCTGATTATCATCAACATCGTTTGCGATATCATCTACGGCTGGCTCGACCCGCGCGTCAGTCTGAACTGATTTTCCGAGGGGTGAAAACCTTATCTTCTTTGCTATTTGCGAATCATCCTGTAGAGTTTCAGCAGCAGATTCCAATAGATCTGCCGCGAGTAACTGATCATCTTGATGGGAAGGGGCTGGCCGCCGAAGCCCTTGTACAAGCGGGCCACGTTCTCGTTCATCGAACCATTGAAGTCCAACAAGAAAGGCGTGCCGGCGTGGCGGTTAACAAACTCGTCCAAGAGGAAAAACATCGCCTTCTGGTCGGCGAAGCGCGCGTCGCGGCCGGAGAACCAGAAGCGATAGCGCTGGAAATCGCGCACCATCAAGGCACCCGCAATGGGCTGGCCGTCAGGCGTGTGGACGGAGAGAACCTCCAAAAGTCCCTGCGACTTCAGCAAAGCTGCCGTTTGTGTTAAAATTTCATAATCCTTCGGCTTGAAACGCACCTCCTTCTGTTGGCCGCGGTTCTCTTGGAAAAGGCGGACAATCTGCTCCACCCCCACCTCGTCGTTCTTCAGCACCAGGCCGAACTTGCGTGCAGCCTTCACGTTGCGCTTCGTGTTCTGCGAATAGGCAGATGACAACGCCTGATAATCCTTGTCCAATGCCAATGTGTGCGTCACCAGGCTAATAGTATAAGAATCAATGAAATCGGTGGCGTTTGACTGGTTGAGCAGCAGGTCCACGTGCTTGTCGGCGGAGGGAAGCGCGTTGAAGAAATCGGAAGTGATTTGCGCGGTGACGGGTTTAGCGGAAAAGATGCCCATTTGGGAGACGAAGAACGGGGAATAGACATAATGCACACCGAACTTGGAGCGCTCGGGCAGGGGCATCACATAGTCGTAGTCGTCCATCACCAGAGCATTCCAAGTGGCATCGCCTACCAAGGCGTCCAGCATCTCGTAAGTGCAAAAAACAGTAGGGAAACCGGATGCCCCGATGGTCTCGTTCCATCGGGCTGCGTCAATGTCACCGTGTTTCACCAAGCGAATCATTATATAAAATGCTCTGCAATGCGCTTCATTTCTGAAGAGACATTGTTGTTTTCATACAAAATGCCATAAATGGTTTCCACAATGGGGATGTCTGCCCCGTATTTCTTATTGATTTCGTGCACAGTGCGGCAGGCGGTGTAACCCTCCGACACCATCCGCAACTCGAGGAGCGAGACTCGCACGGAAAGTCCGTGCCCAATCATAATGCCGAAAAGGCGGTTGCGGCTGTAGGTGGAGTAGGCCGTCACCAGCAGGTCGCCCAGATAGATGGAATCGGAAATGTGCCTGTTCTCGTTGGGATAGACCTTCGACACGAAATATTTCATCTCTTTCAGGCTGTTGGCCACATAAGCGGCGATGAAGTTGTCGCCATAGCCCAGACCGCTGTAGATGCCGGCGCCGAGGGCGTAGATGTTCTTGAGGACAATGGCCAGCTCGGCCCCCATCATATCGTCAGATACAGAGGTGCGGCAATAGCGGTTGGTGAAGAACTTGGCCACCGTTTCGGCCAGTTCGCGGTTGGTAGAGGCCGCCGTCAGGAAGGTGAATTTTTCCTGGGCGATTTCCTCCGCGTGGGAAGGACCACTGATGATGGAGAGGTTCTCCAAGGGCACTTTGAACTGCGTCTGCATATAGTCGCTGATCAACTGCAGCGTCTCCGGCACAATGCCCTTCACAGCCAAGATGATCTTCTTGCGACTTAGCTGACTGCGCTTGAGCGGTGCCAGCGACTGGTGTAAATAGGCCGACGGTGTCACAATAATCACATAATCGGCTTTGTTCACCACCGCCTTGATGTCCGTGTTCACCTTCACATCCTCCGGATTGATGAAGACGGAACTGAGATATTTCGGATTATGGCCATACTTCATCACATCTTCCGCCACCTCTTCGGAGCGAATCCACCAATGGATATGCTCCAGATTGGAGGAGATGATTTTAATGATGGCCGTGGCCCAACTCCCGCTTCCCAACACGGCAACCCGATAACGCAGACGGGTCTTCTTGCTACGCGGAACGATGGGCGCAAACTCTTTGTCAATCATTTTTGTTTTTAACTTTTTTTAAGTTTGCAAACATACATAAAAAAATTGAAACTGCAAAACAAAAAAAGACAACTAAATCACAATTGCCTGATGTCCTGTATGTTTCAAGAAACGGTTGAAAAGGTCGCTCATCTTGAATTTCATAAAACAAGTGGTAGTACCATCGGTGCAGGCATACCAATCGCGTTGGGCCACCTCGCTGTCGATGACAAGGGCAACCTCGTGATTCGTGTCGTTGATGAGACTCAGCACCGTGGTGGCCCCCATACGGGTACCCAGTTTCTCGAGCAGCATCTCGGTCGGGGCGAACGACACTCTGGGTATGCCCAATGCACCACAGAACTCCTTGGTTACAAAGGGCTTCTCGCCAGTAGTCACATACATATAGAACTTAGTCTGCTGGCGGTTGCACAACAGAATAGTCTTGACCACAGGGCACTGCAGACCCTGTGAAATGTGGATGCAATCCTCCATCGTGGAACCGTCGTCGGTATCCACACGCAAGTATTCGATTCCCAGCTGCGCGAGGGTCTCATAGATACGCCTTTGGGTGTCGTTTTCGAATTGTTGAGGAGGCGTAGGCATCATATCACTCACAAAAAAGGCCATAGTTTATTTTATATTTTGTTGATTATCAATATTATGTGCTTTTTCACACAAGGCGGCAAAGGTACGAAAAACTTTTTTTGTACTTTTGTCGCCAAATTTTTTTCGCAATATGGCACAGGAAAAGTTTGCGGTTATCGGTGCCGGCCACTTCGGCCAGGCCATCAGTCACGCCCTCTCCGAGAAGGGTTTTGAAGTATTGGTTGTGGATTCCAACATCAGCGTGGTGCAGGACATCTCCGAGGAGGTGGCGTATGCCGTGTGCGCCGATGCCACCAGCAAGCGGGCGCTGCAGAACGAAAACATCCAGGACTTTGACGCGGTTATCGTGTCCATTGGCAACGACTTTGTGGGGCGGCTGCTCTGCACGGCCAACCTGCTCGACTTGGGTGTGAAGCGCATCATCTGCCGCGTGATGGGCAAGAGCCAGCGCACCATCCTCGAGAAAATGGGCATCACCGAGTTCCTCTCCCCGGAGGACGAGGTGGGCGCCATCCTCGCCGAGCGCCTCTCCAACCCCAACATCATCTCTTACCTGCAGCTCGCCGACGACTACAAGATTGCCGAGATCATCGCCCCCAGCAGCCTTATCGGCCTCACGCTCAGCGACATCAACTTCCGTGACAACCACAAGCTGAGTCTCATCACCATCCGTCGCAACTTCGAAGAGGTGGTGGACAACAAAAAAGACACGAAGCAACATATCATCGGTGTCCCTGACAACAAGACCGAAATCGTGGATGGCGACGTCTTCGTTCTTTTCGGCAAGCAGCACGACATCGACAACTTCATCAAAATCAACCTCTAATGTCTTGGTTAGGACATTCGCGAAAGGTATATGAGAGCAAGCGGCGTTTGCACATCGCCCAATACAAGGACCGTGTGAACCGTATCTTGCAGATATGCAGCGTGATCATCTCGCTGATTACCATCGCCTGCATCATCTGCTACCACGGGCTTTATATCTCCCTGCCAGTCAAAAACCTCATCCGTTGGGTTCTTTATGGCAGCCTTTTATTCTACATTGCCAAATATTTCACCCTGCTTTTCTACTCTCTGCACCGAAAGGAATATATCAAGCGATCGTGGGTAGAATTTGTTATTATCTGCCTGTTAATCATACAGTTCCTATCTGTTGTCATCTTCCATTTCAGATTCTTTTCCACCGAAAATTTCGAAAATTATTACCTGTTGTTCATTCAGGTCTATTTTTTGGTGATGGTATTGGTGGAGATGGCCAAGATGAGCAGTTCATTGGGCAAATACAACCTCAGTCCGCCGATACTGATGGTGCTTTCCTTCTTCATTCTCATCTGTTTCGGCACCATATTGCTGATGATGCCGCGTATGACCTACAACGGCATCTCCTTCATTGACGCCCTGTTCACCGCCACCAGCGCCAGTTGCATCACGGGCCTTTCGGTGGTGAGCACCTCCGGCTGTTTCACCGTGAAAGGGCAGATTGTCATTATGATACTCATCCAGTTGGGTGGTATGAGTATCCTCTCCTTCGCAACCTTCTTCACCACCTTCCTGGCACGCTCCTCCGTAGGGCTGCGCTACCAGTATATGGTGCGCGATATGATGTCCACCAAACTCTCCGACTCCTTCTCGCTACTGCGCAGCATTGTCATCACCACCTTTGTCATTGAGGCGGCGGGGGTCATTTTGCTCTATACATATTGGAAAAACACAGGCTTCTTCGTCTCCGACAGCGAAAATTTCTTCTTTTCCCTGTTCTATACAGTATCCGCCTTTAACAACGGCGGTTTTGTGTTGATAGACAAGAGTTTGTTGGAATTGGGCAGTGCCCACAGTTATTTCCCACAGGTCATCATTATGGTGCTGGTCTTTTTGGGCGGCATCGGGTTCCTCACCATCCGCGACTTCTTCAGCGCACGATATATCCGCGAGCGCAAGAAATACCCGTGGAAGAGTTTGATGCCGCAGACCAAGATTGTGCTCATCACCACATTGGGACTTATCATTGTCTGTTCCGTTTTCTTTTTCTTCATTGAAAAAGACAATGCGTTAAGTGTGCAGGAGACCCTTTTCGACAAGATTTTCACGGCGTTTTTTGAGATTGCCACGTGCCGCACCTCCGGATTTATGATATTGGATATCAGGTCGATGGCGTTACCTTCAGTGATAATGATCATCGTTTTGATGTTCATTGGGGGCTCGCCGGGTTCCACGGGCGGTGGCATCAAGACCACCACCTTCTTCGTGATGCTGAAGTCGGTATGGGCCACGGTACAGGGCAAGAAGCACATTGAGTTCCAGCACAAGACCATCTCGTACGAGTTGGTGGACAAGGCGAGTTCGATTGTCACGATGACCTTCTCTTTTGTCCTGATTTCCATCTTTATGCTCACATTGGTAGAGCCGACGGCCTCGTTGCAGGACGCCATTTTCGAGACCACGTCGGCCTTCGCCACCTGCGGCCTCTCCACGGGCATCTGCGCAGAATGGAACACTATGGCTAAGGTGGTGCTCATTCTGGATATGTACATCGGGCGTATCGGCACCTTGACCCTGGCCTTCGCCCTCACCCGCCATAAGAAAGAATCGCAGCACCAGTACCCGGATTTGTATTTGATGGTCGGATAACAAATTTCCCATATTTTTGAATATAAAGCATTCAAAATAATGTGTATATTTGTGCGTTTTTTCAACGATAAATAAATAATTAAAAATCAACAAAATACATTACCAGACAATGAAAAGAATCTATGTTTTAGGACTGACAATCCTCGTTGCGGCACTGATGACGAGCTGCGGTTTAGGCAAAATGGTATCAAAATATCCCCAGGTCACGGTTACTTTGGACAACCCTGACTTGGAAAACAAGGGCGGTAACGTGGCCTACACCATCAAGGGCACTATCCCGCCGAAATATATGAAGAAGAAAGCCACAATGACCCTCTCCCCCACCCTGAAAGTGGATGGCGTGAACATCCAACCCTTCACCACCATCAAACTGAAAGGCGAAAAGGCCACGGGCGAAGGCACCCCCATCAAATACAAGACCGGCGGCACCTTCACGAAGAGCGGCACCTTCAAGTTCGACGAATCCTACGAGACGGCCGAAATTGTGATGAACGGTGTGGCGCAACTGAAGAAGAAAACTGCCACCCTTTCGCCTGAAAAGAACCTTGGCGAAGGCATCTCCAACACTGCCTCCAACATCGGCTTGCGCCCCGTGCTCTCGCAGGACGCCACCAAGGGCGGCAACTTCATCGAAGCCCCGCATCGCTTCGTACCTGAATTCAAGGGCAAAACGGCCATCATCTACTTCGACCTCAACAGCTCCGCTATGAACTGGAGCAACAAGAACAACAAGTCTCAGGCCGCCAAGGACTCCATCAAGACTTTCATCAACTTCCTCAACGAGGGCAACCTCATCGACCGCGTGGTCATTTCCGGCTGGGCCTCCCCCGAAGGTGAGGAGAGCAACAACCAAGGCCTTTCCGAACGTCGTTTCGAACAGGGCAAGAAATGGTTCCAGGAGCAATACAACAACTATCTGAAGGACTACGCCAAGAAGAACAAAATCAAGATGAAAGACCTCAAGATGCCCTCTTTCGAGTACATCAACAATGCCAAGGGTGAGGACTGGGACGGCTTCGAACTGGCTATCGAAAAGTCGAATATGGCTCAGAAGAACCAGATTCTCAACGTGGTGAAATCGCAGGCCAACAACGATATGCGCGAGCAGAAGATCCGTGAGATGACGGACATCTATCCGGAGATTGCCGATGCCATTCTGCCGCCGTTGCGCCGTGCCGAGATGCAGCTGATCTGCAAGAAGCACGAGAGCTACACCGACGCCGAACTCATCAGCCGCGTGAAATCCAACCCGAAGGATTTCTCCGTGAACGAGCGCCTCTATGCCGCTTCCGTCTGCACGAATGTGGACGACAAGCGGGCCATTTTGAATGCTCTCATCAACGACCCGGCCACGCAGGGTGACTGGCGCGCCTACAACGACCTTGGCGTGCTCGCCCTCAACGACTATTACGAGACCGGCAACAGCCAGTCGCTGGACGACGCCGTCAGCAACCTCAACAAGGCCGCTGCCATCAGCCCGAACAACGGTATTGTGCTCAACAACCTGGCACTCGCCGAGTTCCTGCAGGGCAACTACGCCGCCGCCCGCACCCAGTTCGAGAACTCCAAGGACGCTTCCGTTGACCCGGTCAACCAAGACTACGTGCTGGGTATGTACAGCATCCTGGACGGCGACTACACCCGTGCCGTGCAGCTGATGGGCAACAAGAGCTGCGACTACAACACCGCGCTCGTGCAAATCCTCAACAAGGAGTATCCTGCCGCCCAGGAGACCTTGAACTGCATCACCAACGCCGATGCCAAGACCTACTACCTGAAGGCCGTGCTGGCCGCCCGCCTCAAGAACGAGAACGAGATTTACTCCAACCTCGCCGTGGCTCTCCAAAAGGATCCTTCCCTCAAGAAGAAGGCCAAGAGAGACGCCGAGTTCAAGAGATACCGCCACAGCGCCACCTTCAAGGACCTCGTGAAATAAGACCTCCACACATACAGGGCGGGCACAACAGCCCGCCCTCTTAATTTATTATAATAGTATGGTTGAAAACAGAAATATGGCCATCGCCTACGACTTCGATGGCACCTTGGCTCCGGGCAATATGCAGGAGCACAACTTCATCCCGGACCTGCAGATGGACAAGGGGGAGTTTTGGAACGAAGCCAACGAGATGGCCAAAGAGCACGATATGGACGAGGTGCTGGCCTATATGCACCTGATGCTCATCAAGGCGCGCGAGAAGAACATCTCGCTGCGCGAAGAGACCTTTATGCAGTACGGCGCGCGCATCACCTTCTTCGAGGGTGTGGAGAGCTACTTCGACCGCATCAACCAGTATGCCGCCAAGCAGAACATCCATCTCGAGCACTTCATCATCTCCTCCGGCCTGCGCGAGTTCGTGAAGGGCTCCACCATCGCCAAGCATTTCCGCACCATCTACGCCTCCGGCTTCCAGTACGACCAAAATGGCAACGCCTGCTGGCCCGCCCTCGCCGTCAACTACACCAACAAGACACAGTTTCTCTTCCGCATCAACAAGGGCATCTACAACTCCTACGACAACACCTCCATCAACAAGTCGATGGCCGAAGACGACCGCGCCGTGCCCTTCTCCAACCTCATCTACATCGGTGACGGAGAGACCGACGTGCCCGCGATGAAGATGGTGAACCTCTACGGCGGCACCACCATCGCTGTCTATAACCCCCTGTCGGTAGCCACCCCGCACCGGCCCAAATCCTCCAAAGAGATCTGCCTCGACCTCATCCGGCAGAACCGCGCCGACTACATCGCCCCCACCATCTACAGCGAAGGCGGCGAACTCGACATAATGCTCAAGAAAATCATTGACAAAACCGCCTTGGAGCAGGACATCCTCGCCATCAAGTACAAGGAGGTCAACAAATAACGATAACCACATTTTTAATTTTGCTGTTTTATTTTTTAGACTATGACTTCAGCTGAAATCCGTGACGCCTTTTTGCGTTTTTTTGAATCCAAATCCCACTTTATAGTACCCTCCGCCCCAATGGTGATCAAGAACGACCCCACCTTGATGTTCACCAACGCCGGTATGAACCAGTTCAAGGACATCTTTTTGGGCAACAACAAAGCCGAACACCCGCGCGTGGCCGACTCGCAGAAGTGCCTCCGCGTGTCAGGCAAGCACAACGACCTCGAAGAGGTGGGCCGTGACACCTACCACCACACGATGTTCGAGATGCTCGGCAACTGGTCGTTCGGCGACTACTTCAAGAAAGAGGCCATCGCCTACGCCTGGGAGTTCCTCACCGACGTGATGAAACTCGACAAGGAGCGGCTTTATGCCACTGTCTTCCAGGGCGACGAGAAGGACGGCACCACCTTCGACCAGGAGGCCTACGACTTCTGGAAAGCCTATCTGCCGGAGGAGCGCATCCTCAAGGGCAACAAAAAGGACAACTTCTGGGAGATGGGCGACACCGGTCCCTGCGGTCCCTGCTCCGAGATACACATCGACCTGCGCGACGACAGCGAGCGCGCCCAAGTGCCCGGCCGCGAGCTGGTCAACAAGGACAACCCGCTCGTCATCGAGATCTGGAATCTGGTGTTTATGCAATACAACCGCATCGCCTCCGGCGAGCTGAAGCCCCTGTCCAACAAGCACGTGGACACGGGAATGGGCTTTGAGCGCCTCTGTATGGCGGTGCAGAACAAGAAGTCGAACTACGACACGGACGTGTTCCAACCCATCATCCAAAAGATTGCTGCCAAGTCGGGCATCGCCTACGGTGCTCACCGCGACAGTGACATCGCCTTGCGCGTGGTGGCCGACCACCTGCGCGCCGTCACCTTCGCCATCGCCGACGGCCAGCTGCCCTCCAACACGGGAGCCGGCTACGTGATCCGCCGCATCCTGCGCCGCGCCATCCGCTACGGCTTCACCTTCCTCGACTTCAAAGAGCCCTTCATCTGCACACTCGTACCCGACCTCGTAGCCCAGATGGGCCATCAGTTCCCTGAACTCAAGGCACAACAAAACCTTATCGAAAAAGTGGTGCGCGAAGAGGAGGCCTCCTTCCTGAAGACCCTCGACTCGGGCATCGCCAAGTTCGAGAACTACTGCGCCAAAATGCAGGGCACTGTCGTGGACGGCGACTTCGCCTTCGAGCTTTTCGACACCTTCGGCTTCCCCATCGACCTGACGCAACTCATCGCCGCCGAGAAGAACCTCACCGTCGATATGGAAGGATTCCAGCGCGGACTGCAGCAGCAGAAGGAGCGTTCACGCAAGGATGCCGCCGTCAACACCGACGACTGGGTGGAACTCATCGCCCAGGACACGCCCACCCGCTTCTTGGGATACCACCAGCTGGAATGCGAATGCCGCATTGTCAAATATCGCAGCGTCACCGCCAAAAACAAGACCTTCTTCCAGATTGTGCTTGACCAGACCCCCTTCTACGCCGAATCGGGCGGACAGGTGGGCGACACGGGCGTGTTGGACAACGGCAGCGAGACGGTATCCATCTACAACACTACCAAAGAGAACAACCTGACCATCCATTTCGCCAACAAGCTGCCCGCCAACTTGGAAGTCGCCTTCATCGCCAAGGTGGATGCCGCCAAGCGCCAGCTGACGGCCAACAACCACTCGGCCACGCACCTGCTGGACCACGCCTTGCGCCACATTCTCGGTACCCACGTGGAGCAGAAGGGCTCATTGGTCACCTCTGAGCGACTTCGTTTCGACTTCTCCCACTTCTCCAAAGTCACGGATGAAGAGATTATCCAAGTGGAGCGGATGGTGAACAGCCTTATCCGCAGCAACCTTCCGTTGCAGGAGCACGTGGACGTGCCCATTGAGGAAGCGAAGGCCAAGGGTGCCATCGCCCTCTTCGGCGAGAAGTACGGCAACCTGGTGCGAGTCATCCAATTCGGGGATGCTGTAGAGTTGTGCGGCGGAACCCACACCTCTGCCACGGGCAACATCGGCCTCTTCAAGATTGTGTCCGAGGGCGCCATCGCCGCGGGCGTGCGCCGCATTGAGGCCGTCACGGGCCAAGCCGCCGAGGACATTCTTTACGACTATCAGGACCAGATCCGCAAGGGTAAGGAGATGCTCAACACCTCCAATATGCTGCAGGCCATCCAGAAGATGAGCGACGACAACCTGCAGTACCGCCACAAGATTGAGGAGTTCGAGAAGCAGCAGACGATGGCCTTCTGCAAAGAGTTGGCCAATGAAGCGGAGACCGTCAACGGCGTGCAGGTGTTGAAGAAAATCACGACGCTCTCGCCCGACATCCTGCGGCAAGCCGCCTACACCCTGCGTGGCGAGCCCGGCCGTGTCATCGTGTTGGGCAGTGTCTTCGAGGGCAAGCCCAATCTGGTGGTCGCCGTGTCTGACGACCTGGCGGGCAAGTACAATGCGCCGCAGATGGTGCGTGCCGCGGGCAAGCACATCCAGGGCGGCGGCGGCGGACAACCCACCCTCGCAATGGCCGGCGGCAAGAACGCCGCGGGCGTGCCCGACGCGGTAAACGAAGTAATCGGGATGTTGTAATAAACCAGCAGAGACGCGAGATTTTGCGTCTCTGCTGTTAAATATTTGTCCGTGATGGACCAACACTAACATTCACCCCCATTGTTTTGACAAATATCAAAAAAACACACTAAAAAGATTAAAAATATAATATATTGGTATAAAGTATTTCAATTTTCAACATTCAGTTGAAGACTCCCACATAATCAAATCGAAAGAAAATGAACAAAACTGAAACAAATTTTATCATCGATCAAGACGACACTTCTTTTATCGGCGACTTGAAAGTTATCGTCGGATCAGCTCTCGAGTACAGCTATCGTGCGGCAAATCTGATGCAGGTAGTCAGCAACTGGCTGGTTGGCTGGCGCATTGTAGAACAAGAACAGCACGGCAGCAAACGCGCCAAGTATGGCAAACACGTCATCGAACTTGCCTCTAAAACGTTAACCGAAGAGTTCGGAAACGGCTATTCTGAGACAAACATTCGTTCTTTTCGACGTTTCTATTTGGAGTTCAAGGATATACAAATTCAGCAGATGGTGTCTGCTGAATTCAAAGAAAAACTCATTCAAATTCAGCAGACGCTGTCTGCTAAATTTGAAAAGTCGAATGATTTTGTGCATAATTCCTTTATACCCGACAACGAAAACAACAACACAGGGTTGGTCCTTCCCGCCCAACTTTCTTGGTCGCACTATGAAAGGCTAATGCGCGTGTCTGACATCAATGCACGGCGATGGTATCTTCAGGAAGCGGCTTCACAACAATGGGACTATCGAACTTTGAAACGCAACATTGAAACGCAATACTACTACCGTCTTATGCAAACCCCGGATGCAAAGAAGCCGACGGTTGTGAACGAGATGTTGCAATTGACGGCCGATTATCAGAAAGAGAAATCAGCATTTGTGAAGAATCCGATGTTGGTGGAGTTCCTTGGTCTGAATCAAGATACATCCCTCACGGAGACAGATTTGGAAACCACTCTCTTGGACCACCTTCGCGACTTTTTGATGGAATTGGGCAAGGGTTACGCCTTTGTGACCCGTCAGCAGCACATCCATACGGAAGACGATGACTATTACATTGATCTTGTGTTTTACAATTACATTCTCAAATGCTTTGTTTTGATAGACTTAAAGACCACAAAGGTCAGTTACCAGGATGTGGGGCAGATGGATATGTATTTGAAAATGTTCGACACCTACAAACGTAGCGAGGGCGACAACCCCACTATCGGCATCATCCTATGCGCAGAAACCAATGCGGATGTGGCAAGGTTCTCCACTTTGGCGACCAACAAACAACTGTATGCAGCCAAGTACCTGACGTATATGCCCTCCAAGGAAGATCTCCGCCGCGAAATCGAGCGACAGAAGGAACTCTTTATGCTCCAGCAAAACAATTCAGATGATTGACAAATTTTGGGATTTTTGCATCCAACAACATACACCCCCATTTTTTCGCCAGATACCCAAAAAACAAAAGAAGAAATGAAAATGAAAAATAATGCTTTTAAATGTGCCATTGTTTTCACAACCGTAATGCTGTTTTCCGGTTTAGTGAAGGCACAGACCACCTATTTCGTTTCCAACAGCGGCGATGACAGTAACAACGGCCTCTCGTGGGCCACGGCCAAGGCCACCATCAACGGGGCGATGGCGCTCATCACCTCACCCAACAACGACTCGGTATTCGTGGCGGTGGGCACCTATCCAGCCTGCACCGTCAAGAGCAGCACACACGTGTATGGCGGCTTCGCGGGTACGGAGTCACACTTGTACGAACGACAGCCGCTCACCTACGGCATCGCTTCCGACAGTTCCTGTTCTGTTATCAACGCACAGCATAATAGTAATTATGCCGTCTCTATCAACGGCTATATGTACTACAACAACGCCTATAATTGCCGGCCTGTCGATTTTGACGGTTTTTATGTAACAGGGGGCAATCAATATGGTGTTTACAGCGAAGCTAACAACACCTACACTATTTCCAACTGTACAATGACGGGAAATGCCTGCGGTTTGTATCTGGGGATATCATATTCCAACTCGTACTATAGTTCCACCTATCAAGTTTCAAACTGCAAGATTAACGGCAACACAACCAACGGTGGTGTGGTTATGTACAATGGCAGCCAAAGTTATGGTGCCACGTTTGAATTCGACAACTGTGTGATTGCAGAAAACACCGGCAGTCAGTTCGGCGGGATGAGGTTCAACACGTATGCTTATACTACAACCAATCATATTATTGTAAACAATTGTGACGTTGTGAAGAACGTTGCTTCCGGGCTGACAGCCAAGGCTGGCGGCATCCTCACGCAGAGCAATGATTTTGACTATGCCAAGACAAAATGCGAGTGGAGGATCCTCAACTCGCGCATCATTGATAACACCGTCTATACCACAGCTACCACAGCCAGCGATGATAACAACTGGCCCTATATTGCCGGAGGCATCAGTGTTTACACTCACTCCACGCATATTTTGGGCTGTGTGATTTCCAACAACAGCGCCATCTCCACCGAGGGCATCGATGTAACCGGCGGTGTGGCATCGTATGCCAATGGAACTTCTACATCCTCCAGTAACACCGGTGATCCCGTGGGACGGTTGTATATGACCAACTGTGTGGTGGCCAACAACCTCGCGCAGACCACCTATGCCAACGGCACCGGGGGCATCCGAACCGTCAAGGCGGCAACGGTCAAGAACACGGTGACCTGGAACAACAAGCGCGGCAGTGCTGTGAACAATTTAAGATGGTCCACGAACTACACGCAACCCTACACCTATTGCGCAAGCCAGGCATCAACGACCAGCGACTTCGCCGCAGACAGCACCAATATCGTGCTGGATTCACTGACGCAACCCTTGTTTGTCGCACCTTCGTCTATGGTAGGCGCCACGACCATTGCCACGGACCCATCGAACCTCGTCGCTGACTGGCGAGTGCTGCCCAACTCGCCGCTGATAGACGCCGGTGACCCCAACACGGCATTCATCACCTATTTGCCCGCCACGGATATGGACGGCAACCCGCGCATCGGCAACAACATCGCCGACATCGGGGCTTACGAGCATTCGAACACCACCTTTAACCAATCCATCACGTGGAACCAAGAACTGGCCGCCGACCTCACCGACGGCACACTGACGCTCAATGCCACAGCCACTTCCGGGCTTCCCGTGATTTACACCAGTAACGACGAAAACATCGCCACGGTGAACGGTAACGTGCTCACGTTGCACGCTCCCGGCTACGCTATCATCACCGCCTCGCAACCCGGCAACACCAGCTGGAACGCCGCCGCGCCCGTCTCCAAAATCCTCACCGTGACGAGTACCACCCCCGAGCTCCAAGAGCAGAGCATCCTGTGGGAGCAAGAACTCACCTTCCCGCTAAGTGACAATCCCGTCGTGCTCGCTGCCGCCGCCACCTCGGGTCTGCCCGTGCAGTTCACCTCCAGCGACGAGAGCGTGGCCACCATCAATGGCAGCATCCTGACGATGCACCGCGTAGGACTGGCTATCATCACCGCCTCGCAGCCCGGCAACGACCAGTATATGGCCGCCCCGAATGTGATGAAAATCCTCCAAGTGACCGAACCCGTGGGCATCTCCGATCTTGCTGAAGAAAGCATCACGGTTTATCCCAACCCGACAAACGGTGTTGTCAATGTACAATGCTTCAATCATAATTCACCCATCACCCATATTCACGTGTTTGATGTTTATGGGAAATTGGTGGGCGTTGTAGAGACGGGGCGCGCCCCGTCTCTACAGACAATCGCAAACGGTTCGTCCACCGCACAAATCGACCTCTCCCCCTTCGCCCCCGGCGTCTATTTCATCAAGGCCGTGGCAGACGGGAACGTAATTACCGTACGGAAAGTGGTGAAACAATAGGAGTGCTATCAGTATTCAATCTCTACCTTGTCGCCGACACTCAAGTTAGCGAGCAGGGCCACTTTGCCCTGATACATAGAGATTTGCAGATGCTGGAGAGCATTGTTCGTCAAGAAAATGTCTTCTGATTTGGTATAGCTTTCGCAATAACGCTTGACCACCCATTCCGTTTTGGAATGGATGTGCATCTGGAAAGGCTTGTTGCCCACGGCCTCGCGGAACCACTGGGTGGGAATGTTCGTGACAGCATTGAAGGCAGCATCGATATAGACAATCTCTCCCTCAATGGTTTTTTGCGGAGCAAAGTGGACCGGCACCGCGCCCAAAGCGCGTTTAAAAGCGGTGTATTCTATGGTATCCGCATCCAGAGTCCCTTCAACAACGGACTGGGCCAGGCTGACGATGCCCTGCAGAGAGGTCATATCGCCGGCTTCGGCCAACTGACGACCCGCGAGCGGTCCCTTCCCGGCAAACATCAAGGAGAAAACGCCATTGTCAACCCCCACAAAATAGTGATTGTCAACAGACACCACCACGGCAGGCTCCTTCAGGGATGCGGAGGTGTTGGTCAGCATAATATGCACAGAGCCCTCGGGGAACGAGAGGTAGCTGTTCTTCATCACAAACGCCGACTGGCCAATATCGAACGGATCTATATGATGGGTGATGTCAAGCAGGTGCGCCTCCGGCAGGGCGGCAAGCAGCCGGCCTTTGAACATTGCCAGATAGGGGTCGCGCAAGCGCCAGTCGCTGATCAGGGTAATGATAGGAGCCATTGTAGAGGATTTTAAAACAGGGCGCAAAATGCGCTATTACAATTTGTTAATGGTTTTGTGAATAGTTAAAGGATAATATTGGTGCTCAAGCTGGTGAATGCGGGTCTCAATCTCATCCAAGGACTCGTTGCCCTCGCTGTGGAAGGCGAACTGGTCGATGATGGGACCGGTGTCCACGCCGTCATCCACGAAATGGACAGTGATGCCGAACACGCGCACGCCGTGGCGGTAAGCATCCTCGATGCCGTGAGCCCCCGGAAAGGAGGGCAGCAAAGCGGGATGAAGGTTGATGATGCGCAACGGGTAATGAGTGAGGAGCACCTTCCCGATATAGCGCATATAGCCTGCCAGCACGATGTAATCGACCCCCCTGCGCTCCAACTCGTGCAGGATGGCGGTCTCGTAGGCCTCTTTGTTATCATATTCCTTGGCGCAAAAAGTGAACGCGTCAATGCCATTGACATTGGCGCGTTCCACTGCTTTGCAATTCGGCTTGTCGGAGACCAGCAGGGCGATTTCAGCCTGCAGGGAGCCCTTTTCTACGGCTTCAATAATGGCTTGGAAATTAGAGCCGAAGCCGGAAGCGAAAACTGCAATCTTCTTCATAGATTAGTGTTTGTCGGGACATCCTTCGGGTTTCGGGCCTTTGGAGCAGCCGCCCTCTTTCTGGCACTTGCCCTCACCGCCTTTGCAGCATTTGCCTTCGCCACCCTTGCGGCATTTGTCCTTGCAGCAGGGGCAAAGGTCAAAGGCAGCCTTCTTCTCGTCAAGGGAAAGCTGGTCCCACTTGCCCATCAGTTCTTCAAACTTGGCCTGTTTGGCTTTCATTTCCTCTTCAGCGGCCTTTTTCTTGTCATAGGCGGCCTTGCGCTCGTTGAGCAGCTCAGCCTTGCGTTCGTCGGTCAGGTTCTCCCAGTTTTTCCAGTCTTCCATTGCCTTCTGGCACTTTTCGTCCATTTCGCAACGGGGATGGTCCTTCATCTCTTGTTTAGGGCACTCCTTCTGGCAAGGGGTCTCCTCTTTGGCCTTATTATTGCAAGATGCTAAAGCCAGGCAGCACACGACTGCCAAAATCATCAGTTTCTTCATTTTTATAATATTTTAGGTTTATAATTTAAGAGCGGCAAAGATACAAAAATGCTATCTTTGCAACCTCAAAAATAACGGTCTATGAAAAAAAATATTTTACTCCTAACTATAGCCATTATGTTGTTCAGCAGCTGTACAAAAAAGACTCCTAACGAAACCTCTGGCATCATTACCAGGGAAAACCGGGAAACGCCCGATTTCAGCAAAGGCGTGATGGACGAGAAAATCCTGTGGTATCTTGGCCGCCTGTCCGACGTGCAGCTTTCGCCCGACGGCAAGACGCTGTTGTACAGCGTGAAATATTACGACTACAAGTTGAACACCGGCAATGCGGAGTTGTACACAATGCCGGCGGAGGGCGGCGAGCCCACCCGCATCACCACCACACCCAACGACGAGATGCAGCCCGTATGGCGCCCCGACGGCAAGAAAATCGCCTACCTGTACAGTGACGACAAGGGCACCCAGGTCTGGGAATGCGACCCCGACGGCAGCCACGCCAAACAACTCACCCACGTGGATGGCGACATCAACTGCTTCCAGTACGCGCCCGATATGAAGCACATCAGCTATGCGATGAATGTCCAGATAGACCCTACCATCGAGCAGCGCTACCCCGACCTGCCCAAGGCCGACGCAATGATCTACGACGACCTGATGTACCGCCACTGGAACTACTGGGCCGACGGCACCTACAGCCATCTCTTCGTGGCGGACTATCCTTCCTGCGACAACGCCACCGACCTGCTGGAGGGCCAGAAGTTCCACTGCCCGAACCCGCCCTTCGGCGGCGCCGAGGAGATTGCCTGGTTGCCCGACGGCAATCAGCTCGTCTATTGCTGCAAGAAACTCACCGGCAAGGCCTTCGCCGAAAGCACCAACACCGACATCTATCTCTATGACCTCAAGACAAAAAACACCCGCAACCTGACCGAATTCAACAAGGGTTATGATATGGACCCGGTAATCTCACCCGACGGCAAGAAGATGGTGTGGTGGAATATGAAAACCGACGGCTTCGAGTCGGAGAAACACAGCCTGATGATTTACGACTTCGAGACGGACAAGGCGGAGGACTACAGCACCGGCTTCGACCAAGACGCCACCGACTTTGCTTGGAGCGAGAACGGGAAATCCATCTATTTCATCAGCTGCAAAGAGGCTACCCATCAGGTTTACAAACTGGACGTGGAAAGCCGCGCCATTGAGCAGCTCACCGACGGCGACTACGACTACAACAGCGTGATGGCCAACGGCAAGCAGCTGATTGTGACGCGTACCACACACGCCGAGCCCTCCGAAATCTACGCTGTGCAGTTGAACGACAAAACTGTAAAACAACTGAGTTTCATCAATAAAGATGTATTGGACAAGATCACGCCGGCCAAGTCGGAGAAGCGCTGGGTGAAGACCACCGACGGTAAGCAGATGCTCGTCTGGGTGATTTTGCCGCCCAACTTCGACTCCACAAAGAAGTATCCGGCCCTGCTCTACTGTCAAGGCGGACCCCAGTCGGCAGTGAGCCAGTTCTTCTCCTACCGCTGGAACTTCCAGATGATGGCGGCGCACGACTACATCATCGTGGCGCCCAACCGCAGAGGACTGCCCGGCTTCGGCAGCGAGTGGAATGACCAGATCAGTGGCGATTATGGCGGCCAGTGTATGAAGGATTACCTCTCCGCCATTGATGACGTGGCGAAGGAGCCCTACGTGGATGAGAACAGACTCGGTTGCGTGGGCGCCAGCTTCGGCGGCTTCAGTGTCTATTGGCTCGCCGGCCACCACGAGAAACGCTTCAAGACCTTCATCGCCCACTGCGGTATGTTCAACCTCGAAAGCTGGTACGGCACCACCGAGGAACTCTTCTTCGCCAACCACGACATTGAAGGTGCCTATTGGAAAAAAACGATGCCCAGCAGCTACAACATCTCGCCGCACAAGTTCGTGGGCAACTGGGACACCCCCATCCTGGTGATTCACGGCGGCAAAGACTTCCGCATCCCCTACACCGAGGGAATGCAGGCCTTTGACGCTGCGCAGATGCAAGGCATCCCAAGCCGATTCCTCTACTTCCCGGAGGAGTGCCACTTCGTCACCAAACCGCAGAACGCGATGCTCTGGCAGCGCGAATTCTTCCGCTGGCTTGACCAATGGCTGAAAGAAAATGAACAATAAATCCTGTAATCTGTAAAAAAACTGACGGTTTTGAAAAAAAGACTGGCTCTCTGGAGAGAAAAGTTCCGTGACGCGATAGGATGGAAAATCATCGACTCCTATATCCTGAAGAAATTCCTCGGGTCGGTGGTGTATGCCGTCACGCTGCTGATGACCATCGTCATCGTGTTTGACGTGTCGGAAAACATCCAGCGTTTTATGGACAAGAACATCCCGGTGAAAGACATCATCACCGGATACTACTTCAATTTCATCCCCTATTTCATCAACCTGTTCATCCCGCTGTTCACCTTCATCAGCGTCATCTGGTTCACCTCCAAGATGTCGTCGAACAACGAGATCATCTCCATCCTCGGCAACGGCGTCAGTTTCAAACGCTTCCTGCGCCCCTATCTTGTCGGCTCCATCATCACGATGCTGGTATCGCTGTTTTTGGCCAACTTCATCGTGCCCACCACCAACGAACGGCTCAACAATTTCAAATACGAGTATCTTGGCCGGCAGGCCACGCAAACCACCTATCTGCACATCAAGAACTCCGTCAACAGCTACGTATTCGTGGAGCGTTGGGACCGCAGCACCCAAACCGGCTACTATTTTACCTACGAGGTCTTCGACGACAAGAACATCTCCGAAAAGATTTCCGCGCGCGTCATCACCTACAACGACACGACGGAATTATGGACGCTTTCCGATGTGGTGCGGCGTGTCATCACCAACGGGGAAGAGACCGTGGAGACACTACCATCGCTGGACACGGTCTTCAACGTGAAGCCAATCAACTTCAACCAGGATGCCTTTGTCAGCGAGACTATGTCGTACAATGATTTGCGGCGATTCATCAAGGAGGAGAAGATGCGAGGCTCGAGTCTGGTGGCCCAATACCAGATCGAGCGGCACAAGAGAATCGCCAACCCGTTGGGTATCATCATCTTGTCATTCTTGGGACTGAGTGTCTCCTCGCGCAAAACCACGCGCGGACTGGGCGTTCACCTCTTCATTGGGATGGGACTGGCCTTCTCGTTCATCTTCCTGCAGCAGGTTTCCACGGTCTTTTCCGTTTCCGGAGGCCTGTCGCCCGTGCTCGGCACCTGGATTCCCAACCTTATATTCCTGGCCATCACCATCTATATGCTGCGTTTCGCCCAAAAGTAGAATCTCGGAATATGGACAAACTTCGCGGATATGTTCTTCCCATCGCAATGGTGTTAGGCTTCCTGTTGCACGGCTGGTGCGGACGGGTGGCTTTCCTTGCCCCTTATTTGATCTTCATAATCCTGCTGCTGAATTTCGTGGCGGTGGACTTGCGCAAGCTGCGTCTCACCCGTTTGAGCGTATGGATTATGGCTTTCCAGATGATAGCCAGTGTTGGCGCCTATTTCGCCATCCACGCCCTTTGTCATAATGAGCTGCTGGCCCAAGGTGTTTTCATCGGGATCCTCTGTCCTGTGGCAGCCTCCGTGGTGGTGGTCTCCTGTATGTTAGGCGCCAACCGCGAAACCATCACCGAATACACGATCTTCGGCAACCTGCTCATTGTGGTAATCGCACCCTTCTATTTCTCTTTCATCGGACTGCATCAGGAGATGGCCTTCTGGACCTCCTTCATCATCATTTTGAAAAAAATCAGCGCCACCATAGCCCTGCCCTTCTTCGTGGCCCTGCTGCTGCAACTCTGCTGGCCCTCCGCCAACCGATTCCTCAGCCGCTACAAAGACATCACCTTTTATGTCTGGGCTTTTCTGCTGCTGATCACCTTAGGGCGCACCATCGACTATGTTTTCCTTCACGGCAAAGGCAACGAATGGAATATCCTCTGGCTCGGCATCGCCTCCATACTCGTCTGCACACTCAACTTCGGACTGGGGAAATGGGTGGGGCACCAGTATGGCGACACCATTGCCGGCGGCCAGCTGATGGGCCAAAAAAACACCGCCTTCGGCATCTGGATGGCCACCACCTACCTCAACCCCCTCGCCTCCGTGTTTCTCGCCTTCTACTCGGTTTGGCAAAACCTCTTCAACAGTTGGCAGATATGGCGGCACGAAAGAAAACTGGCCGAAAACAACTCTCCTGCTACAACATAGAATTATCAAATAAATATCCACTATTATGAAAGAAAAACTGCTTTCCCGCTTTTCAAAGTACATTTCCTACGCCACCACTTCTGATGAAAGTTCCACCACATACCCCTCCACGCAGGCGCTGATGGACTTCGCCGACGTGATGGTGGAGGAACTCAAGGCCATCGGGATGACCGAGGTCGGCAAGGACCAGTACGGTTACGTCACGGCCCTGCTGCCTGCCAACACCGATGCCGAGGCGCCCACCATCGGCTTTATCGCCCACCTCGACACCGCACCCGATATGCCGGGCATCGCCGCCCCGCGCATCATCGAGAACTATGACGGCAAGGACATCCTCCTGGATGCTGAAACCCAGACTGCCCTCACTTTGGCCGACTTCCCCGAGCTGGCCGGCTACAAAGGGCAGACGCTGTTGGTTACCGACGGCAAGACGCTGCTCGGTGCCGACGACAAGGCCGGCGTGGCTGAGATTGTGTGCGCCATCGAGTACCTTGTTCAGCACCCCGAAATCAAGCACGGTCCCATCAAGGTGGCCTTCACCCCCGACGAGGAGATTGGCCAGGGCGTCAAGTACTTCGACACCAAAAAGTTCGGCTGTGACTTCGGCTACACAATGGACGGCGGCGCCATCGGCGAACTCGAGTTCGAGAACTTCAACGCCGCTTCCGCCTCCATCAAAATCCAGGGGCGCAACATCCACCCGGGCTATGCCAAGAACAAGATGGTCAACTCCCAACTCATCGCAATGGAACTCAACGCGATGCTGCCCGAGTTCGAGCGCCCGCAATATACACAGGACTACGAAGGCTTCTTCCTCCTTATCCACATTGACGGATGTGTGGAGAACACCCAGCTCAACTACATCATCCGCGACCACGACCGTGAGAAGTTCGAAGGCAAAAAGAAGCTGATGCAGGATATCGTCAACTTCCTCAACCTCAAGTACGACAACCGGCTGACGTGCGAGATCAAGGACCAATATTACAATATGCGCGAGAAGGTGGAGCCGGTATTCTATGTGGTGGAGCGCGCCATCCAGGCAATGGAAGAGGCGGGCGTGAAACCCATCGTGCAACCCATCCGGGGCGGCACCGACGGCGCAAACCTCTCCTTCCGCGGACTCCCCTGCCCCAACATCTTCGCCGGCGGCCACAACTTCCACGGCAAATATGAGTATGTGCCGTTGGAGTCGATGGTGAAGGCCGTCGAGGTTATCGTCAACATCGCGAAAGCGCGCTAAAGCAGCGCCTTCGTGGCTGCCACGTCGTGAACGCGCAGGATGTCGGCCCCGTTTTGCAAAGCCACCTTGGTGGCGGCAAGCGTGCCCTCCAGCGCGTTCTCGGGTGTGGTATTCAATGGTTTGTAAATCATTGACTTCCTGGATATCCCTATCAAAAGCGGGAATCCAAGCTGTTTGAACACGCGAAGATTGTCCAATAAATAGTAATTTTGCTCCACGGTCTTGCCAAACCCGAAGCCGGGGTCGATGATGATGTCATGGACATAAACGTCGCGCAGTTTCTCCAACTGACGGCCGAAATACTGCAGCATATCGGCGAGAATGTCATCGTATTGGGTGCATTGCTGCATCTTGTCGGGCATTGCAGGGGTGTGCATCAGCACGTAGGGCACCTGTAGTTCGCCGATGGTGGGGATCATCGCCTCGTCGAAAGTGCCGCCGGAGACATCGTTGATGATATCGGCGCCGGCTTGCACGGCGGCACGGGCCACAGCGGCACGGAAGGTGTCCACCGAAATCACCGCCTCCGGGAAGTGGGTTCGGATAGACTGCACCGCCTTCTCAATAGCCTTCAGCTCCGTCGCCTCATCGCACACGATAGCGCCCGGGCGGGTGGAAACGGCCCCCACATCGATGATGTCGCCGCCCTCGTTGAGAATCTGTTCCGCGCGGGCCAGCATCGCCGGCTCGGTGGTGTATTTCCCGCCATCGTAAAAAGAATCGGGAGTGATATTGAGAATGCCCATCACCATAGGATGCCCTAAGGTGAGGAGGCGCTGCGAAATATTCAAGTGCGGTGTCATCTTCATTGTCGTTTTCCTAAAAATATGATGTTGCTCAATTGAGGCGGCAAACATAATAAATTTGTAGAAACAGTGTATAAAAATTGGGGGGGGATGATGCCGGCAGCGGCAAGCAAGGACAACATCGTCTCTACAGGGTTTGGGGTTCCAACTCCTTACGATAGAGGACAAAGGTCACCAAAAAGAACACCCAACTACAACATAAGGCGACATTGTTGAAAAAGGCCCCATATTGGAGGGCGTCCAAATTCAATGCAAGATGCTCAAGTAGGATGTTATATAAATAATTTGCCGTGAAAAAATGCAAGACCACGACAGCTAATATCGCTGCTTGGGGTAGAACCCAAAGACGCCTCTTCACAAGCAAATAGAGCAATCCAGCCGTTAAGAGGACGAGCAGCAAGCAGGTGATCACCTCCTCCAGAATCGGATGAGGCACGAATGCCCAAAAACTCCCGCCAATCCCGCAGCACGCAAAAAGGATAGATTTAAAAGTGATAGCGAACAACATACCGCCACAACAACTTTCACGTTTGAGGGATGACGTTTCAGCGGCGGTGTCTTCAGAATCAAAATGCCACCACAAGAATACAACGACAATGAATGCGGAGATCAGACCTGCCCACCTTCGCACATTGCGCAAAACATAGTTGGGAGTATTTTGTTTCATACGGTTTTCGGAAACAAAATCGAGATCAACGATGTGTTCAAGCATAAAATACTCGAAAACACTCATTGCCACAAGAAATCCAAGCAATATTGCCACGTGTGTCCACTTAATATCGAATTTTTTCAGTTTTCGGAACAACAGGTAAAAGATCAACAGATACAACACGTTTTCCCCGACAACGACCGCAATCGGGTTCAACACGCCTTCCAACAAGAAGAAAATAGGATTTAACGAAGCCCATACGGCTGTAAACATCCAATATACGATGATTCCAAACAGGAAATCTTTGTAATCCAGGAGTTTTTTGGTTGAGAAGTCCATAATTATGTTGTTTTTAAATAAACAAAAACTCATTCTACGATTTGCAAAGATATAATTTTCTTAAATAAAAAACATTAGGACATTCATATTTTCAAGTTATAGGACTGGATTCAGGAGGCTGCTAATGCGGTTGCTGTCAAGTGGTGCATTGTATTAAAAGAAAAAATTATTGAAATAAGTTGTATGATAATACAATTTTATTATTTTTGCACTGATGAAGAAGATAATCGCATATAAGAACTATTATAGAGAGTTTATGTCAAAACTCGCTGATACTGAACGTGCTAAAATCAGGCGAGCCTTGCTGCTTTTTGAGACAGAAGACAAGATTCCGCAACATTACATCCATTACATTCGCGATGGATTATATGAATTTCGGGTGAGTCACGGGAACAAAGAGTTTCGATTGTTCTTTATCTATGATGGGGAACAAATAGTTGTACTTTTCAACTGTTTCACAAAAAAATCGCAAAAAACACCAAAACGAGAAATTGAAAAGGCCATAAAGTTAAAGGAGGACTATAAAAATGAAAAGAAAAGAGGAAATATTTGATGTAAGTGCCGAACTGGAACGTGAATTCGGCCCAAAAGGATCTGAAAGTAGAAAGCAGGCGGAAGACAAGGCGTGGGAGGAATATAACGCACAGATTCTATTGGATGCGAGAAAGAACGCCGGACTGACCCAGCAGGAACTTGCCGAACGGATTGGTGCAGACAAAGGATATGTATCCCGTGTGGAGCGCGGGCTGATAATCCCTTCCGTTTCAACGCTTTATCGCATTGCCGCCGCTATGGGACTGACGGTGGAACTGCGACCAGCGTAAGGTTTTGTTTTCTACAAAACACCGTTAGGTGTAGCATGTTTAAGATAGCGTGTTTTCATTATGGTCAACAAAATCACCCTTCTGCTCTGCGACACGTACCCCGGACTGCTCCCGGAGAGCATCCCGAGTCACGAATCGATGTTCTATGACCTGTTCCGCCCTGTCAACCCCGATCTCACCTTCGACATCTGCCGGGTGATGGACGGCGAGCTGCCCGAACGGTTCGAGTCCGGCACCCTCTACATCATCCCCGGTTCCAACAACGCCGCCTACGATGACCTGCCGTGGATTATCACGTTGCAGGACTGGATTCGGGAGGCCGCAGCGCGGAAAGTGCCCCTCGTCGTCAACCACCACGATCAGGTGCTGCAGCTTCCGGAAGGCGCGACGCCCCTCGCCACCAGCGACTTCTGCCGTTACGAAGGCTTCCGCATCGGCAAACACATCCTCACCTTCCAAGGACATCCTGAATTCACGGTGGACTACGAGCGCCACCTCATCCTCAACCATTCCGAGAACGAAGACGATGCAGTGAAACAGCGGGCGCTGGAGACGTTGAAGGCGATGCGACCGCAAGGAAATGTTGTGGCGGAGTTTTTGATGGGGTTCTTTGCTTAATACAAATCCGCGAAAACTGGATTGATATCATTCCTGTAAAATTAACTGTCGTAGTGTCAAATATTTTTTTATTTTTGCACCGCGTAAAAATACTCAATCCATTGAGTAAAATGTATTGATATGTATAAAAAGATTGAATATCAGATTGTTAAATCAAGACTTGAAGAACCGAGACGCTTCATCCAAGTGCTGATGGGTCCTCGACAGGTAGGAAAATCAACAGTGGTGAAACAAGTGCTGCAAGACTATGAAGGGGAGTATTTGTTCTACTCTGCGGACAATGTGCCCGCAACTAGCAGCGCTTGGATCTCCGATTGCTGGTCGGCGGCGAGACGTCTGATGGTTGCCAAGGAACTGAAAACTATATTGTTAGTAATTGACGAAATTCAAAAAATCTCTAACTGGAGTGAGGTGGTGAAAAAAGAATGGGACGATGACAGTTTTCACGATTCGGATATCAAGGTGCTGCTTCTTGGCAGCAGTCGGGTGCTGCTGGAAAAAGGACTTTCGGAGTCTTTGGCAGGACGTTTCGAGGAAATCCGGATGACACATTGGAGTTATCCAGAGATGAAAGAATGCTTTGGTTTTACACTCGACCAATACCTTTACTTCGGTAGTTATCCCGGCGCGGCACCGTTGATAAACGACGAGGACCGCTACCAACAGTACATCCAGTCCTCTATCATTGATGCTACGATCAACAAAGACATACTGATGGACACACCCATCAGCAAACCGGCACTGCTGCGACAGACGTTTGAGTTAGGTGCGGACTATTCGGGACAAATACTCTCCTTGAACAAAATGTTGGGTTCCCTGCAAGATGCCGGCAACACCACCACGTTGGCCGGCTACATCAACCTCCTGAATGAAAGCGGTTTGCTCTGCGGGCTTCAGAAGTTCAGCGTGGATGCCGCACGCAGAAAGGCCAGCATTCCGAAATTCCAGGTTTACAACAACGCCCTGAAAACGGTGCTCAGTCCGTTCTCTTTTGAACAGGCACTACTTGACCGCAAAGCGTGGGGACACATTTTCGAATCAGGGGTCGGAGCCTATATTGTCAGTCAAGGCTTTGCCCATCGCTTTGAGGTCTATTATTGGCGGGAACGCAACGATGAAATGGATTTTATTCTCAAGAAGAAAGGAGCCATAGTTGCGCTTGAAGTGAAAAGCAACGCGGAGAAGAGCAACACCGGACTACAGAAATTCAAGGCGATGTTTAATCCGAAGGAAGCTCTTGTTATTGGCGAAGGCGGTCTTCCCGTAATAGAGTTTCTGGCAATGGATTTGAAGAAACTGTTTTGATATCCCCGCAAAACAACATCCGAAATAAAATTGTACCTTTGCCCTTTCAAAAAAACACCACAATTATGCTGCAAATCGGAACGAAAGCCCCGTACTTCGAGGGCGTTGACGAGAACGGAAACACCGTGAAACTGAGCGACTTCGCAGGAAAGAAGCTCGTGTTATACTTCTATCCCAAAGACAGTACGCCCGGCTGTACCGCCGAGGCCTGCGACCTGCGCGACAACTACCAGCGCTTCCTCGCCATAGGCTACGAGGTCTTAGGCGTGAGCCGCGACTCCGCCGCCTCCCACCAGAAGTTCATCGCCAAATACGGGCTGCCCTTCCACCTCATCGCCGACACCGACCTCACCATCCTCAAGGCCTACGAGGCGTGGGGCGAGAAGAAGATGTACGGCAAGGTGACCGAAGGCACGCTGAGAACGACCTACATCATTGACGAACAAGGGGTTATCATTGATACCATCGGGAAGGTAAACACGAAGGCGCACACGGAACAGATTCTGAAATAGGCAGAACAGCACAATAAAAAAGGGCAATGTCACGGGAAAAGGAAATTTACAAGGTCACGTTGGTAGGCTCGGCGGGCAACATCGCCCTGCTGACCTTCAAGTTCATCGCCGGCGTGCTCGGCCACAGTGCGGCAATGATGGCAGATGCCGTGCACTCGCTGTCCGACTTCCTCACCGACCTGCTGGTGCTGGTGTTCGTCAACATCAGCGCGAAGCCGCAAGACAAGTCGCACGACTACGGCCACGGCAAGTTCGAGACGCTGGCTACATTTTTTGTCGGGTTAGCGTTGGTGGCCGCCGCCACGGGCATCATTGTCTCGGGGGCCGTGAAGCTGGCCGACTGGCTCAAAGGGGCGCAGTTGGAGGCGCCGGGGCGGCTCGCCTTATGGGCGGCACTGATCTCCATCCTTGTGAAAGAGGGCATTTACCAATACACCATACGCAAAGGGAAATCCCTTGACTCGCAAGCGGTCATCGCCAACGCCTGGCACCATCGCAGCGACGCGCTGTCATCAGTGGGGGCGGCCATCGGCATCGGTGGCGCCATCCTGCTCGGCGACCGCTGGACCGTGCTCGACCCGTTGGCCTCCATCGTGGTGGGCGCAATGCTGGTCAAGGTGGCCGTTGACCTGCTCCGGGGTAGCGTGAACGAGCTCACAGAGTGTTCGTTGCCCGAGGAGACCGAGCGGGAGATTGAGGAGATCATCACCTCCTTCCCGGACGTGACAGACCCGCACAACCTGCGCACACGCCGCATCGGCAACCGCATCGCCATCGAGGCTCATATCCGTATGGACGGAAGCCAGTCGCTGCAAACGGTACACGCCCGCACCACCGACATTGAGCGGAAACTCAAGGAGCGTTTCGGCGCGGACACGCACGTGACACTGCACACGGAGCCAGTGAAAAATAAAAAATGATTCTGATTCTTTTTTGTATCAAAAAAAGTGTATTTTTGCACCCGATTTAAATAGATAAAAAAATATCGATATGTCCAAACAAAACACTCATTCCTTGGTGGTCACGAAATCGACCTTGAGCCGACTGCCGCTGTACTACAGTTTTGTGAGTCGCCTGCAGACGGAAGGGGTGTCACACGTCTCATCAGCACTTATCGCCCAACACTTGAACCTTAACCCCGTATTAGTGCGCAAAGACTTGGCCGGGGTAAGCAGTGTGGAGGGAAAGCCTCGTACAGGTTTTGAGGTCACGCAATTGGTTAAAGACATAAGCAATTATTTGGGCTATAACAAATTGGATGAGGCCATACTGGTTGGAGTCGGCAGTTTGGGGCGCATCCTGCTCACCAACACCGAGTTTGAGAATTTCGGACTGAAAATCGTTGTCGGATTCGACAAGGATACTAACTTGTGGGGAATCCAGCTTGGCGACAAACACATCCTCCCTATGGAGAAGATGGAGAGCTTGGTTCAACGCTTGGGCATCCGCATTGGCATCATCACCGTACCCGACGACCAAGCTCAGGCAGTCTGTGACCAAATGGTGAAATGCGGCATCAAGGCTATCTGGAATTTCGCTTTTGTACCCTTGAAAGTCCCCGAAAACATTCTTGTGAAGAACGAAAACCTGCCCTCCTCGCTGGCCGTCCTCTCCCACCAACTCGCCAAATCGATGGCGTCACAAAGCAAACAATAATCTTTAATCCTTATATTTAATTAACAATGAAAAAACAAAAAGAAATTTTAGAAGAAAATACCGATAAAAATTTATCGGTATTGAAAGAAATTGACGAACTGGTCCGGAATGCAGAAGAAGCGTTGAAGACATACGTTGACTTCGATCAGGAGCAAGTGGACAAGATTGTCTATGCTATGGCGCTGGCCGGGCTGGAACATCACAGAGAACTCGCACGCCTGGCGGTGGACGAAACGCACCGCGGGGTTTATGAAGACAAGATTATCAAAAACATTTTCGCCACCGAATATATTTGGAACTCCATCAAAGACGAGAAGACCGTAGGTGTTGTGGAAGACAATGAGATGGAGGGTTATGTGGAAGTGGCAGAGCCTGTGGGCATTGTGGCGGGTGTGACTCCGGTGACGAATCCTACGTCCACCACTATGTTCAAGTCATTGATTTGCGCGAAGGCACGCAACCCCATCATCTTCGGTTTCCACCCTTCCGCGCAGCAGTCATCGATGGCAGCGGCCAAGATTCTGCGCGACGCGGCTGTTGCTGCCGGTGCGCCTGCAGCCTGCATCCAATGGATTGAGCATCCGTCTATTGATGCCACTATGGCATTGATGAATCACCCAAAAGTGTCTTTGATTTTGGCCACGGGTGGCGCCGGTATGGTGCGTTCGGCCTACAGCTGCGGCAAACCCGCCCTCGGTGTCGGACCCGGCAACGCGCCCTGCTACATCGAGACTTCCGCCAACGTGAAACGCGCCTGCACCGACCTTATGATGTCAAAGACCTTCGACAACGGTATGATCTGTGCTTCCGAGCAAGCAGTCATCGTGGACAAGGTCATCTCCAACCTCTTTGAATCCTATATGAAGGAGAACGGTTGTTATTTCCTCAACAATGATGAAATCAAGAAGGTGTCCGACTTCGTCATCAACTCTGAAAAGGGCGCGGTGAATCCCGATGTGGTGGGTAAATCGCCCTACTGGATCGCACAACAATCCGGCGTGCAAGTGCCTGAGAGAACCAAGATCCTCATTGCGCGACTGAAAGATGTGGGTCCGGAATACCCGCTCTCCCGCGAGAAATTGTCTCCGGTGCTGGCCTACTACGTGGTCAACAACCACGTGGAGGGATTTGAGATGTGCCGCAAGATGCTCGATATGGGCGGTCTCGGCCACACAGCCATCATCCACAGCAGCAACAGCGACCTGATCGAGAAGTTCGGCAAAGCTATGAAGGTGGGCCGTATCATCGTCAACTCCCCGTCATCACAGGGTGCTATCGGAGACATCTACAACACCAACACCCCGTCGCTGACCCTCGGTTGCGGCTCCTACGGCCACAACAGCACCACGGCGAATGTCTCCACCGTCAATCTTTTCAACAAAAAGAAAATCGCAAAAAGAAGAGTCAATATGCAATGGTTCAAGATTCCGCCGAAAGTATATTTCGAGTACGGTTCCGTACAATATCTGGAACATATGGAAGGTTTCAGCAAGGCATTCATCGTGAGTGACCCGATGATGGTGCAACTCGGCTATGTCGATAAGGTCACCTATTATCTCAACAAACGCAGCGAGCCTTGCCACTACCGGATTTTCTCCGACGTGGAGCCGGATCCGGATGTGGAAACCATTATGCGCGGCGTGGCTGAGATGCGTTCGTTCCAGCCCGACGTCATCATCGCCTTGGGCGGCGGTTCCGCTATGGACGCGGCCAAGGGTATGTGGCTCTTCTACGAGCACCCTGAGACCTCTTTCGACGGTCTGCGCCAGAAGTTTATGGACATCCGCAAGCGTGTGGTGAAATTCCCGCATCTGGGCAGCCAATGCAAGATGGTCGCCATCCCGACCACTTCCGGTACCGGCAGTGAGGTGACGGCCTTCACGGTCATCACCGACAAAAAGCGGGGGATCAAATATCCGCTGGCCGACTATGCCGTGACGCCCAACGTGGCCATCATCGACCCGCAGTTTGTGGTTTCGTTGCCGAAACGCGCCACCGCGGACACCGGTATGGATGTGCTGACCCACGCCATCGAAGCCTACATCTCCAATATGGCCAACGACTACACCGACGGTCTGGCCCTGCAGGCTATGGATCTGGTGTTCTCTTATCTGAAACGCGCTTACGAAAACGGCCAGTTCGACCTGAAGGCCCGCGAGAAGATGCACAACGCTTCCTGCATCGCCGGTATGGCCTTCACCAACGCCTTCCTTGGACTCAACCACAGTATGGCTCACAAGCTGGGCGGTGACTACCATATCCCACACGGCCGCGCCAACGCCATCCTGCTGCCCTACGTCGTGAAGTATAACTCATTGAAGCCTAATAAATTCGTCCCGTTCCCAAAATATGAGCATTTCATTGCGGACGAGAAATTGGCCAAGGCTGCCCGTTTCCTCGGATTCGGTGGCAAGGACAATGAGGAGAGCATTGACAACCTCATCAAGGCCATCCGCCAGCTGATGAAGGATATGAATATGCCGATGAGCATCCGGGAAGAGGGTGTGGATGAGAAACTGTTTATGGAGAATGTCGCCGCGCTGTCCGAGAAGGCCCACGACGACCAGTGCACCGGCGCCAACCCGAAATATCCGCTTGTCAGTGAAATTATCGACATTTACAAACAAGCCTATTATGGTGAATAATAAAAAGAGAGAGATCTCGTTATAAAAGGTTAATTTGTGTGAACCAGGTTTTGCAACAGGCAGCCCCGTGAAATCGGGGCGCCTGATGGCAGAACCGAAAAAAAAGAAAACAATCAATTTTAGAAATACATAAAACAAAAAAATGATGAATATTAAAGTTTGTGTTGGCAGCTCCTGCCATTTGAAAGGTTCTTACGATGTCATTCAAGCCTTAAAAGACATCCTGAAAAAATACGATGTGGAAGATCTGGTGGAATTGCAGGCCAGTTTCTGCCTGGGACATTGTTCCAAAGGCGTAAATGTCAAAACGGACGGTCTTTCCGACAGTATGAAACAGAAAGCCACCACGCTTGAAGAAGACGGAAGCATTATTCTCCACAATATCACCAAGGAGAATGTGGAAGAGATTTTTGTAAAAGAAGTTTATCCTTTAATTGAATTATAAACCAGGGAAATGTCATTATATTTGGAGTTTCGCAATGCGAAATGTAAAGATTGCTACAAATGCCTGCGCGAATGTCCGGTGAAAGCCATTGACATCAAGGGGCATCAAGCGGAAATCATTGAAGACAGATGTATCTTGTGCGGCCATTGCACGCTCGTGTGCCCGCAAAATGCGAAGGTGGTGCACAGTGAAATCAACGAGGTGCGTGCCCTGCTGGCGGGTTCCGACAAGGTAATCGCCAGTGTCGCCCCCTCTTTCATCTCCAGTTTCGGACTTTCCGATTTTGGAGTGATGAAACTGGCGCTGGCCAAACTGGGATTTTTTGATGCCGAGGAAACGGCCGTTGGCGCCCAAGCGGTGACCCAAGAGTACGCCAACCTACTGAAATCCGGACAGTTCAAAAACTTCATCACGTCAGCCTGCCCGGCCGTATGCCGTATGATTCAGGAGTACTATCCGAAAGCTCTCAAGTATTTGGCTCCCGTGGATTCCCCGATGGTGGCCCACGCCAAAATCCTCAAGAAACAGCATCCCGATGCCAAGATTGTCTTCGTCGGACCCTGCATCGCCAAAAAGCGCGAAGCGGAGGAGTGTCATCTCATCGACAATGTCTTGACCTTCGAAGATGTGGTTCAACTTTTCGAGGAAAAAGGTGTGCAGATTGACGAGATCACCAATGTCATTTTGCAGAAGCGAAACGGGATGCCAAACTTGGCCAAGGAGTATCCTATCCCTCAAGGTATCATCAATTCTTTCCCGGAACTGCCGGAAGGCTACGACTATATCGCCATCGATGGCCCGAAGAAATGTGTCAAAGCATTGCAGAACATCGAGCAAATGGACCACGTGGTGTTGGAGATGAACCTGTGTGAGGATGCCTGCGTGAACGGACCGTGTTCATTGGAAAAGGACGGGGGTTCCGTCAAGGCTATGTCGGACATCCGCAAGTATGTCACTGCCGAAAAACGCCAGCTCACCGCCGCGCAGACACCCGTTCAGGTGGATGTTTCGCTTGCCACCGCCCACGCCCGGATCCGCAGCCACAGCGTGCCCGCCACAGAGCGTGAAATCGAAGCTATCCTGCACAAAACCGGCAAGTTCAAACCGGAGGACGAACTCGACTGCGGCTCCTGCGGCTATGCCACCTGCCGTGAGAAAGCCTGGGCCGTCTTTAATGGCTATGCCGACATTGACATCTGCCTGCCCTATATGCGCCAACGCGCCGAGTCTTTCTCGGTGGAGGTGATCCAAAACAGCCCGGAAGGCATCGTGGTGCTCGACCCGGATATGAATATTCTGGAAATCAACCGCCGCGGTCGCGAACTGCTGGGCATCGACGACCCCAACGCCAAAGGCCGTCCTGCCATAGACTACTTCAACCCCATCGACTTCTGTAACGCCTTCGCCCAGAAAAAGAACATCGAACTGAAAAAGGAGTTTGTCACCCGCACAGGCAAATATGTGGACGTGTCCATCAATTATCTGGCCAACCAGGACCTCATCTTCGGCATTCTTAAGGATGTCACGGACACCGTTGACTACGAGAAGCGGATTATGAAGGTGAAGATGGAAACGCTGACCACAACCGACGATGTGATCAAGAAACAAATGCGTGTGGCACAGGAGATTGCGTCATTGTTGGGTGAGACGACCGCCGAGACCAAGGTAGCCCTGTTGAAACTCAAGAAAACGTTAACCGAAGAAAAAATCTCGGAGTAATGGAACTTTGTTTAGAAACAGGATGCACTTCGCTGAACCATTACGGCGAAGAACTGTGCGGCGACAACGTAGCCTGCACGGTGAATGGCAACTATACTACCCTGGTGTTGGCCGACGGATTGGGAAGCGGTGTGAAGGCGAACATCCTTTCCACCCTCACCTCCAAGATTTTGTGCACGATGGCCTCCAACGAAATCGACATTTACGAATGTGTGGAGACCATCATCCAGACGCTGCCTGTGTGCGCAGAGCGCGGAGTAGCCTATTCCACGTTCTCCATCATCCACGTCAACAAGGAGGGCAAAGGGGAACTGTTCGAGTTTGACAATCCGGAAGCCATCTATTACCATAACGGCAAATGCCAGAACTTCGAGCGCGAGGAGCTGAATGTCTGCGGCAAGCGGGTGTATCGTTCCGAGCTCAATCTCGAGGAGAACGACATCATCATTGTTATGTCCGACGGCACCATCCACGCCGGCATTGGTATGATCCTCAACTTCGGCTGGGAGCGTCCCCAGATTATGGAACATCTTGACACCAACATCAAACCCGGGATGTCGGCCCGCGCGGTGGCTTGCTTGCTCGCCGCCGCCTGCAACGACCTCTACGCCGACAAGCCCGGCGATGACACCACCGTGGCCGCCGTCAGGATCCGCCAGCGGCTGGATGTCAACATTATGGTGGGACCGCCCGTGGATAAGGAGAAAGACGACTACTATATCAAGAACTTTATGGAGGGGAATTCCAAGAAGATTGTCTGCGGCGGCACCAGTTCCACCATCGTGGCAAGGTACCTGAAAACGGAGCTCAAGACCAGTTTCGACTTCCCCGACAAAGAGGTCCCGCCCATCGGATACATCAAAGGCATTGACCTGACCACCGAGGGCGTGCTCACCCTGCGCAAACTGCTGCAGCTGTCGGAAAAATACGTCTCCATTGACGACCTCACCCCCAAGACCTTCACCAAGCAGGACGGCGCCTCGCTTTTGGCAGACTTTCTCTTCGAGAAGGCCACCCACATTACTTTCTTCGTCGGACAAAGCGTCAACGTGGCGCACCAAGGCCTGCCCATCGACACCACGATGAAGCTGAAGTTGGTGGAGAAAATTACTGAAAATCTGCGCAAGATGGGGAAAATCGTCGAACTGAATTATTATTAACCTAAAAAAACAATCAATATGAATTCAAACCGTGTATTTGACACTAATGTTCAACTGGTTAAATATAAAGTTCTGAAAGAGGTGATCCGACGGGCGTATGAAGGAGGTCTGGATAACGCCTTTATGGAGATTCCCAAGCTGCTCAGTCCTGGCCCGAAGGCGGAAACCCGCTGCTGCATCTACAAGGAGCGTGCCATTCTGCAAGACCGGATTCAGTTGGCAATGGGTGGCAACAAGGAGAACCCCAACGTGATCGAGGTCATTGACAGTGCGTGCGATGAGTGCCCCATCGACGGGATTTACGTGACGCCCGCCTGCCGCGGATGTATGGTACACAGCTGTAAGGAGGTTTGCCCGAAGGACGCCATCACCATCGTGAATCACAAGGCCACAGTGGATAAGGAAAAATGCATCGAATGTGGCAAATGTACGCAGGCGTGCCCCTATTCGGCCATTATCCTCCAGCATCGCCCTTGTATGGTGAGTTGCAAGGTAAAAGCCATTTCGATAGACGAGAACCGCAAGGCCACCATTGACAACGAGAAGTGCATCTCCTGCGGGGCTTGCGTCTATAAGTGCCCGTTCGGGGCCATCTCCGACAAGTCGCTGGTGTTGGACATCATCGACATTCTGAAAAAATCGGAGAACAACACGAAATACAAAGTCTATGCGGTCATCGCGCCCGCCATTGTGAGCCAGTGCCGCTTCGGACGCGTGACGCAGGTGGTCACAGCCATCCGCAAACTGGGATTCCACCACGTGGTGGAGGCTGCCCTCGGTGCCGACATCACGCTCTACCGCGAAGCCAAGGAGTGGGATGAGAAAAAACTGCTCACCACCTCTTGCTGTCCGTCGTTCGTCTCCTTCGTGGAGAAGAACTTCCCCGAACTGACCCAGTACATCTCCAGTTCCGTGTCGCCAATGGTGGAGACAGCGCGGCTGATCAAACGTTCCGACCCCACGGCAAAGGTTGTCTTCATTGGACCGTGCACCTCCAAGAAATTGGAATACCGGTTGGAAAAGACCGGCGGAGCCATCGACAGTGTGATGTCATTTGAAGAGTTGCAAGCTTTTCTGGATGCACGCGGCATCGACACCACGCAGATGGAGGATTCGGAGCTGAACAACGCCTCCTACTATGGCCGTATCTTCGCTAAATCAGGCGGCATTGCCCACGGCGTTGCCGATGTGGCGGAGGCGATGGGCGTGCAAGGGGTGAAACCTATCGCTATGAACGGCATCGCGGAATGCAAGGCCGCGCTGACCAAGTTGAAGTTCAACAAGGCCACCGAAAACTTCTTCGAAGGGATGGCCTGCGACGGCGGCTGCCTCAACGGCCCCGTCTGCATCACCCACAGTCCGCGCAACATCGTGGATGTCGATAAATACGGCAACGAGGCGCGCGAGAAGACCATTTTCAACTCTGTGAAATTACTAGAAACGCTTTAAAACTAACGATTGGTAGAGACGGGGCGCGCCCCGTCTCTACTCATTTTGTTGTTTCATCTCCCTGCGGTAAAGGATAAAAGCGGCCAGATTGAACGCAATGTCACAAAAGGTCGCGACAAAAGGGAAAATATTCACCTGTCCGTACAAGGTGTCGTTGGGAGTGAGATGATTGGACAAGATATTCGGCAGGTAATGCGACGAGAAAAAGTGGATGACGATGAGAATGAAAATCATCGTGATGGAGAGCACCATCGTGTGTCTTTTGACCAGCATAAGGATAGCTCCAATGGTAATGAGAATGATCAACAGACAGGTGATTACCTCAACCAAGATGGGAAGGTGGGCAAATTGCCAATATCCGCTGCCGAGCACTCTAATCAAGGAAAGAATATAACCTAAGGTGATGGCGAACAATATTCCGCCATAATAACTTCGTGATTCTTCTGGCGAAGCATCATAGCCAGCTTCCGTATTCTCCGAATCGTAACGCCACCACAAGAAACCGACGGTGAGAAACGAGGTGACAAGATTTGCCCACTTCCGCACATTTTGCATCGTATAATTGGGGATGTCCCATTTCATCTGATTGTCCGCGACAGAATGAAGGTCAAAGAAGCGGTCGAGCAGAAAATAATTCAGCGCAGTCATCAGGAGAATGAAGCCGATCAACATCGCGAAATGCCCCCATTTGACATTGAACATCCTCGGTTTGCGGAACAGCAGGTAAAAGACCAGCAGGAACAGCAGGGATTTCCCGACGACCACGGCTATTGGATGCAGCACGGATTCCAACGCGAAGAAAAACGAGGCGAACGATACCCAAACGGCATCAAACATCCAGTTAAGGATGATTCCGAGCAGAAAGCAGCGGTAATCAAGTTTTTTTTCGATGGTGGTATTCATATTGTGACACATTTTCATAGACTCCAGTATTTTCATTTTTCGCGTTGCCGCCGACCTTGGTGCGAAGTCCGTTAAACATCAAGATAAGCAAACAATACTGCAAAATTAATTCTTTTATCTATTCATATGATGCAAAAAAATCCAAATGGTTGCAGTTTGATAAAAAAAGTGTATTTTTGCTCCTGATTTTAATTGAAAATCTGAAGTGATATTTCATATTTTCAATCAAAAAAAAGAAATAAGAAACTAGTATACGACAAATATGTATCAACGTATCTTCGATATTAACAAGGAATTAGATATGAGTGTGTTTTTGTTTGGTGCCCGACAAACCGGAAAATCCACTCTTCTACGAAAAGCTGTCTCCAAAGCAGTGTACATTGACTTGTTGGATTCAGATATCCGTAAATTGTATCGCAAACGCCCGGCTTATCTATACGACCAACTGGCTGGTAAAGATTCCAGTTGCGTCGTCATCATAGACGAGATACCGGAAGTGCCGGATTTGCTGAACGAAGTCCACCGGCTCATCTCAGAATTTGGAATCCGGTTTGTGCTATGCGGGAGTAGTGCGAGAAAACTAAAGAGGAAAGGTTACAACACGTTGGGTGGCAGAGCGTTCCCTTGTTATTTTTACCCCTTGGTAAGTGCCGAAATACCGGATTTGGACATTGACAGAGCGGTAAACAACGGTATGATGCCACTGCACTATCCCGCTAAAAATGCAACCCGGCTATTGGCATCTTACGTGGATGTATATTTGAAGGAGGAGATCCAAGCGCAGGCGTTGGTGCGGGATTTGGACAATTTCGAGCGTTTTCTGGAAGTTGCTGCTCTTACTGACGGTGAAATGGTGAATTACGCCAACATTGCAAGCGATTGCGGGGTAAGTGCCAAAACAGTCAAGGAGTATTTTTCCATTTTGCAAGACACATTGGTCGGCTACACCATTCCGGCCTACACCAAAGTGATGAAGCGCAGGTTGATGCAGGCGCCACGGTTCTATTTTTTCGATGTGGGAGTCGCCAATTACTTGCTTCACCGACAGAATTTAGTGCGGGGCACGGTGGAATTTGGCCACGCATTTGAACATTGGGTCATACAGGAAATCATCGCCTACATTGGTTATACACATAATGAAAACAGACTCTCCTATTGGCGCACTTATACGGGCATCGAAGTGGATGCCGTCATCGGCGACGCCCGACTTGCCATTGAAATCAAATCGGTGGCTGAAGTGTTGCCCAAACACTTGACTGGACTGAAGACTTTTATGGAAGAACATCCCGACACACGTCCCATCATCGTCTCTTTGGATCGGATTTCCCGTCGTTGCGGTGAAATGGAATCGCTATATGTGATGGATTTCCTTCGTATGCTTTGGGCGGGCGAACTGTTCTAAAAAAACAATCACATCTATGGATCAACGCATCATCAACATCCTGCTTTGCGACACGTACCCTGGACTGCTGCCGGAGAGCATCCCGAGCCACGAATCAATGTTTTACAATCTGTTCCGTCCAGTCAACCCCGGGCTCACCTTTAACATTTACCGCGTAATGGACGGCGAGTTGCCCGAACAGTTCGACCCCGACACGCTCTACATCATCCCTGGTTCCAACAACGCCGCCTACGACGACCTGCCGTGGATCTTATCTTTACAGGAGTGGATTCGGAAGGCCGCGGCACGGAAGATACCCCTCGTTGGCATCTGCTTCGGTCACCAGGTCATCGCGCAAGCATTGGGCGGACGGGTGGAGCGCTTCCCCGGTGGCTGGGGCGTGGGCATCCGTGAGATGGAGGTTTTGGACGCAGACCTGCTCCCCTGTTTCCCCGACAAGAAAATGCGTCTTATCGTCAACCACCACGACCAGGTGATGGAGCTGCCGGAAGGCGCGTCGCCCCTCGCCACCAGCGACTTCTGCCGTTACGAGGGCTTCCGCATCGGCCACCACATCCTCACCTTCCAGGGACACCCGGAGTTTACCGTGGACTACGAACGGCACCTCATCCTCAATCATTCTGAGAATGAGGACGATGCAGTTAAGCAGCGGGCATTGGAATCGTTGGAGGCAATGCAGCCGCAAGGAGCTGTTGTGGCGGAGTTTTTGATGAACTTCTTTGGGTAGAGGATATTGCGGATGCCATCACACCAAAGAGTCCGTTTTTTCTTTCTCCACATCGGGAATCAGCCGTTTCACAATCTTGAAGTCGTAGAAAAATCGGCTGGCGATGACGCGGACAACCGTATAGGCGGGGATGGCGATGAGCATCCCCACAATGCCACCGATATGTCCGGCAATCAGCAACACAATGAAAATCTCCAGCGGGTGGGCCTTGATGCTGGTGGAGTAGATGAGCGGCTGGTAGATGAAATTGTCTATCAGCTGGACAGATAGCATAATGGCCAGCACAATGAGAGCGAAAATCCAGATGTTCACGTTCAACCCGACGCCAGCGCCGTATTTCAGGATGAGGCAGAGCACCACGCCGATGGCCTCGCCAATCAGCGGACCCACATACGGGATAATGTTCAGCAGGCCGGCGATGAAGGCGATGCCCAGCGCGTAGTTGAAGCCGATGCGGGCGATAAGCCAGAGCCCGAGACAGTCGAGCAGCACCACTCCGAAAATCTCCATAAGCAGTCCTACAAAATAGCGGGAGAGGAGTCTATCGATGTCAAGGACAGTCTTTTTCACCTTATCTTCAATGGTGTCGGGCACAATAGAACCGATAATCCGTCCGAATAGTGTTTCATCCTTGACGAAAAAGAAAGAGATGAACAGGACGGAGAAGAGTCCGACGGCAATACCGGCCACGGCGGACGCCACCGAGCCCAAGATGGAAGGAATATTCGACAAATCGACCACTTCTGACAGTTTTTGGATGAGCATCTGCACGCCGTCAAAGTCTTCGCCAACCCAGGGGACCACACTGATTATCCAATCGTTAATCCGGTTGATCAGGTTGTGAGTATCCATCGACTCCTGCGCATTCATCAAAGAAGCGTCGCGCAGGATGCCGGAAACGACGGGGACAACTTGCATAATCAGAAGGAAGAGCAGCGCGAAGATGACAAGGAGCGTAATCACCGCCAGCAGGGCATCCGGGGCTGATTTGCCCTTGATTCTGATTTTCTTCAGGAGCCTAAAGACAGGCTGCCCTATCAGTGACACGACGAAAGCTAAGAGGATGTAAGCCAGCACGCTGCTGAATAGATAGCATAGCACAGCAGCTATAGCGAGCGTGCCCAAGATGATGATATAACGTGCCAATCGGTCGATGCTGCGTTCTTTTTCCATTTTTCAGTTATTAGAGGTGCAAAACTACAAAATAATCCAACATGAAAAACCGGGCGCCGACCGCAATGGGTCAACGCCCGGTTTGGGGATTGTAGAGACGCGGCGCGCCGCGTTTCTACAGGGGTTTCGTACACATCTATCTCCGCAAGGCCAGCACCATGCCATTATCTGCACCACGCGCGGCATCATCGCTTCCAGCATATCGTTCTTCATAAGGAACTTCAACATAGAGCGGAGATTGCTGATGGCAGAATAAAAGAACTGAACCAATCACAATAATCAGTTCTCTTTAGAAATTTCAGCATACAAGGCTAATCCTTTTTCAGTAAGGTAATAGGCTTGGTCTCGGCGTTTGGGCGCATCAGGATAAAGCTGTGCCACATACCCTTTTTCAATAGAGGGATTTAAGTAGCGAATTGTGAAGTTGGAACGGCCTTTCAAGTTCATTATTCTCTTTATTTCTTTAGCCGATACCGTATTCCCTCGGATAACCAACACAATTTTGATAATATTGCTGTTTTCTTGTACTCTTTCTTGTACTCCTTCTTGTACTCCTTCTTGTACTCCTACTTCACCTCTTTCTTGTACTTCTGGTCGCCAAAGAACAACCCGAAAATCATCATCTTGGTGGAATTCCGGTTTACGGAGTCCATAGTCCAAACAATGGTCGATTATATCGGTGGTGCCTGTTCCCATTTGTTCTATATAGCCGGAAAGATAAACGGGATGGGCAAGAACGGGATTGACAGGATTGGAATTGTGTTCTTTGGTCAATTTTGCGATAGTCATTCCTTGTGGCAGTTTGCCGGGGTTCCATACTTCCAAGCGGTCTTTGAACAACATCACCTGCACACTGCCGTTACTTGTATAGTTGCGGTGTACAACTGCATTAACAATAGCTTCAGTCACGGCCTGCGCCGGCAACTCGGGTGTTACATCCACTTGCGCGGAATGAGTGCGCTCGCCCACGTGTTGGTCTATGCGGCTCATCACAAACCCAACCGCCATATCTACCATGTCAAAAACGGTGCCTCCGTATATCTGCTGTGATAGGATGGGTTTTTGGATTTTGGTTCCATAGAACTGCGCACATTTGACAGTGGCGGAAACAAACCACTTTTGAACATCCTTGGCAAATAGCAGAAGAGCGGCATCTCATTGGTCAACAACGCATAAAACTCTTTGGCGTGATTTTGATGTACCAAATGACAAAGTTCATGGGTAATGACGTGTTCAATTGGAGTTGTATAGTGAATGTCTTATCTCAAAGAGGACAAATATTTTAGGGTGCATAGTGACAGAATAAGAAAAATTTTTATTTTTGCCAATTGTATGGTACAAAATAAGGGGAAGACCAACATGATTATAGACAACAAGATACTTGACAGCTTGACCGCCCGGGCCCAAGCATCGCCCCGGCTGCGGATGAATCTGAACTTTCATCAGAGTCTGGATGAGAAGTGCCACCGTTTTCTGAATGCCGTGGAACCGGGTGCCAACATCCCAGTTCATCGCCATCCGGAGAAAGAGGAGTCATTTGTTGTGTTGCGTGGCAGGATACGTGTCATCACCTACAACGACGACGGCACCATCATCGAAAACGTTGTCTTCAACCCATCGGAAGGCCGCTACGGCGTGAACGTAGGAAAGAATGTCTGGCACACCGTGAAAGCCCTGGAGCCGGGTTCCGTCATCTTCGAGTGCAAGGAAGGCCCCTATGTGCCGCATGAGGAGGAAGGAATTTTAGAAGTTGGCAATTGTGAAGGATTTAAAAGTGGGTGGTAGCTTTGCGGAGGGGTGTTTTAGTTGCAAAGGAAAGTGGGGATGTAAGAAGGAGGAGGTCAGAAGTTAGATTAGATGTGTTTTAAACGAAGTGTTTTCTAAAATAAATTGAATATGGCTATTACGTTGGACGAATTAATTAGTGAAGGTGAACAGATTTATGCACATAGACATGTCGATGAGTGTGGTGGGTATGTTGAAAATGATATATACGATCCATGGAAGAGGAAGGCATTGATGTTTATTCAAAAAACTTACCCCAACAATCCACAGATTGCCACTTTTGAATCACATGTGGCAGCAAATGAAGACGAAGATCATTGTTTTGCGTGTCTATCGATTCTTAAAGCGTTTAGGGTTGTACAGCCTAACGATGTTAGTGTCGATTATGATGGTTTGCTTAATACTATTTTTGAAAAATTTCATACAGTTGCAAGACAAATGAGACGCAGGCACGATGAACGTGAAACTTTAATAATAAACGATGAGTATGATGTCCAAGATATGCTCCATGCGTTGCTAAAACTGCACTTTGATGATGTTAGGCCTGAAGAATGGACTCCGTCTTATGCCGGAGGTGCCAATAGAATGGATTTCCTATTGAAAGATGAAGAGATAGCTATAGAAATAAAGATGACAAGGTCGGGATTAAAGGATAAAGAACTGGGTGAACAACTGATAATTGACATTGCAAAATATCAGAATCATCCAAATTGTAAATGCCTTTATTGTTTTGTTTATGACCCTGACGATATCATCAGAAATCCAAGAGGTATAGAAAAAGATTTGGAAAAACTAGGGAAAGACTTCCTTGTGAAAGTATATATTCGTCCTGTAAATTAATAATGTTTTGAATGGATACAAAGAAAGAAATAAAAATATTGCTGCCAAATAACACCACAGAAATAATTAATCTTGAGAAAGAAGAATTAGATTGGGAAATTGAAGAGATTGATGAAAGAGAAATGGGTGTAGAACGGTTATATGAATCCACACTTGAAATGGACGTGGATGGTTTGGAACAACCTCTTGAAATCTTCATGCGGGTGTGGGAGTATCCCGAGGGTTTTGTGAATATGCAAGAAATAGATGTCAATGAGGGTGAGGTCGTTGAGGAATGCGATTTGGGACAATTTGTAATATCTTATTATGAAGATGATGAAGAAAATGATGAACCTTAAAGCGTGGAAATATGTAAAATGGGGGTTGATAGCCCTAATTGCACTAATCTTTTTGTATGGTTTTTTCTGTTGGTTACCATCATTATTGCCATTTTTGAAGGAAAAAGTTTTCCTTGTGAGCAATAGTAGTACAATAAGTGATTATGGTTTAATGGGAGATTCCTATGGCATCTTTAATGCGTTATTTTCTGGTCTGGCTTTCTTTGGTGTACTTGTAACCATCATTGTTCAATCTCGTGATAATAGAAAAAGGACTATTGTTGAACAATATTTCAAAATGCTAGATGAACAGCAGAAAGTTGTTGATGAAATCAATGTGCCACAAGCAAGAAGGGCTAAGAAAGACGAGGAAATTGTTATTGCCAAGGGACGGAAAGCCTTTGTGGAGTTTAAAATACAGTTGAAATATTTAGTAATCGAAATACGTAAAGTGGCTTCTGATGGTGGTTTTGAATTATCAGATATTGATGTTGCTGATATCGCCTATGCCGTGTTTTATTACGGTTCAGACACTTCATGGAAGACTTTTATGATAGAATACCTAAAAGACTACAGAGATGCTGAAAGGCTTGTGGATGCGATAGTATCTAAATTGAAATCGAACAAAAGGTATATTCTTGACAGACCAAATCATAACTATTTAAGCGTTTATTTCCGAAATATGTACAATGCTATAAAACTAATAGACAACTCAACTCTTTTCAATGAAGAAGAAAAAATAAATTATGTCAAGGTGCTGAGGTCGCAATTGTCAAACTCGGAACTATATATACTTTTCTTTAACTTGATTTCCAGATTTGGCAAGAAATGGATTGACAATAACTATGTGGTTAAGTATCAGTTGATACAGAATCTACCTCCTAAATACTGTGATGGTTACAATCCAAAAGATTTCTTTCCCGGTATTAAGTTCGAGGGCGAAGAGGTTTGTCTATCTCCCTTTAAAGAAACCGTTGTGTCAAGATATTAATTATATTACAAAAATGTTGTATGATTTAAAGTGTTTAGAGTTATGTTTGACAACGAATCTTACAAGAATGTTCATGGCCTTGCAGAACAGGAACTACAACGAATGCGTGATTATTTGCAAGGAGCAGTACATATATGGTGTCGGGATAGACATGAAGAATGGTTCGCAGCGAAAGACCTTCTTGGTGGAGCTAACCACTATTGGCAGGGTACTCCATTAAGGAGATTATATGAGTATTATATGGAGCAAAGCGATGGTAATAGTGAGTATTCGGTACGTCAAGCTGGTAGGGCAGCTGGTCATCTGCTTAAACGTGTGTTGATTAATGATACCAAACGCAGATATGAAACAAGGCAGGGGTACACAAGAGAGTATCGCTGGGTGGGTGAAGAGATGTTGGGGTAATTGATTTACAGAATTGTCGTATGATAAACACACTTGCTGATTTATTAAAAGAGTTTTCAGAAAAAGAAAACCAGAGGCTTAAAGAGCTTGATATCACTCATCCGCCTACCATCGGCACTATGTATGAGGGATTGACCGCTAACATCCTTCACAAAGCCTTATTCAAGGGGCTGAACTTAGTTATTGCCAAGAGCAGTTTCATAAAGGGCAGCGAAAAGGAGTTTGATGTTATTCTGGCAGAGGGTGAAGGAGAACCTGTGCCATACACGGATAAGTTCATTTTTGCACCAGAACAAGTGTTGGTGATCATACAAGTAAAGAAAACTTTCAATGCTAAAGAGATAGGTGATAGTTACGAGAATTTGATGCTAATACCTAATTTGTATGTTGACCTGAAAGCGGAAGATTATATGTGCAGGTTGGCTACAGATTCTATTCACAATACATTGCAAAGAAGCATTACAGATTATCAACAAGGTAAATTATCGCTCGAAGAGGAATATGTATATCATAGTTTAATCACTGCTGCAACGCTGCCTCTAACAATTGTGCTTGGGTATAATGGGCTGAAGTCTGAAGCATCGCTTAGAGAGAAATATTATGAGTATTTGTTGGGTAAAATATCCTCTAAAGATGGAATAATAAAGGGTTATGGCCCAAATAATTTCCCCTCGTTGTTAGTTTGCGGCGAAAACTCTATAATTAAGTTAGCAGGTTTTCCATACAATGCACCGTTAAAGAATTCTCCTAAAGGCTGGTGGGATTTCATGGCTTCCACGCACATGAATCCAATGTATTTGTTTTTAGATATGGTATGGACAAAACTGTCTTATAAATATAAATTGCCATCAGTGATTTTCGGAGATGACTTGGAAACGCCAAAAATGACGCCATTCCTTTCTTGCCAAATCACTAAGCTAGGTGAGATGATGGGATGGAATTATGTGTTTCATGATTTTGAAAAGAAAGATTTGGAATCTATTGAAGGAACAATAGATTGGGAACCTTTCTATATTGACGATATTCAATTTAGAGTGATGAATATTTTGTGTGCGTGTGGTGAGTTGGATTTTTCTGAAGTGCCAAGTGTTGAAAAAGATGCTTTGGAAGCTGGTTATGAATCATTAGATGCATTTATAAAATCATTATGCGACACAGGGATGGTGGCAAGAGTTGATTCAAATAAAATATGTTTGATTTCAAGAGGTTGCCAAGTGATGATGATTGGCGATAAAATTATCATGGGTGAAAACAACTCTGGAAGAATGAACAATTGGCTTATGAAACATAAGGACGAATTCTTGCCGTTCAGGTAGGCAACAGCTGGAACCATATTGGCCAATTAAAAAAAATTTGTGGCGTATAGATAAGAAGTCTTTCTTATAGATAATAAGAGACTTAATAACTTGACAATTATGAAGGGCTTGAAAGTGGTAGGGGAGGTTTGCGGGTGTTTGTGTCACAGTAAAGAAAATAATACAAATCATAAAAAAGGGCAACGGATGTTTCACCTGTTGCCTCTTTGAATTATTGGGAATTATATCTTATTTACCTTCGCTCAGTTTCTTGTAGCCTTCGCATCTCAACTTGGCGAATTGCTCGATCTTGGCCACAACGCATAGCACTCACAAAGTTACACAAGCGGCTATAACTGTCTGATGTGTTCCTTGCTGTTAATCCGTTATGGAATAGTTCGAAAATGTCTATATTGTTCATCTTGATATTATTGACTTTTATTAATAAGTTAATTAGCACTCGTGAGTTCTGAAATCATTGTTGGAATAATATCACCATAGAAGTGTATTCGCACATTATTGGCCTCATACAAGAGTCTAGTCAGATTAGACCGTCTTGCGAACAACTATATTTCTTTGCCATACTTTTCAGCAGGTCGGCTATGCGGGTCCGCAAAGACAACGGCTCCAACACTTCAATGTGAAGGTTCATGGTGAGCAACTGCTGGACAAAGTCGTAGGTGGGTTTCAGCCGCCAGGAGAAAACCGAGTAATCGTCCGTTTTCTCGATAATTTGCTGGCTGTGGTGCAACGGCAGACTCATCAGGTAACGGCTTTGGTCCCTGTCGGCCTTCACCACAACACGCTCTGTGGCGATTTCGGGATTCACATACATGCCAAAAGCATCCTGAAAAAGGTCGTCCACATCAAAATCCGATGGCATCTGGAACTTTTCGCCAAGGGTTTTCACCTCCGCCATGCGGTCCAAGGCGAAAAAGCGTATTTCACCCACGCCCTTGTCCGCTATCAGATACCACCGCTGCTTAAAGAGTTTCAATGCCAAAGGCGCACAGTTCGGGTATGAAGTTTTCGCCGTCTCATACTCTTTTTGGTAGAGAAAAGAGATTCTGCGAAACTGTTGCATCGCCTCCATAACGGGATCCAACCAGCGGCTGCCGCCTGGAATTTCCTCAAAGCGCACCCTACGGCGAAGTTCCAGATCACCTGACAGCCGACTGTGCATAGCGAAACTGTTGAGCAGCCACATTTTCAGCCTGTCATCGTACAACTCGTCGCGATAAGGGATATAGTAGGCGTTATACCTCTTGTCGCAATCAATGTCAATGCCGAAAATATCGGCAATGTATCCGCGCAGACGATGAAAAGTGCGGTCGGGGATGGGGTCGTTTTCGGGGTCGGCGGTCCACTTGCGGTTGAGCTCGGCAAAGGTGATGCCTCTCTCGCCCGCCGCGGCCACTGTGTTGACAATCCAGATGCACTTCTTGAGTTTATCCATATTTTCGCTTTTTTGATGCAGCAAAAATACAACTATTTCCAACAGCACTGACCCAAGTCCAAAACTTTCCTTATTGAACTTATATCTACAGTTCCTTTATTCCGCTTCTTTAATCTGCTCCTGCCACTCCGGCAGCATCTTCGAAAACCTTTCTTTGCATCCTTTGGGCACGACAATGTCCCTCAGGCTTTCGCACATATAGAAAACATTTTCCCCGATTTTGGCAAGGCTGGCTGGCAGGTGGACGGTTTCCAAACGGCGGCAGAATGAGAAGGCATCATCCCCAATGGCAGTAACGCCCTCCGGGAGGGTCACGTTTTTCAGGCTTAGGCATTTGACAAAGGCGCTATAGCCGATGGTGCGGATATTGGCCGGGATGGTGACCGACTCCAAAGCGAGACATTCGGCACAACAACCTGACGGAATCTCCATCATATTTCCGGAGAATGCGATGGAGCGCAGCAATAGGCACTCGATGAAGGCCCGTTCGCCCACTTCCACAACGGTGTCGGGAATCTCCACGGTTTCCAGATTGCCGCAGTGGGCGAAAGCATCATGACCAATCGACTGAACGCCTTCGGGCCACTCTATATGGTCAATGTCCGTTTCGCTGAACATGCCTGCCCCAATGTTGACGAGGCTAAAGTCTTTTTTGATGTTCTCTTTGTTTGCTGCTTCTACAAGAGAGAAAATGTCTTCTGAGGAATTGTTCTTTTTCATTGTTCCGAATTTTAAATGTTGATGAAAGGGTTTTTAAGATGATGCGGCAAAAATAGAACGCCACCCGGCCAAAAAGTGGCCGGGTGGCGGGTGGGGTGTGGAAAACTGACGATTATTATTTCTTTGTTTGACGTTCTATCTTATTTGTCATTATGCAGTTGTTTATATCAGCAAAAGTAGAAAGCGCTTTTTTATATCTTTTTGATTCCGGCATATTCAAAATCCATGCTACATCATGTATGGCAGCGTTCTCAATCAAGTCTAAAACATCAAAATATTCGCTTTGGATTATACTGTAGCGGTAATGTGTGAACCCGTATGACGGATCGTTTTCGTCATCATAATGTTTCTTGATGCGTTGCAAAAGGTTTTTGGATTTGCCGATATAGAAATTGTTGTTGTTAGAATTATACAGCATATATATTCCAGGAACTTCTAATATAACAGAATCCTCTTTGTCAATGTTATCCGCTGTTTTCCACGTTGACAGTACTTCGGGCTTGTAGAAATTGTTTCTTTCAGAGTCATCTTGTATTTTCAGTTTTCCAGAACTGATGTCTTCAAAAGAAAGGAAAGAGGCATAATTTCTCGCATACTCAAAAAAAGGGTTGTCCAATGGTGTATATAAATTCAAAGAAGACAAAGAGACTGTTCTTGCTTCCAAGTCCGAATAGTCGAAAGTAAACTCCATGGATTCCATTTCTGGAACATCTTTTTTTGCATATAGATAAGCCAGAGTACTGACAAACAGTTTTTTGATTTGTTGCAAAAAGATATAATCGATAGCACAACGAACGACCTCTCCTTTCTTGCCTCCCCTTTTGTAAGGAGAAGTAAATATTCTTATTTGAACCTTGTCTTTATCAATCATGTTAAGTATTTCGCTTATGAAGCCGTCTTCCGCATACTTTTCCTTTACATCCTTTGCAACGAATAATGTATAACTGCCAAGACAATGTTTTTTGTTTCGTCCCAATCCATTATATTCTTTTATAGGGAAATTGAAATACCTGTGATTAAAAAGTGTTGTACAGCTTTTACCATCCATATTGTATGGTAGTTTAAAAAATTTACTCGGTGTGTTACTTTGGGTTGATTTATTATTCGTCATAATAATAGATTTTTATTCTTTCGCCTACTCTTTGAGGGATTTTCGGCTGCCTCCCATATTTATAGAATTATTATGTCAATCGCGGAGGCAGCGGACAGAATACTGTTGCTCTTTAAAAATAGGTTCGAACACAACGTTGGGGAAAATACTCCACAGCGTTATTCCTTGCACAAGAACTCCAGCATATTCGGTAGAACTTTGATAATATGCTCTAATACCCGTATTTCCTGCCAAATATGAATATATAACGGATGTTTCACTTGCTTCCGTATTATAAGCCCCAAATCCCGCAGGAAGGGCTGAAAATCCTGTTGTGTTGTTGTTATAACTTTGTTCATTAGGTCCGCACATAATTACTTCCGAGCTGTCAACACCCCATCCATCTGTTGAAGCCAATGCCTTGGCAATATAATTGCTATCGTTATGGCACCAATATTGAGGATGGTTTTGTACGTATTCCAGCAGTTGTTCCCATTCGGATTTGCTCGGAATATGCCACCCGGCGGGACAAGCACCCTGCACACCCGATGGATTCGAATTACTTTGTCCGCTTCCATTCATAGCAGCATACCAATTATATAGGTATCCGTATGTATTGACCAAAGTACTATCGTCATTGGGATAGTTTCTGTATTTTGCACTGCTTGGTGGGACTGAAAAACCGAGAGGAATTAATATTCCATTCGCATAGTGTGTGGTGCGCAAGTTTTCTTTCATCCAGCATTGGTTGCCAATCTGTACCGTGTTGTAAACATTTCCATCGTAGTCGGTTACTGTCGGTGCACCAGGA
>ONAB01000005.1 GCA_900315705.1 uncultured Bacteroidales bacterium | reverse complement strand
CCGGGCACGCGCCTGGTGCGCTACCAGGGCGCGGCGTGGAACGGCTGCGACAGCCTGGTGAAGGTGACCTACATCATCCAGAAACCCCATATCAACCAGCTGCTCTATACGGACGAGTACTGCGACGAGTTCAGCACGACATTGTACGCGGACGCGAATATGATTCCGTCGAGTTATCGCTGGAGATACCAGTACCACTCAGACACGACGTTCGAGGAGACGGTGGACCCGACGGCCGACCGGATCACGATAACCAAGCCGGGAACATACACCCTGACAATCAGCGACACGTCGGGCTGCGAGGCGACGGCGGAGATCACGATAGACCCGTGCAAGCCGTTCATCAACCTGCCGAACGCCATCACGCCGTCGAAGCCTGACGGGTTGAACGACTGCATCGAGGTGATCCAACGCGACCTGCTGGAGTCGTTGGAGTTCACGGTCTATACACGCAGCGGCGAGCTGGTGTACCGCACCACGGACAAGAACTTCTGCTGGGACGGCCGCATCGACGGGAAGCTGTACACCAACGTGACGTATGTCTATGTGCTGAAGACGGTGGACTACAACGGGCAGTCCTCGATGTTCAAGGGCTCCCTGCTGGTGCTGTAGAATGAAGAATTGAGAATTGAGAATGGAGAATTAAGAGTGGTGGGAAACAGGTCTTTTGGGGCTTGTTTCCTACTCTTTTTTTTTGTATGTTTGCGCTTTGAAAAATTTAGGATTGTGATTATCTATAAGGCTGATTTACACACTCATACGTTGTTGTCTCCTTGCGGGGACCTTGATATGACACCCGACAATATCATCGCGTTGGCATTGGAACGCGGGGTGGATGTGATCGCCATCACGGACCACAACTCCACTCGACACTGCCGTTTGGCGGAACACTATTCCCACAACCGCAACATCTTTGTGCTCTGCGGTGCGGAAGTGACCTCCAAGGAAGAGGCCCACTGCCTCTGCTATATGCCCGACCACGAGCGCCTCGACATCCTGCAGGAGTATCTGGACAAACATCTCCCCGACATACCCAACGACCCCGAGTTTTTCGGCGACCAGGTGCAGATTGACGAGGATTTCAACATCGTGTATGAAGAACCCCGCCTGCTGACCTCCGCCATTGACCAGTCGGTGAACCAGATCGCCGATTTTGTGCACTCCGTCGGAGGACTGTTTGTGCCCGCGCATATCGACAAAACCAAGACCAGCATCATCAGCCAGTTGGGCTTCATCCCCTTCGACTTGGATTATGATGCGGTGGAGCTTTCAGAACACGGCCATAAGGACGAGATACTGAAAGTGCACAAATATTTGAAAGGCAAAACCTTCACCCGCAGTTCCGACGCCCACATCCCCGACAGGGTAGGGGTGTCGCCCTGCTATCTGCGACTGGAAACCCGCAGTTTCGAGGAAATTACCAAGGCGTTCCGTCAGGAGGAGGGGAGAGAGGTGATGCTGGATTTGAATTGAGAATTGAGAATGAATAATTAATATACCTTAAGCGGCCCCGAAGGGGCAAGAGCCAGGTAGAACCCGATAATTTAATAGTTTAGCAAATATTACAATGACAGTAAAAGATCTTATCGAAAAAATGAATCTTACCGTGTTTTGCGGTGAGCAGAACCTGGATAGAGAAATCAAGGGCGGCTATGTGTCCGACCTGTTGAGCGACGTGATGGGCTTCGCGCAAGAAGGCAATGTGTGGGTCACCTTGCAGACGCACAAGAACGTCATTGCCATCGCCTCCCTGAAGGAACTGGCCTGTGTGGTGCTCGTCAAGGGCAACCAACCCGACGAGGATATGCTGGAGCAGGCCAAGGAGGAGGAAATTCCTGTGCTGGGCACAGCCGAGCAGACCTTTGAGGTGGCCGGCCAGATCTACAAACTCATAAACGAGTAGCAATGAAGGATTTGTCGATGCATATTATGGACATCCTGCAGAACTCCACGCGCGCCAAGGCTACGGAGATTACGCTGGAGGTCCTCGAAGACAGTGCGCAAGATACTCTGACGCTGGTCTTCAAGGACAACGGCTGTGGGATGGACGAGGAGACGGTGCAGAAGGTCATCAACCCCTTCTTTACCACCCGCACCACCCGCAAGGTGGGTCTGGGCCTTCCGCTGCTCAAGCAGAATACGGAACAGACCGGCGGCTCTCTGAAGATTGAATCCAAGGTGGGCGTGGGCACTACGGTCACCGCGGTGTTCGGCCTCACGCATCTTGACACACCCCCGATGGGCGACCTGGCAGGCACGCTGGTGCTCACCATCTCGGCCTATCCCGATATCCGCTTCATTTTCCACTACAAACGTGACGATGAAGTGGACTATACCCTCGACACCAACGAGGTTTATGAGATCCTTGACGGGATGTCTATCAATGATCCCGACGTTATCGCCTCTCTGAAGGAAATGATTGTGGAAAATATCCAATAAGTTAGGGAAAAAAGTGTATTTTTGCGAGCTTTTTTTCAAACCTAAATGTTTAGAGAAATGAAAGTCATTACATCAGTAAATGAATTAGTTGAAAAAGCCGCCGAGGTTCGGGCTGAAGGTAAGAGCATTGGTCTGGTGCCCACGATGGGAGCCCTCCACGAGGGTCATCTTTCTCTCATCAGACGGGCTCGTGCCGAAAACGATGTGGTCTTCGTTTCCATATTCGTCAATCCGGTGCAGTTCAATAACCCCGACGACCTGGAGAAATATCCCCGCACCCTGGACAGCGACCTGGAACTCATCGGTGATGATGCCGACTATGTGTTCGCTCCGTCTGTGGAGGAGGTCTTCCCGGTACCGCCTACCGAAGAGTACCATTTTGGTATCGTGGAGGAGGTGATGGAAGGCAGTGCGCGCCCCGGCCATTTCAACGGCGTGGGTGTCATTGTGGGCCGCCTTTTGCGCTGGGTCAATCCCGACAAGGCTTACTTCGGCGAAAAGGACTATCAGCAGATTGCGGTCATCCGTGAGTTGAAACGCCAGTTAGGCGTGCCAGCAGAGATAGTGTGCTGTCCCATCGTGCGCGAACCCAACGGATTGGCGATGAGCTCCCGCAACCGCCGGCTTACCCCGCATCAGTTTGAGGTCGCCGCCCAGATTCACCGCATCCTCGAGGAGTCCAAAAAACTACCAGACGTGCCCCAAATCAAGCAATTCGTGGAGGAGGAAATCGCCAAGATCCCCGAATTCAAACTCGACTATTTCGAGATGGCCGACGACCAGACGCTGCAGTCTGTGCAGTCGTTTGACGACGCCGAGGGCGTGATGGGCTTCATCACCGTTTATGTGGGCGACGTCCGCCTGATTGACAATATCCACTATTGCTAATTTTTTAAGAGACTTATCCGAATGAATATAGAACTGTTAAAGTCCAAAATACACCGGGTTACCGTCACGGAGGCCAATCTCAGCTATGTGGGCAGCATCACCATCGACGAGACGCTGATGGAGGCCGCCCATCTGATTGAGAACGAGAAGGTGCAGGTGCTGAATGTCAACAACGGCGAGCGTCTGGAGACCTACGTCATCAAGGGTGCCAAGGACTCCGGCATCATCTGCCTCAACGGTCCGGCCGCCCGCAAGGCCTGCGTCGGCGACGTGGTGGTCATTATCTCCTACTGCTCGATGGATTTCGAAGAGGCCAAGACCTTCAAGCCCTGGGTTATCTTCCCAACTTCCGACAACAAACTGCCTTAATCCGGCATCGTTTTTAACAAATTATCATATTGAATCTACAAATTAATGTATAAGCTTATTTTAATACGGCACGGACAGAGTGAATGGAACCTTTCCAACCAATTCACGGGTTGGACGGATGTGGACCTCACGCCGCAGGGCGTGGAGGAGGCCAAGCGTGCCGGCCGAATCCTGCGTGATTCCGATTTGGATATTCGTTTCACCTATACTTCCTTTTTGAAGCGTGCCATCAAGACACTCAACTATGTGCTGGAGGAGATGGACCGTATGTGGCTGCCGGTGGAGAAGACCTGGCGGCTGAACGAGAAGCACTACGGTATGTTGCAGGGCCAGAACAAGAAGGAGGCCGTCTCCGTGTATGGCGAGGAGCAGGTGCGTTTGTGGCGACGCAGCTACGATGTGGCCCCGGCTCCGATTCCCGATGACGACCCCCGCCATCCCAAGTACGACATCCGCTACCAGGACATCAAGTACAAGGCGGCGCGCCCGGGCACGGAGTCCCTTCAGGATGCCACCCGCCGCATCATCCCCCTCTGGAACGTCAGCATTGTGGATAACCTCCGCAAGTACAAACAGGTGATGATAGTGGCCCACGGCAACAGTATCCGCGGCATCATCAAGTTTATGAAGAATATGTCGAACGAGGAGATTGTGAAACTCAACATCCCGACAGGCATCCCATATCTGATGGAACTGGACGAGGAGATGCAGGTGGTGAGCGACCAGTATATCGGCCTTTCGGAAGAAGAGCTGAGGGAATTGCAGGAGAGTGTGGCCAACCAAACCAAGACTAAATAAAAAAATGCGGATGTTGAATTGACATCTGCTTTTTTTTGTTTTTCTAGAGAAAATTTACTATATTTGCCCCCGCAAAAATTGAAGCAACAAACAAACTCTATTTTAATAACTTAAATTAATTTTTCTATGAAAAAAGTTAGAAATGTCATCATCATTGGTGCTGCTGGAAGAGACTTCCACAATTTCAACACCTTCTTCCGCCACAACAAGAACTACAACGTCGTGGCTTTCACGGCTGAGCAGATCCCTGGTATCGACGACCGTATGTATCCGAAGGAACTGGCCGGCGAAGATCTTTACCCGAAGGGCATTAAGATCTATCCCGAATCTATGCTGACCGAGTTGATCAAGAAATTTGATGTTGACGACTGCGTTTTCGCATACAGCGACAAGCCCTATTCTTATGTGATGGGCGTGAGCGCTATCGTGAACGCCGCTGGCGCCAACTTCTGGCTGATGGGCCCGAAGGACACGATGATCCCCTCCAAGAAACCCGTCATCGCCGTCGGTGCTACCCGTACGGGCTGCGGTAAGTCCCAGACTTCCCGTAAGATTATCGAATACCTTGTCGGTATGGGCTTCAAAGTGGTCGCCGTGCGTCACCCGATGCCGTACGATCCCGATCTGAACAAGCAGATCGTCCAACGTTTCGCTTGCGTTGACGACCTCAAATATCAGAACTGCACCATCGAGGAGATGGAAGAGTACGAACCGCACGTGGTCACCAAACGTAACGTCATCTACGCTGGTGTTGACTACGAAGCTATCCTCAAGGGCGGCAAGACCAAAGATCCTCAAACCGGCAAGTGGGTTGAGATGGCTGGCGCTGAAAAGGATCCCGACGGCTGCGACATCGTGCTGTGGGACGGTGGTAACAACGACTTCCCCTTCTACAAACCCGACCTGACCATCGGCGTGGCCGATCCTCTTCGTCCCGGTGCTGAAGTTAGCTACTATCCCGGTGAAGTGGTTGCCCGTATCGCTGACGTCATCGTCATCAACAAGATTGACTCCGCTTCTCTGGAGAACATCAACACGGTGCGCGCTAACCTCGCCAAGATCAACCCGAACGCCAAGCAGATCGACGCTGCTTCCATCCTGACGGTTGACAAACCCGAACTCCTGAAGGGCAAACGCGTCCTCGTTGTGGAAGACGGTCCGACCTTGACCCACGGTGAAATGAAGATCGGTGCCGGTACGGTTGCCGCTATGAAGTACGGCGCTGCCGAACTCGTCGATCCTCGTCCTTACACCGTTGGCGAGCTCACCACCACTTTCGAACGCTACCCGAACATCGGCACGCTGCTTCCCGCTATGGGCTACGGCGCTCAGCAGATGAAGGACCTCGAGAAGACCATCGCCAACACCAAGTGCGACGCCGTCGTCATCGGTACCCCCATCGACCTGCCGCGTTTCATCAAGATCAAACAACCCGTTGTGAAGGTTGGTTATGAACTCCAGGAAATCGGCACCCCGACCCTGAAGGAAGTGTTGGACGATTTCGTCGCAAAACACAACCTCAAACCCAGAAGAAGAAGAAAATAATCCTTCCGATTATAACTGAAAAAAAAGCGCGTCCAAACGGACGCGCTTTTTTTTTTACTCTAACTCTAACTCTTTCTTCTTTTTCTTCGGTTTGGGAGTCTTGCCGCGGCGCCTTACGCTGTTGAAATCCTGCTTGTAGGCCAGGGCGACGCCCGCCGTGTAGTTGATCTGGTCATTCATATAATAGTTGTTCTCGTCACGCTCGCCGATGTAGGTGTAGGCCTTGACCTTCCAAGTGCCCGACTTGTTGATGTTGTACCCAACGGTGAAGTCACCATACATATTATATAATGCATCGGTGTTGCGGTCGTCATAGTAGCCGATACTGGTCTCCACGGTGATGCGGTCCTTGAGCAAGTTGGCGCTGCCAGTCACGCCGTACTCGGCCGAACTGGTCTCCGTGGCCTGGTTGTAGGTGATGCCGAACGAACCGTTGCGGGTGGCAAACAGGTCGCCAAGCATATTGTTGACGATGTTGCTGAACATATTGAGCCCCGGCACGTTGTTGCGGTCGGAGTTGGAGAACATCTGCGCCGGCATAAAGTTGTTGGTGACCATAAAGTAGGCGAACTGTCGGGTGAGGTTCTCCTTGTTGGTGGTGTCAATCGAGCTGAAGAAGATGTTGTTGACCTCCTCACTGCTGTTGGGCAGCTCGAAACTGAACGTTGGCTCAATGCGCTGCATAATGGGGCCGTTCAGATGGAGATAGGCGTTGACGTTGGTGCTGCCGCTGTTAAGATACTCGGCAGGGACAATGTCCGACAGGGAGGTCTTGGAACTCTTATAGGCACTGACATTCACCACCATATCCTCCAGCGGTCCGTCGAAAAGGATGTTGCCGCCCGGCACGAGCGTGAAACGGGAGTTGACGACATTGAAGAGCGAGATCTTGAAGTCGCCGGAGTGGAGAGCAAGGTTGCCGTAGAGGTTCAGTCCGTCGTTGTCATTATAGGTGAGTTGGAAGGGGCCGTCGGCGCGGGCGTTCATTGTGCCACCGATGGATTCCAGATAGAGCACGATGTCGGCATCGTTGGTGATGTCGAAGGTGAAGTCGAAGTCAAGGGCGGTTTTGTCATTGTTGAGGACTTGCGACTCGGGGATTACCGTTGTCGTACTGCTGTTCTTGGGCGTGAAATGGATGGCGCTGGACTGGGAAGCGGAGTTGGCGGAAGTGACCTGCAGCACAACGCGGGAACCGTCGAGCGTCTTCAGGTTGGAGCCAAAGAAGCGGATCTGGTTGCCGTTGCCCTTGATGCTGACATCGCCAGACACGATGCCGTCGCCATAAAAGACCGAGGTGGCGTCTTTCGGCGTGTGGAGCACCATTATGCGGTCGGTATGGATGCGAAGGTCTATGTCCATATCCTTGAAGAAGTTGTGCTTGATGCGCCCGTTCATAAGGGCTTCGTTGCCACTCTTGTCCTGTATGAGCATATTGTCGAAGAAGATGCCCTCGCGGTTGAACCGGATGTCTTGGTTCTTGATGTGATAAGTGGTGCCGAGCGGTGCGATGCCCATCTGCACGTCAATGGCTTTGACCAGCCCGTCGAAGTAGGTGGCCTTGGGGTTGGCGTAGAAGGATAGATTGCCCGAGGCAGTGCCCGAGAAGAGATGGCTGAATCCAGACAGGAACGGGGCGATGAATCCCGCCTGCAGGGTGTCGAACGTGGCGTGGGCGGAGAAATCCTTCTTGTCGGTGAGAAACTGGCCGTTGAGGCGGGCTATGGTGTTGGGTTCTTGCTGGAAATCGCGGAACGTGTAGTCTTCAATCTTGATGGTCGTGGTGGTGTCGTCCTTAAAGATGCCTCCGGAGAATCGGATGTCGCCGATGGTGTCAAGTCCGGCGAAGAGGAAGACATTGCCCAAAGTCTCCTGGTTAAAGGCGAAGTCCTCGGCCAGGGCCTTGCCGAAGACGAGCACCCTGTTGTTCGGGTTGATGAGAGAGGCGTCGGCGGAGAGGCGGCCGCCCAGGTCCATATTGCCCAGCATTGTGTTGAAAGTGGAAAGGTCCACATTTTCAATCTGGGCTCTCAGGCGCTCGCGGGTGCCCTTGGCATATTTTCCGTTCAGCATAATCTTGCTCTCCTTGTTCTGGATGCGCAGATCGTTGACCTCGATGCCGCTCTTCTGGAAATGGATTTCGTTTTGGTTGTTGAAAAACCACGCCAGGTCGTTGAGGTAGAATTTGGAGTTGCGCAGATTGAGCCGGATGTCATCGGTGTTGGACACGTCCACCCGTCCCGCCAGTTTGGAATGATGGCTCCTGTCGTTGTTGAAGTCGTTGAACCAACGGAGGTCATATCCGATGGAGTCGCCAGTGGAGTTGGCATCCAGGTTGATGTCGCGGAAGGGGAGTCGTTGTGTGCCCACGATGGCCACGGTGGAGTCGCTGTTCAGCGTCAGGTCAAGTTTTCCGGGGCCGGTGCTGTGGCCATTGAGATGGAGACTATAGGCGGCGAACTTGTTGCGCAGCCCCAGGAAGGGAATGTCCGCCTCTATCTTGTCGTGGTCGTGAAGCGCCGTCAGGTCGATGTCAACGGTGGAGTTGGGCGCGATGAAGAGGTTGGGCATCAGCAGCCGTGTGAGATGCCAGGTGCGGTAGGTGTCCATACGGAACCGGATGTATCCGTTGTCCGCAATCTCGTCGGGAACCTGCGGTGTGGTTTTGGCGGCCGCAACGAGGGTGGGGAAGTAGGCGTGTGCGATGTTCTGCAGCGAGTCCTTGATGCTGGCCACGGGGTAGCTGGTCTCCAGCGTGGCGCTGACAATGCCGGAGGCGAGGATGTACTTGTGCGCCCGCTCGTTGTTGATGGCGGTGAGGCGAAGACGGTCGTTGATGATGCTGTCGGTGCCGTTGTAGATGCGGATGTTGTCGCATCCTGCGTAGCCGTTCACATTGTCGAGATTGGTGCCGCGCAGGGCCACCGTGAAATTGTCAAACCCGAAACGGAGGTCCGGGTTTTTCTGGAGGGCGCAGATGATTTTGTCGAATCCCTTGGCGGTGGCGGAGTCGAGACGAGGCATTCTGGAGGCGATGGCGCCGGCGTCAAAGTGGGGCAGGGAGATGCTGCTCTGCAGGGCGGGCGTCTCCTCCGAGAGATCCAGCTGGGCGATGATTTCGCTCTTGAAGTTGGGATCGTGTCCCGTGAGGGTGCAGTTGTACAGTTGGTTCTGGTAGTCGCCCTTGATTTGGGTGTTGCGCAGCCGGTAGCCATACAGGTCGATGTGCTTCACGTCGCCGGTGAGATGGGCCTGCAGTCCTTGGAAACTCTTCTTGTCGAGGGTGGTGGAGCCCAATTGTCCGTCAAAGGCCAGCTGGGCGTCGGTGGTGCCGAGCAGTTTGCCCTGCCGGGTGAGTCTGGCGAGGTTGAGATTGGGGGAGGTAAGGGAGCCCTGGAACTGCAACTTCCCCTCCTCTGTGAAGGTGCCAAGGTCGGCGGCCACCGCACCAAGGGCGGTGTTGGCTTTCAGCGTGGCGTCAAATTCCGACGGGGTGCCGGAAAAGACGCACTTGAGCGACGTGCCACCCAGTTGGGCGAGGGTATTGTTCACGGGGATGGTTTTGCCGTTGGGCAGGGTGAACGCCGCCAGCTCCGGCACGTTGATGTAGGAGGAGTCGATGTTGACGGTGATGTGCGCCTTCTGGAAATGGGTGATGTCCTGGAAGGCAAAGTCGCCGTTGATGTGGGTGTCGTGCCCCCATCCGGCCTGCAGCCCGATGAGCTTGAAATCGCTGACCGGACCTTCAAAACGCCCGCTCTTCAGGTGAAAGGTCTCCTTCATCTGACGCAGGGCCGGGGCAAAGGCAGCCACGTCCTGCATACAAATGTCGGTGGGACGGATGTCGGCGACGATGTTGACGGAGTCCACAAAATCACCCAGCTGGCCCCACGAATCGTAATGGAAGGCCAAGTCCATATTGAGGCGGCTGTCCGGGGTGATGAAGTTCATCTTGTCGAACACCATCGCGGTGTCGCAGATGTAGAAGTCGGCCTGCCCGTCGGTGAGGGAAAAGCCTCCGTACTGGTTGAGTGCCAGGTGCTTAAATTTTGTGGCTATCGTGGTGACCTTGTTGCTATAAACCTTGAAATCCTTGCTCTCCCAGTTGATGTCCTTCAACTCCAAGAAGGCGTAGTCGATGTCGGGATTGCCCCGGGTGTCGAACACCTGCCGCTTGTCGTCCATCACGATGGCAACGCGGCTGTTGGCCAGCTTCAGCTTGGAGGCGGTCAGCAGGAACGACTTCGGAGTGCGGTTTTCCTTGTGGAAGACCTTGGCCCATTTGGAGATGTTGACCACATTCTCCCCCTTGTATTTGCGGATGACCACGTTGGCGTGGTCGAGGTCGATATGCCCGAATTTGAGTTTGGTGGGTTTGAGACGGAAAGAGAGCAGCCGCCCCTTGACCGTGCCCACATAAATCATATCGTTGTTGTGATGGTCGCGGATGCGGAAGTCGTGGGCGACAAGCTTGAGGGTGGGGGTGATGCGGATGTCCTTCATCGAGATTTCGGTGCCCCATTTCTCGCTCAGAGCCTGCGTCACCTTGTTCACCGCAAAGGTCTGGATGGCCGGCACGAACAACAGTCCTACCAGGGTGAGGTCGAGGAGGAGAAAACCTGCCAGCACCCAGAGTATCACTTTCCCGATTTTTTTTCTACTTTTGCCGCTCAAAACTTAGAGGTTATGTCAGTGTATATTTTAGGTATCGAATCTTCCTGCGACGACACGTCTGCCGCGGTCATTGAAGACACGACGATTTTGTCTAATGTCATTGCGTCACAGAAAGTTCACGCCGAATATGGAGGCGTTGTGCCGGAGTTGGCATCACGTGCCCATCAGCAGAATATCATCCCTGTGATCGATACGGCATTAAAGCGCGCAAAAATAAACAAAAATCAGTTATCTGCCATCGCTTTCACCAATGGCCCCGGACTTTTAGGTTCTTTGCTGGTTGGGAGTTCTTTTGCAAAGGCGATGTCATACTCGCTGAACATCCCTTTGGTGGAGGTTGACCACCTGCAGGCGCACGTGCTGGCCAACTTCCTCGACAAGCCCAGGGAGGAGCATCCGCACCCGCAATTTCCCTTTCTCTGCCTGACGGTTTCGGGCGGCCATACCCTGTTACTGCAGGTCAATGACCATTTCGATATGCAGCGTCTGGGTGGCACCATCGACGATGCCGCGGGCGAGGCCTTCGACAAAGCGGCCAAGATTCTCGGCTTGCCCTATCCCGGCGGGCCGGTGATTGACAAGTACGCGAAAGAGGGCGACCCCAAGCGCTTCCAGTTCGCCATCGCCCACGTGCCCGGCCTCGACTACAGCTTCAGCGGACTGAAGACCTCATTCCTCTATTTTGTCCGCGACCGCCTCAAGGAGAACCCCAACTTCATCGAGGAGAACATCCACGATTTGGCAGCCTCCATCCAGTATGCTATCGTGAAATCGTTGATGGACAAGGTGGTGAAGGCCCTGAAGAGCACCCAGTGCCAGGATCTGGTGCTGGCGGGCGGAGTGTCGGCCAACTCCGGATTGCGCAATGCCGCCGCCGATGTGGCGCGCCGTTACCGCAAAAACCTCTTCCTGCCCACGTTGGACCTTACCACCGACAACGCCGCGATGATTGCCGTGTGCGGCTATTTCAAGTTCCTGAAAGGCGAGTTCGTCAACATCGACGCCGTCCCCTATAGCAGCAGAATACAGTGATTGGCTGTTAGCCATTAGCCAAAAAAAATCCCCGCTGGAAGGCGGGGATTTTTTTATCGTTTGGCAATTATCCGATTAACGGGCGATCGTGAACTTCTGGTTGACGACGCCTTTTTCGGTGTGGATTTTCAACATATACATACCCTTGGAAAGGTTGGAGGTGTTGAGTTTGGCGTGGTTGTCGTTGGCCGACACCGTCATCACCTTCTGGCCGAGCGTGTTGAAGACCTCGATCTTGCTGATGTTGCTCGTGGCGTTGACATAGAGCGTGTTGTTGGCGGGATTCGGATAGACATTCACGCTGGCCTCGCTGACTTCGTTCACGCCGGTGAGGTCTAAGAGGTTCACGTTGTCGAGAATAATCTGGCAACCGTCGAAACCAGTGTAGTTGAACATCAATTTCACGTTGGATTGGCCTGCATAGCTGCTCAGGTCAACAACGAAAGGCATAAGAGTCCAGCTCTCGTAACCCTCATCGGTGTAGTTGCAGAGGTCGAAAACGGGGGCAGACCAGTTGGTGCCGCCATCGGTGCTGACGAATACCTGCAGGTTGGCGGTTTCATCCGGATTGCCGGTGCAGATGTAGGTGTAGTTGGTGCTAACCTTGAAGCCCAAAGTGGGGGTGTTGAAGCCGGACAGGTTGATGAGCGGGGTGATGAGTTTCTCGTCTTGGTTATCTGCTACATAGGAACAGGAAGCGACGCTGTTGCCGTCATCTTGGGTGTAACGCCCCCAAGTCTCCTCGCTGGTGGAGATAAGATCCCAGCAAGTAGGCGGGAAGGTCTCGCCTTCGAATTCCTCAAGCCAGAAACCGTTGATGGCGTTGGAGCAGTCGATGGCATTGCCGCTGAGAGCCACGGTGTGGGTGAGGGTGCCGGAGGTCAGGGTGACATTGCCGGTCTGGTTGCCCGGAGTGGTGGGAGCGAAACGCACATAAACAGTGGCGTTGGTGATAGCACCGGTGGAGGCCGGGATGGTGGCCGTGGCGCCATAGGTGTTGCCGTCAGCAGACACGGCAAACGGAGCAGCAGTGGAAACGGTGATGTCGGAGGTCAAAGCAAGACCCGTGATGGGGAAGCTGAGGCTTTTCGTGCTGCCATTGTTGATGGAACCGAAATCCAGGCTGGTGGTCGTGATGTTGAAGGTCGGGGTGTTTGGCATATCAATGATGGAAAGGTTGTCAACGACAAACCAAAACATATAATTGGACGTGTATTTGATAGCCACATACTTGGTGCCTGCGGGAAGCGACATGTAATAAGTGGCTTGTGTTGAGGTGGCAGTTTCCTCGTTGCTCCAAGTGAAAGCGGAGACATCGGAGGTGGTGCTGGAGTATCCAACCATAAATGTCTCTGTGGAGGGGTCGGCGTAGTAATCAAAGGAGAGCAGCATATCGGAGGTACCGTGCAATTCGGGAGTGATCAGGTATTGGGTGTAGTCGTTGGCGGTGCTTAAAGAGGTGAAAACGAACTCACCTTGGTCAACGCCGGCTTCATTGGGATTGTTAGGGTCAGCGTTGAAGACCTGCCAGCAAGCGGAGAGATCGGAGCTGAAGTCCTCGTTGATGGGGAACGGATAGTTGGAGCAGTCCACGGAAGAGCCGGTCACGGCAAGGGCCAGGTTGGGGGCGCCTGCGGCGGAGAGCACCACAGAGTCGGTGTGGTTGCCGGCAGTGGTCGGGGCATAACGCACATAGAGGGTGCCGCCAGCGGTGTCAAGGGTGGCCGTGCTGGCAAAAGTGGTGCCGTCAGCAGAAACCTCGAACGGAGCGGAGGTCGTGGCCGTGATATTGGTGGTGAGGTTGTAAGCCACGATAGCGGTGGAGGCAGCATTGCTGGTGTTGCCGGCAATGATGTTGGTGAAGGAAAATGAGGTGGGGTTGGCCATGATGGTAGGAGTGGTCGGGTTGACCATGATAGTCACGTCGTCCAAGTTCAGAAGGAATTGGTCGTTGCAGTTGAAGTGGCGGAAAGCGATATAGACCGTCTGTCCCGTGTAAGCAGAAAGGTCAACAATCTTCTCTTCCCAAGCGCTTTGGACCTTGGAAGAACCAACTGTCCATTCGTTCAGCATCGTGAAAGCTGTAGTGCTGGTGGCATTGGTGGTGGAAATGAACACACCGTAATGCTCGGCAGCATAGTTGGCATCTTGAGCGCAAACGTAGAACTTGAGCGTGCTGTTGGCCGTCAGGTTGATGGCCGGGGTGATCAGCCAGTTGTCCGGCGTAATGGCGGTTTGGGACACATTAGAGAACGAACCGGAAAGAATGAAAGCGGTGGAACCGTTGTGACCAGAACCCGTGAGGTCAACGCCTGAAGGGAAATAGGAAACAGGGTTGGAACTGTGCTCCCATCCCATACCATCGTTGTTGGCATCAATCTGGGTCCAGCCAGTGGGCATACCCGAATCGAAGTTCTCCGTGAAAAGAATCTGTGCATTTGCACAAATACTCATCGCCAAAATAGCGATAAAAAGCGTAAAGATTTTCTTCATTTTTGGTTGTTTTAAGTGATTAATTAAGTGAATAATAGATATTTATGATTTAATTTCTAAAAATGAGCATTAGAGCGATTTTTTTGATATTTACCTGTGTTTTGCACCGCAAAAATACATTTTTTTTGTCATAAAAGACGTTAAAAAAGCAAAAAAACACAACTTCTTTTTTTGTATTTTTGCAGCCTCTTGACGAATCATAATTTTATAATAAAAACATACCTCTATGAAAGACCTTAAAGAACAATTGAAAGCCCTCGGCGTGCTCGACCCCGTGGAAATCTATCACAACCTTTCCTATGACGAACTCTACCAGCACGAGACCGACCCCTCTCTCACTGGCTATGAGAAAGCCTACAAGACAAAATCCGGAGCCCTCTCCGTCGATACCGGCATCTTCACCGGCCGCTCGCCCAAAGACAAATACATTGTGATGGACGAGAATACCAAGGACAACGTCTGGTGGGCCGACCCCAACAAGAAGGGCTCCGACAACAAGCCCATCGACCACAAGACCTGGGAACACTTCCGGATGCTCTGCCAGAAGGAACTGTCGGGCAAGAAAGTGTATGTGATGGACGGCTACTGCGGCGCCAACGAGAACTCCCGTATGAAGGTGCGCTTCGTCTCCGAAGTGGCTTGGCAGGCCCATTTCGTGAAGAATATGTTCATCCGTCCCACCGATGAGGAACTGGCCGACTTCGAGCCCGACTTCGTGGTGCTGAACGCCGGCAAGACCACCAACCCCGACTGGAAGGAGATGGGACTGAACAGCGAGGTCTTCGTGGCCTTCAACCTTACGGAAAGAATGGCCCTCATCGGCGGCACCTGGTACGGTGGCGAGATGAAGAAGGGCATCTTCTCCGTGATGAATTATTTCCTGCCCTTGCGCGGTATGGCTGCTATGCACTGCTCCGCCAACCAGGGCAAGGCCGGCGACACCGCCATCTTCTTCGGCCTCTCCGGCACCGGCAAGACCACGCTCTCCACTGACCCGAACCGCGCCCTCATCGGCGACGACGAGCACGGCTGGGACGACAACGGTGTCTTCAACTTCGAGGGTGGCTGCTATGCCAAGTGCATCAACCTCAGCGAGGCCAAGGAACCCGACATTTTCCACGCCATCAAGCGCGACGCCCTGCTGGAGAATCTTGTTGTGGACGCAGAAGGCAACATCGACTTCGACTCCGCCGCCAAGACCGAAAACACCCGCGTCTCGTATCCCATTTACCATATTAATAATATAGTGAAGCCGGTCTCGCGCGGCACGCACCCGAGCAAGATCATCTTCTTGTCCGCTGACGCTTTCGGCGTGTTGCCTCCCGTGGCCGTCCTCAACCGCGAGCAGACGATGTACTATTATCTCAGTGGTTACACCGCCAAGTTGGCTGGCACCGAGCGTGGCATTGTGACTCCGCAACCCACCTTCTCCTCCTGCTTCGGCGCGGCTTTCCTGTTGCTGCATCCGACCAAATATGCCGAGGAACTGGCCAAGAAACTCGACCAGCACAACGCCACGGCCTATTTGGTGAACACCGGCTGGACCGGTGGCGGCTACGGGGTAGGGGAGCGCATCTCCCTGAAGGCCACCCGTGCCATCATCACGGCCATCCTCAACGGTGAGCTGCTGAATTGCGAAACCGAGTTGGTGAAGCCCTTCAACCTGCGCATCCCGAAGCACGTGACGGGTGTAGAAGACAGCATCCTGAATCCCGAGAACAGCTGGAGCGACAAGGCCGCATACGCCGAGAACGCCAAGACGCTGGCCGCCTCCTTCATCAAGAACTTCGAGAACTTCAGCGACACCGAGCAGGGCAAGGCGTTGATTCCGTTCGGACCGCAACTCTAAAGAATGGAGAATTGAGAATGGAGAATGGAGATTTTCCTTGAGCGGCCCCGTCAGGGGCAAGAGCCAGGTAGAGATGATTGTTGATAATTATCCTTTATTAGCCCGTAAGCGCAAGAGTCAGGTGAAAACCTCCGATTGCTAACAGCCAATGGCCAATAGCAAAATAGCTAAAGGCCATTGGCATATTTTTACATTTATGAGTATTACAACCGCTTTTGCCACCGCATTCGGGAAGAAAGTCGCCAAGAATTGGGATAAAATCTTCGTTCTGGTCGATATCCACGACACTATTTTGAGGGCCTGTTACGAGAATGAGGAAACGTACGATTATTTCCCGCAGGCCCGGGAGGCGTTGCAGATGCTTTCCGACCGTCCCGATGTTTGTTTGATTTTGTGGTCGGGTTGTTATCCCGACAAATTGGAGGCTTATCTCCGTCGGTTTGAGGCCGACGGCATCCATTTCGACTATGCCAACGAGAACCCCGAGGTGGGCAACACTCCGATGGCCTGCTTCGACGCGAAGCTCTATTTCAACGTGGGCATCGACGACAAGTTCGGCTTCGACCCCGTGACGGACTGGGCGGAGGTGATGGAAGCCGTTGGCAAATGGCCGTTGGCCAACGATTGATGGGTGCGGGGGACGGAGGAACTAAGAAACTAAGAAATTAAGGGGGGGAGGGGTATGTCCCGGCAGGGACTAAAGCTTGGTAGAAAAGAGGTTTTATAGCAGGTCAGCGGCCAGCGGGGGTGTGCAGGGTTTGTCGGTGGGTCGTTTTCAGCCCGCTAGGGCTGAAGGGCTCGGTAGAAAAACGGATACCCGCGCACGAACGGTCGCACGTCGTAGGTGTGCGGGGCATAAAAAACATTGCGAAGGCCTGAAAGAGAGATGTTATGTGTGTGATCAGGGCGGAGATTATACGTTACGTGTTTTCCGGCTTCTCGCGCCTGACGGTGTGCTTGAGTTTCAGCATCGCCAGATTGAGTTCCAGGGTGGTCTCGCTGTTCTGTACTGGCATCACATCGTTGAGCAGGTCGTCCACCAGTTGGCCGCCCCGTTTCCAGCGTATAGAGGCCCTTCTCGGTGAAAGCTTTGGGCGGATATTTGCTATGTTGCCCCTGCCATTGTCCTTTAAGGTCGAAATTTTCGACCTTAAAGACGTAAGTTCTTGTTTGTCAAGTTGTAGAATATAACCCGCACCCCGCAAATCGTAAATCGTAAATCGCAAATCGCAAATCGCAAATCGCAAATCGCAAATCGCCCTAATGCCTCACCTTCTCCAGCCAGCTTCTGTCGTTGCTGTTCTGGTAGTTGTCCAGGCCTGTGAACAACTCCTCCAAGGTGTTGGCGGTGATGAGCAGCTCGTGGTGGAACAGGCGGAGGAATCCCTCGTCGCAGAAGCGCTGCAACTGGGCGATGAGCAGGTCGTAGAAACCGTTGGAATTGAAGAGCGCCACGGGCTTGGTGTGCATCCCCAACTGGGCGTCGGTGATAATCTCAAAGAGCTCGTCCATCGTGCCGTAGCCGCCGGGCAGCACCACGAAGGCGTCGGCACGGCTCTCCAACAACTGCTTGCGCTCGCTCATCGTCTTCACGAATATCATCTCGGTGATGTTGTCGGCCAAAACGGCTCCTTGTTTGAAGAAATCGGGGGCCACGCCGATGACGGTGCCGCCGTTGGCCATCGCGGCGTTGGCGGCCTCGCCCATCAGGCCGATGCTGCCGCCACCATAGTAGAGTGTGAGTCCTTTCTCGGCGCACATCTGTCCGAAACGGCTGGCCAATTCTGCATATAAGGGGTTGGAGCCCGTTGCGGATCCGCAAAACAGGGCCACAGAAGAGATTTTCATAACACTTGCAGTTTTTGTAAGGTGTGGTAAAACAGTGAGATAATGATATATGCCAGGATGATCAGCGGAAAAGCGCCCCACTGGAAGAAGGGGATGAGAATCAGTCCCGTGAGAATCAATGCATAGCGGGCGATGTTGATACCTTTGAATTCCAAGTCTTTGAATTTCAGTGACATCATTGAGATGGGACTGACCAACAACAATGCGAAGATAAGGGTGAGAATCCATACCATCCAGAAGTTGTTGAGAAAAACCAGCTTGTCGGCGGTCAGGGGTATGAACCCGAGAAACAGGGCGTTTGCCGGGGTGGGGAGTCCGATGAAGGTCGTGGCCTGACGGTCGTCGATGTTGAAGCGCGCCAGACGGACGGCAGACATCGCGAGCACGAATAGTGCCACATAGGGCAGCAACTCGGTGAACCAGCCGATGCGGGTGGGGGGCAACTCGTACAGGCAGCGGGTGAGCCACGTGAAGATGATCATCGCCGGCGCCACCCCGAAGGAGACAATATCGGACAGCGAGTCCAACTCCTTGCCGATAGGGGAGACCACCTTCAGCATCCGGGCGGCGAACCCGTCGAGGAAATCAAAAACGGCGGCTATGATGATCCAGATGGCGGCCATCTCGAGGTTGCCCTTCAGAGCGGCCATCGCCGACAGGGTGCCGCACACCAGATTCAGACAGGTCAGCGTGTTGGGGATGTGTTTTTTCATATTGCTCTGCAGATAGATATCGTTATTTGAGAATCCAATACTTGAGTCCGATGCCCTTGGCAAAGGCCTCGGCCTCCTCTTCGCTATCGAAGATGCCGATGCAGACGCGGATGTTGCCCACGCCGTTCTGCATCACCAACTTGGGCTCATATTTGTCCAATCCCCGATTGCGGATGTGCCGCACAGCGTCGCCCTCGGAGGGCAGACTGCCCACAATGGCGTAATAGTGCCCCGACTCGTAGCGGATGTACGGGTATTTGTCGTCGGCGGTGCGCTTCACCACCTCGGGCGTGTAGGCCGGCGTCTCCTCAGCGACCTCCTCCACGGGCTCTTCCTCCGGCAACATCTCCTCCGCTTCTTCCACGGGCGTTACAACCTCGATGGTCTCGGCCTCTGTGGGCGTTTCCACCTTCTCCTTCTTGGAGAACTTCTCCTTGACATTCTCGTACACGGGCGTCAACTTGTCGCGGAACAGATACCCGGCAGCGCCCAGGGCGGCCAAGAGCAACAAGGCTAAGAGCAACCACAGCCACCAACGGGAACGATGGCGCTTTTCGTCGTCGTCATCGTCATCATCGTCATCATCGTCATCATCATCGTCGTCATCATCATCATCATCATCATCATCGTCGTCGTCCTTATCCTTATCCTCGTCTTTATCTTTTTCCTCTTCCTCTTCCTCTTCCTCTTCCTCTTCCTCTTCCTCTTTTTCATCTATGCTGTCACTTGAGTCTTCGGATGAAACGTTTTCTTTTTCAATCTCTTCTGAAACGATGTTGTCTGTTATTCCGAGGGCCTCGGCAGGCTCTTCCTCCTTCGGTTCAGGCTCTTGAGCCGGTTCAGTTTCCACCTCCCTGATTGGCGATTCCTCGTCGTCCGCAAGGCTACACCTGTAAATCACGGGTTCCTCGTCATCCATCTCCGTTCTCACGTCATCAGTCTCCAGTCTCACGTCTTCCGTCTCTGGTCTCAGTTCTTCGGTCTCCGGTCTCAGTTCTTCGGTCTCTGGTCTCAGTTCTTCGGTCTCCAGTTCTAAGGTACTTGGCTCTTCAATATTACTACCCCGCCCTTCGGGCACCCCTTCTGCAACAGAAGGGGAGTTGGCGCCTCCGTTCTCCAGTCTTACGTCTTCAGTCTCACGTCTTGCGTCTTCCGTCTCCAGTTCTAAGGTATTTAGCTCTTCAATATTACTACCCCGCCCTTCGGGCACCCCTTCTGCAACAGAAGGGGAATTGGCGCCTCCGTTCTCCAGTCTTCCGTCTTCAGTCTCACGTCTTCCGTCTTCAGTCTCCACTCCCTCGCTCCAAAGCTGGTCCGTCCGCAGATCCTCGAGTCCCTCGAATTCCAGATTCAGTTCAGGGATGTGGTCGCAGGAGAAGGAAATCTTGCCCTTGTCGTTGAGTGAGAAGGTGCCGAAGCCCTCGAAGGTGACGCTCTTGTTATGGTTCAGGGCTTGCTTGAGCTCCTCCACCCATTGGGTGATGTCGTTGCTGGCTTGCGTGATCAGGCATTTTTTCTCAAAGCAGACCAGGTCGGTGAAGGCATAGTCGGCCGAGCCCGTGTGAGCGTCGAAGGTGACGATGTTGTGGGGCGCAGAGATGACCTTGCCGCTGATGTTAGCGGGCACATAGTGCAGCGAGAAGGTGCCGAGGTCGTTCACGCAGATGGATTCGCCTTTTTGGAGGGCCTTGATGATATAGGGGGTCATAGAGATGTGGTGTTAAAGGTCGTTGTTTTGTTTGGCCAGCAGGTTCTGTACGTGCTCCAGGTCTGCTGGTGTGTCGATGCCGATGCCGTTGTAGTGGCAGGAGGCGGTGTGGATGCTGTAGCCGTTTTCGAGCCAGCGCAGCTGTTCCAGCTTCTCGCATTGCTCGAGAGTGGAGGGGGTGAGCCGGACAAGCTCGCAGAGGGTCTTGTAGCGGTAGGCGTAGATGCCGAGGTGCTGCAGGTAGGTGGGCGCGGGACCGTTGGCGTCGCGCACGTATGGAATGGGCAAGCGACTGAAGTAGAGGGCTTTGCCGTCGCGGTCGGTCACCACCTTGACCTTGTTGGGGTCGGTGGCGACGGCCGGGTCGTCGATGGGCTTCACGAGTGTGGCGATGTGGACGGCAGGGTTCTCGAATAGGCCAGTCAGCAGGCCGATTTCGTTGGCGCTGATGAAGGGCTCGTCGCCCTGGATGTTGATGACCACATCGTCATCGTTCAGCTGCAGGGTGCGGGCGGCCTCTCCGCAGCGGTCGGTGCCGGAAGGGTGGGAGGGGGCCGTCATCACCACCTCGCCCCCGAAGGAACGCACGCACTCGAAGATGCGCTCGTCGTCGGTGGCCACCACGTATTGGTCGAGCGTGGATGACGCCACGTGCTCGCACACGTGCTGAATCATTGGCTTGCCCTGGAGCAAGGCCAACGGTTTGCCGGGAAAACGGGTGGAGGCGTAGCGCGCCGGGATGATGCCGATGAAACGGGTGCCCATATCAGAACAGGCCGAACAACTCGGCGTCAATCTTGTTGATGATCTCCCCGAAATCCTCGGGCTTCTCGGCGAACTTGATGGTGTTTACGTCCACCACTAACAGTTTGCCCTCCTTGTAGTTGGAGATCCATTTCTCGTATTTCTCGTTCAGATTCTCGAGATAGGAGAGCCGGATGGAGTCCTCGTAGGCGCGCCCGCGCTTGTGAATCTGCGTCACCAGGGTGGAAACGTCCGCCTTCAGGTAAATCAGCAGGTCGGGGGCCTGCAGGAACTGGCTCATCAGCTCGAACAGGGAGGTGTAGTTCTCGAAGTCACGGGTGGCCATCAGGTCCATCTCGTGCAGGTTCGGGGCGAAAATGTAGGCGTCCTCGTATATGGTGCGGTCCTGGATCACATCCTTCTTGCGCTTCCGGATGTCGATGACCTGACGGAAGCGGCTGTTGAGGAAATAGACCTGGATGTTGAAGGACCAGCGTTGCATATCTTGGTAGAAACTTGCAAGATAGGGGTTGTTGTCCACGCTCTCGTAAAGCGCGTCCCAGCCATAATGTTTGGCCAGCATTCCGGTCAGGGTGGTCTTGCCGGAGCCGATGTTGCCTGCTACTGCTATGTGCATAGTGTTGTGTTCTTTTAATATGATAGGTTTAGATGATGGTTTTTGTCGGGGTTATGATTCCTTCACATCCACTTTGAGGGCGTGGAGGACGAGATAGACGCAGAGGGCTGCGAACATCACGATGGCGAGTATGTTGTAGAGGGGTGTTCCGATGTAGTCGGCCATAAAGGTGGGCTCGACGCCGCAGTATTTGAGGATGGCGCTGACCACGCCCATAATGGCGCCGCCGGCCAGCAGACCGGAAGCGAGCAGGGTGCCCTTTTCGCCGCGCAGCTTGTTGAGAGTCTCGTCTTTGCTGCGGTTCTTGATGAACCAGGCCAGGAAGCCGCCCACGAGGAGGGGCAGGTTGAGTTGCAGGGGGATGAACATACCCAGGGCGAACGCGAGGGCGGGCACGCCGAGGATGTCGAGGAGGATGGCCAGCACGGCACCGATGATGTAGAGCAGCCAGGGAGTCTGTCCACCGAACATCAGGGGCTCGATGATGGCGGCCATTGCGTTGGCCTGCGGGGCCACCAGGGCGCCTTCGCCCGTGTAGCCGTAGGTGTTGGAGAGCAGCATAATGACGGCGCCCACAGTCAGGGCCGACACGAGCGTGCCCACGAACTTGAAGGCCTCCTGCTTGAAGGGCGAGGTGCCGATCCAGTAACCGATCTTCAGGTCGGTGATGAAGCCGCCGGCCATTGAGAGGGCCGAGCAGACGATGCCACCCACCACCAAGGCGATGACGATGCCGGAGCCGCCCTTGAGGCCCACAGCGGAGAGGATGAACGAGGAGAGAATGAGCGTCATCATCGTCATTCCCGACACCGGGTTGGTGCCCACCGTGGCGATGGCCGTGGCGGCCACCGTGGTGAAGAGGAAGGCGAACAGGAACACCACAAGGATGCCCACGATGACTTGCAGCGGACTCATTTGCATACCGCCGGTGATGAAGAATATGGCCATCAGCACGATAACGGCGAGGAAACCGAAGAGGATGATCTTCATCGGGATGTCGCGCTGGGTGCGCAACACGGAGTTGTCGGCGCCCGCCTGCTTGCCGGCCTTGAGGGCCACGCCCAAGGATTTCTTGATGACGCCGGCCGACTTGGCCACGCCCAGGAGCCCGGCCATCGCGATGCCGCCGATGCCGATGTATCTGACGTAGTTGGCGAAGATGAAGTCGGGGTCGAGGGTACTCATCGCGGTCATAGTGCCGGCGATGTCAGCGGAACCGTACTGGCCAAGCAGGGGCACGAGCACCCACCAGGAGAGGGCGGAGCCGGCGCAGATGACGGCGGCGTATTTGAGGCCGATCAGGTAGCCGGTGCCCAGCAGGATGGACTCGGCGCTCATCTTGAAGACGAACTTGTGGTTCATCGCCAGTCGCTCGCCCCAGCCGCTCATACGGGTGGAGATGGTGTCGGCCCAGAAGTGGAAGGTGGTCATAAGGAAATCATACAGGCCGCCGATAAGGCCGCTGATGAGCAGGAGCTTGGCCTGGTTGCCGCCCTTGGCGCCCGAGACGATGATCTCCGTGGTGGCCGTGGCCTCCGGGAACGGGTATTTGCCGTGCATCTCGGAGACGAAGTATTTGCGGAAGGGAATCAGGAACAGGATGCCCAGGAAGCCGCCGAACAGCGAGGCCAGGAACATCTGCCAGAAGCTGACCTGTATGTCGGCCCCGATGGCGGGGTTGGTCTCCTTGATGATGTAGATGGCGGGAAGGGTGAAGATGGCGCCGGCCACGATGACGCCGGAACTGGCGCCGATGGACTGGATGAGCACGTTCTCGGAGAGCGGGCTCTTGCGCTTGGCGAGTGTGGAGATGCCCACGGCGATGATGGCGATGGGGATGGCGGCCTCGAACACCTGTCCGAACCGCAGGCCGGAGTAGGCCGTGGCGGCGGAGAAGATGATGGCCATTATGATGCCCCACGTGATGGTCCAGGCATTCAGTTCGGGGTACTTCTTTTCCCCCAACAGGATGGGCTTGTAGGTTTCGCCCTCCTTGAGCTCGCGGTATGCGTTGTCGGCCAACTTGATGTCTTCCGGTTGCGTGGAAGCCTCTTGAGCGACTTGGGTAGATTCTTTTTCTTCCATATTTTAAAGATGTTAGATGACAAAAGAGTTTTTGCAACAAAGTGGCAAAAATACAAAAATTATTCTTTAACTGAATTCATTTCTTTTGAAGATGAATCAGTTTTTTTATTGAAAAGGAAGCGAGTTTTGTCAGAAATGTTTGGGTGCGTTGAAGGTCTCTATAGAAACATTGTCAAGAATGCCGGCACCAAAAGCGTTTCCCCGTCTTTTTTCAGATCTTTCGTATAAACCAGATACCTCCACAAGGTATTGCCTGAGAACTTTTTGCAGAATTCATCAAGGGAGACGTGAGCTTTGTAACCCGAAGACTTCACTTCAATCGGGCACAACTTGTTTCCACGCGACAGAAGGAAGTCTATCTTTTTTGTTGCTATTGTTGGCAAAAATACACTTTTTGTACAAATCTCAAAATGTATTCCGAAAAAATATGTATTAATCTCAAAATGTTTTTTAAAAGAATATGTGTTAATCTCAAAATGTTTTCATCTTTTCGGCATTTTTTACTTCCCTAAGTCCGGCTGGTATTACAACAGAACTATTTTTTCACTTTCCCTCTTTCTTCAACACGATCATCACCGTGTAGATGAGAATCTTGATATCCATTTCGATGGACATATTCTCGATGTAGAGGATGTCCCAGCGGAGACGCTCGATCATCTCGTCCACATTCTCGGCATAGCCGAACTTGACCTGCCCCCAGGAGGTGATGCCGGGCTTGATGCCGAGCAGCAACGGGTAGTAGGGAACACGCTCCGTGATCTGGTCGATGTAGTATTGGCGCTCGGGGCGCGGGCCCACTAACGACATATCACCGATAAGCACGTTGTAGAACTGCGGGGTCTCGTCGAGACGGTATTGGCGCATAAACTTCCCGAAGGGGGTGATGCGGTCGTCGGACTTGGAGGAGAGCATCGGCCCTGAGGTCTCCGCATTGTCCTTCATCGACCGGAACTTGATGATATGGAAGGGCTTGCCGTGGTAGCCAATGCGCTCCTGCCGGTAGAAGATGGGGCCGGGCGACGACTTCTTCACGCCGATGGCCAGGAAGATGTACAGAGGTAGCAGGAGGATGAGGGCAATCAGGGAAAACACGATGTCGAAGCCGCGTTTGAGGATGCGCTGCCACGTGGGCAAATATTCTGGTGTGATGTCGATGAGCGGCTCGTACATCACGGAACTGGTCTTCACAGTGCCTAAAAGGACATCCTGCTGCTGCGGCGCGATGCGGAGGGAGATGTTCCCGTGGTCGCGGGCCAGGACGATGAGACTGTCGATATGCTTGCGCTGCCCGTTGTGGAGGGTGACGATCAACTCTTCGATATGGTTCTGGCTGACGATGTCAGGAAGTTGCGCGATGGTGCCGAGATAGGTGAGATGCTCGCCAAGCAGGTCCTCGGAGTTATCCTCCACCTTGACGTACCCAATCAGGAAGTTTCCCGGGGCGGGCAATTTCTGCTGCAGGGAGTTGTACACCTGCAGCGCCTTCGCGTCGCTGCCCACAATGATGGTGTTGAACCCGATCAACCCCCTGTGAATGCGACGGTTGATGCGGGTGGTGATGCAGACGCGGGGGATGTAGGTGAGGAGGAACTGCAAGGTGAAATAGCAGAACATATATTTTATATAGTCGCGGGGCGAGGTCACAATGTCGTCGAGGATGAACAGGAAGAAGAATACGAGGACACCGAAGATGGTGACGCCGATAGTGGTCTTCAGCTCGTTGAGGCGCGATTTGCGGTACACTTTGTTGTAATAGCCGAAGAAGGCGTGCAAAAAGACCCAGAAAGTAGGCGCCAGCAGCAGTCCCCAGAAAAAGGTGGGGTCGGCCATCATCGCATTGCCGATAGCCCCGAAGGACATCGATTCGCCCACGACCTTCCGGTACACATATAGGCATACCCACGATGCAATCGCGGCCAGTATGTCAAAGGCTATATAGGTGAATAGAAGTCTCTTCTTGTTCATATCAGACTATGAGGCAGGTTGGTAGATGACTTTGATGTTGTCGATCTCGAAATGCGTGGACGGCAAGTTGGGCTTGCTGTTGCCCGACAACACGATGTTGGCCGTGGTGACGGATGCCCCCGTGTAGTTGTATGCGAAGATGATGTTCGAGATGTCAAAGTAGATGGTCTTCCACTCCCCGTTGGAGGGATAGATGCCGCCGATCTGATGCATGGCGTTGGGACTGGACCCTGTGGAAATTTTCAAACCCACGTCGATGTTGTTGTCTGTCTTGTAAGTGACTTCCAGATAGATATAGTGATTGTACACCGGCAGGTTGATGCCCGTGGAGACCACGTCAAACTTGTCGTCGGAGCCCTCCAGTACGATCTGGCCAGCCGAGCGCCCGTCCACGACGGTGGGGTAGAAACTGTGTGTGCTGAAGCCGGTGTCGGTCGGGGAGAACGAGGAACTGTTGGAGAAGGTCTCGAAATAGGGGAAGCGTGCGTAGGGGCTGTATTTGTAAACGGGAGGGTCGTCGGACACATTGTAGGTCTCGCCCGGCACGAGGAGCTTCTTTTTCCGCAGCACGTTGAAGAAGGGATAGCCGCTGATGGTGCGGTTCATACCCGTCTTGCGGAAGGCGGGCAGCAGCACCACTGTCGCGGAGTCGGTGGCGGAGGTGTGCAGCACCGGCACCTTGCAGGGCAGTTGCCAGCACCCCAAGTTCTTGTTGTTCACATAAACATTGACGTGCGAGAAGGAGTGCTTCGTCAGGTCGTTCAGCTGCTCAATGTCGAAGTTGAGGTCGTGGTCGGCATTGAAGGTGCTGACATCCACGCAGTTGTTCAGGTCATCCTCCGTGATGTACAAAAACGACGGCGTCAGGTCCGTCTTCTTGCATCCGGTTAGTAAAAGTATGATTGATAGGAAGATGGGTAAAAATAGTTTTCTCTGCATACATTAAGGTTTACAAATTGCCAAACGATGATTCGGGCGTATTATTGCAAGAAGGATGTATATTTTTAATTCTTTTTTGTAGATGATTCTTTATGAGGAAGTTCCCCTTTCTTTCCTGCGGGAACAGAAAACTCCACGACAATGGGATAGTGGTCGGAAATGTAGGGCACCCCGTAATATCCAACCAAGGTTTTGAACTGTATGGCAAACAGGTTCTTGGCGAAAAAGTGGTCGATGACGTTGGCTCCGGTGTTGTTGGCGAAGGCGTTGCTCACGATTCCGTAACCGTTGAAGGAGTCCTCCTCGTCCGTCTGCGGGGTGCGCCAACGGAGTGGGAGAAACCCTGCCTGGAACAGGGGCGTGAAGATGGTGTCGGCCAGCGAGGAGTTCATATCGCCGCTGAGCAGCACGGGCACGCTCTCTTTCGAGGCCTCTTCCATCTGCCGCACCAGCAGCAGCACCGACTCGCGGCGCGCCACTTTCCCCACGTGGTCAAGATGGGTGTTGAAGTAGTCGATGACACTCTTGGTGCGCTTGTCCTGGAGCAGGGCTTCGGTGACGGTGCGACGGCAGGCGGCATCCCAACCGAAGGAAACAGAATCTGGCGTTTCGCTCAGCCAGAATGTACGTTCCTTTAGTATTCTAAAGCGTTTCTTTAGATAGAAAATGGCCATATTTTCGCCTTCATCGTGTCCGTCGTCACGGCCCACGCCCACCATTCCGTACTCGGGCAGCTGCTGGCGCAGGTAGTCGCGCTGTTCGGGCAGCATCTCCTGCACGCCGAAGGCGTCGGGCGCCTCGTCGCGGATCATCTTCACCACAGTCTCCTTGCGGTTGGGCCAGGCGTGTTCGCCGTCATACTCGGGGAAGCCGCTTTGGCGGATGTTGAAGGATATGAAACGGTAAATGGGCTCGTTCCGCAGCCAGGCGCCCATCCGCACCGGCTCGTTGGTGGTAATCCAATCGACTCCAAGTTTCGATAACTTCTGGGCGTCGGCCTTGTCGTCCACTGTCCAGGCATTTACGCTCATCCCCAAGGTGTGCGCCTGCTGTATCCATTCCGGATGGCGCAGCAGGATGCTGTAGTGGTAGTCGATGCCGTCGATGCCGAGGGCGTGCAGTTCCTCGGGCGTGCGGTTGCCGCCGAGGTAGGCTACGGGTATGTCGGGGCAGCGTGCGGCCAGCATCTTGCACATCTCCAGGTCGAAGGAGATGAACTCTGTTCTGTCGGCCATCTGGTGGCGCCGCACGAGCTCCACGCATTGGTTCACGTAAGTGCCCCGCTGCGACTGGGATTGGGCGGGTTTTATCTCAAAGAAGAGTTTGAAGGTGTTGTCGCACAGCAGGGTTGCCTTTTGCATATAGGCCTCTGCCGTCGGGATTGTCTCCCCGTTGATGTTGCGGTAGCGGGCCACTTCGTGGTAGTGCATTGCGTCGATGTGTTTGCCGTCGAGGTCACGGTCGTGGACGATGACGAGCACGCTGTCGGCGGTGAGCCGCGCGTCGCACTCCACGCCCCGGCAACCGCTCGCGTCACGGGCCGCCTGGAGGGCGACCAGTCCGTTTTGCACGGCGCCGTCGGCCTTCCAGAATCCTCGGTGGGCAATGATGCCCTGCGCGTGGAGCACTCCCGCCCACAGCAGCAAAGCCGCCAGAATCGTTAAGTTATATCGGTTGTTTTTCATTTTCTCCACCTATTTTTTCATCAGCACCAAAATGTTCCCATCCTTGTAATAGACGTCCTCGCGGTATTGCACGTCGCCGTTGTCGTCGGTGAAACAGGTGAAATACTCGATATAGAGGGGCATCTTTTTCTTCAGTTCGATGGAGGTGGGGCGCAGTGCGCGGTAGAATTGCTTGTCATAGTCGGAGAGGCTTTCGTAGTATTCCTCCTCCTTCTCTTGTTTCTTCTCTAGATACTTCTCGCCGTCTTCGGTGGTGGGATCGTGGCCGAGGATGATGCTGATCTCCTCCAGCCGTTTCTCGTCGAAGCCGTTGATCTCGTAGAGGACGGCGGCGAGGTCCATCGGGTTCTCCACGCGGATGCAGCCGTGGCTCAGGGCGCGCACGCGGCGCTTGAAGGCGCCCTTGTTGTTGGTGTCGTGCAGATAGACGGACTCGTTGTTGGGGAAGTCGAACTTCACCAGTCCGAGGGCGTTATGTCGTCCGGAGGTCTGGCGCAGGCGGTAGGGGATGTTGCCGCGGTTCACCTTGTTCCAGTCGATGGAGTCGGGCTTCACGTACTGGCCGGTGCGGGCGTCCTTGATGTAGAGCCGCTCGCGGTTGATGCAAGCGGTGTTGTTTTTGCAGAGTTTGTGGTAGTATTCGTTCTTGATGATGTCGTAGGGGATGTTCCACTCGGGGTTAAGCACCAGTCGGTGGATGCGGCTGTAGAGCAGCGGCGACTCGGCCTTGTAGGCCTTGACCAGCCCGTGGCGCACGCGTCCGGGGGCGTTGGCGGGGTTCTGGGTGCGGCCGCAGCAGATGCGCGTCCTGAACGCCAGCGTGTCGGCCACGAAGGTCTGCAGCGTGAAGTCTGGGATGTTGACGGCGATGTAGGTGTCGCCCTTCTCCGGGGTGACGTGCCAGCGCAGGCGCTCCATATTGACCGCGAGCTTGTCGAGGTAATAGCGGATGGGCCGGTTGAGTTTGCGGATGGTCTCGCTGCCCAGACTGTCGCACTCGGGAATGGCGTTGTGGCGGCGGAAGAGGTTGATGCCTGCCAGCAGCGAGTCGGTGAGGCGGTCGGTGACGGCAAAGTTGGCGGGCAACTCGCCAGTGAGCATCAGCCGCCGGCAGACGTCAGTGAGCAGGGCGTTGCGCTGTCCTTTGCGCACCATCTGGTCCGGGATGGTCTTCAAGAGTGTGTCTTTCAGGGGATAAAGGCGGAGCAGCTCTTTCTGGAGACGCAGATATTCGGGATGGTTAGGCTGGCTCTCGCGAATGACGGTGGGAAACTGGTCGAGGCGCTCCAGCGTCTCGTTGTGGAACTTGGCGTCGGGTGAGAGGTTGCTCATCAGCCATTTGCCGCCGTTGGCCTTGACCGGGTCGGTGGCCCCGTAGCGCAGGGCGCTGACGTAGCGCAGGTAGGCCTCCGACATCTTCAGTTCCAGTTGGAAGAGCGTGTCGAGCAGGGTGCTGTCGTTGGCGACGGAATGGTTCTTGAGCCGTTCCATAGTCTGCTGCAGGGCAGGGTAGAGGAGGAACGTGTCGGGGATGCCGTGCTCGTAGGAGTGCTGCAGGTAGAGGAACAGGCTGTCGATGCGTGCCTCCTGGATGCCGCGGGCGGTCCAGAAGGGTTCGCAGCTGTGGGTCTGGTAGTAGTGCTGCAGCGCGTCGGCGTAGGGACCGCAGGTGTCGGCCAGCGCGTCAATCCTCTTGGCGAAATGCTCGGCGTAGGGCTTGGCGTGGAAGGCGGAGTAGTGTGCGAACCAATGGGGCGGCCGCTCCGTGCCGATGGACTTGTTGTGGCAGGAAGAGCCGAGCAGGATGGCGAAGAGCAGCAGCAGGATGTTGGACAAACGTTTCATAAAAAGTATGGTAGCGTTGGGCCGCAAAAATACAAAAATATTGTGTAACTTTGCCGCGCCTTACATCCGAAGCCCTATCGAAAAAACGTATTAAAATATAGTAACATATAGTACTCAATTCTTAATTCTCAAATCTCAATTCTATGTCCCCTACATCTCTCTCATTTCTCGTCCCCCTCGCTTTCGACACCGTATATTTCGTCGATAGCCCTGATAATGAACCCCTGAACCAGGCTATGCGGCAGATCGAGCAATCGCATCGGCCCTTGTTTGAGAACGCCGAGGTGCAGCCCTTCCCGTTCAAGCTGCTGTGCCTCACCCGCGAGGAGCTGGCCGCTGACCGTCTCCGCGCACGCTTCGCCGGCCTCTTCGCCCCCGAGCTGGTGGACGGCACCATCGACGCGCTGCGCGAGTGCCTCCAGGCCGACACCGGCGGCACCCTCACTGCCCGCTGCCTGCCCAGATTCTCTGGCGATGTGCGCGTGGAGGACCGCGCCGTCTGCATCGCCGAGGATTTTGGCAAGACAAGTCCCGAAGAGGCACTGGAGACCGCCCAACTGTTTGCCCGCGACGTGGCGAATGAGAACTTCTATCGTATGGCCGGCACCTCCTATTACAACTTTATAATGGCCAAGAAGGAGTACGGTCGCCCGCAGCAATACTCCGGTTGGGGAGAGATAGCATTTATGACTGTGCCCCCGGATCCCAAGGAAATCGTCCGGAAACTGCAACAGCACCTTGCGGCTCTCAACAACAGCATTACCGCGCAGACAAATGCCAACGACATTTACAGCGCGCTGGAGAGTGAAATGCAAAGGCAAAAAGACGAATGCAAGGTGGCCACCCCTTTCAAACTGAAGGTTGAAGACGAGAAAATTTACGTTATCCTTTCAGAAAACGTGCGTCACGAGGTGGTCTTCGGACGCCGCGGCGTGGCCAAAGCCTTGTATGTGTTCTTCTTGCGACAGATAGAGCGCGCGAAGATGGACCACACAGACCCCATATACATTTCGAAACAGGAATTGGAGAGTTACAAAGAAGAACTCCTGGAAATCTATCAGAGAATCGGCCACAAATATTCGGCTAAGGTTAAAAATATTGAATCCTGGTGGGATCCGTCGTACAATGATTTCGATAATGCGCTCTCTTCCATCCGTAAATTTTTCAACACGGAATTTGACACGGATACCATTAAAGACAAGTATGGCAAGTGCTATAGCGTTCAGATAATGGGCAAAGACCGTTACGGCAACCCACGCTACGGCATCAATCTTGACATTGATGATTTCGACCTCGGCCGGTACAGCTACAGGCGGTTCTGACCTGTCGGGCGCTGAATTTGCTGTGTTATTATAGTGTAGATGTTCAATGCGCTAGGGGAGCTCTCTGGTTTGCTACTCGCAAAAATATAGCTAGACCCACATTAATTGTATTTTTGCATCGTCATATCTTCCGATGCTGTCTTATGGAGCCTCGCAGGGTCTGAAGATGTGACGAGGAAGAGTAAAAACAGAGGCTCCCGATAGAGAAAAGATGACTATTTTGCAAAAACCGAATGCGACGGTCGGGCAGATCGTGAAAGACCTGGAACAGATTGTTGAGAAGAAGCCGGGCATTTTCCTGGAGTACTGTTACGATGGCGAAGATATGTACGTGGAAGGCATCAAACTGCGCAAGGACATTGCCATATTGGAAACCACCGGCAAGAAGAAGCGCGCGGCCACGGCGGAAGACCTCCTGGCGATGTTTCGCTTGCTGGACGCATCACTCGGAGTGGTGATACAAGAAGGTTGGGAAATGCTGAACTTCGAGCCATACAAAAACGGCGCCATCTTCAAGTACGACGAGGAGGAGGATTTTTGCCAGTTTATGATGGACCGTGATGTGCGACTCCTCACCACGCAACAGATTGAGGCCGAATTGAAAAAAGTTGATAAGAAAGGATTCCTCGATTTCAAGGTGGTGCCCCAATTGTGGCACGGTAATGTGTTGAGAGTGTATCGTGCGAATTGTCTGTGGTATGACTATGGAAAACTCTGCCTGTGCTACGATGAAGACGAGGAATCGGACAGCATCACGGTAGGCGAGCTTTTGGAAGAATTTCCTGATTGTGCCGAGTTTATGGTACGAGTAAATGGGAAGTTCTATACTGTCGAAGTGGATGAAAATGGACGCTTCTTCAGTTTCCCGAAGTTAGTCTCAGCTGGTGTGACATTATTTGCCATCCACCTGGGCGAGATGGTGTTTGACCCCAATGAGATGGATTGAAATGGAAGGGCAATAAAAAAACAAAGCGACGAAAGGGTAGGATATTAAAACAAAAAATAATTATTATGGATAATAAAATTCACAAGTACGAATTGTACACGGCAGATTTCTATGAAAGCGAGACTTCAACGATCTATAAACATATCGCATACGCCGACACGTTTGAAGAGGCAATCGAGATCCTTGTCAAAAAACAGGATTGCCATCGAAGCGATCCAAAAGAGTATAATAAGATTGTAAACGAGATTCGTTCACATTCCGAATCTGAACTTAAAGGTCGCGAGGAAATATGCCTTTATGGTGGGTGCAGCTATTACCACGAATATCTGCGTAAAGTCCCGGGTTATGTGGATGAAGATGAGTTGGTGTCAAAAGATGTGACCTTGGGAGAGATTCTTAAACGCGAACTGGCTAATGTCAAGGACCTTAAGTGGGAAATGAGAATCGATACAAAAAACAAGGAAGATTTTTATCTGCAGGTCAGAGGTTGCAATAAAGTGCCGTTGGGCAATAAATACGAGCGCATTGTCGGCTTGCCGACTCACTATGTGGATTGGTATTATGAGGTGAAGTCGGATACTGTCAAAGAATATATTTCAGAAAAGACATTCCCTGGTGTGGACTGGAAAACGGTCTCTGCGGAAGAAATTGACAGACGTTTGAAGGAATATTTCCTTTCTCGCAAAAAATACTTCTCCGAAGAAGAAGCCTTTAACAGTCTGCCGAATGAGCTGGTGTTGAACCTGCGTTCGGGAGGCTCCATCACGCCATACGACAAGTATGGTTATCAAATAGTGAACATCAGCGCATACGGCACTGCAGGCGACAAAGGTGTGTTTGTTCATATAAGAAGAGAATAATATCAGACTTTGAAAAATCATATCTCATCGAAGCATTGCTGTTTGTCGGGCTGTGATATGAAATTGCAAAAATAGAACTGAATTATCCCCTCGGATCTTGTAAATACCCTGTCTGCGTATTTCTGCGAGTTCGGCGGGCTTATGATTGTCCCGCAGACCACGCAGATTAACGCAGATTATCACACCATTTTTTGGCAAGACTTAAAGGGATAATTCCGAAAAAAATGATGGGAGTTTTGTAAAGTGAAAAAAAATATATCTTTGCGGTGCCAAAGGGCTCTGTTTAACGGGCCTAGCGGTGGCTGGAGAAACGGCGTGAAAAAGTTTGAAATTTTGAACATAGATAGTGTGATTAAGGCATCTGAGGATCATTTTGAACTTTTGCAAGATAGGGGTTGTAAAAATTGACTAAATGGAAATTTTATAAATAATATAATTATGGCAAAAAAGGAAACAGCAAGTATTATTGGAAACCTTGATCAGCAGAATAAGCGTATTAAGGTGAATGCTTTTGAACTCGACAACGAAATTGTTTTTGAGTATTTCGACAAGAAGGTGCCCGCTGACGAGCGCGACAAGTCTTTCTTACGGGCACTTTATATTGGTGTCCTCGCAATGATGGAAGACCGTTTGTCCTCGTTTTTGGACAAAACATCCAGCGATTTGGGAATGGAACTGGAAAGTCTGAAAAAGATTTTCGATATGAAACAGGAGGTGTTCTTCAAAACTGCGGTTAAGGGAATGATAGCCGAAAACGATATTGCCGAGGCGTTGAAAGCCTATTTGGAATCGAGGAATATAAAGGACGAAGTTTCGCTTTCGGGTACTGAAAAGGCACAAGGTGACAATAAAACAGGAGATATCATTTGTAAGATAGACTCTTCGGACAATAAGACTATCGCTATTGAGTGCAAATTCAACAAAAACGTGAAATTGGGAGATATTAAGGGATATGAGGTTTTCAACAAGACAAAACAGGATACCGCTTGGGGACAGCTTATCGAGGCCGATTATAACCGTGAATCGAAGTGCAGTATAATAGTTTTTGACAAAGCATTGGCAGACAGCAGCATAATCAATCTGACTGATAATATGGCGTATATACCGCAGGTGGGCTTTGTGGTAATAATAGATTCGCAGGCGGGCAACTACACCAATCTGGCCATTGCCTATATGTTGGCCCGTGACATTGCCATCCATTCAAAACAAGTTGATTACGACAAAGATTTATTGGCTATCATCATTACCCGCATTGTTAAGGATGTAACCGAAATACAGAAAATCAAAACTATGGTGGAAACAAACATCTCCAACAACAAAAATATTTTGAAAATGCTTGAAAAAAGTATGATGATGGTGCAGTTTAATGAGAAGTATCTCCTCAAATTCCTGAAAGATGGCACTTTGACCAAAGAGGATCTCTTTAAATTCTACACTGGAGAAGATATGGGAGAGAAGTATAAGTTGATAGAAAAAGAGATTGAAGAAAATTATGCGTGAGAAATGTATATGTAAATTACAATACTCTAATCATAATGTGGCATTATAAGTAAAATGTCGAATAAAAATTATAAAGTAAATTTGAAATGGATAATGATATGAATATCGAGAATTTATGTGAAGCAATCAAAAAACAATTGCATATTTTAAAATCTGCTAGAAAAAGCAAAACTATTGACCATTCAAAGGTAGAAGAGTTTCAGAATAAAATTAATGAAGAACTCAATAAAACCCCCAATGGATATAAATGGGAGATAGAGAAAACTGCAAGAGGGCGTTCTGAGAAAGATTCTGTTGATATATTGGGACAGGCGAAAGGGGTTCCTGATTGGGTTATTGAAATTGATGCCACACGTGCTGATCAGTTATCCAAGAAATTACTCTCTAGACTAGCGTTGTTGGGATTGAAGAATCCTATTCAATATGTTGCTATTCTTTATCCTGATACCCAGAAGGGGAAAAATGCTTGTGAGAAGTATCTTCGATATGGCAATGAAATTATTAAAAAGATTAATAGAAGTTCAAGTGTGGTTGGAATTTTCATTGATCCAGAACAAAACACCATTGAGATTCAACAATTTGACAAAAGGGATCATTTTGAAGTCAATGGAAAGGAATGTAAGTCTATGGGAGAAGCTGCAGCCGAGGCCATAAAATTTTATTTAAATAAACACAAAAATATAACATTTGAGCAACTTAAACAGTATTGGGGAAAGTTTGTCGAAGACAAAGTGCGCAGTAAATCTAAGAATATAAAAGTCAAAACTTCGGATGGAATCAGCGTCCACACATATACGCAGTTTAGACAGTATGGAATATGTTCATATTGGACTGATTTTGAAAAACTTTGCAGAAAAAAAAGAATAACTATTGCCAAAATGAGAAAACTTTATATAGGTGGTGTATCTCACTATGAGTATCGAAAATAAATACATAGTGAAAACTTTGAAGATATTTTGATTAAAATAACTTAAAAACCTCGCGATGTGTAGGAAATTGCTGTAATACATGAGAATTTCAAACAAAGACAATTTGTTAACCACAAAACAGGTGGATTTGTTGGAAAAATCTGCCAGCAAACCCTTTATGCTGGGCGACTTTGTGTCGCTGGACGACATCCTCACCAAGTTAAAAGTGGGTGTTTTCATTGAGCCGGGCAAACCCGAACGCGTGGTGGACAGCTATTACGACAAAGCCATTGAGTATTGGAGAAAGGTATATAAGAAACTCTACGAAATGAGTAGAGAGGATGAGTCTTTACGTAATGAATGCCAAAAGGCTGAAGTGAAAATTTGGAAGCTAAATATAGAACGAAAGGCACATTCTGCGATGAGATTACTCGGTCTATATGACAGTCAGAATAACATCATCAAACTGTTCCCGGAGGCGATGGCGGATGCCGATACAGGCAAGATGGATGAATATCTGGTATCGACCTTCGCTCACGAGGTTATGCACGCTTATTTCAACCGTCCTGGACACGAGAATTATCCATACGCGATGTTTGTGGAAGAACCTTTGGCCGAGTTCGGGATGCTGTTGTATCTGTGGAAAACCCACAGTCCCTATTACGATTGGGCACATAAAGAAGTAAGCGGTAAAAAATGTTGCTACCGCTATGGTGCATTCATTATGGACCAATATTTTGACGGGGATCGGTCCTATGGCAAATATCTTGAAGAGTATAAAGTGTCTATTGGCGAATTTGAACTGCTCTCTACCGGCCGAATTTCTATGCCAATGGAGAGTGATTCTGTAAATGTCAATAGTCAAGGTCCTGGAGGAAAATGGACGCCCGTTTTTAATGTTCCGCCAACCTATTTCTGGGATGATGCGACGAAAACATTAGGGCTCAATGGAGATTGGAGATTTGAAATGGATTATTTTTATCATCGTCATCTATACGATATGCATAGTGATCTCCACGATATTCAACATTTGTATCTTGGCAAAGACTTTGTGAAAGGTCATCATAATTATCATCTTGAAGAACTTTTCACATCAGTTCCGGTAACGGTTTCCCCTCAACACAAGGAGTTGACATCCGTTAATGGTATTCCTGTTCTTAAGGAGGACAATACACCGGTAATAGAAAGTTGTGGCGATGGCTATTATGAATTAAAGAGAAATGGCAAATATGGCATCATTGACTCGCAACTGAATTATATTACGCCATTCCAATATGACTGTATATGGCGTTTTGACAAGAATGGATTGTGTAAGGTAAGAAATCGTGACAAGAATGGCAACTTTGTATATGGTCTTGTAAACAAACAAGGTGTGGAACAGGTGCCTATGGAATATGAAGATATTGACGAAAAAGGAAGAAGATACGAAGTGAAGAAGAATGGTGAAGTGTTTATCATTGATAAGCTTGGAAACAGACAATCGTAAAAGCGATCACGTCATTTGTGCTTCAAGTCCCTCGCCCCTGCCGCTAACAGCCAACAACAAATAGCTAACAGCCAATAGCTAATAGCTAACAGCCAATAGCTAATAGCTAATAGCCAATAGCTAATAGCTAATAGCTAATAGCTAATAGCTAACAGCTAACAGCTAACAGCTAACAGCTAACAGCCCCCCTCTCACAAATCCCCCTTGAACTTCTTCACCGGATTCCCCCGCTCGAGCGTGTTGTGGTTCATCCAGACGTCGCGCTCGCGCTGGGCTCGCGCGGCCTTGTGGTCGGCGGCAAGGCGCATCAGCAGCCGCTCTTTCGCCAACTGCTTGTTGCGCAGCTGCGACCGCTCGTCGGTGGCCGTCACGCTCAGACCCGTAGGCAGGTAGGTGGCCCGCACCGCCGTCTCCACCTTGTTGACGTTCTGCCCGCCCGGACCGGAGGCGCGGTGCGTCTCATAGACAATCTGCCGCTCATCGACCTGTTGCGCCTGCATCGGGGCGATGAAGTGCACCCCCACGAACCAGTTCTTGCGGCGGTGCCACGGACGGAAGGGGTTCTTCTGCGCCACCCACAACACTGAGCCTTCCCACGCGGAGGCGAACGCGGACAACACTGCCTCGTCGCCCTCCGCCGACAGCGTGGCCGAGAACATACAACCGTTGCTCGGCCCGGGTTCGTAGTCAATCAGTTTGCACGATAGATTTTGTTCGGCGGCCTGCTGCATCAGCTTCTGCATCACCAAAACCACCACGCGGCAACACTCTTCGGGGCCGCGACCCGATGTTATCTGAATATAAGTCTTTTGCATAATCGTTTATTCTTGGTTCATTCTTACAATGCGGGGATGGATTCTCCCCACCACTTTGATTAATTTTTTAGAGGCGGCTAGCACCTCGTCGATGGATTTGTAGGCGTCGGGGGCCTCCTCGGTGGAGCCGCCTAACAGCGTGACACCCCGCTGCGCCAACTGCCGGTTGAGGGCATAGCGACTGAAGCTGTTCCGCGCCTCCTGCCGCGACATCGCCCTTCCCGCCCCGTGACTGGCCGAGCAGAGGGCTTCTTCGCAGCCGAGACCGGTCACTAATAGCCCGGCGTCGGTCATATTGGCAGGGATGATGCCCAGCTCGCCCTTGTGTGCGGGGGTGGCGCCCTTGCGGTGTACGATCACTTCCGAGCCGTCGGTCAGCGTTTCCCGCCACGCGAAGTTGTGATGGTTGCTCACGTTGGCTAAGGGTTGCAGCCGCATTCCCTGCGCCACGTTCCGGTGTATCAGTTCGTGGCAGACCGCCGAGTACTCGCCGGCAATCTCCATACATCGCCAGTACATCACGCCCTCCTCACTGTCGAGGTCGAGCCACGCGAACGGTCCGGCCTCGCAGGGCAGCTGGCACTGCGCTTTGGCGATGGCTGTGAAGTGCTCGGCGATGGCCGCCCCGAGACCCCGGCTGCCAGAGTGCGACAGGATGGCCGTATAGCTTCCCGCCGCTAACGTCAACGGGTTGTCGGCGTCCAAACGCACCTCGCAGATATCGACGAAGTGGTTGCCGCCGCCGCTGGTGCCCAACTGCCGGATGGCCTTGTCTCTCAGCTTCTTGAGAACCGGGATGGTGCGCCACTCCTCACGGTCGAAGAGCGGGTGGTACTGCTTGAACGGTAGCACGCCCTCCATCCCGAAGGCGGTGTTCTCCCACAGCACCTTCTCGATTCGGCCGTGGTGATCGTGGATGTGGCTGCCGGGTGCGTCGAGGAGGGTGAGCGACATCCGGCAGCCGATGTCGAGCCCCACGGCGTAGGGGAGCACGGCGTTGCGAGTGGACAGCACGCCGCCCACGGGAAGTCCGTAGCCTGCGTGCGCGTCAGGCATCAGCGCGCCCGCCTCGGTGACGGGCAGCCGCATTGCCGTGTCCATCTGCCGGAATGCCAGCGGGTCGATGAGATTGCGTCCGAACACGGAGTAGGGGAGAGGCGCCTCCCGCAGTTCGTGGTGTTGTGCGGTTGTCACTTCCGGCGACAGCATTTCCGCTAACGCCCGCCAGCTCGGGTTTTGGTGTTGTTTGTATTGTTCGGGGTGTGCGACAAAGTCCTGCAGCAGCGACAGGATCTGTTCAGAGCTGAGGTGTTTGCCCTCCTGTTTCACGAACTCCAATATCCGGCTGCGGAGCACATTATCGGTGACCCCCATTCTGGTAAGTTCTTTCTTTAAATTGCCCATTTTTCTTGCTATTGGCTGTCGGCTATTGGCCATTAGCTTTTGGCTATTGGCGGTTAGCTTTTGGCCTGATTATTGACACAGAAAAGCATTTCTGTATCGGTTAAAAATGATAAATGCTAAAAACGGCGGACACGTTCAATGTTCGCCACAATATCTGTAACAGCTTGAAACAGAATTGTTCTTATCGGATGTTGTCGTTCTTTATTCTCATTGTTGCGCTCCTTTCTTTTTGAAATCAGGGGTTCAACTTTCGGGCTGCAAAGGTACGTTTTTTTTCGAGCTGGTACAAGTTTCCATCTGCAACCCATATCATACGTTCATAAAAGTGTTGTGTGATAGTGATTATTCGTTCATTTTTTTGTAATGAGAATAATGTTGTTCGTTAATTTTTTTGTATTTTTGCATCGTGAAAAAATGTATATCGTATGTTTAGAAATGTTGTAAATCAGTTGGTTGAATGGAAGAAATCAGATGAAAGAAAGCCTCTTGTTGTACTTGGTGCGCGACAAGTGGGCAAAACGTATAGTTTATTGGCGTTTGGGAAACAATACTATAAGTATGTCGCATATATCAACTGTGACGAAAATGAACAGGCCAAAAGCCTGTTTGCACAGGATTTCAATATGGAGCGTGTCTTATTAGCAATTTCGGCTATTACCAAAGTACCTGTTGTTCCTGGAGATACGTTGATCATCCTCGATGAAATTCAAGAATTGCAAAGAGGTCTGAATTCTTTGAAATACTTTTGTGAGAACACGCCGGAATATCACGTATGTGTTGCTGGATCGCTACTCGGAATAACGTTGCAACACGGCACGTCTTTTCCTGTTGGGAAGGTTGACATAATAAAGATGTATCCTATGACCTTCTCGGAATTTCTCATTGCTCGTGGACAGGATATGATGGCGGAACTTCTGAAGAAAAAAGACTGGTACACCTTGACAACCCTGCATCCGACACTTGTCCAGATGTTGCGCGAGTACTATTTGGTGGGAGGAATGCCGGAGGTAGTGAAAAATTATCTGAAAACCAACGACCCTAATAACATCAGAAGGATTCAGAACAAAATATTGCTGGCGTACCGTAACGACATTGCCAAACACACCACCAGCGAGGAGGCAAAACGTATAGGAATAGTTTGGCGTTCTATGCCGTCGCAGTTGTCCAAGGAGAACAAGAAGTTCATATACGGCGTGGCCAAGAAAGGCGGGCGGGCTAAAGAATTCGAGATGGCAATCCAGTGGCTCATTGATGCAGGACTTGTCATCAGGGTGGGACGGGCAAGCAGCCCTCGAATGCCGTTGAAGATATACGAGGATTTGTCTGCGTTTAAACTATACCTGTTTGATGTCGGTTTACTCGGGGCAATGGCGGAGATAGATCCGGCTTCGCTGATTCTTCCCAACGAGATGAAAGAAGGCAAAGGAATGCTCACCGAGAATTTTGTGTGCACCCAGCTGGCAGCGAGCGTTGAACAAGCCATTTTTTATTATAGTAAGGAGAACAGTCCGCTGGAAATTGATTTTATGATACAAGATGGTTCGAGAATTGTTCCGATAGAAGTGAAGTCCGAAGAGAATCTGAAATCGAAGTCGCTGAGTGCTTTCTTAGGGCAGAACGACACCGCGCACGGCATACGGTTCTCTATGAGTCCGTATCGCGAACAGGAGCGTATGACGAATGTCCCGCTTTATGGGGCAGAGGTTTATTTCGATAGGGGATAGCCAAGCACCTCGAAGGAATATTTCCTGCTACTCGCAATTTTCACCCCCAAATTCCTATTTTTTTCTCTTTTGCATCGTGAAACAAAAACAAACACTGTGCCGTGCATTGGCACACCTGTGCTTTATTTTTGCCAACGTTTAATCATCATTAAAAATACACAACTATGCAAAAGAACAACAAAACCTTCAACGCCATCGCCGCCGTGACCGACATCGCCAAACTGTTGGAAGACTCCCGCTACGAGATCTTCCGCCTCTATGAACCCGATTTGGGCAAAGCCTACGACGGGGATCTCTGCAGACGCAACAAGAAGGACCTGCCCGTGGACATCCAATACGTTGAAACGGAACTCCGTGAGGAAATCGACCACCTCAGCCGTTTCTTGAAAACCACACCCGCGGAAACCATCCTTCTCGTGACCGTCTATGCCATTCGCCTGATCCGCAACAGCGTGGTCGATGTGCCCGACATCTGCCGCTATCTTGACATTACCGCCCTCGATTTTCTGCCGCTGAAGAACAGTCTTAACTCCCTCCTGCACAAACAGCTTATCCGGGTGGCCAACCAGAGGCACAACCGTGACGAGTATGTGGTGAGTGGCGCGGTGGAGAATGCTCTGCTGTCGAACAAGCCGTTGAAGAAGCTGAAACCCTTCGAGATGGACCGTTTCAAGTTCTGTGCTTGCATCTCCAACCTTATCGACAATCGCAGCGAGGGCGAAATCGAGACGGAAATGCTCTTCTCGATGGTTGAGGAAAAAGAAGAGGAGCATAGTCGTCTCAAGTTGGTGAAGGAACTCAAAAAAGTGTTCCCCGGAGTGGAGGACCGCACCCTCTTTTACGAGATTTGCGACGATTATATGAGCAGTCGCCGCCGCCGCGATTGCACTGGAGTGGAATGCACCCTGGATGATATCTATGACAACAACCGTGAAAAGATACAGGTGGCCAAGGCCATTATGAACAAGAGCCACGCGGTCATCACGGCGGATTTGGTGGAGTTGCTCCCCGCCCGCTTCCTTGCCGAGGCCGAGCTCGCGCTGACTGAAAAGGGCAAGCGCCTCTTCTTGGAGGATGACTATGACCTGTTCTGCTCCAAGGGCGGCACCGACACCCGCCTGATGTCGCCCGACAAGATTCCCGCCCGCGAACTGTTCTTCGGTGAGGAGCTGTCACGCGATATTGACTTCGTGAAGCAGAGTCTGCAGGAGGATGCCTTCGTGGCGTTGCAGAAGCGCTTGGAGGAAAACTCGCTGCCCAAGGGCGTGGCGATGCTCTTCCACGGGCTGCCCGGCACCGGCAAGACCGCCGCGGTGGATATGATTGCCAAGGCTACGGGCCGCAGCGTCTATCACGTCGATATCGCCGCCTCCAAGACCTGCTGGTTCGGCGAGAGCGAGAAACTCTTCAAGAGAATCTTTACTGACTACCGCCGTATGTGCGAGACCGAGGAGCGCAAGCCCATCCTGCTGTTCAACGAGGCCGACGCGCTCTTCAGCAAGCGCCGCGACGTGGATTCCGGCAACTGCGCCCAGACTGAGAACGCCCTGCAGAACATCCTCTTGGAGGAGATGGAGACGCTGGACGGCATCCTCATCGCCACCACCAACCTGTGCGACAACTTCGACAGTGCCTTCGAGCGCCGCTTCCTCTTCAAGGTGAAGTTCGGGCAGCCGACCACCGATGCCAAGAAGTCCATCTGGAAGAGCAAGCTCCCGTGGCTCCCGGAAGAGGATTGCGGTAAGCTGGCGGCGAGATACGACCTCTCGGGCGGCGAGATTGACAACATCGTGCGCAAGAGCTATATGGAGGAGGTGCTGAGCGGCAACCGTCCCACAGTGGAGATGCTGGAGGCCTGGTGCAAGGGCGAGAAACTGACGCGCAAGGGCGGGAACACAATCGGGTTCGCGTGCTGAGGATCGGCTGTTAGCTGTTAGCTTTTAGCTGTTGGCCGTTGGCTTCATGCATGCCACCGCGAGAGCGGGAAAAATCCGCTACTCGCAAAATAACCCGTATTTCAAAAAAAACGAACTATTTTTGCCACGTGAAACAATTTACTAATCACTAATAACTAATCACTGATCACTGTTCACTAATCACCAATCGCAAAACAATGAAAATCCTATACCTGCACGGATACGGCTCGTCAGGGCAGAGCAGCACCGTGGAATACCTGAAAAAGTCCCTGCCAGATTACTATCACATCGAAGCCCCCGACATTCCTGTCGATCCGGCGGAGGCGCTGCTGTTCCTCAAGCAGCTTTGCGAGGGGGAGCATTTCAGCGTCATCATCGGCACGAGTATGGGCGGTATGTACGCCCATCAGCTGCCCGCCGACTTCGCGCGCATCTGCGTCAACCCGGCGCTCCACCTCTCAGAAATCACCGATGTGATGAAGGTGGGCACCTTCGATTTCTTCCAGCCCCGCAAGGACGGGCAGACGCAGTACACCATCTCGACAAGTTTTTCGACAATTATGTCATCAAGTACAAATGGGGAAAATGCTACAGTATTGAGATTATGGGGACGGACCGTTACGGCAACCCCCGCTACGGCATAAAACTCACCCCGGACGATTTCGTGCTGAAGTGGCCGTTTGAGGTGTGACGACCGGCCAAACGGAATCTCCGACTTAAAACCTGCTGGTGTAAAGGCAACCAGAATCGAATATGGAAAAGATCAATAACATCAATTATATGCTTGTCCACGAGGCTTTCCAGAACGATGGATGGACTATGTACCACTACTTTATGAGGGGTAACAAGTGGGTGAAAGGCAACGACACTGTCACTTGTTTCCGTGGTGGTTACAAGTTGAACGGCGAACCGCTCAGCAACGAGCGTCTCGCAGAGATGCTGCATATCGACCGACGGGCGATTGCGGTGTGCGAGGCGATTGCGCCGCACGAGATACACGGCGCATACGGGAGAGCCTTCCTCGAAGGCGTGCGTTGGGCCGACGCGCATCCGGCCAAGAAATAAGGGTGATGTGTTTCGAATTTTTTTTCGGAATTATCCCTTTTAGTCTTGTAAATTAAAAAGGTCTTTATAGAGGTACTTACTGAACAAATTAAAAATGTAAAGAACTTTCAAATATTTCCATATTTTTTAACAACGATTCTTTTAATTTCAACACTTTATTTTCATAGTCTCTGGCAACCTTATTTTGATAATCAATGTCAAAATATTCAATGAGATATTCCTTTAAGTCTTTGGGGTTAAGCGTTAGTTTACTTGTCCCGTCCGCTATTTCATTTACTATTTCTTTTCTTATCTTGTTCAAATAAATGCTATAGAAAAGCATATTGATAGGATATTTTTTATCATTCAATGGTTTGAGAACCAGACACAAATTGCTGACAATGTATGGTTTTTCACCTTTCACATAATGACATCTTCCCAACGACCCTCCCGCTGATACGGCATAAACAAGACAACTATCGTCTTTTTCATATTGATATGTATCGTTTGTTTTCCATTCTTCCGATGCTGTAATAAAATCATACTCACCATCAACTGAATTTTCACTTTGCAGAGTTCCCCTTATGCCATTCCCATTTTTTCCGAAATCAAACAATTCCCCAAACTTCACATAGTTGGTGTTTCCGTTATTCGGTTTGTGACCATAAAAATTGACTTCGCCATCTTTGAATAATGGTCTCATTTTTGTTTTATCGTCTGTTGTACGTGAATTGCCGCACAAAACTTTACGAACAGATGGATGAATAATTTCACGCCACTTGTTGTGTTTATCAATTCTGCCTTTATGCTGCACACTGACAAGACCATCATCATCCATATTATAGAATATGACATCTTCCTCTGGTCTGTGTTTTTTCTTTGTAAAACCAAATATAGAGGTGTTTACGCTTCTGCCTTGTTCAACAAATAAATTGTTTGGCATTTTGATTACAAAATCAAGTGTCGCATATTCAAGTAATTCCAACGCTTTTTTCTTATTTTTCACCAATGTCGGTGTCGGCATTATAATTATGACTTTCCCGTTCTTTTCAATAAGTTTTAACGCAGTTTCAAGGAATTTTATCGGTTGGTTGTTTTCATAAGGTGGATTGATTACACATTTATGAGGGGTAAGGTGTTTTATCTCATTATAGATGTCTGAATATGTTGATTCACTCACCAAACTGTCGTGATATATGAGATTGCTTCTGCCATCTTGATGCAAAAACATATTCGTGCACGCTAAAGCGAACAATGTTGGGTCAATTTCAAAACCTATAAGTTGTTTTTCTTTTATATCAGCAATTTTATTATTGTCATTTGAAGCAAGTCTTGTCATTACTTCCATTGCCTCCATAAGAAAACCGCCAGACCCAGTACACGTGTCAATAAAAACGTCATCGACTTCAAGTTGTGCGAGTTCAACCATAAGTTGTTTGATGTGGTCGGGGGTAAGTATGATATTCTTATTGTCAATTTTACCCGCTTTAGAAAGAAATATTTTATATGCCTTGCCTAAAATGTCTGTTTTTTGGTTAAATGAATAGGGGACAAATATCTTGTCTTCAATCAATTTAATGACTGCTTTATAATTGTCCAAATCATAATCCGTATTTTTGATAAACGAGAAGCAATCTTTCCAATTATATTCTTTCGACAAATTGTTGATTTTTGTGGAAATTTGGTCGTTAATCGTATTGACTATTATTTCGTTTAACTTATGGCATTTGAACCATTTTTTTGTTTTCAACTCATCGTTGGAAGGCTCACAAGTGTTTTTATATGAATTTCTGAATGTTTTGTCAGACAGTGCAATCATTATACCCGAAAAGAATAAACTTCTTTGGGTATCTTTGATTTTCATATCATTGTGAAAAATGTTGTTTATCTGCTTCAAAATTTTTATCAACTCACTGTCATCAATGAAATCGGGATATTTTTCTCTAATGTATGTTTGTCTGATGTCATCCAACGATTGAAGTTTTCCATTTGGAATCAACACTTTATATGGTTCTCTAGAAATTTTTATGGAAAGACTCGCCTTGTAGTCATATTCATTTTGTCCGCTAATTGCTATACCAAACATATCAATGTCTGGTTGTTGATTGTTCTCTATGTAGAATTGAACCTCTTTGCACGCCAAATCAAAATCATCACTTTTGGCTTCAACAACAATAACATAATCGCCGCATTCCTTGAAAAAATCGGGATACCCAACTTCGCCAGTCTTTCTCTTTGAAAGAAAACCGTACTTTTTTGGTATATCCGCCTTCTCTATAAAAGGGTCTGAATTGTAAAAATTTCTGAAAATGTTTTCGGTCATAGATTCACTCATAACTTGCAATTTTTGGGTATTAAAAACACATTGCAAAAATACAAAAATAGTTCAAAAATATGCGTATTTTGATTTATTTATAACAACAAATGCAAGTATGCTTATTTATATCAATTATGCCGCAATTTCTTGAATCCCCAATCCAAACAAGTGCGTCCACGCACTTTCTATGTCACGGTGGTTGAGGCGGTAGCAGAACTCATCAACATACTCTTGCAAATGCTTGACCGAAACGTGGTGGTATATCCCCATATACTCCACGTTTCAGTATTGCCCAGCAACTCTCAATGGTGTTCGTGTGCTTGCCGTCACCTAACGAGTAGGTCATACTGTGGTCAATCTTGACGTGGACATACTTATTCTCCGTCTTGCCGTTCAAAATGCCGTAACTTGCGAGTTGGTCGGTCATAACGGTAGTGTTCTTCCTGCACATCTCGTCCAAGATTGAAAGCAGTTGCTTGCCGCTCAACTTCTTTCCTTCCTTGTTCGGCATAGCAATAACGGCGTGAATCCTGCCGCTGCTGCGCTCCACGACACCGACAACGGGTGTTTTGTTAGTCCCACGACCTCTCTTGCTTTTCTTGGTCTTTTTTTCCTTGTGAGTGTTCTCTTTGCGGGGTTTGCCGCCCACATAGGTTTCGTCAATCTCCACAATCGCCTCGAAAGTGTCCTTGTGCGTTTCCGTACCTATCGCACGTCTGATGAGGTTCAGCATACGGAAAGCACCCTTGTAGGACTTCATACCCAACTCCCTTTGCAACTGCAAACCGCTTATTCCCTTGCGTGCGATTAAAACCAAATTCAAGGCGAACAACCACATACGCAAGTCCAAGTGCGTATGCTCAAAGATAGTGCCTTTTAAGGCAGAAAACTCGCTCTTGCAGTTGTTGCAATAAAGGTTGCGGCGGTTGTACTTCTGATGGTATATTTTGTGATGCACACACCCGCATTTCGGACATACATATCCGTTCTTGTACTTGGTTTCAACGATAAAGTCTATGGCATCGTTCTCTGTCGGGAATCTCTTGAAAAAATCGAACTGGTTCATACTCCTTGCTTTTGTTTACAACACAAAGGTACGAACTCTTTAGGCACGACTATGGTTTTTGCGAGTAGCAGAAATCCGCTACAAGACTAAAAGGGACAATTCCGTTTTTTTTGCCATTCTCCCTTCTGTCGCCCGTATCAAAAAAACGGATTCGACATGGAATTTCGCGACCTGTACGGTTAACTGGTGGAGATTCCGCTTCGGCACTTCGTGCCTTGCGGAATGGTGCGCCTCACACGGGGACGTAAACCTCATCGCCATTGCGGTTTCGCCCCATCGCTGTTTTCATTCCCAAACTCGATCTGGAAAATTTACTATTCAAAGTTTAATTGTTAAATTAAATATTGCAATATGTTGATTGATAGCAAGGAATAAAAAAACGCCAATCCCTTGACAAATTCGAATATTCGATGTATCTTTGCCACCAAATTATTACAGTGTTATGAGCAAGAAATCTATAATATTCTACAATGATCACGTGGTTCGTGCGGTTTGGGATGAGGAGAACTCCAAATGGTGGTTCTCGGCCACGGATATCGTGCGCGCCATTAACGACGAGGAAGACTACACGAAAGGCCGCAACTATTGGAAATACCTGAAAGGCAAGATGGCCAAAGATGGTGTCCAACTGGTTAGTGTCACTAACCACTTCAAATTCATGGCTCCCGACGGGAAGCAACGTGCCGCCGATGCTTTGGACGCCCAATGTGTTCAGACCTTGGCCAAAAACTATCCCAACAACCGCGCAAGCGCCTTCCTCGACTGGTTCGTCTATAGCGACAACACCATCGACGGTCAGAGTAAGAAGAAGGCCTACACGCTGTTTGAGAACGGCATCCTCGACAGTATGAAGCCCGGCACGGTGGAATGCCTCCAACAGATCCATGCCTACCTCTTCGGCGGGCTCTACAACTTTGCCGCCTAAAAACTCGATTATGACAAACTTATCCTATTTCGACCGTAAAAGACAGTTGGTGGCCGTGTTCAACGACACCCTGCAGCGGATTGGCAACAGCCAGGAGTTGCAAGCAGCTGTCAACCAAAGCATCGCCTCCCAGCAGTATATCGGCGATGCCGACCAAATAAACCTTCCTGCACCCTCCTATACCGAAAAAGTGCAGGTGGTGGTGAGCCGTCTGCGCTCTTTCGAGGCGGCGGCAAGATACCCCGGACAAAAGGTGGCGGTGCTGAACTTCGCCTCCTCCACCTCTCCCGGCGGCGGGGTGGCGACCGGTGCCTCGGCGCAGGAGGAGTGCCTCTGCCGCGTGTCAACCCTCTACCCGTGCCTGAAAACCCGAATGGCGTGGGACAAATTCTACGGTCCGCACCGTGCTGCGCCCAACCCGCTCCACAACGACGACATTATCTACACCCAAGACGTGGTGGTACTGAAAGACGATGACTATAATGTCCTGTCCTCGCCGTTCCGCGTGGATGTGATTACCTGCGCCGCCCCCAATCTGCGGGAAAGCCCTTCCAACCGATACAATCGGAACGACGGCGAGGCGGTGCATATCAGTCCGGAAAGACTTTTGGAGTTGCACTTGAAACGCGCCCGCAAAATCCTTTCCGCCGCCGCCGCGAACGGGGCTGAGGTGCTGATACTCGGTGCGTTCGGCTGCGGTGCGTTCCGCAACGACCCCGCAGTGGTGGCCGCCGCCTACCAACAAGCACTGCCACAATTCCTGAACCACTTCAGAACCGTCGAATTTGCCGTCTATTGTAGTCCGAGAGATCTACGCAACTACGAAGAATTCACAAAAATCCAAATGATATGACCAAACCCATCCTCTTTTTCGATATGGACGACGTGCTCGTCGATTTCCAGTCCGGTATCAACAAGCTGAGCGAGGCAGAAAAACAAGAATATGGCGAGTATTACGACCCTGACGGCACCAAGCACAAGGCGCATTACGACGATGTGCCCGGAATCTTCGCCAAGATGGAGCCTGTGAAGGGCGCCATCGAGGCCGTGCACAAACTGGCGGAGAAGTACGATGTGTATATTCTCTCCACCGCCCCGTGGAAGAACCCCACGGCCTGCAACGACAAACTCCAATGGGTGAAGGACCACTTCGGTGGCGAAAAGGACGATGTCTTTTACAAGCGCCTCATACTAACGCACCACAAGGATCTCTGCCACGGCGACTACCTCATCGACGACAATAATGAAAGAAACGGCGCTGGCAAGTTCACGGGCGAGCTGATCCATTTCGGCTCCGCGAAGTACCCGAATTGGGATGCGGTGCTGGAGAAGTTGATAGGGGAGTGACTTTCATTGGAATGACAGGAAAGTCGGCTTATGGCAGCCCATTGAACAACTCAACCTTTTTTCGAATATAAAAAAAAACGGGTGCCGATTGGTTTCAGCACCCGTTTTGGGGGATAATGGGTAGAGACGCGGCGTGCCGCGTCTCTATAGGGGAGAGATTATTTAACTTCTTCAAAATCAACGTCTTGTACCTCTCCATCGTTGTTGCCGTTATTGGCGCCGCCCTGCGGGCCTTGTTGACCGGCCTGCTGGTTGAAGCCGCCGTTGAAGTCGGCACCGGGCTGTTGGGCGCCGCCCTGCTGGTACATCTTGGCAGAAGCGGCCTGCCAAGCACCTTGCAACTCGGCGGTGGCTGCGTCGATGGCGGCGAAGTCCTTGCTGTCGTGGGCGCTCTTCAGCTTGGCGGCAGCGGCCTCGATCTTGGCGCGGTCGTCAGCGGGCACCTTGTCGCCGAACTCCTTGAGCTGCTTCTCGGTCTGGAACACCAGACTGTCGGCGGCGTTCAGCTTGTCAATCTCCTCCTTGGCCTTCTTGTCGGCGTCGGCGTTGGCCTCGGCCTCGGCCTTCATTCTCTTGATCTCGTCGTCGCTCAGACCGGAAGAGGCCTCGATGCGGATCTTCTGCTCCTTGCCGGAGGCTTTGTCCTTGGCGGTGACGTTGAGGATGCCGTTGGAGTCGATGTCGAAGGTGACCTCGATTTGTGGCACGCCTCTCATTGCGGCGGGGATGCCGTCGAGGTGGAAACGGCCGATGCTCTTGTTCTGAGCGGCCATCGGGCGCTCGCCCTGCAGCACGTGGATCTCCACAGAGGTCTGGTTATCGACAGCCGTGGTGAAGGTCTCCGTCTTCTTGGTCGGGATGGTGGTGTTGCTCTCGATGAGCTTGGTCATCACGCCGCCCAGGGTCTCCAGACCCAGTGACAGCGGGGTGACATCCAGCAGGAGGATGTCCTTGACCTCGCCGGTGAGCACGCCGCCCTGGATGCAGGCGCCGATGGCGACCACTTCGTCAGGGTTGACGCCCTTGGACGGGGTCTTGCCGAAGAACTTCTCGACGATCTCCTGGATGGCAGGGATACGGGTGGAGCCACCCACGAGGATGACCTCGTCGATGTCGGCGGTAGTGTAGCCGGCGTCGGAAAGGGCCTTCTTGCACGGCTCAATGGTGGCGCGGATCAAGTCGTCGCAGAGTTGCTCGAACTGGGCGCGGGTGAGGGTGCGCACCAAGTGTTGAGGCACACCGTCAATCGGCATAATGTAAGGCAGGTTGATTTCCGTGGAGTTGGAGCTGGAGAGCTCGATCTTGGCCTTCTCGGCAGCCTCTTTCAGACGCTGCAGGGCCATAGCGTCCTTGCGCAAGTCCACGTTGTAGTCTTTCATAAACTCCTCGGCCAACCAGTCGATGATCTTGTGGTCGAAGTCGTCACCGCCAAGGTGGGTGTCACCGTTGGTGGATTTCACCTCGAAGACGCCGTCGCCCAACTCGAGGATGGAGATATCGAAGGTGCCGCCGCCGAGGTCGAACACAGCGACTTTGGAGTCGGCCTTCTTCTTGTCAAGGCCGTAGGCCAGAGCGGCTGCGGTGGGCTCGTTGATGATACGTCTGACATTCAGTCCGGCGATCTCACCGGCCTCCTTGGTGGCCTGGCGCTGCGAGTCGCTGAAGTAGGCGGGCACGGTGATGACGGCTTCCGTCACCTCCTGTCCGAGGTAGTCCTCGGCCGTCTTTTTCATCTTTTGCAGAATCATAGCGGAGATTTCCTGGGCCGTGTAGCTGCGGTCGTCGATCTTCACCTTGGGCATATTGTTGGAGGCACGTTCCACGGTGTAGGGCACGCGCTCCACCTCCTTGACCACTCTGTCATAAGTCTCGCCCATAAAGCGCTTGATGGAGAAGATGGTCTTGGTGGGGTTGGTGATGGCTTGGCGCTTGGCGGGGTCGCCCACCTTGCGCTCGTTGTTGCCCACAAAGGCAACGATAGATGGAGTGGTTCTCCGGCCTTCGCTGTTCGGTATGACGACCGGCTCGTTGCCTTCCATCACGGCAACGCAGGAGTTAGTGGTTCCTAAGTCTATTCCAATGATTTTTCCCATAGTTGTTTTTATTTTAATTGTTATTAATTGCTAATTACTTTTCGGCCAACCACGGCCGACGTGCCTATGTAACAATAATTGTGCCAAAAAAAAATCGTCTGCCGTTGCTGACATTTTGGCAGTAATATTTTTTTCCTATGATGTTTTAAAAATGCTATATTTGCAAAAATTTATTTCGATCAAGGTATGAAAAGAATTCTCACTGTTCTAATGCTTGTGTTCGGTTTGATGTCGCTCTCCGCCCAGGATGTCATCGTCTTGCGGAATGCCGACGAGATTCAGGCCAAGGTGCTTCAAGTTGGCATTGATGATATTATCTATAAGAAATGGGACAATCAGGATGGCCCCTCTTATCAGATTGCCAAGAAGGATGTTTTTTATATTGTATATGCCAATGGGAACAAAGATGTTTTCACCCAGCCGGCTTCGGAATCCAGTGTGCAAAGTCCGGTAAAACGTCGTGGCAATGTGGATTCGGCACGGTTCAATGTTTATGTGGACGCAGGTTGCATTTTCGCTAAAGACGAGGCCGGCCCGATAATGAATGTGACTTTGGGATTCCGTATGAATGAAGACATCTTTCTGGGGGTACAGTCAGGCATAGATGCATTGTTTCTGTCACCTTCGTCAGGAATGGCGGGCTTTGATATGGCTTCTTTCCCGTTGATGTTTGATTTTCGCGGTTTCTTTCCGACGAAGAGCTCCGTCTTCCATCCTTATATAGAGGGCGCTCTAGGAGCGAATTTCCTTTCGCGTTTGGGCCAACCATTCTATTATGAAGGTGTTGCCTATGATTTTCCGACTATGACCATATTCCGCGTACACGGAGGGCTTGGATTCGAGTTCAAGAGAGCCACAGTGACAGCAGGGTATGCGTTGTTTCATATTAGGAAAAAGTCGAACTTGCATAATGGTTATGTCAAAGTTGGAATCAGGTTGGGAAAACTAAAATAAAAGACACCCAACCATACAATATTTTTATTATTTTTGCAGACAAATTCAAAACCCCTCGGGAGCGGGTCTCCGGAGGGTGCTTGTTGTGTGTTGAAAATTTTATAAATAATTACTAATCAATAGATTAAATAAAAATAATTCTTTATGTCTAAAACATTATTCTTAGGAGACGAAGCCGTTGCCCAGGCTGCATTGGACGCCGGCTTGTCTGGAGTGTACGCCTATCCGGGCACTCCCTCCACCGAAATCACGGAATTCATCCAAAACTCTAAACAAGGCAAGGAAGGCCAGGTGCACAGCATCTGGGCTGGCAATGAGAAGACCGCTATGGAGTCTGCCATCGGTATGTCATACGCCGGCAAGCGTGCGATGGTCTGTATGAAGCACGTGGGTCTGAACGTGGCCGCCGACCCCTTTATGAACTCTTCCATCACCGGCGCCAACGGCGGTCTGGTGGTGGTGGTGGCCGACGACCCCTCGATGCACTCTTCGCAGGACGAGCAGGACTCCCGCTACTATGCCAAGTTCGCGCTCATTCCCTCGTTTGAGCCCTCCAATCAGCAGGAGGCCTACGACATCACGTATGCCGCCTTCGACTATTCGGAGAAATACCGCACGCCCGTGCTGATTCGTCTCACCACGCGCCTGTCGCACTCCCGTGCCGGTGTGGAACGCCGTGAGGCCCGTCCGCAGAACCCGCTGCACATCGAGGAGAATCCGAAACAGTTCATCCTTCTGCCCGCCAACGCCCGTGTGCATTACCGCACGCTGCTCGGCAAGCAGGACGCTTTCGAGGAGGAGTCTGTGAACTCTCCGTTCAACAAATATATTGATGGTGCCGACAAGAAGTTCGGTATCATCGCCTCCGGTATTGCCTATAACTACCTGATGGAGAATTTTGAAGGTCATAAGTGCCCCTATCCGGTGCTGAAGATTGCCCAATACCCGGTTCCTTCCAAGCTCGTGGCCAAGATGGTGGACGAGTGCGAGACTGTATTGGTGGCCGAAGAGGGTTATCCCTTCATCGAGGAGCAGGTGCGTGGTCTGCTGAACCGCACCGGCAACATCATCGGCCGTCTCTCCGGCGCGCTGCCGCGTGATGGCGAGCTCAACCCGAACCTCGTGGCCAAGGCCCTCGGCCTGCCCGACACTTACGGTGCTCCCGTCCCGGAACTGGTGGTTCCCCGTCCGCCCGCCCTTTGCGTGGGTTGCCCGCACATCGACTCCTACCTCGCCATCAACGAGGCTATGGCCGAATACGGCGCAGGCAAGGTGTTTGCAGACATCGGTTGCTACACCCTCGGCGCGCTGCCTCCCTACAAGGCTATCTACACCACCGTCGATATGGGCGCCTCCATCACGATGGCGAAGGGTGCCGCTGACGCCGGCCTCCGCCCGGTGATGGCTGTCATTGGCGACTCCACCTTCACCCACAGCGGTATGACCTCCCTGCTCGACTGCATCTACGAGAACACGCCGGTCACGGTGATGATTCTCGACAACAGTACCACGGGTATGACCGGTGGCCAGGATTCCCACGCTCTCGGCGTGCTCGGCGAGATTTGCAAGGGCCTCGGCGTCAAGGAGGAACACATCCACCGCATCACCCCGCTGAAGCCTCATCACGCTGAGAACGTTGCCCTCATCAAGAAGGAACTCGAGTACGAAGGCGTCTCCGTCATCATCCCGACCCGCGAGTGCATCCAGACCCTCAGCCGTCGTATGAAGAAACAACAGGCCGCGAAGAAGTAGGATGTTGGGTTCTTGACCTTGGACTTGAGACTTTAGACTTAGGACTTTGGTCAACTCCCAATGGGTAATATCCCAAAGGATTATTTTTAACCAATAACTCAAGAAATAAAATGAAAATAGACATCATATTAGCAGGTGTAGGCGGTCAGGGCATCTTGTCCATCGCCACCATTGTCGGCTACGCAGCCGTCAAAAGAGGAATGTATATGAAACAGGCTGAGGTTCACGGTATGAGCCAGCGCGGTGGCGACGTGCAGTCGCACTTCCGTCTTTCCGACCAGGAAATCGCTTCCGACCTTATCCCGATGGGCAAGGCCGATATGATCATCTCCGTGGAGCCTATGGAGTCGCTGCGCTACTTGCCGTGGCTCAATCCCGAGACGGGATGGCTCATCACCAACGACCAGCCGTTCATCAACATCCCCAACTATCCGGACACGGAAAAACTTTCCGAGGAGCTGGGCAAGCTCAAGAACAAGGTCGTCATCAACGCCGACCAGATTGCCAAGGATCTCGGTTCTGCCCGTTCCGCCAATATGGTGATTCTCGGTGCCGCTTCCCCCTATCTCGGCATTCCTTTCGAGGAGATAGAGGCAGCTGTGCGCGAGACCTTCGCCCGCAAGGGTGACGATGTGGTCAACACCAACATCGCCTGCCTCCGCGCCGGCAAGGAGTTCGCCGAAAAACTGTAATCTTCCTGAATTGTTCCTATGAACAACCTGATCGAGTTCCTGAAGAACAACTTTCACTATTTCCTGTTCGCAGTTCTTCTGGTGCTGTGCCTGCTGCTGATGGGCAAGTCGATGTCGTACAGCCACTACAAGTTTGCACGCGTCTGCCAAGCCGTCACAGGGCCGGTCCAGAAGAGCTGGTCGGAAATGGTGCACACCTTCAGTCTCGGTAAGGAGAACGAGGACCTGGTGCAACAGAACATTGCCTTGATGCGCGAGCACGACAATATGTTCATCGTCAAGGAGGACACGACGCTCACGCGGATGAGCGAGACCGACTCGCTGCACCGGCAGCGGATGCGTCTCTACGACTACACCTTCGCGCACGTCATCTTCAAGACCACAGACCAGGCCTACAACTACATAGTCCTCGACAAGGGCGGCAAGGACGGCATCTGCAAGGATATGGCCGTGACCTCGCCGTCCGGTGTCGTCGGGGTGGTGAGTGATGTGTCCGACCACTTCGCGGCAGTCATTCCGATACTGCATCCCGACTCGCGCATCAGCGCGCAAGTGTCGCCCATCAACCAAGTGGGCACGGTCGTCTGGGAGGGTCCCGACCCCAGGGTGGCCTATTTGGAGAACATCCCGCAGCACTTGGAGATCAACATCGGCGACTCGGTGCTTACCAGCGGCTACTCCAACATTTTCCCGAAAGGGTTGCTCATCGGGACCGTCAAGGAGGTGATGGTTGGCAAGAACGCCAGCTTCCTCACCATCAAGATTAAACTTGCCACCGACTTCAGTCGGCTTGGCTTGGTATATTTGATAGAAAACCAATACAAAACCGAACTTGACTCCTTGAAAGCAGGATTCAAGACCGAATAGGATAATAATACAGTGAACAACGTCATTTCCAACATATTGCGTTTCCTCCTGCTGATTGTGCTGCAAGTGTTTGTATGCAACCACATCAACCTGTTCGGCTTTGCCACCCCCGCCCTCTATCTGCTGGCCCTTTTGCTGCTGCCGATAGAGTTGCCGCTCTCCGCACAATATTTCATCGGCTTCATCACGGGTTTGGTGGTGGATATGTTCACCCATACTCTTGGCGTGAACGCCCTGGCCTGCCTGGTGGTGATGTTTGTCAGACCCTATCTTGTCAAACGTCTTGATTCCGGCAAGAGCACGGAGGGCATCAACCGCCTTGTGCCCGGCATCAAAGACACCAAGTGGATTTTCTTCTATGTTATCCTTTTGTCTTTGATACACCAAGTGCTGGTGACGATGCTGGAAACCAGTTCATTCGCGAATTTCGGACATACGTCGCTGGTGATTTTGTGCAATACGGTGTTCACTTCCTTTCTGTTGCTCTGTTGTCTGTACATCTTCTATCCCGCCAAAAGCAAATACTGAGTATGAACCGCCGGCGCCTGATACCACTGCTTTGGCTCATCGCGTTGCTGGGAGCCGCCTGCAGCTCTACCAAACCGCTTTCGGAGGGCCAGTATATGCTGGTGAAGAACAATGTGGTGGTGAAGGATGAACGCAATCCCGACTTTGACAACCTCAAGTCCTACGTGCGTCCCATCACCAACAAGAAGTTTATGGACATCTTCAGCATCCGCACGATGGCATACAGTCTGGGGCAGCCCAAGTTTGACAAGAATGGGCAGTTGAAGGACTCCAAGTTCCGTCGTATGCTGCGCACCCGGATGGGCGAGGCGCCGGTGCTGCTTGACTCCACGGAGATAGAGGGCTCTTTGCGCCAGCTCTCCACGGTGATGAGCCAGTTGGGCTATTTCGACGCGGAGACCGATTATGAGGTGGTGCATCGCCGCACCAATCCCAAGAAGGTGAAGGTCAACTATAACATAACGGCCCACGAACCCTATACAATCAGCAGGATACAGTACGACATTGATATCCCCGAATACAGGCGCATTGTGGTCATCCATAAGCTGGAGTCGGTGCTCCACGAGGGAATGCAATACAACGAGGCCCTCATCACGGAGGAGTTTACCCGTATCATCAACTTGTTGCGAGATGAGGGTTATTATTATGTGGAGAAATCCATCATAAGAGGCGAGGTCTCCTATGACCAGCCTGCTGACTCCACACAACCAGACCCGCACAGCGTCTCCCTGACCATCCTGATGCGTATCCCCAAGGGGGAAAACGCCTCCCGCTATCTGTACAAGTATTATTTCAATAATGTGTATGTGCAGACCAATTTCGACGCCAATGCCCCCTTCGACCAGATAATGGACACAATGCGCTATCGCGATTTCAAGAACAAGTACGACTCCACTACATACCGTTTTATCACACCGCATTACGACGACCTTCCGGAGCCCATCCTCGATTTCCAGTACAGAACCATTGCCGACGCCATCTATACCCATACGGGCGAACCGTACACGCAAGCGGCCAAGCGCCAAAGCAGCCAGTCACTCAACCAGTTGGATAATTTTTCCTATATCAATATCTCGTATGTGGAGGCCGATAGTCTGCTCGACACTCTGCATCGGATAGGTTATCTCGACGCCCTCTATAAGTTGACCCGCAAGAAAGTGCATAGCGTCGGTGGCCAGATTGACTTGCGCAATGACAAGTCCTACGTCTCCTTCAGTTACACGAACAGGAACCTGTTCAAGGGTGCCGAGCATCTGAGTGTCAACCTGTCAGGTGGCTATTTCTACTACTCGCTCTCCAATCTTTTCAGCAGAGAAAGAACCTTCACCTATCCGGAATTTGGTGTGAATGTCTCGTTGTCGTTCCCCAAACTTCTCTTTTTTGGCAACTATCGCAAGCATCGGTACATTCGGCAGAATACGGCGCTCCGTTTCGGTGTGAACTATTCGGGACTTTACCGCCGCTTGATTTACAATACCGGCATTACCTATAACTGGAGCAAAAACTATTATATCAACCATAGCCTGAGTCCCATTGATATCAGTACCATCAACATTAACAACCGTCTATATACCAATATCCTCAATTTCGAAGACTATTCGGAGACCTACCAGAACAAGTTCGGGAAGTTCATTATGCTTTCGTTGAAGTACAATTTTGATTTTCTGGTGCCTTTCTCTTTCGAGCAGCGCAACCATAATATGCGTATGTCGCTGAGTTTCGAGTCGTCGGGACTTTTCCTGAAGGGGTTGAATGCCCTTTTCAGTCCGGGGGAGCGTTGGGTGCTGAGCCGGAACTCGCTGGACGATGAGGGCTACAACTACACCACGTTTGAAAAATTGGAATACACGTGGAATTACACATACAAGATCAACAATAACAACACTATCGCGATGCGTATGAACGCGGGGGCCATCATCCCGCTGGACAAGGAGTCGTATGTGCCGTACGAGCGTGGTTTTTATCTGGGGACGAGCAACAGTATGCGTGCCTGGAGCTACCGTGGCTTGGGACCGGGCAGCTACGAGCACGGCAAGGACAGTCTTTTCACCGGAGATATCAAGATAGAGCTCAATATGGAGTACCGGGGCACGCTTTACCGGTCGTTCAAGTATGGCATCTTCGCCGACTGGGGCAACATTTGGCTGGCCCGCAACCACGGGGATATGCCCGGCGCGGAATTCAAGTTTAACCGTTTCTACAAAGAACTGGCACTGGATGCCGGGGTAGGGTTGCGACTGGATTTCGATTTCCTGGTGATCCGAGTGGACTATGCTTTGCCGCTTTACGACCCGACGCGCACCTCGTTTGGTGGTCGATGGATCAACAAGGAGTGGTTCTCTGGCCCGCGTCAGGTCCGCTTCTCCCAAGGCCTCAAATTTGCCATCGGGTACGCGTTTTAGCGATTTGCGATTTGCGATTTGCGGGGCTCCTCGTCAAGGCATCACAGGCACCTCCTCACGGCGCCACAGGTTCCTCCTCACGGCACCACACTGCGCGACTTCGTCGCTTGTGTGGATCTACCAAGCTCTTGCCCCTACGGGGCTGCTCAAGGAAAGTCTATAGTCTCACGTCTAAAGTCTAAACACTAAACTCCCCCCGCCGAGTCATACACCCTCAAGTACCCCCGGTAAATCTCGTCCCAGTTGAAGAGGTGCAGCGGGTGTAGGTCAGTGATGTGCTGCTCGATGGTGGCGTAGCGCTCGCCCACGAGCAGGATTTTCTCGGCCAGGTCGTCGGCGGATTGCGTGTGGGTGGCATAGCCGATTTTGCCGTCTGGACTGAGTCCGTCGGGGCCGTTGTGCGGGTCGTAGAGGAGGGGGAGCCCCTGCGACAGCGCCTCGGCATAGTACTGCCGCGTGGCGTGTTGGGGCGCGGGAGTGATATAGATGTCACTCTCCCGAAGGATTTGGAAGAGTCCCTCGCGGGTGGGGGAGGGCAGAAAACGGACCGAAGGGTCTTTGACCACCGCACTTTGCTGCGTGCAGCCCACCACGGTCAGCGACACATCATAGTTGCGCTTGCGCAGCAGCTGCACGGCCTTCAGCACGGGCGGCAGACTCTTGGGTGACAGCTGGTCGCCGGCGATGAGCAGGCGGATATGTATCATAGAAACCGGCTTGTGGATGTGTATGTTCTGCAGCCAGAAGGGGTCGAGGCCGTTGTGGAGGGTCAGCGCGCGACTGAAGATGCGGTCGGCATCCGAGTCGCTGAGCCGGCTTGCGACGAAATCCTGGAAGTTGTTGTTGAGGAAGATGACGCGGGTGGCCTTTTCGAGCACAGGGACCAGAAGTTTCCGGCTGCGGAGAGGGTTGTCGTGCCAGAAGCGGATGTCCTCCATCGTGACGGCCGCTATATAGGGTATGCCGTGCTGCAAATGCAGGGCGTGTGCCAAGGTGCCGCCAGCCAGAAGCGAATGGGCGTGGATTAGCGACACCTCCGAAAGGTTGACCTGCTGCCCCACGAATGCGGCGCATTTCCGTACCGCCTGGTCGTACTGGAAGTGTTTGGTGGAATCCAAAGGGGTGGGGGAACTGTGTACGGGGATGGAAAGTTCGGGGGCGGGAGTGGCGACGCATCCCTCGTTTTGCGGAAGGAAGACGCCGATGTTCTGGACGGTCCCTTGAGTGCGCGAAACCAGTGCGGTCAGGTCGGATGCCAGGGCGTTTTCCGAATAAAGGTGGAGGATGTTTTTCATCGGGCAGGTCACATAGTCATTCGTTAATGATTTAAGGGCTTCTTCTTTTTTTTGAAAAAGAAGTTGCAAAAGTACCATTTTTTTTCGTTTTCCAAAACAAAAAAATAAATAAGGTCGCTTGATGTGTGTGAAAAAAAGTGATTGTATTTTTATTATCTTTGCCGCCTAAATCACGAATAATGGCTACTGTACCTATTTATTGCGAAAACACAGCACAACATCACGATGTTACATACGGGATGACCCTGAAGGAATACCTCCATCTTTGTCACGTGGAGGGTGAGCACCAGATGCTGGGCGCCCTGGTCAACCACAAGGTCCGCGCCCTTTCCTACCGGATCAACAAGCCCGCCATCATCCAGTTTTTTGACTACTATTCCAAATACGGACGTGATATGTACATCCGTTCGCTCTATCTCCTCCTCTGCAAGGCCGTGCACGACCTGCTGCCCCTGAAGGTGAAACTGCGCATCAAGCACTCCATCTCTGGCGGACGCTACTGCACCCTCGACAATCTGGACGAACCGCTGTCGGAAGAGCTCGTGCAGCGCCTCTTCCATTCGATGCAGCAGACTGTAAAACGCAATATCCCCTTCGAAAGGATCGAGATGATGACCCCGAATGCCATCGAGGAGTTCGAGAGTCACGGTCTGGAGGACAAGACTGAGCTCTTCAAGCAGCGCGACCATATCTTCACCTCCGTGTACAAACTTGAGAACACCGTCAACTACTATTTCGGCTATATGGTGCCCTCCACCGGTTATCTGACCGTGTTCGGGCTCGAAAAATACGAGAACGGGATGCTCCTGAAACTGCCCTCTGCCAAGAAGTTCAGCGCGATGGCTAAAACGCGGAACTACCCGAAGCTTTTCTCTGTCTATCAGCAGAACAAAGCCTGGGCGGAGCATATGGGCGTCTCTTATGTCAGCGACGTGAACCGCCTTATTGACGAGAAGAAGGTCAAGGAGATGATCCTGGTGGCGGAGGCGTTCCAGGAGAAGCGCATCATCAGTGTGGCCGAGGCCATTGCCGCCCGCCCGAATGTGAAGATGGTGCTCATCAGTGGTCCCTCCAGCTCCGGCAAAACCACCACCTGCAAGCGCATCTCCGTCCAGCTCGGCGTGCTCGGCTACCATCCTGTCCTGATTTCCGTGGACGACTTCTTCCTCGAGCGTGAGCAGACCCCCAAGGACGAGAACGGCAACTACGACTTCGAGTGCGTGGAGGCCATCGACCTGCCCCTCTTCAATCGCACGCTCACCGAGCTTATTGAGGGCAAGCGTGTCGCACTGCCCACCTTCAACTTCACCACAGGAAAGAAAGAGTGGAACGGGAAGTCGATACAACTGGACGAGAAATCCATAATGGTCATCGAGGGCATCCACTGCCTCAACCCCAAACTCACCGAGCAAGTGCCCGACGATGTGAAATTCAAGATCTTCGTCTCCGCGCTCACCTCCATATCCATTGACCGTCAGAACCCCATCCCCACCACCGACAACCGCCTGTTGCGCCGTATTGTGCGCGACTACAACTATCGCGGCTATTCGGCGATGGACACGTTGCGCCGCTGGCCCAGTGTGCGCAATGGGGAGGAAAAGAACATCTTCCCCTTCCAGGAGAATGCCGACGAAATGATCAACACCTCTCTCGTCTTCGAATTGGGGGTGCTGAAACCCTACGCCAACACTATCTTGCGGCTGGTGCCTGAGACGGCTGTGGAGTATGCCGAGGCGTCGCGCCTGCTCAAGTTCCTCTCCTATTTCAAAAGTATCCCGCCTGACAGCATCCCGGGACTCTCCATCCTGCGCGAGTTCGTGGGCGGCAGCAAGTTTTCCTACTGATGATTGCGATTATAGGCACCGGCAATGTGGCCCATTGGGTGGCTTCGCGCCTGAAGAATTCACAGGAATTCCCCGTCGCGCAGGTGTACGGCAGGCGGATGGACCAGGCGCGTGCGCTGGCTGGCAAGGTCGGGGCGCAGGCTATCGACGACCTCTCGGAGCTGCGCCGCGACTGTGACCTGTACCTCTTCACGGTGAAGGACGATGCCTATCGGGAGGTTCTGGAGAAAGTGCCCTTCACGATGCCGCTGGCAGTGCATACGGCCGGCTCGGTGTCGCAGAGGGTGTTCGAAGGCCACGCCCGCGAGTACGGGGTGCTGTATCCTTTGCAGACCATCTCCAAGAATGCCGATTTGGAAGGACTGGAGGTCCCATTGTGCGTGGAGGACGACCGGCTTGGCGTGAGCTGTGAACGGGTGTGGCGTCTGGCGACTGCACTTTCCGACCAGAGCCGTAGGGTGGGGGAGGATCAGCGCGCTGTGCTGCACCTCGCCGCCGTGTTTGCCTGCAACTTCAGCAACGCGATGGCCAGTGCCGCTGACGAAATCCTCACCGCCAATGGACTTGATTTCAAGATGCTGCTTCCCCTGATGCGCCAGACACTCGACAAACTGCAGGAACTCTCTCCTGTTGAGGCACAGACTGGTCCGGCCGTGCGGGGCGACCGTGAGGTGATGGACAAGCATATCCGTATGCTGGAGGACGAGCGTCTGAGAAATATCTACCGCGAAATCTCCGAGTACATCCGTGCGCGTAAAGGTTAATGTGTGTGCCGCTGCATAATCGTGACGAACACTCATCCGAATGCAAAAGATCGTTTTTATGGCAACGAATAGACTTTGCAGGTCCTGTTTTTTTCGTTACTATATATTAATAATAGTGTGATAGCAGTCTGTTCCGACGGCAAAACAGGGGAATGTCTTTCACATACGATTGTGTATTATTTTTTTTGAAATGCCTGTTTGGATATTCAAAAAAAAGATTATTTTTGCACCGCTTTCCAAATGAAGGAGGGCAATTAAGTATAAATCTAAAAACCAATAGTATATGCAAAAGAAAGGTAACAAGTACGGCACTCACCGAGTGATTGAACCCAAAGGCGTTCTTCCGCAGCCCGCCAATAAGATTGACAACAATATGGACGAGATCTACGACAACGAGATTCTCATCGATGTCCAGACCTTGAATATCGACTCCGCATCTTTCACGGACATTCACAACTATGCTAAACAGCAGGCCGGCGAAGGCGCCAGCCGCGAAGCTGTGATGGAAGAAGTGAAGAAAGAAATGCTGCTGAACGTGGAACTCCAGGGCAAGCACCGCAACCGCCGCACCGGTTCTGGTGGTATGCTCCTCGGCCGCGTCGAGAAGATTGGCGACGCTCTCAAGGGCAAAATCGACCTCAAAGAGGGCGACAAGATTGCCACGCTCGTTTCCCTTTCCCTGACCCCGCTCCGCATCGACGAGATCCTTGAGATCCGCGAAGATGTCGATCAGGTGGACATCAAAGGCAAGGCCATTCTCTTCGAGAGCGGCATCTATGCCAAGATCCCGTCCGACCTTCCCGAAAAGCTTGCCCTCTCCGCACTTGACGTGGCTGGTGCTCCCGCACAGACCGCCAAGCTCTGCAAACCGGGCGACACGGTCCTCATCATCGGTGCCGGCGGCAAGTCCGGTATGCTCTGCTGCTACGAGGCTAAAAAGCGCGTCGGCGTGACTGGCAAAGTCATTGGTATGACTCACAGCCAGAAGTCCACTGAGCGTCTCCAGAAACTCGGCTTCTGCGATGTTGTGTTCGCCGGCAATGCCTCCGATCCCGTCGCTATGCTCGAGAAGATCTCCGAACTCACCGACGGCCATATGGCCGACGTCACCATCAACAACGTCAACATCCCCGATACGGAGATGACCTCTGTGCTCTGCACGAAGGACGACGGCGTCGTCTATTTCTTCTCTATGGCCACCTCCTTCACCAAGGCTGCTCTCGGTGCAGAAGGCGTGGGTAGCGATGTGACGATGATCATCGGTAACGGCTATACGAAAGGCCACGCAGAAATTACGTTGCAAGAACTTCGCGAATGCAAGGCATTGCGCGATATCTTCACGGAACTGTATGCGTAACCTATGAAATATAGTAATAATAATTTTTTTTGACGAGAAAAGCGGGGCCCCTAAACCCCGCTTTTTTGTTACTTTTGCACTCTGATTCCCATAATGATGAAAAAGATCCTGCCCATATTGCTAATGCTCTGGATGGCAGCCTGTTCCATCTCCCTCCAGGCTCAGGAACGCCAGCTGGTCATCCTCCATACCAACGACACCCACAGCCAGATAGAACCCTTTACCTATAAGGCCGACACCAATGTGGGCGGTTTCCTCCGCCGTGAGGCCTTCATCCGCGAAACCCGCGAACAAAACCCCAACGTGCTGCTGTTCGATGCCGGCGACTTCTCCCAAGGCACCCCTTATTTCAATTTCTTCAAAGGGTATGTGGAACTGAAACTGATGAATGCAATGGGCTACGATGCTGTCACGCTCGGCAACCACGAGTTCGACAACGGCTGTCACGCTCTCGGCAAGCGCCTCCGCAAGGCCAAGTTCCCGGTCGTCTGTGCCAACTACGAGTTCTCGGACAAACTCCTGCGCAAAGTGGTCAAGCCCTACGTGGTGCTGGAATGCGGTGGTCTCAAGGTCGGCGTGTTCGGCTTGCTGGCTGACCTCCAGCCGCTGGTGTCCCCCAGCGTCTCTTCAGGAACTCGCTACCTCGATCCCGTCGCCTGCGCCCGCCAATGCGTGGATGCCCTTAAGCAACAGGGCTGCCAGCTCATCATCTGCCTCTCCCACCTGGGCATCGACGAGAGTATGATGAACGATTTTACCGTGGCTGAAAATGTCCCTGACATCGATATCATCATAGGTGGCCACTCCCATATCGAGATGCCCGAGCCGCGCGTCATAGGCAAAACCCGCATCTATCAAATGACCAGCAAGGGCAAATGTGTGGGCCGCATCAACCTCCAATATTAGAAAGCAAACCATAACAACCTGTAGATAAACAATATGTCAGAAAACCTGAACCTCGTCTCCGACCTCGCCCTGATTCTGATTTCAGCGGGTGTGGTGACCATCATATTCAAGCTTCTCAAACAACCCCTGGTGCTGGGCTATATCGTGGCCGGCATCCTGGTGGGCCCTCACCTCAACCTCTTCCCGACCGTCAAGGATATCGCCGATATTGAGGTCTGGTCTGAAATCGGCATCATCTTCCTGCTTTTCGGGTTGGGACTCGAATTCAGCTTCCGCAAGCTGACCTCCGTGGGCAGCAAGGCCTTTGTGACCGCTTTTCTGGGCATAGTCGCGATGATGGGCGTGGGTATGATTTTGGGCTTCCTGATGGGATGGGAGACGATGCAGAGCATATTCCTCGGCGGTATGCTGGCGATGTCGTCCACTACGATTATCATCAAGGCGTTCGACGATATGCACCTCAAGGATGAGCCCTTTGTGGATTTGACGATGGTGGTGCTCATCATCCAGGATATCGTGGCTGTGGTGATGATGGTGCTCCTCTCCACTGCCTCCGCCAGCAAGCAGTTTGCAGGAATGGAGATGGTGATGAGCATCGTCAAACTCGTCTTCTTCCTGGTGCTTTGGTTCGTGGTGGGCATTTTCGTGATTCCCACCTTCTTCCGGAAAGCCAAGAAATATATCAATGACGAAACCCTGCTGATAATCTCCATCGGCCTTTGTTTCGGTATGGTGATTATCGCCAACAATGTGGGCTTCTCTTCCGCATTGGGGGCGTTCGTTATCGGCTCTATTCTGTCGGAAACCATTGAGAGCGAACGTATTATTGACCTGACCAAAAGTATCAAGGATCTTTTCGGGGCCATCTTCTTCGTTTCTGTCGGTATGATGGTGGACCCGCAGGTGTTGGCGGAGTATTGGAAACTGGTGTTGTCGCTGGTGATTATCACTTTGGTGGTGAAGGCGTTGGTGCAGACCGTGGCAGCGCTGGTGGCCGGCGCCACGCTGGAGGAGTCTGTCAAGACGGGCTTCACGCTCTCCCAAGTGGGCGAGTTTGCCTTCATCATCGCCTCCGTGGGTGTGTCGCTCGGCGTGATGCCCAAGCACATCTATCCTGTGGTCATCGCAGCCTCCGTCATCACGACGTTCACCACCCCGTACTGGATAAAGGCCGCCACGCCCTTCTACAATTTCCTCGACAGGGTGATTCCTGCTGATGTTAAGGTCCAAATGGATGAATATAGCCTGTTGGGCAAGAAGACGGGCAACAAGAACTGGGGAAGCATCATCACCTATTCCCTCCCGAGGGTGATTATTTTCTCTGTTCTCAGTTTCGCCACGCTGGTGTTTCTCTTCGACTACGCTTTGCCCTTCCTGAACAAGTTCGAGATTGTGCAGAAATTGCCGCATCCGCTATATAATATTATAGGTGCTGTTCTTTCGCTGCTGATTATCACCCCCTTCCTTTTCGGGGTTACTCACAATAACCAGAAAACCCGGCAACTTTATTCGGATATGGCACGCAAAAGCAAGGGTAATGTGATTGTGATCACCGTGTGGACCCTGTTCCGGATGGTTATTGCCGCCTTCTTCGTCTCCTCCATCCTGATCAAGTTTTTCAAATACACCAAATGGCTGTTAGTTCTCATCACTATCGCCATCGTGCTCTTCCTGATGTTTTCGCGTTACGCCTTGCGCCGTTTTTCCTTCCTTGAGAACAACTTTATGGAAAACCTTAACGCGAAGGAATCGGACGCGGAATCTTGAAATTAACAATAATTTGTTAAAACGTGATTTAACATAAATTTGTTAAGAATAAATATAAGTGGCTAATTTATAATAAAATAAATTTGTTGCTAAAAGTGTTGATTTCTTAATAATTCTTAATAATATAATAAACTATTGACAAAAGTTTGTTTTGATTGTATCTTTGCCGCCGAATTTAAAATCAAACGCAATGATACATCGGATACATACTCGCGTCGCGCTCTTGCTCCTATGGGGCCTGCTGTCTCTTTGCTCCCTTAGGGCGCAGTTGTCTAACGACATCTATCAATATAAATGGGAGCAACAAAGTTCGGAACAGGTGCTTTGGACCTTGGTGAAGGACTATGAAAGACTGAAACCCTTTTTTGAAGAGGCATATGGTCTCTATCCCTCGATTCCGAGGGGAATATTGGAGGCAGTCTCTTTCACATATTCAAGATTTAATGATTTGTCGCCTGCTGATACGTCGGAATGGGACACGGCATCTCCACCGCCTCTTTACGGAGTGATGGGGCTCACGCGGCACGGGAAGGGCGTGTTCCGTGAGAACCTGCGGAAAGTGGCCGCGCTGTCGGGAGTCTCTGAAAGTGCGCTTCTGAGTGACCGCCGTGTTTCCATTCTGGCGTACGCTCAGGCGTTCAGCCGTTTGCAGCGCGAATACGGCTCAAGCGATGACACCCTCCGCGACGTTTTCCCGGTCTTGATGGAGCTCTCGGAACTGCCGCTCGGCGAGTTCACCGTACGGGAATTGTGCCTCCAGGGACTGCCCAATTGGGATATGACACGCCATCCTGAGCTCTATCCTATGATGAGTTCGCTCTATGCCATTTGCCTTTTCCTGGCAGATTCCACATCATCCGTCTTGGGAACGCCCCTGCGGAAGGTAGATTGGGATGCTCTCTTTGGCAATAACTTGAAGTGGTTGAGGAAATCCTCCGTCACCTTGGAACAGCCCACTGACAAAGGGGTGGGGGAGGTCCGTTCGGCGGATTACCCCGATGCGATATGGCGCCCGGCAGCATCCTGCAACTACACGTCAGGCCGCACGCAAACGCCCTCCAACGTGACCATACACTATACGTCGGGCACGTATGCCGGTTCTATCGCTTGGTTCCAGAACTGCAATGCCAGAGCCTCTGCCCACTATGTGATACGCTCCATCGACGGGCAGGTAACACAAATGGTGGCGGAGGCGGACAAAGCCTGGCACGTGGGCAGCGAGAACGGCTACACCATCGGCATAGAACACGAGGCCTATGGCAATATCTACAGCTACTTTACCACTGCTATGTATCACTCTTCTGCGGCCCTGGTGCGCGATATCTGCTCCCGCCGCCCCAATATCAATCCGTTGCGCACCTTCTACCGGGATACACTGGATGACGGCACAGCCCTGAATGCCGGACTGCATAGTCAGGGTGGCGCTACGTCGTGCATCCATATCCGCGGACACCAGCACTATCCGAATCAGTCGCATACGGATCCCGGGCCCTTCTGGGACTGGAACTACTACTACAAGCTGCTGAATCCCATCACCACAGCGGATTACTTTTTCGACACGTCGGGAGTCTTTGCGGATTCGGGCGGACCTTTGGCCAACTATGGCAACGATGAGCGCCGGCTGACTCTGATATGGGTGCCTGGGGCGGACAGCATCGTGCTGGATTTTACCGAATTCGATCTGGAACCGGATTATGACTTTATGTGGATTTACGAAGGGAACACGCCATACGCGCCCAAACTGGGCAGATGGAATACCCAAAGTCCAGGCAGAGTCGTGGCGCGGGGGGAGTATGTGCTGGTTGAATTCCGCTCTGATTGCGCCACCACACGTGCCGGATGGCAGGCCTCTTGGCACGCCTGTTTCCCGACGACATTGCCGGACGATTGCCAGCCCCCTTCTACCCATATTGTCTGGGATGAGAATCAGTGGGTGACCCGCGATATCGTCTTGCATTTCCGGGATTCCGATGATGTGGCGCTCCAAAACCGTTTCTATCAAGTGATTGAAAAGGAGGGCGACCGTTGGTCTGGTAATGTTTCAAATGGATTTCTGTGTGACAATTTTGTCGGAATCCTTGACACTTCGGTGTGGGCTTCGGATGGTCGGTGGAGTGTCGTTTCCGATGCTTTGCAACAAACGTGTGATACATTCTCTCATACTGCAATAGCGGCAGCCTTGAACCAATCGCTCTCGGATGCGGTACTTTTCGACTTCTATCTCTCAATGGAGTCGGGAGATCAGGCTGTTTTCTTCTTCGGGGCGAATGCTTTGGATGTGAATGACGCCGTTTTTTCGGGTTATAAGCTTGTGTTTGACAAGCCTGGCCATAGTGTGAGCCTGTTCAAGTCGGATCAGGGTGTCAGCACCTTGTTGGCGTCAAGCGGTGTGGTGTATTTCACTTATGGGCAGTCTTATCTGATACGGGTGGTCTGGCGCCGGTGTGATGGCGGGATTCTTGTCTTCCGGCACAACACATTGATGCTGCAGGCCGGCTCAGGTGCCGGGGTGTCGCCTCACGCCAATGGACAATATGTGGGATTTGCCACAATTCGATCATCGGTGAGAATCGACAATGTGCGCTCCTATATTTCCCGTGCCGATTCGGTAATGCTGACGGTGGGTGCTGGGGACTCCCGTGATGTGCGCAGTCAGGCATTGGCCGGGGAGCCCGCTTGCAAAGTCAAGTCCGTGGTGCTGGATGCCTCCGGGCGTTTCTCGTCGCTGGCCGAGAAATTCTTGAAAGTGGATTATACGCCGCCTTCGTCAATCGTGGTAAGGGAGGTGCCTCGCAGAACGTGTGCGGCTGAAGGCAAGGTCTTGTTCTCTTGGAATGCCTCTTCCGATCCCCATTCCGGGATAAAGGGTTATTCCTATGCACTGGTGACGGGAGACGGACTCTACGACAGGTTGAGGTGGGTGGCTCTTGGCTTGAACACCTCCTGCTGGGTTAAGATGCCACTCTTGGCGATGGCTCCCCCGAGAGTTGCGGTCAGAGTGGAGAACAATGCTGGATTGACAGTGGTAAGTGCCTCTGCAACGGGTGGCGCCGGCATTCTCAAGGAGTACGAGACACTCAATGGCGGTGACAGAAACGTTGAAGTTGAGATTTTCGACTTGGCGGGACATTTGTTGCGTACGGAGAGCGTGCCGTCGGTCCAGGCGGTCTCATTGGAGGGTTTGCCTGCAGGTGTGTATGTGGTGCGTGTAAAGTCGGAAGGTAGGCCTGTCTCTGTATATAAATGTGTGAATCGTTGAAAGATTTCCCCTGTGGTCTCAGTCCCATAGGTTATTTGTTCATAATGTTTGATTCGGATAGGGGAGTGTGCGTCGCACATTCCCCTTATCCTGTTGTTAAGTAAGGGTTGATATGGTTCGATCTGGAAATAAAAAAAACGGGACAGCCATTCGGCCATCCCGTCCGTATAAACAGTTAGATAAAACAATGAATTAGTACATTCCTTGCATTCCAGGATTCATACCGCCCATCGGAGCTGCCGGGGTCTCTTCCTTGATTTCGGAGAGGACGCACTCGGTGGTCAGCAGCATACCGGCGATGGATGCGGCGTTTTCGAGAGCCACACGGGAGACCTTGGTCGGGTCGATGACACCGGCTTCGATCATATTCTGGAACTGGTCGAGGCGGGCGTTGTAGCCGAAGTCGCCTTTGCCTTTTCTGACGGCATTGACGATGACGGAACCCTCCTTGCCGGCGTTGGAGGCGATTTGGCGAAGCGGTTCTTCCAGAGCACGGCGCACGATGTCGATGCCGATCATCTGGTCTTCGTTCTCGCCCTTGACACCCTTCAGGCTGTTGATGGAGCGGATGTAAGCCACACCACCGCCAGGGATGATACCCTCTTCGATAGCAGCACGGGTGGCGTGCAAAGCGTCGTCGTAACGGTCTTTCTTCTCTTTCATCTCCACTTCGGAAGCAGCGCCCACGTAGATGACGGCTACGCCGCCAGCCAACTTGGCCAGACGCTCTTGCAGCTTCTCACGGTCGTAGTCGGAAGTGCTCTTCTCGATTTGGGCCTTGATTTGGGCAATACGTCCGCTGATGGTCTCCTTGTCGCCCTTGCCGCTCACGATAGTGGTGTTCTCCTTGTCCACCGTGATCTTCTCGGCAGTGCCGAGCATCTCGATGGTGGCGTCTTCGAGCTTGAAGCCCTTCTCTTCGGAAATCACGGTGCCGCCGGTGAGGATGGCGATGTCTTCCAGCATCTCTTTTCTTCTGTCGCCGAAGCCCGGAGCCTTCACGGCCACGATCTTCAGGCCACCGCGGAGTCTGTTCACCACCAGGGTGGCGAGAGCCTCGCTGTCCACATCTTCAGAGATGATGAGCAAAGGACGGCCGGTTTGGACAATCTTTTCCAAAATCGGCAGGAATTCCTTCATATTGCTGATTTTCTTGTCGTAAATCAGGATGTAGGGGGACTCGTAAACGGCTTCCATCTTCTCCGTGTCGGTCACGAAGTAGGGGGAAATGTAGCCGCGGTCGAACTGCATACCTTCCACAATCTTCACGTTCGTGTCGGTGCCCTTGGCCTCTTCTATGGTGATCACACCCTCTTTCTTCACTTTCTGCATAGCTTCGGCGATGACCTTGCCCACTTCGCTGTCATTGTTGGCGGAGATGGTGGCCACCTGCTCGATCTTCTCGTGGCTGTCGTTGATTTCCACGGACTGTCCCTTGAGGTTCTCCACGATGGTGGCGACAGCCTTGTCGATGCCGCGCTTCAGTTCCATCGGGTTGGCGCCAGCGGTGACGTTCTTCAAACCGGTGTTGAAAATGGCTTGTGCCAAAACGGTGGCGGTGGTGGTGCCGTCGCCAGCCTGGTCGTTGGTCTTGGAGGCAACCTCCTTCACCATCTGAGCACCCATATTCTCGATGGGTTCCTTCAATTCGATTTCCTTGGCGACCGTCACACCGTCCTTGGTGATTTGCGGCGCACCGAACTTTTTGTCGATGATGACATTACGGCCTTTCGGACCCAGTGTGACCTTCACGGCGTTGGCCAATGCGTCAACACCCTTTTTCAAACCCTCGCGGGCTTCCCAGTTGTATTTTATTTCTTTTGCCATTGTTTTTTTTATTTTAAAGATTGATTTTTATACTTTAACTATAATCGTCTTAAGTCTAACGTCCCCCTCCAACTAGCAGATTGCGTAGATGTCGCTCTCCTTCATAATGAGGAAGGTCTCGCCGTCCAGTTGGATTTCGGTGCCGGAATATTTGCCGTACAAGACGGTGTCTTTCACCTTGACAGTCATCGGCTCGTCTTTTTTGCCAGGTCCCACGGCCACAACGGTGCCCTTTTGGGGTTTCTCTTTTGCGGTGTCAGGGATGATGATACCGCCGGCAGTTTTTTGCTCGGCTTCGGCAGGCTTAACTAAAACTCTGTCTGCTAAGGGTTTAATGTTGCATTTCATAATCTGTGTTTTTTAGTTGTTATTATAATTATTGAATTTGCACTTTTTTGAGGCGCTATGGTTTTGCAAAATCTGTGCCAAACTGTTTATTCTCGGTTTTTGCCACAAAAGAAGGAATTGTCTGCCATTTTGTCACATTGAATGACAGGGAATGGGATGGCTGCTGCTTATTCTGTCATTAATGAAGAGTCTTATTGGCGCTATTTCTTTTTTTTGTATCTTCGCTGCCTAATTCTAAATGACCATATATGGATGATTCTCTCTGTAATCTATTGATTACCAAAGGACAACTGAAGCAAGACATCTTTGCTATCACGTTGGAGACGATGCAGTTGTTCAAAGAATGCTCTAAAAATTTCGAAGATTTCTACCGTGTCAACTATGCGGATGACCACGAGGACATTCCTGTCCGTTATGACAACAAGACCCAGTACCAGTTCCAGCTCAAGTTCGCGGGCGATGTCTTGGTGTTCCTGATGCACAGTAACATTTTTGAGTTCTCGCGCGACCACGAGGTGATGCGTTCCGCCTACATCAAGGAGGACAAGACCCGCTCCTATTGCGGTATGATACAGATATTTAACTTTCTCGGCGACTCGTTCAAGTACAACCGTATCAACGACCTCGGTTATATGATCGGCCGTATCTTGATCAACAAGGAGGGACATTATTATATTGAAGGCAAGCGCGAGTTGGCGCAGGTGCTCAATAACTTCAGCAGCAACAAAATCAACAAGGAATCCGTGCAGGAGATATTGAAATCTGCGATAACTTACACGATAAACTTCGATTTGTTGGTGCCGGATTACGAAGAAACCAAGATAATTTCGGTCAACGATATGTTGCAAATTGAGGATCAGAACCTGATTCGCACTGGTAAACGCCTGGGATTCAGGTTTGAACAAGACAAAAACGGCGAGTAATATTTTTTCTTTCTCCGCAAAACGGAGGGAACGAAAAAAAGTGTATTTTTGCCGCGTCAAAATGACACTTGTTGGCGAGTTCGTCTAGTTGGCCTAGGACGTCAGATTTTCATTCTGAAGATCAGGAGTTCGAATCTCCTACTCGCTACAAAAATCAACCGGACTTGCCTCAAGTTCGGTTTTTTTTGTCCATATAATAAACAAACAAGGGATATGATGACGGAAAAAGTGAAGAAATATGACTTGCTGCTGCGCCAGGCGCAGTCGCTGGCCGAGGGCGAGACCGATGATATCGCGCTGATGGCGAATCTGTCGGCCATCATTCACGAGGCATTCCATTTTTGGTGGACCGGCTTTTACCGGGTGATAGGGGAGGAGCTGGTGCTGGGCCCGTTCCAGGGGCCGCTGGCCTGCACGCGCATTGCCCGCGGCAGGGGAGTGTGCGGCACTTCCTGGCAGGAGCGGCGCACACTCGTGGTGCCCGATGTGCATCAGTTCAAGGGCCACATCGCCTGCAGCAGCGCCTCCCAAAGCGAAATCGTGGTGCCCGTGTTCCGCAACGGCGAAATCATTGCCGTGCTCGACATCGACAGCGAACATCTCAGCACCTTCGATAATGTTGACAAAGAGTGGCTGGAGAGGATAGTGGAGTGCTTCTTGTAATGCACATTCACATTGCGCAATGCATCCTCACTTCTTCCCCCAATTGTCCCTGTCCAGACTTCTGTAATTGATGGCCTCGCTGAGATGGCCCAGTCCGATGTCGGCGCTGCCGTCGAGGTCGGCGATGGTGCGGGCCACCTTGAGGATGCGGTCGTAGGCGCGGGCGGATAGTCCGAGCCGGTCCATCGCGTCCTTGAGGATCTGCTGTCCCGTCTCGTCGATGATGCAGTACTGCCGCACCATCCGGCTGGTCATCTGCGCATTGCAGAAGATGTTGTAGTGGTTGGCGAAACGCGCCTTCTGGATCTCTCGCGCCGCCACCACCCGCTTGCGGATGTCGGCGCTCTTCTCCACCGGCTTGCTGCTGGCCAGCTCCTCGTGGCTGACGGGCACCACCTCCACGTGCAGGTCGATGCGGTCCATCAAAGGTCCTGACACCTTCCCCAAATAACTCTGTACCTCGCCGGGCTTGCAGGTGCAGGCGATGGTGGGGTGGTTGTAGTTGCCGCACGGGCAGGGGTTCATCGCCGCCACGAACATAAAGGAGGCAGGGAACTCCACCGAGTACTGCGACCGCGATATGGTGACGCAGCGGTCCTCCAGAGGCTGCCGCATCACCTCCAGCACCTGCCGCTTGAACTCGGGAAGCTCGTCCAGAAACAGCACCCCATTGTGCGCCAGAGAGATTTCGCCGGGTTGCGGGTGCGTGCCGCCACCCACCAGGGCCACGTCCGAGATGGTGTGGTGCGGGGAACGGAACGGGCGCACGGCAATCAAGGAGGCATACCGACTCATTTTGCCCGCCACAGAGTGTATCTTGGTGGTCTCCAGTGCTTCGTTCAAGGTCAGCGGCGGCAGGATGGAGGGCAACCGCTTGGCCAACATCGTCTTGCCCGAGCCCGGTGGACCGATGAGGATGACATTGTGGCCGCCCGCTGCCGCAATCTCCAGCGCCCGCTTGATGTTCTCCTGCCCCTTCACGTCGCTGAAGTCGTGCTCGTAGTTGTTCAGACTGCGCCGGAACTCGTTCTCGATGTTCACCGTGGTGGGCGTAATGGCAACGCTGCCGTCGAAGAAGTCGATGACCTGCTTGATGTTCTTCACCCCAAGGATGTCGAGGCCCTGCACGATGGCTGCCTCGCGGGCGTTCTGCTCGGGCAGTATCAGCGCCTTCATCCCGCGCTTGCGGGCCTCCAGCGCGATGGGCAACGCCCCCCGGATGGGCTGCAGGGTGCCGTCCAACGACAACTCCCCCATAATATAATAGTCCTTGAGCCGGTCGCCGCCGCTGATCTGGCCAGAGGCCGCCAGAATGGCGATGGCCAAGGTCAAATCGTACGCCGAGCCCTCCTTGCGGATGTCCGCCGGCGCCATATTGACCACAATCTTGCGGCCCGGCATCCGGTAGTTGTAACTCTTCAACGCCGTCTCAATGCGCTGCTGGCTCTCCTTTACGGCACTGTCGGGGAGCCCCACCAGATGAAAGCCGATGCCGGTGTCCACGCTGACCTCCACCGTGATGTGGATGGCCGCCACGCCCATCAGGGCACAACTGAATGTTCTTACTAACATAATCGTTCATATTTTTATTCGGCTGCAAAAATATGAAAAATTATGTTATGATTAAATAAAAATTTAGAATAAATTTAATTTTAACAAACAGATGTTAAAATTCGACAGGAAGGGCAGGGGAGAAGAAGCCTATTTGATAGGGACAACATTCAAGGTTAAGGATTCAAATCCGAGGTTGTCGTATTTGGGCATCTTGCGGTAGAAGGAGATGTCATACCGTCCCTTTTGCGTAAAATGCTTCTGGGGGAAGGCCACGAGTTTCATAGAACATACACTGCCTTGTGAAAATGGTGTAATATCTTTGTTCTGCTTGGGGTCGAAGTTGAGCACGCTGGAGACGAATGTTTCCATACCGTCGGGAGCCGTGATGGTGATGTTTACGGGAATCTCCTCGGTGGCGACGAGTGTGGTGTCGTATTTCAGGTAAAACTCTATTCTGAAATCGCTTACGGTGTCAATATTGTCAAATCCGAAGTGCAGCACCTGTTCCTCGAAGGTCCAGTTTGTGTTGGGGAATTGGTGCTCAACCTTGATGGTTTCGCGTTGCCGTTCAGGACGGTGACACCCAGTGGCTAAAATGCTGACAGATATGATGATAAGCAGAATAAGCGGAAATTGTTGATAAATTCTTTTTTTCATACTTTGAGATTCGTTCAATTAAGACTACTTTTGCGGCAGGTTTTTGTTGTCGGTTTTGCCGCTGCAAAAATACACAATTATGCCGACCTTTCGGCAGGATGTTTGAAAAAGGCATCTAACCCTCTAATACAATATTATAAAGACGATTATGGCAGCAAAGAAAAAGTATTATGTGGTTTGGGCTGGACAGAAGCCCGGCGTTTACGACAATTGGGGCGAATGCAAGGAGCAGGTGGACCATTTCGAGGGTGCGAAGTACAAGTCCTTTGAGACTCAGGAGGCTGCCGTTTCGGCCTTCCGGGAGGGTTACGAGCAGTATTATCGCAACCATCCGGCCACGGCAAGCGGCATCTCGTTGCAAATATTGAAGGAGGATGCTCCCAAGCCCATTTTGGAGAGCCTTTCGGTGGACGCTGCCTGGAACACGGTGACAAAGATGATGGAGTACCGCGGCGTCTATGTGGCCACACGGGAGGTCTGGTTCCATAAAGGTCCCTTCCCCAACGCCTCCAACAACATTGGCGAGTTTCTGGCCTTGGTGCACGGCATCGCCCTCTGCAAGCAGCGCAACCTCGACATCCCCATCTACACCGACAGCATCACGGCGATGGCCTGGGTGCGCCATAAGAAACACAAGTCTATCATCCTTCCCACCGAGGAGAATGCGATACTGTTCGATATGATGACGCGCGCCGAGAACTGGCTGCGCAACAACACCTACGACAATCCTATCTATAAGTGGAATACCCCCCTTTGGGGCGAGATCCCCGCCGATTTCGGGCGGAAGTGAGCTGCGCGATGCGCTTGCGGTTTTCGGGCAACTTCGCGAAGAAGAAGAGGTGCTGGTCTTTGCGCTCCTCCATCCGCTTGGGCACATATACCGTTTTCCCGTTGTAGGGATTGTACCCTAAATAGTACAATGCCGTGGAGAAGGTCATCGGCGTGGGGGTGAAGTCCTGCACTTGGTCGGTGATGAGATGATGCTTCTGCGTGATGTCGCACAACTCCGACATCTTCTCGATGGTGCATCCGGGGTGCGAGCCGATGAAGTAGGGAATGAGCTGCTGGTTTTTCCCGCATTGCCGATTGGCTTGGTTGAATCGTTCCAGGAAGATCAGGAATTTGTCGAATTCCGGTTTGCGCATCAGTTTCAGCACTTCAGGGTCGGTGTGCTCGGGAGCCACCTTGAGTCTCCCCGATACGTGGTGCTTTACCACCTCCTGCAGGTATTGCGACTGCCCGTTCTTTTTGTCAGCCTCTTTGTCGTCGTTGAGCAGCATCTCGTAACGGATGCCACTGCCGATGGTGACGTGCTTCACTCCGTCCATCTGACGTACTGCTTCATATAGCTTTAGCAACGGCTTGTGGTTCAGTTGCATATTGGGGCAGATGTTTGGTGTAAGGCAGGAGGGTCGCGGACAGGTACGGCACTTTTCCAAATCGTGCCCCTCCATCCGGAACATATTGGCGGAAGGCCCGCCCAGGTCGCTGATGTGCCCCTTGAAGTAGGGACGTTGTATGAGGTCGCGCACCTCCGCGAGGATGGACTCGTCGGAGCGCGAGGCAATCTGCTTGCCCTGGTGGGCGGAGATGGCGCAGAAGCTGCAGCCGCCAAAACATCCGCGGTGCATCGTGATAGAGTTCTTGATCATCTCGAAGGCCGGTATCTCCCCGCGTTTCAGGTACTTGGGGTGCGGGGCGTTCATCATCCGGTCGAAGAGCGCGAAACTGTCCATCTCGGCTTCCGTGGCCACGGGGTAGGGGGACTGCACCACCAGCACCTGCTCGCCGTAGGGTTGCACCAGCATTCTTTGCTCGCGTTTGTTGGATTCCGTCTCGAATTTGACGAAATCCTCCCCATATTTGCGCTTGTCTTTCAACTCGGCTTCGTAGGAGTGCAGCCGGATGCAATGCGCTTGCCGGTAGTTTTCACCATCCTTGTCCATATATGCAATCTGGCGGCATTCGGAAAGATGATTGCGCCAGTCGGGGTGCTGGAACAATTGCGCCAGGGCAATGATAGGGCGCTCGCCCATTCCATACACCAGCACGTCGGCGCCGCTGTCGGCCAGGATGCTGGGCTTGAGCGAGTCGCTCCAGTAGTCGTAGTGTGAGAGGCGGCGCATAGAGGCTTCGATGCCGCCTAGAACCACAGGCACATCGGGGAAAAGTTGCTTCAGGATGCGGGCATAGACCGTGGTTGCGTAGTCGGGCCGGAAACCAGCCTTGCCCCCGGCGGTGTAGGCATCGTCGCTGCGCAGTCGCTTGTTGGCAGTGTAGTGGTTGACCATCGAGTCCATATTGCCGGAGGTGACGCCGAAGAAGAGCCGGGGCTTGCCCAGTTTCTTGAAATCCCGCAGGTCATCCTGCCAGTTGGGTTGCGGCAGAATGGCCACGCGCAGTCCCTCGCGCTCCAGCACGCGCCCGATGACCGCCGCCCCGAAAGAGGGGTGATCCACGTAGGCGTCGCCGTTCACAATGATGACATCCACATAGTCCCACCCCAAGTAATCCAACTCTTTCTTGGTGATTGGAAGAAAATGTTTGTCATTCATTATGATTGGATTAAAAGAAAAGTCTAATGTATCACTTTAAGTTCTTCCACCTCCATTCTGACCTTGAGCCATTCCACGATTTTCTTCTCGGCGGCGGGATTTGTGCCCCCGTCTTTCCATTGGATGAGCACGATGGGCACGCTGTGGTGCTCGAGGGTTTTGGGGTCGAACTGTTCCATTTCGGAGATGGCGAACCCTTTGATGTTGGGGTATTGCACATAGATCTCCTTGGCGATTTGGCTGGAGAGGGTCTCCGCATTGCGGGCGGCACTCAGCTGGCCTTGAAGTTGGCTGATGAGGGAGTCCTGCTGGTCGATGCGCAGGTCCTTTTTGTTGATGATGTCCTCGATGATCTCGTTCTGCTTGGTGATGTCAATGGCCTCGCCAGTCTGCTTGACAATCAGTTTGGCGTGTGTGAGGCCATATTGGTTTTGCAGCGAGTTTTGCAATTCAGTGATCTCGCTTTTCGACAAGGGCCGTCCCACCAGCGACAGGATGACGCTTTGTTCTTTGGCGTGGTAGTCACGGACGGAGTTGACAATCTGGATGTTCTGGAAACGTTCGCTCTCTTGGGTGTCGTTCACAAATTTGATGGCCTGGGTGTTGAAAGCGGCTTGACGCACCACGTCGATGGCCAGTATGATACTGGGTACCAATACGATGATGGTGAATATGGTGATGATGCGCTTGACGGCGCGGTTACGTCCGGGTTCCACATATTGTATCTGGGGGAAAGAGAGAAAGCGGACCATCACGAAGGTGGCGAGGGCGATGAAGAAGGAGTTGAGGAAGAAGAGGTAGAAGGCCCCGAAGAAATACTTGAACTGGGCGGTGGCGAGACCGTAGCCGGCCGTGCAGAGCGGCGGCATCAAGGCGGTGGCGATGGCCACGCCCGAGATGACGGTGATGGACTGCGACTTGCGGGAGGTGGCCACGATGCCGGCCAAACCGCCGAAAAAGGCGATGAACACGTCGAAGATGGTGGGGCGAGTACGCGCCAGCAGCTCCGACTGCGCGTCGCCGAGTGGCGATAGCAGGAAGTACAGGAAAGAAGCCAACAAACTGACCAGCACCATAATGCCGAGGTTCTTGACGGACTTCTGCAGCAGGTATTCATCCATTATGCCCACGGAGAGACCGATGCCGTTGATGGGTCCCATCAAGGGTGAAATCAACATTGCGCCGATGATGACGGCGGTGGAGTTGACGTTCAGTCCCACGGAAGCCACGATGATGGCAAACACCAGAATCCACATATTCATCCCGCGGAACTCCACACTTTTGGATATGGTGTCAATGGTGGCCGCGTAGTCGGTGTCCTCGCGCAACTGGGCGAAGTCCTTGATTTTGCGCCACATAAGCCGGAGCTTTGCTTTGAATGAGGCTGAATTGTTGGGCATAGTGCTCGTCAGGGTGGGGGATAAGGGGTTGGAATATTAAAGCAGCATCCGGGTGATTTCCTCTATTGGGAGTTGTTGTTGCTCGCCGGTGTTCATATTTTTCAGCGTGTAGGTGTTGCTCAGCCGTTCGTTCTCGCCCGCCATAATGACATACGGGACCGATTTGGCGTTGGCGTAGTTCATCTGTTTTCCGATTTTGGCGCTGTCGGGATAGATTTCCGAGGGGATGCCGGCGTCGCGGAGGGCGCGCAGGCCGCGCAAAGCGTATTTCTCGTCTTCCTTGCCGAAGTTGATGAACAGGGCCTTGACGGGAGTGAGGATGGCGTCGGGGAAAAGGTTGAGTTCGTTGAGCACGTCGTAGATGCGTTCCGCGCCGTAGGAGATGCCCACGCCCGACATATTTTTCAGCCCGAAGATGCCCGTGAGGTTGTCGTAGCGTCCGCCGCCGGAGATGCTGCCCATCGCCACGTCGTTGGCCTTCACCTCGAAGATGGCGCCGGTGTAGTAGTTGAGCCCGCGGGCCAGCGTGATGTCGATTTCAAGGGCGGTGGTGAGCCCCATCTCCTTGACATAGTCGAGCACGGCGGCCAGCTCTTCCACGCCTTTCATCCCGATCTCGCTGGTGTGGAGCAACTGCTTGAGTTGCTCGAGTTTCGCATCGTTGTTGTCGCCTCCGAAGCAGAACACGGGCTTGAGCTGTTCGATGGACTCCTGCGGGATGCCTCTCTCCAGCAGTTCCTGGCAGACGCACTCCTGGCCCACCTTGTCCAGCTTGTCCATCGCGGTACAGAGGTCGGTGACCTTGTCGGCCTGGCCGATAACCTCGGCGATGCCGGAGAGCACCTTGCGGTTGTTGATTTTCATCGTGATGGAGATGCCGAACTTGCGGAAGATTTCGTCGGTGATCTCCACGAGTTCCGCCTCATTGAGGAGGGAGGTGCTGCCGATGATGTCGGCGTCGCACTGGTAGAACTCGCGGTAGCGTCCCTTTTGGGGGCGGTCGGCGCGCCAGACGGGCTGCATCTGGTAGCGCTTGAAGGGGAAGGCGATGTCGTTCTGGTGCTGCACCACGAAGCGGGCGAAGGGCACGGTGAGGTCATAGCGCAGTCCCTTTTCGCAAATCCTTGCCGCCAGCTTGTTGGGGGAGGCGTCGGGGGCGTCGAAGTCAACCCCTTGTGTGAAGTCGCCGGAGTTGAGGATCTTGAAGAGCAGACGGTCGCCCTCTTCGCCGTATTTGCCCATCAGCGTGGAGAGGTTTTCCATCGAAGGGGTCTCGATGGGAAGGTAGGCGTGCTTGTGGAATACAGAGCGGATGGTGTCGAAAATATAGTTGCGCCGCATCATCTCGGTGGGCGTGAAATCGCGGGTTCCTTTGGGAATGGATGGTTTTACAACAGTCATAATATATAGGTGTTAAACAGGCGGCAAAGATACAAAAAACGGGGCAAAAAAAATATTTCCGAAAAAAGCCCTTGGATATTCAAAAAAAGTGTATTTTTGCCGCGTCTTTTTGAGACACCCGATATGGCGGTTGTAGCTCAGTTGGTTAGAGTACCGGATTGTGGTTCCGTGGGTCGTCGGTTCGAATCCGACCTGCCGCCCGAAAGATTGAAAAAGCAGCGACAAGAAATTGCCGCTGCTTTTTTTAATCATCATTCATATATCTAAATTCAAATTGATGAACAAAAACGATAAAAGATAAAAACACCTTACTCTTCCACATTGCGACAATTATGAGGATTTTCCATAATGATATCTGAAAAATCATCATGGTAATAACTATAGATAGTATTTCCCTCAAGGATTTCTCTGGTTAGTTCAACTACATACTGTTTGTCTGAGGTTTTTAATCTCCGAACCCATTCAGAGAATGAAAAGCTTTTATTAATCATTTCTTCTGTCGCCAATTCTTCCACATACCAGACTTCTTGAGCGTGCAAAGCCTTTGCGATTTGGCATATTTCTGCCCTTAATTGACAATAACCTTCTTTATTGTTGGTAAAATAAGATTGCCGCCAACATGTATTGATCAAAAGAAAATCTTCGTGTAATACCAATCCCTCGGGATCGGTAAATTCAGAATCAATACCATCTAATACTGGGATATTAGGGAATAAGACAATATTGTCACCATCCATTGGATGGAACAAATTTTCATTTTTATATGGTATAATGGCGTATATATAGGCTGACATTATTCATACTATTTTAATTACGCAAAAATACAACTTTTCTCATTATTTCTATTTATGATCTTCTGCCTTGATTTAATGTTTCCGGCAAATCATCAGGATCTTGTAGGGCGGCTGATTCGGCATCTGTTCCCCTTCCTTTAGCGTCTCTTTCCGTATATGCACCGCCGTGATGCTGTTCGGACACATTTCATTTATCTGGTCGTACAGGTACTCTGCTCTCATTTTGGCAGGTATAAATGACCAGTACTCGAGCTGATAATCCCAGTAGGTGATTTCAAAACGGTCGCCGGGATGGCAAAGGGTGTTCACCACACTGTCGAGTTGTGCCAGCGAGAAGTCGCGAAGCACCGCCTTGGCGAGCCACCAATTCAGTTTCACGAGGATAGTGTCTTTTGTGGGCTGTATGTTCAGACTTTCTGCACACTTGGCCTCCTGAAGCGTCCATTCGGGTGTTGTATTTTGAGTGTCCAGTCGCACCTCGCTTCCCTTCGACAGGACAAACACGGCGAGTTGTCCGTTTTCAGTACCGAAGCGGATGGCGGCATCGAGGGAATCCTCGGGAAACAGGCGGTCGCTGTCGAAGTAGTAGAGACTGTCGGCAGTATCCAGCCAGCCGCCTACATAGCCGTCGTGCCGCATCGCGTGCCGCACCACCCGGCCAAGCTGTTTGCGGGAGTGGCATCCTTGTGTGGCGGCGTATGCCACGACAACCCCTTCCGCCGGCTCCGTCATCGTGGTGATGTCCAAAGTGAAACCGTCGGGATGGCTGATGCTGTATGTCCACACACGGTTGGCCACCGCCCTGACACTGCCCGAGCCTGCCAGCTTGCGGTTGCTGTGGCAGGAGGTCAGCAGCAGGGTGCAGGACAGCAGCAATGCGGCCAGCACTTTATCGGGAAGGGGGCGTGCTTTCATACGGAGGAATCGTTTCAGGAACTGCAAAGATGGTGAGACTAAAACTTCTGTATCAGAACGTCTTCCTCCTCTTCGCGTTCAATGATGTTGGCAGCGAGGTTGTCAGCGCACTGCAGAAGGGCACAGAGCGGGCATATTTCCTTGGCTTTGTTATAGTTGCCTTTGATATCAGGACTCTGGAATGCGAGATCCCAGGCGCTCATGTGCCAGCGCATTGCCATAATCTCCTCGTCGGTGAGGTTGAACCCCATCCGTAAAACCATAATGACGGATTTCTCGCCGTGGCCTAAAGGGAAATTTTTGTAGTCCACCTCGTAACCCTCGACATCTTCCCATTGGCCGAAATTGTTTTTGCGTCTCTTCAGACATTTCTTGTAAATGTCCGATTTGCACACATCGTGCAGCAGCGAAACTATTATCACGCTGTCTTCAGGAAGCAGTTCTGTCAATTCAGGATCTTCCTGGAGGAGTTGTTTGCGTAACATAATGCCCATTTTGCAGACATTGAGCGAGTGCTGGGCCAGACCGCCTTCCATATTGAGGTGGAACCGGGTGGATGCGGGTGCCTCGAAGAAGCCGTTTCCACACAATTCATCTATCACATCCTCAATGTATTCGCGTTTTGTGCCCTTCAGGAGCTTGATGATCTCGTCTTTGTTTTTTTCCTTTTCAATAATTTTCATCGGTAATCAGTTTATAAAATTCAATATTATCTCATCTCCAGCTTCACGATGCTGCTGTCCTGCTCGTACGCCTCCGGTATCCAGGGGTTGCGCACTGCCGCGATGGTGAATCCCTGCCGCTGCAGTTCCTTCAGTACCTCTATGGAAGGTCTCTCAAAATAGCACTCGCGGCCGCTGTGGAATGTGGCGGCTATGCAGCTGGTGATGTCTTCATCGGACATCGACGGGGATTTTACGTTGAAAACGAGCGTCTTCTCGGGGAGATTCTTCTGCCATTTTTCGCAGATGTGCTTGTTCTTTATGCAGGTCTGGTAAAACCAGGCGTGCTCGTCGCGGTAATAGTGTGGATAATGGCTGGCATAGAGACCGAATGCGGTGCACAGGGCCGTCACAATGACCAACCGTAGGTGCTGCTGGCGAATGAGGCGCGTGAGTCCCTGAAGAATCAGCTGCAGCACACAGCCGATGGCCAGGAACCAAACAAAGCTGACAATGAAGGTGAAGGCGGGCATCTTGGTCGGGGCGTGGCTGAAGAAGAGGTAAACGAACAACGGCACGACGAAAAGGGTTATGCGCTGGCTCCGGCTGCGCACAGCCCGCAGGGCCAGCACCAGCCCGACGGCCAATACGATATAGCAGAGGATCGTGCTGAAATTCCACACGAAATGGATGTTCCAGTAGGAGGGACCATACCCGAAGAATTGCATCGGCAGTACCATCAAGTAGAAACTCCAAGGACCGCTATGATCCTCTATCACTTCGTTGGCGTGTCTGAAGTTCAACATCAGTTCCCGGTGCGCTTCCACTGGATATTGGTGGAAACAATAGAGCTGCCAGGATAAAAACAGGGCCAAAGTGACGCCCAGAGCGACCAGCAGATGTCCGACCTTCCATTCCTTGAGCCGGAATCCTTTTTCGGCCAGCAGGTAGCATACCCAGACCAGAAAAACCAACAATCCCACCAGCCATTTGGTCAGCATAGCGCCGCCGGCCAGCACTCCGACAAGGATAATCCATCCCCAGCCCGAGCGTCCCCGATGCACATACTCCATAAAAGCCCATACGGAGGCGGATATGTAGAAGAGGAAGCAGACGTCGTTGTGGTCGGTGGATAGGCCACCGGAGGTGAGGTAAAAAAGGAACCAGGAGGAGGCGGTGGCCAGGGCTGTGAAGTAGGCGATGTCAAGGCGCTTGGTAAGCAGTTGCGCCATCCGGTAGTTGAGGGGAATGAGCAGAGTACACATCAGCACCGAGGGAAGCCGAAGGGCGAAGAGGGAAACTCCGAACAGCTTGAATGACAGGGCGATCTGCCACAAAAAGAGCGGCTGCTTATGGAGCCAGATGTCGGCGCAAATCCAATTGCCGTAGTCGTGTCCTGGCACAACGGCCTGCTCGTAGAGTGTGGGCCGGAAGGGATGCGACATACAATTCTTGGCCACCAGGGCGTGATACTGCTCGTCCCAGAGGTTGAGGAAAGGGTAGATGTGGGCGGCTGTCAGGTAGAGACAAAGTCCTCCCAGCGTGAGTGTGAAGAGTGCCCACCCGTGCCGCTGCCGCTGGTGCAACAGGGCCGACACGGCCACCATTACCAGGAAGGCGGCAAACCAAATCTTTATTTCAGGAGAGAGTACCAATTTCTAATTAATCGAATTTGTGGCGGCAAAAATAAAAAAAATAGTGGTTGTCGCCCCGAAGTGAGGGCGGGGTTGTAGAAATTATGTATTTTTGCCACTCCAAAATAAAATGACTATGACAGACTTTACCCCTCAAGACCTGGAATTTTTGCAGCGCCGCGGCAGTGACCCCGCCACGGTCCAGTATCAACTCGAATGTTTCCGCAAGGGCTTCGCTTTCGCCGACCTCGACCGTGCAGCGACCATCAACGACGGCATCCTGCGCCTCGACGCCGACGCGGTGGAGGAGCTCTGCGCCGACTATCCCCAGATGCTCTCCGGCAAGAAACTGGTGAAGTTCGTGCCCGCCTCGGGCGCCGCCTCCCGTATGTTCAAGGAGCTATACTCCTACCTGAGCGATGACACGCCCGAGACTTGCCAAAAGGGAGTCGCCTTCCTCGAGAAGCTTCCCAAGTTCCCCTTCTACGAGGCGCTGGGAGAAGCCTTGGCCAAAGACGGGTATGACCTCAAGGCCGAGACTGCTGCTGGCAATTACAAACTGGTGGTGCGCTACCTCCTCGAGCCCGAAGGTCTTAACTACGGCAACCAGCCCAAAGGTCTGCTGCTGTTCCACCGCTATGCCGACAAGATCCGCACGGCCGTGGAGGAGCATCTGGTGGAGGGTGCCCTGTATGCCACCAGCGGAGGCGAGTGCTACCTGCACTTCACCGTTTCCCCGCAACATCAGACCGGTTTTGAGAATCTTCTCAAAAATGTGGTGCCTGCCTACGAACAACAGTATGGGGTACATTATAATATAAGCTTCTCCATCCAGGACCCGGCCACGGATACAGTGGCTGCTGAGCTCGACAACACGCCGTTCCGCGACGAGAAGGGCAATCTCCTCTTCCGTCCCGCCGGTCACGGTGCCCTTATTCACAACCTCAACAAACTGGATGCCGACATCGTCTTTGTGAAGAACATCGACAATGTCATCACGGAGGAGCGTGTGGCGCCCACCGTGCAATACAAGAAGGCCCTCGCCGCCCATCTGCTTCAGCTGCAAGCCCGCACCTTCCAGTACCTCCGCCTGCTCGAGGCCGGTGAGGTGGACGATATGATGCTCTGCGAGATAATGGATTTCGCTGAGAGCGAGCTGATGATCTCCTTGGGTGAAGAGGTGGACCGCGAGACGTTGTTTGAAAAACTCAATCGCCCCATCCGCGTCTGCGGTATGGTCAAGAACGAGGGCGAGCCGGGCGGTGGCCCCTTCTGGGTGACCGACAGCGAGGGCGAAACCTCCCTCCAGATTGTGGAATCCTCCCAGATCGACAAAAAGAACCCCGAGCAGATGGACATTATGACCCACGCCACTCACTTCAATCCCGTGGATATGGTCTGCGCCCTCAAGAACTACAAGGGCGAGCGCTTTGACCTGCTCCAGTATGTGGATCCCGAGACGGGCTTCATCTCCTCGAAATCGTACGGTGACCGCACCCTCAAGGCTCTGGAACTTCCTGGTCTCTGGAACGGCGCGATGAGCCGTTGGAACACCATCTTCGTGGAGGTGCCCATAGAGACCTTCAACCCCGTCAAGACCGTCTTTGACCTCCTGCGGCGGTAGGCGTTTTTTGTACAGAATTATTGTTATAGAAACTTCACAACATCCTTCATCCCTTCCATCTCTTCATAATTGATGAGAACGTTCTCCTTGAGGAAGTCGTTGAAGGGTTTCATCAAGCGGAAGAGGCGGGCGATGTCCGCCACTTCCGCTTTTTGGAATTGTGATGGGGTAAGTGCCGTGTGGCACGTGTAGTCCTTGCAAAGGAGATAGTCGGGGTGGGCGAAGTCCTTGGGGAAGCCGTTGGGGATGCGCTTGTAGTGGTCAAGGCCGATGGTGGGGCAGAGGCGCTTGAACTCGGGGTCCTCCACAATTTGAGTGTAGGTATCCGCCTGATCAACGATAGCTTGCCGCAGGGCACGCATCTCCTTGGTGGGGAGCCACCAGACCCCGCTGGCGAACATCACCTGCCGGGGCTCGAACTGGATGTAATAGCCCCCGTAGTAGGCCTTCTTGCCGTCGGCGTTGATGTAAGCCCCGAAATGTCCCTTGTAGGGTGTCTTGTCCTGTGTGAAACGCAAGTCGCGGTAGATGCGATAGGTGCAGTCTTTCGGCGTCAGGTAGGCGATGGAGGGCTCAAAGGGGGCCATTTCGGCAATCAGCTTTTCGAGGAAATCGTTGAAAAGGCCCCAGGCCGTGTCATATTCGTCCTTGTGCGCCTGAAACCAGTCGCGGTTGTTGTTCGCCACTAACTCCTGTAGGAAATCAAATATCCGATGCATCTCTTTCATCTTTGAGACAATGCGTTGTATGATAAAGACAAAGTGTTACTTGAGGTCGAATTCGAAGGTGTCGCCCGGCTTTTTCTCCACCGGTTTCTTGCCGTAGCGGAGCACGATCATATTGCGGGTGCCGCGGAGGGTGATGCGCTCGTGGTCCACCCAGAGGGCGGTGCCTTCGCGCAAGCCCGCGACGGTGCGCTCCTGGTTGACGGCCAGATACTCGTTGATGCGCACTTGGCGTGTCTCGCCGCCGTGACGGATGGCGTCGTTGATCTTCTCAGGATAGGGATCGATGTAGTGCGGGTTGATCTGGAAGGGCACCAGGTCGAGGCACTTGAAGCTCTCGGGCATCACGATGGGCATATCGTTGGTGGTGCAGAGAGTGGGGCAGGCCACGTTGGAACCGGCGCTCCAGCCGATGTAGGGGGTGCCCTCCATCACTTTGCGGCGGATGGGCTCGATGAGCTTGTTGCGGTGCAACTCGGCCACCAGATGGAAGGTGTTGCCGCCGCCCACCATAATGATGTCGGCCTTCTCAATGACCTTGGCGGGATCCTTGGCGCTGTGCACGGAGATGATCTTCTTGCCGAAGGCGTCGAACACCTTCTGCACGCGCTCTGTATAGGCGTCGTAGCTGGCCGGATAAACCTTGCCCGCCACATCCACGCCGGCGTAGGGCACAAAAGCGATGTTCTTCTTCGTACCTTGCAGGAACTCCTTGATCAGGGGTTGGCACCAGCCCAAGTAAGGTTCTTTGTAATTGGTTGAATTGCTGATAAGTAAAAGCTTCATAACAAAATATTTTAGGTTTAATAATAAAATTTGCGAAGATTAGTCGGGCAGCTGCGCCAAACGCTCCACCACATAGGGCCGGTCCTCCTTGTAGGTGACCCCGAACCACTCGGCGTCGCTGTGAAGTACCTTCACACGGGCCTCGCCACGCGACATCAGATGGGCGATCACGTTCGGGATGGGGTACTCGGCCTTGATGTTGTCGTGGTTCTCCCGCATAAAATCGACAAACTGCTCCTCCAATGCCTGGAAGAAGTCGGGGGTAAAGCCCCAGAAGTTCATCGATACAGGCTCCTCGCCCGTGAAGAGGTTGTACAAGCCCTCTTCAATGTTCTCGATGCCCTTGTCGGTGTAGCCGATCTTATGGTTCTCCACGATGTCGGTGAGGTAGCCCTCCGCGTTGGTTTGGCATACGCCACGGGAGACGGTGCCGTTGCGCGACAGGGTCCGGTCGAGGCGGTAGCCCACCATCGCGTAGGTGGGCGGGACGGTGGGCGCGCTATGGCTCAGGAAGTCGGCCATTACCTCGAAGGCCTGGCGACCGTAGAAGTCGTCGGCGTTGATGACGGTGAAGGGCTCCTGTATCGCCTCGCGGGCCACCAGGATGGCGTGCGCCGTGCCGTAGGGCTTCTGACGCTCCGGGTTGACCGTGAACCCCTCGGGCAGGATGTCCAGCTCCTGAAACACGTAGGTAACGGGAATCTTGTCCGCGTACCGAGGCAGGATGTATTGTTTGAAATCCTCCTCCATAGAACGGCGGATGACGATGACCACCTTCCCGAATCCGCTCTCCAAAGCGTATCGGACAGAGTAGTCCATAATGGTTTCACCATTGGGACCCATTTGGTCCAGCTGCTTGAGCCCGCCATAACGGCTGCCCATACCAGCGGCAAGAATCAGTAGTGTTGGTTTCATATTTTGCGATTTTGCGGTTTATCTCCTCCTCACGGCACCACACTGCGCTTGCGCTTGTGCGGGGTTACTAGGATTTTGTCCCTTCGGGACTGCTTAAGGAAAGTCTTAAGTCTTACGTCTCCAGTCTCCAGTCTCACGGCACCACACTGCGCTCCTCCTCACGGCACTATGGTCTCCTCCTCACGGCACTGTCTCCTCCTCAAGGCACCACACTGCGCTCCTTCGTCGCTTGTGCGGGGTTACTTGCGCTTCGCGCGTCTTGTCCCTTCGGGACTGCTTAAGGAAAGTCTTAAGTCTTAAGTCTTACGTCTCCATTTTCACGTCTCTCACGGCGCCATATTAAAATATCCCTCCATCAGATCGTCTTCGATTTGGGAGATTTGGGCGTTGATGTAGTGCTTTATCAGATGTTGGTCTTTATGGGTTTCTAAAATACGGTGGATGGCCTCGTTCACTTCGCGGAGGGTGCCCACACACTCGAAGGGCTTGATGGGACTGAGGCCGGTAAGCTCGTCGAAGGTCTTCACCAACTCGGGCTTGTTGAGCAGCTCCTCGCCGAAGATGTTCTTGAGGTCCTCGCGGCTCACAAACGGGGCGAGGATGATGTAGGCGAAGAGGCACTTGGGACAGTTGCAACACCATTTGTTCTCCTTGCTGCCGGCATTACAACTCTTGAATACCGGGAAATACTGCGGATATTGCGCGAAACGCTCGGCAATCTGCAACTCGGTGAGGGGACGTAAATGGCTGTAGTAGTGGTTGCTGTCGCCCATAAAGTCGCGGACATACTGGGCGAAGTCCTGCTCAAACTCCAGCGATTTGGAGTACTGGTGGTTGATGTGCGTGCCGGGGATGGTGGGCTCGTTGGCGGACGACTCGTTGGAGAGGGCCACGTCGCGGATGCCGGTGACGGAGCTGAGCAGCACGGTGTAGAAGGCCAGCATCGCCGAGAAGGGTGTGTGGCCGTTGAGATAGCCCGCGGCGTTGAGCTCGAGCAGCTTGGGGTCGATTTGGCGCTGGAGGACGATGATGTCGTCGGGCTTGTCGAAGCCGGCCACGCGGGCACAGTCGAGGGTGGCGCCGCGGGGATTGATGATGAAGGGCACCACGTCGCGCTGTTTGCGCAGCTCCTCCAACGTCACCACGGAGTCCTTGCCCCCGCCGATGGGCACGATGACGCGGTTGCTCTCCTCCGTGCGAGGGTAGGGGAGTGCGGAGGCATCGGCAGCCCCAGGCGCGAATTCGAAGTTGAGGAACTCGTACGGGTCGCTGTGGATGTGGTTCTTGAATACAAACTCGCCCAGTCCGTTCCAGTAGAGCTTGCGCCAGAAGAGCTGCTGCTCTTCCGAAAGATGATAGGGCTTTATCAAGATGGTGGGACTGCAGGTGCATTTCCAGTAGCTGATCAGCTCAATCATCCCGATGTGGAACACGATGCCGTCGAGGGTGTTCAGGTCGGCGGGCCATTGGGCGTGCCGCCCGGGACGCAGCACCATCCGGGGCCGGAAGGCGATGCTGTCGCCTATCAGGAAATGGAATTGGATATGCAACTCGTTGCCCGCCAATTCATATTGGTAATGGTCAAAAGTGAAGACGGGGTATTGTTCGCGTAAATCGTCAAAACTCATAGTTCTCAAATTGAAAGCGCAAAAGTACAAAAAAAGTTCCTATCCCTGAATGCTCAGGTCTGACTCAATTCCTTCCATCAGTTTCTTGTCGCCGACCCACATCAGGGCACCGCGCAGCGTCAGGAAGATGAGGAAGGCAATCCAGAGCCCGTTGTTGCCCAAGGAGGGCTGTAGGAGGTAATAGGCGATGAAAAAGGCTCCCGTGGCGACAAACATCACGTTGCGCATTGCCTTGGAGGCGGTGGCGCCGATGTAGATGCCGTCGTAGATGAAGGCCGCAAAACCCGTGAAGGGCACCAGGATGGTCCAAAGGATGTACTCCATCGCCTTGTTGATGACTTCGATGTCGTTGGTGAGAATGCGGAGCAGTCCACGGCCGCAGGTGGCGTATAGCAGCGTGAAGAGCGCCGCCAGGCCGATGCCCCAGCGCAGCAGCAGACGAATCACCCTCTGCAGTGACGGCCGGTCTTTGGCACCGACATAGCGGCCCACCAGCGACTCGCCGGCGTAGGCGAAGCCGTCCATAATGTACGACTGCAGGGTGAAGAGCTGCATCAGGAGCGTGTTGGCGGCAAGCACCTCGTCGCCCATTCCGGCCGAGATGTATGGGATGAAGGTGAACACCGCAATCAGACAGAGCGTGCGCAGGAAGATGTCGGCGTTGATTTTGAAGAAACGGATCATCTCCTGAAGTTTCAGGCTCTCGCGGATATGGATGTCGTGGCGCATCTCGCCGTATTTCAGGAACCAGATGATGACGGCCAGCAGCAGGCCGGAGTACTGGGCAATGACGGAGCCCCAGGCCACGCCGGCGATGCCGTAGTGCAGCACGAATACGAAGAGCAGGCTGGCGACGATGTTGACGATGTTGAGCACGATGGCAATCCACATCGGGTCCTTGGCATTCTGCATTCCGATGAACCAGCCTTTGAGGGCGTACAGTCCCAAAGTGGCTGGCGCCGCCCAGATGCGGATATAGAAGTAGGTCAGGGTAAGCGCGAGGGTCTCCGGACTGGTGTCTATCCAGCGGCGACAGAGATAGCCGATGGGGCGTTGCAGGGAGATGAGCAGCAGGGCGATGACCAAGGCGATGGCCAGGCCGCGCACCAGGATGCGCAGGCACTCCTCCTTGTCGCCGGCCCCGTAGGCCTGCGCCGTCAGTCCGCTGGTGCCCATCCGCAAAAAGCCGAAATTCCAGTATATGAGGTTGAACACCATCGTCGCCAACGCGATGGCGGCAATGTAGCTCGCCTGGCCGATGTGCCCTACAATGGCCACGTCCACCATCCCTAACAGGGGAACGGTGATGTTGGTGATGATGCTCGGTATGGCGAGCCGAAGAATCTGCTTGTTCACGACACGAGTTTTAAGGGTGCAAAAGTATAAAAAAATGACCAAAGAACGAAGACCGGTTTTTGAACTCATTTTCTCATTTTTCGTGCCTTTGTATTGCAAGAAATTGTAATTTTGCACAATCAAAAATTGGAAGATGCCATATTCGAGCGATTTGTTGAAAGTGAAACAGACAGGATACTCGCTGTCGGCGGGGCGGGTGCTCATATCCGCGCCCTACTACAACGACGCCTTCTTCAACCGCTCGGTGGTGCTGCTCACCGACTACGACGCGGAGCACTGCGCGGGTCTTATCCTCAACCACAAACTGCCCTACAAGGTGAATGATCTCGTGGACGAACTCCACGTGGATTCGCCGATGTTCTTGGGCGGCCCTGTGCTGCCCTCGGCCCTCTTCCTGCTGCACAACTACGAAGGCAGCAAGGCCTCCTCCCGCGTGGTGCCCGACATCTACGTCGGCTACGACAAGTCTCTGCTTGCCCTCATCCAGGACCAGGCCATCGCCAACCTGCACTACAAGTTCCTGATGGGCTACGCCGGCTGGTCGCCGGGACAACTGGAGGGCGAGTTGCGTAAGAATATGTGGGTGATTGGCAACCCCACGCCCGATTTGGTGTTCCGCACGGAACCCGACCAGATCTGGAACCGCGCGGTGCAGATTCTCGGTCCCGACTACGCCCACTGGCTTCAAATCCCCAAGTACATAAATTTGAACTGATGGCTCTTAAAAAACATATTCTCTGTCTCTTTGCCCTTGTCTTTGGGGCATCTCTGACCTTGCAGGCGCAAGATCTGGAATCTGTGGGCACCTTTGCGGGAGGCGTCTCCGCAGGCCTCACCGCCACCCAGATTTCCGGCGACAACCTGGCCGGCTTCCATAAGGTGGGCGCCACCGCCGGTGTGTTTGCCAACTGCGTGCTTGCCGACCAGCCCAAGTTCGGGCTCAAGCTCCAGCTGGAGATGAACTTTGTGATGAAGGGCAGCCACTCCTATACGCCGCCCAGCCAGCCGGTGGACCCGATGTCTAAGTATGTGCTCAATTTGGGTTATATCGAGGTGCCGGTCCTGTTCCGTTTCCGTTTTGCGCGCATCACCATCCGCAACCGCAGTGATTTTGAGTTGGAGGCCGGCCCCGCTTTCGGCATCCATCTCTATACCCGCGAGCGCGATGCATACGGCGCTGTCGTGGGACGTCCCGAATTCAAATGGTGGGAACTCTCAATGATGGGCGGGCTGAGCTATCGGTTCAAGGAGCATCACGCCGTCACCTTGCGCTACTCCAACTCCATTTTGCCGGTGCGCAAGCCTACCTGGGCCGTCAACCAGACGGTCAAGATGCAGTTCAACTCGGTGTTGTATCTTATCTACTCGTATCAATTTTAAAATCCTCCTCCACATCCCAGAAGGCGCGCACGTTAATGTCGTGCGAGAAGGGGATGATGGTCTCCGGCTGCACACCTTTCCAGTAGTCGCCGGAATCCCAGCGCCCGTTGCCGTTACGGTCCAGGATGGCCCGGATCTTGTAAGGCCCTGGCTCCAGATGGTTGTAGTCCTTGGTGGCATCTCCCGTAAGGATGTCCTGCTGCAGCGTTGTGTTTCCACTTAGCAACTGCACGATGACGGGGTAACCACATTCTCCCACCTGATAATGAATCTGGATGTTGCCGTAGTCTTTCTCCGACTTGTAGCTGAAGGAGGTTCTGAGCGTGTCGTTCACCAGTCCGTTGTATCCGAAAAACAGGGAGTCGGGAATCATCACTTTGTAATGTTTCTTGGTCTCGAACGGGTAGGAAATGGCGATTTCGGTCAGGGCAGTGTCTTTCGGGAGGGGAATCCACACCGTTGCGGTATCGTTCTTGCCCTGTCGTTGCGAGTAGATGTAAACAGGGAAGGAGTCAATCGGCTGGATGGGGTAGGAGAATCGCAAGGTCAGGGGCTGGTAGCAATGGCCTTCGTTGAGGAACGTGCCCCTGAGGGTGTTCCGTGCACTGCCGCCACGGCCAGTGTTGGGCTTGGCCTTGTAGGGCTTCAGATGGACGGTGTCCGTGTGGCTGTCAGCGATGAATATGACGGCCAGGGTGTCGAAATCCGTTTTCTTCAGGTACCAGGTAAGCGTGTCGCGCCCTTGGTTCCATACCTCGATATGGTCGGCGGGTCCCCAAAGGGGCTGTTGTTCGAGATGGGACACGGGGGTGCTGAAGGGGAACTTGTAGATGCCGGTGGCCGGGTTTTCGTAGCGCATCAGCTTCGGGAAGGAGTCCTGGCTCAGGAAACTGTGGAGCAGGATTTTGGCGACGGTGGAGTCGGCCGACAGGGGATTGCCGCTGCTGTCGGTGGCGGGCGGCGGAACGGCCGATACGAGTTCCTTCTGGTAGGCAATCTCCTCGTTGGGCAGGTCATAAATGTAGTTGCCGTTGATGTCCTTGAGCGCGAAAATCTTGTAGTCGCCCGGTGCGATGTTGCGGAACTGGAACGAGCCGTTCTTCTGGCTCTTGGTGACATAGTCGGGCAGGGCGCTCAGCGGCAGCGAGTCGATGTCGTGGTGATAGAGCATCACCAGCAGGTCCTCCGCCGGCGTCAGGGAGGATGCGTTCTGGATGGTGCCCTCCAGCATAAAAGAGTCGATGACGGGGCCGGTGGAGAAACTGTAATGGAACAGGCTGAGCGGGTTGCCCTCGTTGTAGTCCTGGATGCAGTTGGTGAACACCATATTGTAGGTGGTGTTTGCGCGGAGCGTGTCCTTGAACTTGACCACGAGCGTCTTGCCCTTCACGGTGTAGGTGGGTTTCTCCTTCAGCGGGGGCGATATCATCACGTTCTCCTGCGGGTTGTTCAGCGTGAAAAACTCGTCCAAGGTGATGTGGATCTGCTTCTCCCCGAAGTTGACGCTCTGGTTGTCGGGCGTGGACTTCAGCACCTTGGGCGGGGCTGAGTCACGCGGGCCACCGGTGGGCGTGACCACCTTCGCACACGAACCGCTAAGCAGGACGAGAGCCAAAAGGGAGAATATGTGCCGGACGGTTTTCAAGTTTTTTTTCTTTTGTAAAATGATAAAAAGAAGAGAGCGTTTTCAGGATTACTGTCCCTTCGGGTGGTCGCTTTCCACTTGCGGGACGTTGCTATAGCTGTAGTAGTTGAGGTCCACGCGCTCGGTCCAGCCTTGGGAGCGCCAGAAAGCGTTGCCGATCTCGTTGCCCTTCATCACCAGCAAGCCGCTCTTTTTGATGCCCTCCTGCTCGATGGCCCCATAGACGGCGGCCAGCAGGGCCTTGCCGATGCCCTGGTTGCGCAAGTCGGCGCGCACCACGGTGTGATAGACGTAGGCGCGACGCCCGTCCATCCCGCACAAGATCACCCCCACTAATTCGTCGCCCCGCAGAGCCACGAAGTTGGAGGTCGGGTTCTTCTTCAGGAACTTGGTGATGCCCTCTTCGGAATCGTCGTAACTGCGCAGCGCCATCCCTTCCGTGATGGACCAGAGATGGTGTACTTGAGGATAGTCGGCGGCTGTCATTAGCCGGATGGTTGTGCCTTCCATATTACGGTTTCTTTTCTTGTTGATGATGTTGAAGATTGTTTAATGCCTGGTTTTGGGATGCTTTGAGCATTTCGGACACAAACCCTTTATCGTGAAATTGGCGGATTGCTTGGCGTATCCCTCGGGTAAGTTCACCTCCGGAATGGAGATGTCGTCGAGACAAAAGGTTTGGTGGCATTGCTCGCAGTGGAAATGGGCGTGCAGGTCGTCGTCCGACTCGTCGTTGAGGCTGCGGCACAACTCGTAGCGCGTGCCCGTGCAGCCGTCGTCGATGGCGTGTACCAGATGACGCTCCAGAAAGAGCGTCACCGTGCGGAAGATGCCCGACTTGTCGATGGTGACGATTTCCTGCTCCAGCTCGGAAAGTGTCAGAGGCCTCACGGCATCTGCCAGCGTGCGAACCACAATGTCGCGGTTGGCAGTAGGCCGGATGCCGTGATGTCTCATCAACTCCAAACTTTCGTTTTGTTTCATAGTTGCTTCAGAACAATGATTATTTCTTGACGACTTTCAGCACTGTAGAGCCGTTGTCGGTGCGCACGTGCAGGAAGTAGTTGCCCGGACGCAGCGTGGAGAGGTCAATGTCTGTGCTGAGACCATTGACGTTGTACTGTGCGACCAGCTGGCCATAGATGTCATAAACCATCACATCCACCACGCTGTAACGCACGCTCTGGAGAGAGACTCTGTCGTTGGTCGGGTTGGGATAGACGGAAATAGTGCCGGCCAGATCACGGTCGCAGATGCCGCTGTGGGTGGCGGTCACCACGTTGCTGTTGGCCATACCATCCTTCATCGCGATGGCCTTGATGGTGAAATCACCAGAGTAGGAGAGCACGTCGTCGTACACGGGCGAGTTCTCGTCCGGAGTGGTGCCGTCGAAGGTGTAGTGGATGGTGGCACCGTCCGTGGCGCACGTGATGGTGATGGCGGACATATTGTTGGTGAGCGGCTGGATGTCGATGACCGGGTCGGCCACGGCCTCAGCGCCTTGCAGCACGATGTCGTCATTGTCGCGCGGGGCAATCTGGTAGGTGCCGTTGTATTGGAGCACGAAGCCCGTCACGTTGGCCACGCTGCCTGCCGGGATGGTCATATCCACCGTCTTGTGGGTGTTGCGCACCTGCATCGTCTCGCCGTTCTGCTCGATCTCGAGGTTCGTGGCGTTGGCTGTGGTGAACTGGCCGCCGTCGGTGAAGGTGACACCCGTGAGGGTGACCAGCTTGGACTCGTACTGGTAGTAGAAGGCCGCAATGTCCTCAACAGTGGCGTTGACGGGCGAAACAGTGCCCGTGTTTTGCGTGGAGGCGGCGCAGTCGTGGGTGGGAACCATCTCCACCAGTCCGCCGTAAAGTGTGTAGGTGCCGTAGAGACCACCGCTGATCACATCACCTTCGTTGTAGCTGTTGGTGATGACATTGTTGTTGTCATAGACCAGCAAACCGGCGCTGTTGTCCTGCACATAGATGTTCTTGCCGCTCTTGAAGACGAACGTGACGTCGCCGGCGATTCTATAGACCGTGGAGTTGGTGGTGGTGTTGGCAGCCTTGAAGGCGGCGATGTTGGCCACCGAGACCGGGAATTCGTAGGTGGCGCTGGCTACCAGACTGGGCACGTCACCCTCCTTGAAGGCCTTGGCCTTGACGGTGGTGGTGCTGTCAACGGTGAAGGGCGCTGTGTAAAGCGTGGAGTTCTGCGTGGGCACGCTTCCGTCGGTGGTGTAGTAGATGCTTGCACCAGGGGTGGCACAGGTGATGGTGACAGCTTGGGATGCCGCATAGACAAATCCGCCGTTGGGGCTGATCACCGGAGTGGCCACGTTGTTGTGGACGATGCCCGGGATGCCATAGACCACCACGCTGTCGATGGTGACTCTGGAGGTGCCGCTCGGGGGCACAATGGGTGCGGCGATGGCGAAACGCAGACGCACGAAGGCATAGGCGCCCGTATCGCTGACCACATAAGTGTAGTTCTGCGCATTCTGCGTCAGGTTGATGAGCTCCGTGCCCTGGTAGGTGTTGCCGCCGTCGGTGGAGTAGGCAACCGTCATATTGAGGCCGTTGGTACTCTTGGCGGAGAAGGTGACGCGCGTGACGTCGTTCAGGTCAAAGTTGGTGAAGGTGTAGCCGAGGTGCCCGATGTGGTCGCCGCTCACATAGTAGCGCATCTGCATCGACTGGTCGCCACTGATGGCGCTCGTGGTGGTCGCGGTGCCGTGGTACGTGCCCCACTGCTGACCGGTAGGACCGTTGAAGATCACTTGGTCGTTCTGGAAGTTGTTGCCGCCGAGGAAATGTTCGGTGGAATCAAAACTGGTATAATAAATAATAGTATCGTTATACACAGGGGCGGGCGGCTCCGGCACGGTGATGGTGTAGGTGGCCGTGGCTACAGGACTGTTGTCCCAGCCGCTCTTGACGGCGATGGCGTTGACCGTGTAGGTGCCGGGCGTGTGCAGCACAACAGGAGAGCTGTAGGTGGCTGAAGCAGCCGTGGGCGTGCTGCCGTCCGTAGTGTAGTGGATAGCGGCGCCGTTGGTGCAGGTCATCGTCACCGTGACCATCGTGTCCGTGGTGCCCGTGGCAGGCGTGATGACCGGTGCGGGCAGCGTGGCCGTGGCGGTCAGCGCCACCTGTGCGGTGAGCGTGTCGCTGCTCAACGTGACAACACCCGTGGCCGGCTCGGTGCCGTCAAAGGTGACAGTCACCTGGGCGGAAGCGGACGTGGTCGGGATCGTGGTGGCCGAGAGGGTGAAGTGCGGGTCGCTGCAAGCCACCGTGATGGGGCTGGTCAGGAATGCGGAGGTAACGGTGATGACACCCGTCAGCGTGGTGCTGTTGAAGGTTAGGGACGCCGGAGTGGCGGCCAAGGCCGGCTCGTGAGCGATGGTATAAACGGCCGTCACGCTCTCGCTGGCCGTCCAGTTCTCCTTGAAGGCCTTGGCCTTGAGAGTGGTGTTGGAGGTCAGCGTCACTGGAGTGGCGTAGAGGGTGGAGGTGGCAGTGGGCTCGCTGCCGTCGGTGGTGTAGCGGATCTGGGCCCCCGTGGTGGTGCAGGCCATCGTCACCGTGACACTGTCGGCGTAAGTGCCCGTGCCCGGCGTGAGAGTAGGCGTGGCCACCGTCGGGATAGCGATGGTGATGCTCTGCTCGGCCACGGCGCTGTTGGCATAGTGGGCCTTCACGGCCATCGCCTTGAGGGTGGTGGTTGTGGTTACGTCGAAGGGCGTAGTGTAGAGGGTGGAAGTAGCCGTCGGCGCGGTGCCGTCCGTGGTGTAACGGATTTCAGCACCCGGCTCGGTGACGGCCATCGTCACGTGCGCGGTGAAATAGTAGGTGTCGGGGCCCGCATTGTCGCCCGTGACCGTGATGGTCGGCGTGGGCAGCACAGGAGCCGTCACGGTGAAGTCCGTCATCGCGCTGACGGCAGGGGTCAAAGGCAAGGAGTCCAAGCCCACCAAAGAGATGGTGGCACTGAAGGAACCCGCCGGCAGCGGACTCAGCACCTGGTTCTGGAAAAGGGCCCAGGTGATGGCGTTGAAATAGAACGGACTCGGCATGTTGAGCGCGGAAAGGATGCTGGACTCGACCTTGAGCAGACCGTCGGTGCCAATGGTGAAGTTGTCGATGGCCAGCGTCACGTGCAACGTGTCCAAAGTGGAGTAGTTGCTGCCGTCGGCAGGGCTCACGATGGTGAGCGTGGGCTGCGGCACGGGAGGCGTGGCAGCAGCCAGGTCGGCATTGTTGCGCGGGTAAATCTGGATGTTGGAATTGTAGATGGCGGCGAAGCCCGTCACGTCAGTCACGGTGCCGGCAGCCAGCGTGGTGTCCACGCCAAAACGGTTGTAGATGTCGCAGGTGCTGCTGCCCTGGCTGATGGCGGTGGTGGCGTTGGTCGTGCCGGTGAAAGCAGCGTCCAGCGTCACACCCTGGAGTGTGATTAGTTGTGCGTCATATTGGCTGTAGTTGGCCAGCAAGTCTGCCATCGTCACCACGATGGGGGCGACGGCACCGGTGTTAGAGGTGGCTGCAGGAGTGTTCGCAGTCGGGATTAGTTCGATTTGGCCGTTATAGACGGAACGTGTGCCCATAAGGTCGCTGATCTGGTCGCCTTCCTGGTAAGTGGTCGTGATCTGGCTGCCGTAAAGCAGTAGTGCGCCAGTGGCATCCTTCACGTAAGTGTAGGGACTTTGCTTAAAGACGTAGGTGACTTCATTGCTGAAATAGTAGGGAGTGTTGTTGTCCGTTAAAGCCTTGAAGGCGGCGATGTTGGGCACCGTGGCAGGGAAAGTGTATGTGACAGAAGCCATAAAGCTGGTGTCGGTGCCGGCCACGGCAATGGCCTTCAAAGTCGTTGTGGTGGAAATCGTCAGGGGAGTGGAGTACACCTGCCCGTTGGTGGCAGGGTTGGAGTTGTCGGTGGTGTAGAGAATGGTGGCACCGGTTGTGGCACAACTGATGGACACTGTTTGTGGGGTGGTGTAAAGACCGGCGGGCAGGGAAAATGTAGGCGTGGCCACTGTGAAGTTGCCCAGTTCCACATATTTGTAGATCGTGACAGGCGACTGGCTGCTCGTACTGGAGTAGCAACTGAACAGCTTGGGGGAGTTGCCATTATTGAAACGCATATGTGTGCGGTCCGTTTCCGTGGTTTGTGCCACGACTGTGGTCGCGCCGTTAGCATCGATGGTGATGAGAAAAGACCCTCTGAAGTCCAGGGTGGCCTTGGTACGGAGATAGTTGGAGCTTCCTGTGCCAGCGGCGTACAAGTAACCCGTGTTTTGTGTAGTAGTACCATGGGAATAGAAGGCAAAGGTGCCGGCACTTACGCCAGTCTCCAACGTCAGAATCTGAACCTCGCTGGTAATGACGGCGATGTTGCCCGACTTGCTGATGGCCGTACCAGTTCTGTTGTTGCTCTGCTGTGTGGTGCTCAAGGCATAGTCGTAGTCGGCGGCGACGATGATGACACTGTCGCCCGCACTCAGAGAACTGACACTGGTGACCTTCTGCCAACCCTTCTCGGCAAAACCGTTGTTCGCCAGAAGCAAGAATAGAGCCACCATAACAGCGGTGACCCCGCTTTTCAAAATGTGTAATAAACGATTGTTTTTCATAATCTTTCTTTTTATGTTATTGTAATTTCTAATTTCCAATATTTCGTCGCACGTTTTTCCGTCAATCTCCCCACCGCGGCTTCGCCTTGTGGGGGCGTTTGGTCTGTCAATCTCCCCACTGCGGCTGCGCCTTGTGGGGGCGTTTGGTCTGTCAATCTCCCCACTGCGGCTCCGCCTTGTGGGGGCCTACCTGGCTCTTGCCCCTACGGGGCCGTTTAATGTATAATCTTAATTTCTTAGTTTCTTAATTTCTTAATTATTTACTGCTTTCCTTATAACTTACCACCGCCCCCGTGTTGATGACGACTGCCATCACAGACAGCACGATGAACTCTGTTCGCAAACTCTCCACCTCCGTGCCTTTCAGCACCACTTTCTTGATGACATTCATAAAGAACGACATCGGATTGAGGTAGTTGATTTTATGCGCCCATTCGGGCATACCCTCCGTGGGCGTGAAGAGGCCGCTCAGCAGGACAAACACGATGAAGAGGAACAACACGATGAACATTGCCTGCAGCTGGTTGTCGGCGATGCTGGAGATGAAGAATCCCAGGCCGAGCATCACCAGCAGGTAGATGGCCGTGCACCCGAGCAGCATCGGGATGCTGCCCTGCACCGTGATGCCGAACACCAATTTCATAATCACCAACCCGATGATGAACTCGCTGATGCCGAGAATCCAGAAGGGTATCATCTTGCCGAGCAGGAACTGCCAGCGCCGGATGGGGGTGACGTTCACCTGCTCGATGGTGCCGATCTCCTTCTCGCGCACGAGGTTCAGGGCCGTGACATAGCAACCGATCAGCGTGACCAGAATCACCAAGATGCCGGGCACGATGAGGTTCTTGTAGTTCATCTGCTCATTGTACCAATAGACGTTGGAGATGTTGATGCTGACCTTGGTGGGGGCCTGCGGCGGGCGGTTGTTCTGAGCGAAATCGTTCAGATAGTCGCCGATGATGTTCTGCACATAGCCCGTGCCGATGCCCGCCTTCATCGTGTTGATGGCATTGGCGGTGATGGCAATCTGCGTGGGCTCGTTGTTGTACAGGCTGCGCTCGAAATCGTGGGGAAACTCCACAAGGATGTCGATCTTGTCGTGCTTCATCATCTTCTCAGCCTCCTTCTTGTTCTTCACTAAGCCGTGGGAAATGAAGTACCCGGAGGCGTTGAAGGTGTGGGTGAGGTCTTGGGAAATCGTCGAATGGTCGTTGTCGATGAATGCGATGTGAAGCACCTTGATCTCGTAGTCGGCGCAGAAGGGGAATATGATGAACTGCACCATCGGCGCCACGGTGAGGATGCCGATGAGCAAGGGGTTGCGAAACACCTGCAGGAACTCTTTCTTTATCAGTATCAGTATCGTCCGCATAACTAATTTCTTTTATCCAACCGCATCAGGCTGAAGCTGATGAACACCACAGCCATCGCGAACAATATGAGCAAATATTTCCATATATCGAAGAAGCCGGCCCCCTTGATCATCACGTCCTTGATGGCGAGGATGAACCATTTGGCGGGGAAGACGTTGGCCAGCACCTGGAAGACCATCGGCATACTGTTGAGCGGGAACAGGAAACCGGAGAGCAGCACCGTGGGCAGAAACAACCCCATCATCGTGATCATCATTGCATCGAGCTGCGTGGAACTGATGGAGGATATCAGCATACCGAACGAAGCCGCCGTCAGCATAAAGATGATGCACAGGAAAAGCAGGAACGGGATGCTGCCGTTAATCGGCATCTTGAAAACGAACACGCTGAGCACCAAGATGATGATGGTGCTGATGAAGGAGATGATCATATAGGGAATCACCTTGCCCAACACGATGTGGATCTTCTTCACGGGGGTGATGAGCAGCATCCGCATCGTGCCCGTCTCCTTCTCGCGCGCCAGCGTGATGGAGGTCAGCAGCGCGGTGACCAGAATCATAATCAGGGTGATGATGCCCGGCACGAACATATAGACACTGTTCATCTCCGGGTTGTAGAGCATCTTGGTGGTGATGTCGAACGGGGTGGTCTCGCCCGTCTTGGAGTTGTACTCTTCAGTGAAACTGTGGACCACCGCCCGCACATAGTTGTTCAGCACCGAGGCGACATTCAGGTCGGAGACGTCGTTGATGACTTGCAGGGAGGCTTCGTGCTCGTTGGAGAGCGACTCCTCAAACCGGGCCGGGATGATGATGGCCAGCTTGATGTTCTTGCTCTTGAAGTCGTCGTCGATCTCCACTTCATTGTTGGGGTAGGAGACCACCTGGAAATAACCCGAGGCGGTGATCTTTTCTATCAGCTTCTTCGACTGGCTGTCGTTGGCCTGGTCGAGGACGGAGATTTTGGCGTTGCGGATGTCGGAGCTGATGGTGAAGCCGAAGAGCAGCACCAGGGCGATGGGCATAGCGAGCACCAGGAACAGCGTGATCTTGTCACGGAAGATGTGGATGAACTCCTTGCGCAATATCATTCGTAACTCTTTCATCCTCTATCTTCTGACAAATTTTACAAAAACGTCGTTGATGGTGGTGGCCGCCATCTTCTTTTTCAGCTCGTCGGGGGTGCCGATGAGCTTGAGTTCGCCCTCGGCCATTATGGAGATGCGGTTGCAGTACTCGGCCTCGTCCATATAGTGGGTGGTCACCAGTATGGTGACGCCAGTGGAGGCGGTATCATAGATGAGTTTCCAGAACTCGCGCCTGACGATGGGATCGACACCCGAGGTGGGCTCGTCGAGGAACACAATCTTCGGGCGGTGCAGGATGGCGGTGGCGAAGGCCAGCTTCTGTTTCCAGCCCAGCGGGATGGCTTCCACCAAGGTGTTGGCGTGCTGGTCCATATCCAACTCTTTCAGCGAGGTGTGGATGCGCTCCTTCAGCTCCTTGCGCGGAATCTTGTAGATGGTGCCGAAGAGCTGCATATTCTCAAACACGGTGAGGTCGTTGTACAGCGAGAAGCGCTGGCTCATATAGCCGATGTTGCGCTTGATGAGTTTCGACTGCGTGCGCACGTCGTAGCCGGCGATGATGGCCGTGCCGGAGGTGGGCTGCAACAACCCGCTCATCATCTTGATGGCCGTGGTCTTGCCCGCCCCGTTGGCGCCGAGAAAACCGAATATCTCGCCCTCCCGCACCTCAAAGGAGATGTGGTTGACAGCGGTGAAGGCCCCGAACTGCTTGGTTAAATCGTGCACTTCTATGCTGTTCATCTTAGGGCTGTGTTTGGTTTAGGGCGTTGCGCATCTGTACAATCTCAATGAAACAATCCTCCACGGAGGGGTCGATGGCGATAATCTCGCCGTGCGACTGTCCCTGCTCCTGCAGGAATTGCTCGAACTGGGGCAGGGCCGTCGCCACGTCGTCGTAAAAGGCGATGTGGCAATGCTCCCCGTAAGGATAATAGTTGCAGCGGAGCGGACATTGCTCCATTATGTTGAGCAGGGAAAAGATGTTCTCGCTGCGGAAGGTGTAAAGCTTGCCTTGGAAGTCGCGGATGAAGGCCGACGGCGTGTTGATGCCGAGTATCTGCCCCTCCTGAATCATCGCGATGCGGTCGCAGCGCGTGGCCTCGTCCATATAGGGCGTGGACACCACCACGGTGATGCCTTGCGTGCGGATCGACTTCAGGATGTCCCAGAACTCCTTGCGCGACACGGGGTCCACACCGGTGGTGGGCTCGTCGAGGAAGAGGATCTTGGGACAGTGGATAAGTGCGCAGCAGAGGGCCAGTTTCTGCTTCATACCGCCGGAGAGCTTGCCCGCCTTGCGGTCGCTGAAGGGCGAAATCTGCTTCCAGATGGGCCGGATGAGCTCCATATTCTCCTCGATGCTGCTCTTGTACATCACCGCGAAAAACTGGAGGTTCTCCTCGACGCTCAGGTCCGGGTACAGGGAGAACACCCCGGGCAGGTAACCGATAATCTGCCGCACGGACTTGTATTCGTTGATGACATCCATCCCGAGGAGGCTGATCTTGCCGGAATCGGGCAGCAGCAGGGTAGTGAGGATGTTGAAGAGGGTGGACTTGCCCGCGCCGTCGGGGCCCACCAGACCGAACACCTCGCCCTCCTCCACGTTGAAGGAGACGTCCTTCAGCGCGGTGACCTTGCCGTCATATACCTTGTTGACGTGCTCTATGGTGATGGCGTTCGTCATTGCCTTGCCGCTCTGTTATTTGAAAATCACGTCGCCGGGCATCCCGATTTTGGCGGAGCCGTCGTTCTTGAAACTGACCTTGACCGCATACACCAAGTTGACGCGCTCCTCCTTGGTCTGGATCATCTTTGGGGTGAATTCCGCCTTCGGGGAGATCCAGGAGACCTGGCCCTCCAACTTGATGGGCTTGCCGTTCTTGTTGTCGAGGCGCACGATGGCCTTCTGGTTCAGCTTGACAGAGGCCAGCTTGTCTTCCGTGATGTACACCTTGATGTACATATTGTTCAGGTCGGCAATCTTGAAGAGGGGCTTGCCCTGATAGGCCAACTCGTTCTCTTCGATATATTTGTTGATGATGGTGCCGGTGATGGGCGCCTTGATGTGGCAGCTCTCCAAAGCGTGCTGTAACTGCTGCAACTGGAAGCGCATCGCCTCCACCTCCTCTAACAGCGACTGGTCCTGCGTGGAGAGGGTGGAGCGGGTGGCGGCAATCTGGCTCATCGTGATGTTGATCTCTGCCTGGATGTCATCCAACTGCTTGGTGGATGCGGCGTTGGCCTCAATGAGGTTGTGCACGCGCTGCTTCTCCTTGTTCAGAGTGGCCAGTTTGTCCTCCAACACCCGCATTTGCGAGCCGGCGTTGGGACGGCGGGCCAGCACGGCGTTGATGGAAGACTCCAGCTGCTTGATTTGCAAGTAGGTCTGGAAGGTGTCGATGCAGCCCAAAATCTGTCCGGCTTCGTAGGATTGCCCCTCCTGGATGTCGAAGTCGAGCATCTTGCCGTTGCTCTCTGAGGAGACGGTGATCTCGGTCGCCTCGCAAACGCCGTAAGCGTCGGCATCGCCCTTGTTCTTCCCACAACCGGTGGTGAGCAACAACCCTGCAACCAGCAGGTACAACATAGCACTGAGTCTGTTTCTAGAGTGTTTTCTGTTTATCATATCGGCGTATTATAGTGTGCAAAAGGTACGTTTTTTCGTCTTATCCTGTTGAATGTAAAACACTTGTGTTTTTTGAACAATTATCCAGAATAAGAGCGCAAAAGTAACCTTTTTTTTGAAATAAACAACGGTGTGTTGATAAGGCCGGTATGGTTCGGGAACTCCTTCTGGAGTCCCAAAAATGTAACACTAATTTTCCCAAACGGGTAAGTGTTCCCAATCAGGAGGAAATCCCATATCTTTGATGGAAAGTAAGCGATGCCTTTCTTTCATCAATTCTTTGAATTTGGATTTGAAAGAATTTCCAGGACTAATAATGTCAACGATGTATTTAATAGCTGAAAGTAATGCGAAAAGTTTATTCTGCTTTACGCTCGTCAATGTGGGAGGTGTCAGAAAGGGTTTTGAGGTGTTGTATGGTAATTTCAACTGTACCACAAAACGTCTGTTCCAAATGCGACTGTGATGGGCGCAACAGTTACGGAGATTAGAAAAGGCGTGAAGCCAGTTGGCGAAAATGTCCATATCGCCAATGCCAAAAGTATTTGCAATCCTTTTTTTGTCTGCACTTCGTTTCAATAGTTTATACATCCTGCTTAATGTTCCGAAAGAAAGCACCTCTAGAGACATCCAAGAAGGAGGCATAGCCGGTGAGTCATATTTGGATTTGTAGTGTTTAATGAAATCCTCATTGCTTCTTAAAACATCAGAAACAATATCTTCTTTAAGATGCAAGAAACAATTGGCGGGTTTGTTAGTATACATCTGACAGTTCAAATACCAAAGAGAATCTTGGTTGGATAGAGAATAAACCAAAGACAATTGAGTGCGAACGGCCACTTCAATTTTTTCCAATTCGTTGAATACGAGATTTCTGAGTCGACGGTCAAAAACATATAAATCAATAATGTCGTTGAAATCAATATCATTGCGGATAAAGGAATGGTCCGATATGGGATTTTGATTGTCCTGAAATGGATAAGTGAATGCCCGCAGTCGATAGTAGCTGATATTCTGTAGATAGTGGCTTGCAAGAGTTTTGTTGGAAAAGTTTAATCCTCGTTTTTCAAGTTTGATAATTTGTTCTGTAATAGAAAGAGGTGGTTTAGAATAGTTCATAATCAAGATTTTATATAAAACTCTAAGACCTCCCGGGGTGCGCTGTTCTGATGGGAAGCGTGGGAGGTCATATCGCTTGCAAAAATATAAAAATTTCTAAAATAAAAACATTGTCTAATTTTTTTATTTATATCCCAAGATTTACATTGATAGTATATGAGCGGTTTTTAAATCATTATGTAATTCATATATAGGTGCCACTTGTCGTTTTCTATATTTTTATACCTTTGCAACCTCAAAAAAAGGCGTTTTTTTTCGCCTTTTGACATAGAAAAACGCCTTTGGGCGTTGTTATTCTTCTTTTTAATCAAGAATTTGATAAACAGAATTTTATGAAACATTATTTGAAGAAATTGGAGGACACGGTCCGTGAACATTGGGAACAAAATGCACTTTGTGACTTTGGCGGTGAATGCTTCACCTATGCGGATCTGGCCACCCATATCGAGCAATTCCGCCTTTTCCTGTCGACGGCCAACATCGGCAAGGGCGAGAAAATCGCCATCTGCGCCCGCAATTCCGCCCGCTGGGCGATGACCTTCTGGGGCACCAATGTCAACGGCTGCGTGGCCGTGCCCATCCTGGCCGATTTTCTCCCGAACAGCATCGCCGCACTGGTGAACCACTCCGACAGCACCCTGCTCTTCACCGACGACGATATCTGGACGAAACTGAATCCTGACGACATACCTTTGGTCAAGGCCGCCTTCAACGTGAAGGACGGACGGATGCTGTGGCACCGTGACGAAGCGGTGGCTGCCGCCTGGGAGAACCGCGACAGAGCCTTCGCCTCCACGTACCCCTCCGGAATGACCCCCGACCAGATTTCCTATCCCTCCGACAATTGGGACGACCTGGCCATCATAAACTACACTTCGGGCACCTCGGGCAATCCCAAAGGCGTGATGCTCACCTACGGCGCCATTTCCGACACCGACGATTTCAGCAACACCCATTTCCCGAACCAGCCCGGGGAGACCATCGTCTCGATGCTGCCCCTGGCCCATATGTACGGGCTTGCCATCGAGTTCATCCACCCCAACATCGATGGCGTCACGGTCTATTTCCTGGGCAAGGCCCCGTCGCCCACAACACTCCTCAAGGCGATGCAGGAGGTGCGCCCCTATATGGTGGTTACCGTGCCGTTAGTGATGGAGAAAATCTATGCCAACTCCATCAAGCCAGCAATGGAGAAACTTAAAGTCTTGCTTGCGGTTCCTGGTGTCAACAATTTGATATACAAAACTATGTGTAAAAAGGTGGTGAACGCTTTCGGTGGCAAGGTGCGTTGCTTCATTATGGGCGGCGCCCCGCTCAAGCCGGAGGTGGAGAGCTGCTTCCGCAAGATGCACCTGCCCTATATGGTGGGCTACGGAATGACCGAGGCCTGCCCGCTGTTGGGCTGGGAGTGGTGGACCAAATTCGTGCCCGGCTCCTGCGGCAAACCCGTCCACGAGATCCGTATCGACTCCGAGAACCCGGCACGCATCGCCGGTGAGATCCAGGCCAAGGGCCGCAACCTCACCATCGGCTATTACAAAAATCCCGAGGCCACTGCCAACGCCTTCACCGAAGACGGCTGGTTCCGCACCGGCGACCTGGGGGTGATGGACAAATACGGCAACATCTTCATCCGTGGCCGTATCAAGTCAATGATTCTCAGCGCCAACGGCCAGAATGTCTATCCTGAGGAACTGGAAGCAGTGCTCTCCAGCTGCCCATACGTGAACGAATCTCTTGTCGTGGATAGGGGAGGGAAGATCGTGGCGCTCGTATATCCTGACATCCCGGAAGATATGGACGCCAAGGCCTGCTACGCCATTCCGGAGGCCATCCGTTCAGCCGCCAACAAGTCGCTGCCCTCCTTCAGCCGGATTGCCAAGGTGGAACTGGTGGACCGCCCCTTCGAGAAAACCCCGAAGATGAGCATCAAACGTTACCTCTACCGCTAATCAACGATGAAAAAAGCACCTCTCTTCCTGTTGCTCTTATGGATGCTGCTGTGCACCGCCGCATTCGCCCAGCACCCCGCCAAGTATTGGGTGCAGTTCAAAGACAAGGCCGGCTCGCCCTATTCCGTGAACCGCCCCGCGGAACTGCTCTCCCCAAGGGCACTGGAGCTGCGGCAACGCTATCATATCCCCGTTGATGAACTCGACATCCCCGTCAATGAATCCTATATCCGCCAGGTGCTGGCCCTCGACGACAGTATGCGACTGCTTACCCGTTCGAAGTGGCTCAACGGCATCACCATCTATTCCGAACGGGAGGGCATACAGCCCCTCATCGAGGCACTGCCCTGCGTCGATTTTGTGGAACGGACCGTCAGATTAGACAAGCCGGAGACCGATCTGGACACTCTCTTCCGCTATGAAGCAGTGGGCGATGTGGCCCACACCGACTTGGCCGATTGGCAGAAGCGCCGCGACTATGACTACGGCCGTGCCGACAAGCAGGTGCGGATGAACAGCATCCAGTGGCTGCATCGGATGGGCTATCGTGGCGAAGGGGTGCAGATGGCTGTGTTGGATGCCGGTTTCCTGAAGGTGGATACTCTCCATTTCTTCCATAACCTTTTTGATGACAACCGCGTGCTGGGCGTGCGCAATTTCGTGCAACCCGGCCGGTCGCCTTTCCGCACGGGCTCGCACGGCACGGGCGTGCTCTCCTGCATCGCCGCCTGCTCGCCGGGCGAGATGGTGGGCACCGCCCCGATGGCGCAGTTCTACCTCTTCCAAACCGAAGACGGACGCTCCGAGCACAAGGTGGAGGAGGACAACTGGGTGGCGGGCCTCGAGCTGGCCGACAGCCTCGGCTGCCAGATTGTCAACTCCTCATTAGGCTACACCGAGTTCGACGATTCCACGCAGTTGCGCACTCGTGCAGACCTCAATGGCCGGGTGAGCCGTGCCTCGCGCGCCGCCACCATCGCCGCCGCCAAGGGGATGATCGTGTGCAATAGCGCCGGCAACGAGGGCTCGGAGGATTGGAAATATATTGGCTGTCCCGCCGATGCGGAGGGCATCCTGACCGTGGGCGCTGTAGGTGTCAACGGCAAAAAAGCACACTTTAGTTCCGTTGGGCCCACCGCCGACGGTCGTGTCAAACCCGATGTGTGTGCCCTGGGCTACGGTTGCTATGCCGGCAATGCCTCCGGGCGAGTGAATTTCGCGGCAGGCACCTCATACTCCGCACCCTTGATGGCCGGAATGGTGGCCTGTCTTTGGCAAGCGTTCCCCGACAAAACAAACTATGAGATTATGGAGGCCGTGCGCCAAAGCAGCTCGCAATCCACCGAGCCTGACTCTCTGCTCGGATATGGGCTCCCCGACTTCTTGCAGGCCTACAATATGTTGAAACAACCGGCCCCCGCCTCGTTCAGCATCTCTTTTGTGGCCTTCGACACCGACACGCTGTTTTTCGGCTTCAATCCCCATCAAGTTACTGGCAAGACGCAGCCTCCCCATTGTTCTCTGCTACCTGCCGACGGTAAAGGGAAACCGAAAAAACTGACGTGCAAATCCTTCTTTACTTCCCTGACCAGAGATGGCGACTGGGTGACATTTTATTATATAGTTCTGCCCAAATGCACAAAGAAAAACTCTTACCAACTCAGCACCCTCGAAATTGAATACAATGATACCAAACTGCTCTATGTCATCGGACAAGAACCCCCGGCCCGCAAGAAGAAATAGGGGAGTGACACTCCTGTGGCTGCTCCTCTTTGCCTCGACGTGCTGCCTGTCGTTCTCCTCCTGCGAGACGATGGAGCACTGGCTGTTCAACGCCTCCGACTACTCCATCATCCCACCTAAAAACGATGCGGAAACCGAAATGGAACGTCAGGACCAATACTGGGACGACCTGGATTATGACATCTGGTACGAGGAGAATGAGTATGATTGAGACTTGAGACTTAAGACTTGAGACTTAAGACTATATTTCTTAGTTTCTTAATTTCTTAGTTTCTTAATTATAGTACCCCACCGTGTCTTCCCAATATATCTTGTCGATTTTGGAGGCGAAGCCGCACCAGGCGCCCAGGACGTTTTCGCCCTCGATGTTGGAAATCACGGGCGCGGGGTTGGTGAAGGGGTTCGAGCCGAGGATGGCCTCGCTGCCGCCTGAAACCATAAAGCGGTAGGTATTGTAATCCATCAGACTGTGTTTCACATATACGGTGTCGCCGGGCCGGAAGGTGAGGCGTCTGCAGGCTTGGCTTTGCGCTTCGCTCATCCCGAAGGTGTGCAGCATCGTGATGCCGTAGCGCTCCAGCTCGTAGTTGAACGTGATCCCGTTGAAGGTCTTGTCATCGAAGGCCACTGGCACGGTGCTGACCCACAGCCGGTCGGTGAACTTGGGACAGCTGACCTTGACCTGGAAACGATAGTAGTTGGCCTCTGCGCCGTTGTCGCTCATCAGCACCCGCACGGTGCGCATCGTGTCCTTGTTGAGGATTTCAGAAAGATAGCTGAACCAGACGGAGTCAAGGTCGAAGGTGTGTGGGATGGTTGTCACAGCGACTGCTTTCACAGTGTCTTTTCCATCGTAGTATTTGACCGTGAGCGTGTAGGAGGTGTTCTCGCGCCCCCGCAAGGTCGGGCTGACGTATGCAATCATCAGGGGCGCGTCCATGTAAAGTGGAGGTCGCGGTAGGGTTAGCGTGTCACACTCCCCGTCGGAGGAGGTGACAATCACTGTCGCATCAAAGATGAACAGGTTGTTCATTATGTACTGCATATCCATATCGGCGAAGTAGGGGATGCTGCGCGTCAACGTCACGATGGCGGGCTGGCCATTCTCTATGGTGCCCTCAATGACCAGCTTCGGCTCGTAATCCGGCAAGTCCACCTCAATCTCGGTCTCGCACGCCCCGAAAAACAGCGCCGAAACAAACACCATAACCAACACCAGCAAACCCACCCGAATTCGCCTCCACCAACCCTCAAACAAACCAATATTAATCATATTTCCAATTAATTTCTTAATTTCTTAGTTTCCTAGTTTCTTAGTTTCTTAGTTTCTTAGTTTCTTAGTTTCTTAGTTTCTTAGTTTCTTAGTTTCTTAACCCTTAACCCTTAATTTCTTAATAACTTAAAATTTGAAGTTCCACGTCACCGACGGAATAATCGGGAACAGACTCATCTGGTAGGCCTTGTTGCCAATGGTGAAGTTGGTCTCTCCCGGTTCTATGTCGGCGTGGGTTTCCAGATAAATGAAGAAGGGGTTCTTGCGATTATAGACGTTATAGACGGAGAAGTTGAGTCCCGTCTCGAACTTGCTGGTCTTCTTGATGGTCCAGTTCACGGCGAGGTCGAGGCGGTGGTAGGGCGGCATCCGGTAGCCGTTGCGCTCGCTGAACTCGGTGATGTAGGAGCCCATATAGAAGTAGTACCCTACGGGGATGGTCATCGTGTTGCCCGTCTGATAGACCCACAGGGCAGAGACACTCAGCTTGTTGCGCAGGATCTCGTAGCTGAGACTGATGGAGACGTCGTGGCGGCGGTCGTACTTGGCCCAGAAGGGGTTGCCGTTGTTGAGATCGTCGAACTGCCTGCGGGTGTATCCTAACGTGTAGCCGATGAAGCCGGTGATCTTGCCCCGCGTCTTCTTGAAGAAGAACTCCGCACCGGCCGACCAGCCCTGGCCGTACACGTACAGTTGGTCGGGATTGAGCACGAAGGCGCCGAAATCCAGCCCGTCGCGGTACTCGGCCAGATTGTACATCTTTTTATAATACAAGTCCACATAGCTCTCGAACATATGGTGATAGAAGTTGCGGAACACCCCTAAGGAGACCTGCATCACCGTCTGCGGCTTCATCAGGTCGGTGCAGGGCATCCACACGTCGGTGGGCAGCGATATGGAGGCGATGGATATCTGGTGCAGGAACTGGTAGTTCAGGGTGGCGGAAGCCTTCAGGGAGGTCATCGAGTCGATGAGGAAACGCACAGAGAGCCGAGGCTCCACCTTGTTGTACTGGCTGACGATCTGGCCGGGCTTGTACAGGATGGAATCGACGACGTTGCCGAAATCGTCCGTCACATAGCGGGTGAAAGCGCCGATATGGCAGAAGTTGGTGTACCGCAGGCCCATATTGAGTTTCCAGCGCCGCGAGATGTCGTACTCGTCGTTGGCGTAGATGCTCAACTCGTTGGCAAAATAGGGCTGCACCTTGGGCAGGGCGAAATCCATCCCTTCACCGGCTTGCACCGCATATTGTCCGGGGATGCACTGGTGCAGCAACTCGTGCACGCCGAAACGCAGGTTGTGCTTCGGCGTCGGCATCCACGTCAGCTCGCTCTTCAGCCCGTAGTCGCGAATGCCCGACCCGAGCTTGAATTGGAAGACGTCCATCCCCATCTCCGTGTTGAAATCATAATAGCTGAAGGTGGCGGAAGTGTTGAGGAAGAGCTTCGGACTGATGATGTAGTTCCAGCGCGCCGAGGCCGTCGCGTTGTACCACTTGAAGGTGGCGCGCGTCATCCCCGACGACGACTTGAACCCATACACATCGCCCCCGTAATAGGCGCCGAAATAGAGCCTGTGCTTGTCGTTGACGATGACATTGAACTTCGCGTTGAGATCGTAAAAGTAGAAATCCATACCCTTGAGGGGCGATTTGGGCTTGAGGAAGGGTTGGATAAGCGCGTCGGCGTAGGTGCGCCGCCCCGAGATGATGAAGGAAGCCTTGTTCTTCTTCAAGGGCCCCTGCACGGTGAGGTGCGAGAAGATGAGCCCGATGCCCCCGTCCACCCCGAATCGCTTCAGGTTGCCCTCTTTTTGGTAAACGTTCAGTATCGAGGCGGCGCGCCCTCCGTAGTAGGCGGGCATTCCCGACTTGACCATATCGATGTCCTTCACGGCATCGGCGTTGAAGATGGAGAAGAATCCGAAGAGGTGGCTGGTGTTATAGACGGTGGCCTCGTCAAGCAGCACTAAGTTCTGGTCGGTGCCGCCGCCGCGCACGTAATAGCCGCTGTTGCCCTCGCCCCCCGACATCACGCCCGGCAGCAGCTGTATCGACTTGATGATGTCAGCCTCGCCCATCAGCGCGGGCATCGCCTTGATGGCCTCGATCTTCATCTCCATACGGCCCACGTCCGCAGAGGCGATGTTGCGGTCGGTGCGCTCGCCCTGAATCACCACCTCTTCGCCCGCAATGGCCGTGGGCTCCAAGTCGAACGACCGGCTGACCGTCTTGTTCAACACCAAGGTCTCTTCGATGGTTTTGTACGACAAGTAGCTGACAGACAGCTTGTAAGTGCCTCTCATCACGGAAATGGAGTAGAATCCCGCCTGGTTGCTGACGCACCCCTGCGTCGCGTTGGGGTTGGCGGTGTCGGTGAGTATGACATACGCCCCCATCAGACTCTCGCCCGTGGCCGCGTCGCGCACTGTCCCCGACAGCGTCACGCGCTGCGCCATCAGCAGGGTGGCGCAAAGCATCATCATTGTCGTTAACAGATAGGGTAGAAGTCGTCTTGTCATACCAGGGTTTATTATGAATTGCTACAACGAGGGAGCCCCTAATTTATTGTAGATAATTCGTGCAATTCGTGTAATTCGTGGACTTATTCGTGCAATTCGTGTAATTCGTGGATAAACCCCCAACCAAAGTCCCGCAGATTGGCGTCCGTGATCATCAGCAGGATGACATCCTTGTTTCTCAGCACCTCCGGCAACTGGCTCTTATCGACGTAGCGTGCGGTCGGGTCCCAGATGTCCGGATAGACGGTGTTGTTGTAATACCAAAACTCCGGTTCCTCGAACCATTGCTGGAAAATGCCGTGGTCCCACAGACTCCAGCAATAGCTGTCGGCGACGATGAGGACGCGGGGGCGCTGGGCGAGCCGCGCCTGGGGCTCCATAATGGGGAAACACAGTTGTTCGTGCTTGAGTTCGTGGATCAGGTTCATCGGGGGTTCGAGGTCGAAGTCGAGGTCCTTGTTGAGGGTGGAGAGCGAGTCGCCAAGATGGCGGAACGAGGAGAGCTTAGTGCCGCACTCCCGTTCGATGAAACGCTGCAGCGTGTCGGCGGCACGCCACATCCCGTAGGTGCTCCAGTGGATGCCGTGGCGCGCGTAGAGCGGATGCGACTCTTTTGCCACGATGGACTGGAACCAGGCGTCCAGGTCAAGCATCCGCACCCCGCACTCCCGTGCATAGCGGGCGTATAGCTCATAGTTGGTGGACGCTCCCTTCTGGCAGCGGCGCGGCAGATGCTCCGGCATAACACGCGCCTTGCCCGGCTCCAACACCAACAGCAACTCAATGCCCCTCGCGTGGAGCGAGTCTTGCAACTGCTTGAACTGTACGATGTTGTTTTTTATCACCGCCTCCCCGACAAAGTCCTGTCCTGTATATTCGTTCAGATAGATGTTCTCATAGAAATAGTCGTCTTGGCCAATGATGAGTTTTGGGGCGGAAGAGTATCGGAACAGTCTGTAGTTGAGTTCGTTGTATAATCTTACCCCGTGGTTGCAGAAGCCCACGTGCTGCTTTACCCACTGCTCGATGTCGTCGTGCTTGCCCAAATAGTACATTATCGGGCTTCTCTCTTTGATTTTTGCCTCCTGGACGCCGAAGAGGGGCTTGCCCCGTGTGGCGGGCACGAACATCAGCACCCCCGGCAACGTCATTATGACGAGCAGCAGGGCGAACAGCAGGCGGGTCAATGTGTGCGGGAATCTCTTCATAAGCATCAGAATCTGAAATAGATGAATGGATTGAATCCTCCTGCAAGCAGCGCGCTGCTGTTGAGGACGTAAAGTAAAATTGCCAGCACCGTGACTGTAATGGCCCGGCGTGGGGTGAGAATCTTATCGAAAAGTTTATTGGCCCTCTGCTCCACGCTGGGGATGAGGCCTGAGAAGGCCAGTAGCGTGGCCAGTATGAGCATCACCACAAAGCGGGTGTCGAGCAGGATGCCGTCGGCGGGCGCGGCGAAGGTGAAGAGACGGCCAAGGTACGCGACGGCATAGCCGATCGTGTCGGCACGGAAGATCACCCAGCCGACCATCACCAAGAGGAAGGTGAGCAGGACGGAGGGGACTTTGCCCATCTTGTCCAGCAGTTTGCGCAGCCCCCACTTGTCTAATATGAGGAACAACCCGTGATAGAGCCCCCAGACCACAAAAGTCCAGGCGGCGCCGTGCCACAATCCGGAGAGGAAAAAGACGATGACCAGGTTGAGATAGGTGCGCCCTTCGCCTTTACGGTTGCCGCCGAGCGGAATGTAGAGGTAGTCCTTCATCCAGTGGCCCAACGTGATGTGCCACCGTTTCCAAAACTCCGTGAAACTCTGCGAGATATAGGGAAAGTTGAAGTTCTCGGGGAACGAGAAGCCGAACATCCGGCCCAGTCCGAGCGCCATATCCGAATAGCCCGAGAAGTCGAAATAGATCTGCATCGTGTAGGCCAGCATCCCGATCCAGGCGGTGCCGGCGGCCAACTCTCCAGGCGCGGTGGCGAAGATGATATCCACCTGCTGCGCCAGCACGTTGGCAATTAACACTTTTTTGGAAAGTCCGACCAAGAAACGGAAGAGCCCGTGGAGCCGGTTGTCGGGTGTGTCGGTCGCGCTGCGGTCTTTGAGCTGCGCCACAATCTCCTTGTAGCGGATGATAGGTCCCGCGATGAGCTGCGGGAACATCAGGATATAGAGCGCTAACACGTCCCAACGGCGCTGCGCCTCGTGGTCGCGGCGATAGACATCCACCATATAGGAGATCTTCTGGAAGGTGACGAACGAGATGCCCACGGGCAATGCCACTTTGTGCCACTCAAACGGCACCAAGCCCAACCAGCTGTAAAACTGTTGCACGTTGTCGATGAAGAAGTTGGCGTATTTGAAATAGGCCAATATTGCCAAATTGAGCACTAAAGAGCCCGCCAACCATCCCTTGCGCTTGCCGCCTTCCGCCAAATCCATCCGTCGGGCGATAAAGTAGTCGGCGGTGATCGAAACCAGCAGCAGGGCGATGAAACGTGGCTCGCTCCAGCTGTAGAACAGCAGGCTGGCCGCCAACAGTATCCCGTTGCGCCACCGCGCCGGCACCAGGTAGTAGAGTACCAGTACTACCGGCAGGAAAATGAACAGGAAGGTGGCGGAACTGAATACCATTGCTCTCTTACTTTGTCTGCTGCGTTAATTAATCTTAAAATTTGTTGGTTACTCTTTGACGGCTTTTACGACGACCCTGTTTCCATCGGTAGTGAAAACCTGCAGAAGATACAGTCCGTGCGGCAATCCCGACAGGTCGATGCGGCATTCCGAGCCGTCGGCGGTGACGCTTTGCCGAACCCGGCCGAGGGCGTCCGTCACGAGCACCTTTTCGATGGGTTGAGTCTCAAGACGCACCACGATGGTGCCTGCCGTGGGGTTGGGAAATAGCGTCACGGGCAGCGCCTCCGCGGGGCGCGGGTCCTCCACCGACACCCTGTTGTCCAAGACAATCGGGATGCGGTAAACGGTGTCAAGTTCGGGGACGGTTACCCGAAGCAGGGCTTTGTAGCTGCCGGAGAAATAGCCGTTGATATTGAAGTTGAGCGTGATGTCGCGGCTCTGATGGGCGTTGACAGACCCGTTGGGCGTGGCAACTTCCACCCAGCCGACAGGGTTGTGCTGCTCGTCCTGAAGTTCGGTGTCGAAGATAAGGTAGATGTCCGATTCATTGGCGAAATGCAGCGTGCGAGTGAAAACGGAGGAGCCGCCTTCATCCAGCGATACCCCGATGCTGTCGGGCGTGATGGCAAGCGACGGGTATCCCTCATTGTAGTTGCTGAGGCAGATGTCGTCAATCCATACGCAGTCGCTGCCCGTACTCACAGAGTAGTCCTTGGTGTATCGCCACGTCAGGGTGTGCGTGCCCGGCTGCACGGCGAACGAGATTTCTGTCCAGTCGTTGGCACCCGACCAACGCCCTTTTTGCACCCCGTCGATGAAGAAGTAGAGCCAGTCGTAGTTGTTCTCGGTCGAGGTTCTGAAGGCGAACGAGACGTAATGGCTATGGTTGACGGTGACGGGCATATTTACCTCACTGGTGTCGCTGTGGGAGATGGCGCCGCTGCACAGACTGTACAGGCCGCTGTGGGCGTTCAGGGAGTCGATGCGCCAGTTTGTCCAGACGGAATCCCCGTACATCGTCGGCGGGTAGATGCCGTCGCTGAACTCCTCGCAATTGGCGACACCCACGATGGGGACGATATAGCTGCCGATGGGGACCTGACCGCCCTGCCGGGTCACTTGGATGCGGACATCGAAGGTGGTGCCGTCCGCAAAAGTCGAGCCGGCCCAGATAATGGCCCGGAAAGGGAACGTCTCGTCGCCCCAGAGGGAATCCTTGGTCATCGGGGCGGACACCACCTGTATGCCCGGTTGGTTGCACTCCAACGAGAGCACCAGGTTTTGGAGCTCGCGGTTGTCATCGTTGTGGAGCGTGAATAGCAGGGTGTCCGTCTCGCCGGCATTCACGAGGCTGTTGTAGTTGCCGTTGTCGCGGATCTCGTAGCCCACCACCGAGAGCGAGCAGGCCTGCACCCGGTAGGAGCGGTAGGCAATGGCCGATTCGATGTCGTTGGTGATCAGGAAGGCGAAGGTGATGACGTGCCCGTCGGGGATGTTGGGGCTGATTTGGCAGCTGGCGCAGTTGTTGAGCGCGTATTGGTTGCCCGGGGCGATATAGTCGAAACTCTCCGTGCTGTCGTGGAAGGTGACGTAGGGGTCGATGGTGGTGACGTGCAGCTCGCAGTTCTGGAACGGCGCCGTGCCGTTGTTGCGCACCGTCACCGAGAACACGAGCTCGCCGCCCGCTTCCAGCGCGGGAGTGGCACTGCCATTGGCCGTGATGAGGACGAACTCCAGATTCTCCGTGAATCGCGTGGAGGACTGTGCCCAGGATGCCTCCGTGCAGAAGAGACAGCCTATCAGTATAAGACAATATTGTAGTATGTGTTTTTTGAAGGAGAGCATTTGCGATTTACGGTCTTGGGTTAAAGGATAAAAGGTTAAGGGTTATTCGATTAGGCGATTAATTTCTTAATTTCTTAGTTTCTTAGTTTCTTAGTTTCTTAGTTTATAATTCTCCATTCTCCATTCTCAATTCTTAATTACTTTCGTCGTAACGTTCCCTCCGTTTACCATTCCGATTTTCAGCAGGTAGATGCCGGAGGGCAATTTTGACAAATCGATGTCAGTCTGGTAGTCGTACACTGGAATAGTCGCCACCGTGCGCCCGTAAAGATCCGTGATGGTCACTCTCTCGATGATGGCGCTTTCGTGTTGTACAAAAACACTGCCGCTGGTGGGGTTGGGATAGACTCTGATGTGGGCGGGGGATTCCACGGTAGAGATGCCCACGCTGCTGACGTGCATCGTGACGGGCACTAACTGCTCGCCGCCAGTGTGGCGGATGCGCAGCGTGGCGTGGTGGTCCTCCTCCGCACAGCCGTAACTGTTGAAGTGCAGGACGACCTGCCGCTGTCCGTTGGCGTCAATGTAGTCGTTGCCCGGTGCACAGAATACCCAGGTCGGCGTTTGCCCGTCCTCGTCTTCCAACACGTTGTTGAACAGGACAATGCCGCTGAAAGTGCTTTCCAAAGAGACGAGGGCGCTGTCGGTTGTGCCGGTGTTTGTCCCTAACGAAACCTTGATGCTGTCAGGATGAACGTCCAAGTCGAAATAGTCGTCGTTGAATTCCGTGAGACAGACGTTGTCAATCCAAACTCTGTGATTGACTTCGTCCACATTGCCGAAACCTCCTTTCACGACATTCCAGGTGATGGTATGGTCACCTGCAGGGATGGTGAATTGTACTTTAATGCTGTCACCCCAAGATGAGCGTGTCCAAGTGCTTTGCAGTATGTCATCAATGTATATATAGCAATAATCGTTGTTGATAAATAATGTTTTCCAGAGATAGAAAGACAACTGTGCGCTTTGTAAGATGTGTACGTCCATCTGGAGTGTTGCGGTGTCGAAATTATTGAGCGGTCCACTGCATAGGCGGGTTGAACCGTAGGGGTAAAAGTGATCGATGCTGTCGATAATCCAATTCGAATGGATGCCGTCGCCGTGGAATGGCGCAGATATCAAGCCGTTCTCAAAATCAAAGCAGAACTTTTCGCTTGTGAGGGTGATGGTCTTGGTTTCCAGAAACATACCCTTGACGTAAATATCCAAATGTACATTGAAGGTGGTGCCGTCCACGAAGGCGGAGGACAGGTCAAGTAGGGATGAGATAGAGAAGGGAAGATAGGTGATGGTGTCGAAATGCCAATGGGATGTGGATAGGTTCACATCTGTCTGTGGGGTGTGCAGATAAAAGTCCACGTCATATATGGGCGCCTTGTTGTTCTGCAACGTAAGCACGAGGGTGTCGGTCTCGTCTGGATGGGGGATGATGTCGTTGGCGGACAGGAAGGCGTGCTGTAGCAGTGAGATGTCATAACGGTGAGCTGTGTAGGTGCGGGAAATGTTTGCCGATGAGATGTGGTTATTGAGATGGACGGAGAAGGGGATCAGGTGGTTTTCGGGTATGTTGCGATGCACGATGCAGGCGGCGCAGTGACTGAAGACACGGGGCTCTCCGGGCAACATATCCCCAAGGGTTTCTGTGCTGTCGAGGAATGTCACAAAGGGGTCGTCGCTGTGGACAAGGATGGTGCTGTTGTGGTAGGGTATGGTGTCGTCATTGAGCAAGGATATGTCGAAAAAAAGCGTGTCGCCGGCATATATGTAGGGGTCGGACTTGCCGTTCACGGTGATGTCGGAGACCAGTACGCGGGAGACGGCACGAGCGGAGAGGCGTATGTCCTGGGTGGCCTGTACGTTGTTGTTGTCGGAACAGGTGACGGCGAAAGTGGTGTCTTCGAAGGTGTAGTCAACTTTCCCGGACAGGATGCCATCCGGAGAAAGGGTGAGCCCCTCGGGCATGGTGGTGGGGGTGAAACGATAGCTGCGATGGTTGATGTCGGCGGCAAAATGCCCGGACGCAGAGGTGTGTTGGATGAGTTGGTTGTCGCCTCTCACCAACGCGGACCAGAAACTGTTGCCCATAAAGTTCATTGAACCGTAAAGGAATTCTATGTTCCCCGTTGAGTGTAGTCGGACGGCGAAGTTGACCGTTTGGACGTTGCCGTTGATTTCAGAGTGGAATACCAAAGTGAGATTGTCGCTCCCGACAATCTTGCGTACCGAGCAATTCGTCAGATCCGCCTTGAATGGGCAGATGGAACGAATGGCCATAGCCTGCATAGTTGTGGCTTGTGAATTGATGTTGGACAGGAAAGGCCAATCGTTGGGCTGGTGGTGGAAGGCGATGTAGCCGTCGGCATAGACCACGATTTTGTCGTATTCATCACCGTAGTAAGGAAAGGTGAATGGCAGTTCAACAATGGCATAGCCGTTGTTAGCGTTTGAAAGCGGAACAACTTGGCCCGATTCCGTCGGGAAGGTGGCATTGGTTTCTTCAATTTTGTATTTCCTGTTCAATTCCCAGTGGTAAGGAGGTTTCCCCCCTGTGGCGTGGAGTGTCTGTTGGTAGTTGGAGTCCACTTCCATATCGGGGAGCAGTGTGTTTTGGATGACGGGTTTGGAGAAGTTGATGGCACGCACCACCGACAGCCAAAGGGTGTCTCCCGGCATAAGGGCAACGTGGGTGGATGGACAAGCTTGTTCAACAGGCGTCCCGGAGGTGTAGTCCATCAGACTGAAGTTTTGCACGACACCTTCGCTGGTATGGTACATATCGGAAAAGGAGGATGCGATCAGGAAGAACTTGCAGGGCTGTCCGGGCTCCACATAGTTGAGCAAGGGGCTGACATCAAGTCCCAGTTCAAGGGTCTTGTCGGATTCTGTGGTATTTCCCCCTTGCATATATTTGCAGCCTCCTTGCCGATTGAAAACGTTGAATTCCAATGTGTTTGTGGGCCGTGTGGCGTTGGTGTCGTTGGCAATTCCCGCTGTGAGCTTGAGCATCTCGCGGCAAGGATGGGTGATGGTGGCCTTGAAGGTGATTTGCGGGAAAACCTCGTCCCTGACTTGTACTACATAGACGCTCTTGTTCCAAATACCACCCTCTGCGGGCAGGGAGGCCAACCTGGAATAGGGCAAGTAACAGTAACCGTTGTCGCCGAACTGTTCGCCGTAGGTGTTGCAGATGATGACGGCGCCGATTTCCCAGTCCCGAAGGTCCACAATGCCATCCCCCGTGATATCTATGTTGTTGGTGTACTGGCCGTCATTGTTGTAATCCCAGCGGACATCGTCGTTGTAGCCGACAATGGTCATAGAATGGTTTACGGTTGAACCGAAATAACACATTATGTGCTTTCCAGCGTCAGGGTTGCCTTGCGGGATAACAGACAGGAAGTTGTTGCCGCGGTAGGTGCAGTAGAAATTGGCCAACCCGCCGCTGCTCTCCCCGGCCAGATGGTCGTTCAGCCAATGCTTGAGCGTCAACAGACCCTCCTTGTCGTCAATGGGAATGGCATACATCTCTGAAATGCGGTTCTTCATCGCGCTGTGATAGGTTTCATAGCCACTGACCCAACGTCCGGTTCCTCCCGTACTGTACCATCCGCCCCATTCCATCACGTTGGGTGTTCCTGCCGTGCGGATAACCTCCCAGGAGTCTAAGAAACTTACACCTTCGTTGGTTCCTTTGTTGCAGAAGTTCCAGGCAAAATGGGAGGGGTATGCGTAGTTGAGTCCTCCGATGGCATACGAATCTCCACGTTTGCGCATCAGCTCATAACTCAAGGTGTAACAAATGGTGCTGGCTTGCCCACACTCCATTGCACTTTGATAGAAGATGGGAATCATCCACGGTTGTAGGCTGTTGTTCACTGAAGAGGGTAAAGGTATGTTCCTTTCCGCTTCCGATAGTTTTAGCCGTGGTATGTTGGCAAACGCCGGGTTGTCGAGTTCCAAGGCAGGCATTTGGGCATACAGACTGTCCAAATATGCTGCCTGTGCGGACATCGCTTCGATCCCGGGCGAATCTTGCGCACGAAGCCCTCCAATATGGGCTGCCCATATCAAGGAGAGGATTGCCAGTATCAGAATGCAGTTTTTCATTTAGGCGATTATACGATTTGCGATTTACGGTCTTGGGTTAAAGGATAAAAGGTTAAGGGTTATTCGATTAGGCGATTAATTTCTTAATTTCTTAGTTTCTTAGTTTCTTAGTTTATAATTCTCCATTCTCCATTCTCAATTCTTAATTACTTTCGTCGTGACGTTCCCTCCGTTTTCCATTCCAATTTTCAGCAGATATAGTCCATTGGGCAGCGAGGATAGGTCTATGGCGCCTGTATAATCGTTCACCGGAATAGTCGCCACCGTGCGGCCGTAAAGGTCCGTGACGGTCACTCTCTCGATGATGGCGCTTTCGTGTTGTACAAAAACGCTGCCGCTGGTGGGGTTGGGATAGACCCTGATTTGAACGGGGAATTCCACGGTAGGGATGCCAACGCTGCTGACGTGCATCGTGACGGGCACCAGCTGCTCGCCGCCGGTATGGCGGATGCGCAGGGTGGCGTGGTGGTCCTCCTCCGCACAACCGTAGCTGTTGAAGTGCAGGACGACCTGCCGCTGCCCGTTGGCGTCGATGAAGTCGTTGTCCGGTGCACAGAATACCCAGGTCGGCGTTTGCCCATCCTCGTCTTCCAACATATTGTTGAACAAGACGATGCCGCTGAAAGTGCTCTCCAAAGTGACGAGGGCGCTGTCGATCACATTGGCAGAAACGCCCATCGTGACCTCCACGGCTTCGGGATGAACCTCCAACGCAAAGTCGGGATTGTCGAACTCCGCAAAGCAGATGTCGTCAATCCACACACAGTCGCTATTGCTGTTGGTGCTGTAGTCCTTGATGTATTTCCAGGAGGCGACGTGCTCTCCCGGGGCCACGGGATAGTGCACTTGGGTCCACGCGTGTTCTCCTGCCCAGCGCCCCTGCTGCACACCGTCAATGTAGAAGTAGAGCCAGTCGTACTTGTTCTCCGTGGAGGTGCTGAAGGCGAACATCAGATGCTCGCCCTGCACAGAGTTGAAGGCGATTTGCACAGCGCTGGTGTCGTTGTGACTGATGGCGCCGCTGCGAAGACTGCCTATGCCCGAGTGCGCCTCCGTGAGGTCGATGACCCAGTCGGCCTGCGAGTTGCCGCCCGTGAACTGTGCCGGCACGGCTCCGTCCTCGAAATCGAAACACTGCGTCTCGCCAAGGAGTGTGACCGTGAAGGTCTTCACAAGATTCCCCTTGACGTAAAGGTCCACATACGCGTTGCAGGTGGTGCCGGCCACGAAGGCTGGGGTGACATATAGCAAGGGACGGAAGGCAAAGTCGCTTTCAGCCGCAATGGAATCCCAATGGTTGCTGGAAATGGGCACCTCGATGCTGGCGAGCGGTATGCGCAGCACCGCATCCACGTCGTGAATCTCGCCATTGAGGTTTCGCAAAGTGACCTGCAGCGTGTCCAACTCGATGGGACGCAGCGCGCCCGTGCAGTTGCCCGTGTTCAGGATGGCGTAATCCTGCAGGGCGAAATGGTAGTTGCGGATTTCGTAGGAGCGGTGGGCGCTGACAGACGCAATGTTGTTGTCAAGCTGGATGGTGAAGGGCGTGACGTGCGTGGAGGGCAGGGTGCTGGAGACAACGGCCGTGACGCAGTTGTTAAGCGTGTACTCGTTGTTGGGACCGATCTGCCCGAAATATTCGGTGCTGTCGATGAATCGGATGAACGGGTCCGGGCTTTGTAAATGTACCGTGCAGTTGCGGTAGGTGAGCGTGTCGGCGTTGAGCACCGACAGCGAGAAGCGCAACGTGTCGCCGGCATACAGTTCCGGCGATTCCGAACCGTTCACCTTGAGGTCCGAGATGAGCAGGCGGGTGGTGTAAAGGCTGGAGATGTGGAACTCGCGGGTGGTCTGCACGTCGTTGTTGTCGTAACAGGTCAGGGAGAAAGAGAGACTGTCGAAGGCACGGGTGGCCTTGCCCGAGAGCACGCCCGCCGAGGAGAGCGTCAGACAGTCGGGCAGGATGCTCGGCGTCATCAGGAAACTGCGGTGGGCGACGTCCGCGGCAAATTGCCCCGATGCCGCCGTATGCTGCATCACCTGCTGGTCGCCACGCACCAAGGCCGACCAGAAACTGTTGCCGTTGAAGGTCATATCCCCGTATTGGAACTCGATTTCACCCGATTTCCGCAGCGTGACGGCGAAATGAATGGACGAGGAGTTCTGCCCCGCCATCCGTCCTGTATAAACTAAGGTGATGAAATCGCTGCCCACAATCTTCTGCACAACGCAGTTCGAAAGGTCCGCCTTGAACGGGCAGATGGCGCGGATAGCCTGCGTCTGCATATCCGAATGCTGCAGGAACGGCCAGTTGGCGGGCTGGTGGTGGAAGGCGATGTAGCCGTCGGCATAGACCACGATCTCGTCGTACTCGTCACCATAGTAAGGGAACTTGAAGGGCAAGGATACGATGGCATAACCGCTGCCGCTGTTGGAAAGTGCGACACTCTGGCCCGACGCGGTGGGGTAGGGGATGGCCTCCTCCTCTATCTTGAACCGACGGCTCACCTCCCAACGGTAGGGCGGCTTGCCTCCCGTGGCGGTCAGCGTGTGCCGGTAGGGCACAAAGGCCTCCATATCGGGCAGCACCGTGTCGCGGATCACGGGCTTCGTGAAGTGGATGGCGCGCACCACCGACAAAGTGGTGGTCGTGTTGTTGGCGATGGGCACGCTGGCGGAGGTGCATACCTGCTCCTCCTCCGATCCTGAGGTGTAATCCATCAGACTGAACCCCAGAACCTGGCCGTTGGCCTCGTTGTCAGGGTCGTCCTCTATGACGTTGAAGAAGAACTTGCAGGGCGCGTCCGGCGTGATATAGTTGAGCAGCGGACTCACATCGAGTCCGAGTTCGATGTCCTTGTTCGACTCGTCTGTGTTGTCGCCCTGCATATAGAGGTCGCCGCCTTGGAAGTTGAAGACGTGGAACTCAAGTTCGTGCTCGGGCTGGGTGGCGTTGACGTTGTTGGCAATGCCGGCGGTGAGCTTGATCTTCTCGCGCGACGAGTGGCGTATCATTGCCTTGTAGGTGATTTGCGGGAAGACTTCGTCCTTCACCTGCACCACATAGACGCACTTGTTCCAGATGCCGCCCTCCGCGGGCAGCGACGCCAACTTGCAGTAGGGCAGGTAACAGTAACCGCCGTCGCCAAACTGGTCGCCGAAGGTGTTGCAGAAGATGACGGCGCCGATTTCCCAGTCCTTCATAGTTACCACGCCGTCGCCGTTGATGTCGATGTCGTTGGTATATTGGCCATCGCCGTTGTAGTCCCAGCAGACGGCGTCGTTGTAGCCGACGATGGTCTGCGAGTGGTTGACGGTGGTGGTCAGGTTGACCACGATGTGCTTGCCCGCCTCGGGCGCGCCTGGGGGAATTACCGCCAGATTGGAGTTGCCATAATAGGTGCAGTAGTAGTTGGCCAGGCCGCCGGAGTTTTCGCCCGCCAGATGGTCATAGAGCCAGTGTTTGAGCGTCAGCAGCCCCTCCTCGTTGTCCACGGGGATGGCGTACATCTCCGAGATGCGGTTTTTCATCGCGTTGTAGTATGTCTCGTACCCGCTGATCCAGCGGCTGGCGCCTCCGTAGCTGTACCAGCCGCCCCATTCGTTCACCGTCGGCGTGCCCGCTGTGCGTATCACCTCCCACGTCTCCAAAAAGGGCACCCCGCGACTGCTGCCGCCGTTGCAGAAGTTCCAGGCGAAATGCGAGGGGTAGGCATAGTTCATACCCCATCCCGGACTTACATTGCGCCGGCGCGCCAGCTCGTACGACAGCGTGTAGCAGATGCTGCTCGCCTGGCCGCACTCCAACGCCGCCTGGTAGAATATCGCCGGCATCCACATACGTTCCGCATTGTTCAGGTAGGAGGGCAACGGGATGTCGCGCTCGGCCTGCGACAGCTTCAGCGTGGGCACATTGGACAATAATGCCTCGTCCTGAGGCGTGAGCGGCGCGACCTGCGAATAGAGCGAGTCCAAGACTCTCTCCGGGACTTGCGCCGCCACCGACAGGCAGATTATCAAGAATATGCAAACAATGAGACCTCTTTTCATAGGGATGAAAAATGAAGCCGCAAATATAAAATATTTTTAAACACTAATACAAATATGTCCCATTTGACCAGACAACGCGCACTACGCGGGCGGTCTCGTAGAAGTCGGCGCAGTTGCCGCTGCCCGGGCTGCCGAACCCGCCGAAGGTGGCCATCAGCGTGCCGTTGGCGGAGAAGAGGTAGTCAACGCTGTTAGAGATGTCGCTGCGCCCGCAGAAGAAATAGACGGTGTTGCTGTGGTACTGGCACTCATCCACGCGCTGGATGAGATTGGAATACTGGGAGATGCGGCTCCTGACGGCGCTGGGCACATTGCTGGACGTGTCGCCGCAGCCCGCCATACACAAACAGGCCGCCATAATGATGATGGTAAAAATGCGTTTCATAGTGGTGACATTTTTTTGAGGCCACAAAAATAGTAAAAAACGGGGTGCGATGTACATCGCAAGTCGCACATCGCATTATGGCCTCGGAGAGGCCGACTCTGTGTAACCCCACACGGGAGTGTGGGGGTGAGGCGCCTCCGATAGGCCCATCGCGGCGCGGGAGACGAAAGACCAAGAGGATGTGGCGCTCTCGCCGCGAAACGGAAGGGCGATGCGCTGTGGCGACTCCTGATGCGCAATACCCCGCACACCTCCGGCGTGCGATGCTCTCTCTCCCCGGCCATATCCTACGCACCCCCGCAGGCCGCTGGCCTGCTGTGATGGTGCGTCCCTTTTCCGACGCCCCGCTCCGGAGACCATAGACCGTAAATCGCAAATCGCAAATCGTAAACCGTAAGTCGCAAATCGCCTATAAAAAATAAATATGTAAAATTTCCCCCCCTGTATGTGAAAATTTTATATCTTTGCCGCGCTAAGCGCAGTATGTATGTTTGCTTGGACAGGAGGGCGGTTCCCTGCCACTGGGTCCGTAGGCACGCCGTATTCCATAAATCAAATATTTGGATATCCCTCCCCTTTACCTTCTTTGTTATTATAAGGGAGGAATGGAGGATTTTGTCCCTGCGTTAGCCGACACTTGTATGTCGTATTTGCTGTAAATTACCAATTACTAATTAGTTGCCGCCCGTTCTCTGTGATTCCAGAACCGGCCAGACATTGGTTTGCTCTCAAGGTGTTTTTCAATAAGGTGCTGCAATTGTCAGCCGATCTGAAGAATATTTCCTTGGATTGTTTCTATCCCGTTAAAGTTGAATCGAAAAACAGACGGGGAAAGAAAGTTTTTGTTAAAAAGCCGGCGGTCAACTCCCTGCTCTTTTTTAAAGGAACAACCGAGGAGGCTCAGCAGGTGCAGCGCGAATTCGAGGGCCGCGCGATGCTCTATACCTATCGACTCAGCCGGCAACCCGCCATCATCCCCGACCGCGAGATGCAGATCTTCCGGATGGTGACCGACACCAACGCCCCTGACCTCGAATATATGGACATCGACGCCCAGACCTTCAAAACCGGCCAGCACGTCCGCGTCACCGGCGGCCTCTTCCAAGGCGCCGAGGGCTACATCAAACGCATCCGCGGCGACAAACGCCTCATCGTCGCTATCGAAGGCATCGTCGCCGTCGCCACATCGTATATACCGTCGTGTTTTTTGGAAAAAATAGAGTAAAAGATTATAGATTAGAAGGTTAAAAGGTTAAGGGTTAAGTGTTAAAAGGTTAAATCGATTAGACGATTAATTTCTTAGTTTCTTAGTTTCTTAATTTCTTAGTTTCTTAGTTTATAATTCCCCATTCTCCATTCTCCATTCTCCATTCTCAATCGAAACAAATCCCCCAAAAAAAGCAATATGAAACATCTTCTTCCCCTCTTCGCAGCCCTCCTGCTGATGGCCTCCTGCGCCACGCAGAAACAGGTCTCCTACTTCCAGGATATCAAGGTGCAGACCGACTCCGTGAGCACCCAACAGAAACTGCCCCCCGAGATCACCCTCCGCGTGGAGGACAAGATCTCCATCATCGTGAGCAGCAAGAACCCCGAACTCGCCGCCCTCTTCAATATGCCCTATACAACCCGCGTGCTGGGCAATACCAGTGAGCAAGTGAGTAGTTCCAATCAGGGCACCGTCGGCTATATCGTGAAGGGCGACGGCACCATCGACTTTCCCGTGCTGGGCAGCATCTATGTGGCCGGGATGACCCGCGACCAGGTGTCGGCCTACATCAAGCAGGAGCTCATCTCCCGCAACCTGGTGAACGACCCCGTGGTGACCGTGGAGTTCGTCAACCTGAAATACTCCATTATGGGTGAGGTGAAATCCCCGGGTATGTATAGCATTACCCGCGACCGCGTGACCATCCTCGACGCCATCTCCCAGGCGGGCGATATGACCATCAACGGCAAGCGCGACAATGTGCTGGTGCTGCGCCCCGACACCGTGGGCCAGCTCTACGCCTACCAGGTGGATATGCGCTCCTACGAGAATGTGGTCAACTCGCCTGTCTATTATATCCACCAGAACGACTACATCTACGTGGAACCTAACAAGAAACGGGCCAACGAATCCACTGTGAACGGCAATACCGTCCGCTCCGTCTCCTTCTGGATCTCCATTGCCTCCTTCCTCACTTCCCTCTCCACCACCATCAGGGTCTTCACCCGCCCGTAATATTGAAGTGGCTGGCTGGTTTTTAGTTAAGTAAAAATATTCTAAACAATGCAAGAGAATCAGAATATCAACGAACAGAACGACAGCACTGTTCAGATTAAAAGCATCTTCTACCACTGCCTTGCCAAATGGCACTGGTTCCTCATCTCCGTAGCCATCATTATGGCCGGCGCGGTCTTCTATCTGCTCAAGACCACCCCGGTCTATACCCGCAGCGCCAAGCTGCTGGTGAAGTCCGACGACAAGGGCCGTTCCACTATGGATATGGGCGAGTTCTCCGATATGGGACTCTTCCGCTCGAGCGTCAACATCAACAACGAGATCAAGACGATGCAGTCGCTTGACAATATGATGGATATGGTGCGGCGCCTCCATCTCGATATGAACTACTCGCAGGACGGCCTTTTCCATCCCGTGGTGCTCTACGACAGAAGCCTGCCCGTGACCGTGGAACTCATCGATGCGCCCGACAATATGACCGCCTCCTTCGACCTGAAACTCGACAAGGGACAGGTCACCCTCTCCAGTTTCGTGAAGAGCGGCGAGGATCGCAAGGGCAAGGTGACGGCCAAACTGGGCGACACGGTTGCCACCCCCGTTGGCCCGCTTTGCGTCTCCAAGACCGACTTCTACGAAAATAAGAAATACAGTCCCATTCACGTCAGCCGCTCCTCCATTCTCAGCGCGGCCCGTCGCTATAAGGGCAAGGTCTCCATTGCCCTGGATGGGAAAAATACCGATGTGCTGGCCATCACCGCCAATGATATCAACATCAAGCGGGCCGACGATGTGATCAATATGCTCATCGCCGTCTATAACGGCAACTGGCTCAAAGACAAGAACCAGATCACCGTCAGCACCTCTATGTTCATCGATGACCGTCTGCAGGTCATCGAGCAGGAACTCGGCAATGTGGATAGCGATATCTCCTCCTACAAGAGCGAGAACCTGCTGCCCGACGTGAATGCCGTCTCCAATATGTACCTCAGCCAGAACAGCGAGGCCAGTGCCCGCATCACAGACCTTAACAACCAGATTTCCATCACGCGCTATATTCGCAACTACCTGACCAACGAGACGGGCCAAAACCAGCTGCTGCCTGTCAACACGGGTATCAACAACAGCCATATCGAGGGACAGATTTCCAACTACAACACTCTGATGCTCCGCCGCAACGGCCTCGTGGCCAACAGCAGCGAGCAGAATCCACTCGTGTTGGAGGCCGACGAAAAACTGCAGGCTATGCGTCGCAACATCATTACCTCCATCGACAACCAGATTGCTACCCTCAATGCTCAGCTGGCTACTTACCAAGGTGCCGAGCGTATGATCAACGCCCGTCTGGCCGCCAACCCCACCCAGGCCAAGTACCTGCTCTCGGTGGAGCGTCAGCAGAAGGTGAAGGAGGCCCTGTACCTCTACCTGCTCCAGAAACGAGAGGAGAATGAGCTCTCGCAGGCCTTCACCGCCTACAACACCCGCGTGATTGAGCATCCTAACGGTAGCAGTGCCCCCACCAAACCCCGCAAATCTATGATTCTCTTAGTAGCCTTCTTGGCGGGGTTAGCCATTCCCATTGCCATCATTCTCCTGCAGGAGTATCTCAACACCACCGTGCGGGGCCGCAAAGACCTCGAGAAACTCACGATGCCCTTTATCGGAGAGATTCCGATGGCGCACAGCGTGAAGGAGGAGAAGAAGAAGCTGAAGGAGATTCGCGAGAATATCAAGAAACACAAGGGGGGTGAAACCCCTGTGGAGCAGCCCCAGGGCTTCGGCGACGTGATCGTGGTGAAGCAGGGCAGCCGTAACGTCATCAACGAGGCCTTCCGCGTGCTGCGCACCAACCTCGAGTTTATGAACAAGGACAAAGTCTCCAATGTCATTATGCTCACCTCCTTCAACCCGGGATCCGGCAAGTCCTTCATCACGATGAACACGGCCATCACCCTCGCCATCAAGGGCAAGAAGGTGCTGGTCATCGACGGCGACCTCCGCCACGCCTCCCTCTCCGCCTACATCTTCTCCCCGAAGCGCGGTCTCGCCAACTTCCTCGGTGGCCAAGAGAAGGACATTCACGATGTCATCGTCCAGAGCGACGACTATCCCACGCTCAACTATCTGCCCGTGGGCACCATCCCGCCCAACCCCACCGAGCTGCTCGAGACCGAGCTCTTCGGCAACACCATCGCCCAGCTGCGCGACGAGTATGAGTACGTTCTCATCGACTGCCCGCCCGTGGATATCGTCGCCGACCCGCAGATTGTCAACAAGTATGTGGATCGCACCATCTTCGTGATACGCTGCGGCCTCCTCGAGCGCAGTATGGTCCCCGAAATCGAAGAACTCCACACCAGCCACAAATACAACAACCTCACCATCGTCCTCAATGCCACCACCGGCGCCGACGGCCGCTACGGCTACAGCCGCTACGGTTACAAATATGGCTATAAGTACGGCTACAAATATGGCTACAGCCGCTACGGCTACAAGTACGGGTACGGGCACTATGGGTACTACCATAAGGAGGAGTAATGAAGAATGAAGAATTAAGAATGAAGAATTGTTTTGGGTTAGAGGTTAAAGGTTAGAGTCCAAAATTCAAAATTCAAAATTCAAAGTTCAAAGACCATAGACCATAGACCGGAGACCATTTGTCAATGCCTAAATAAGGTTGACCGTTCGTCTCTTATTTTTCATTGCATATTTGTTAATTTTTTCATTCATCTCTTTTCCTCCTTTGGGGGTATCAGA